>NZ_LZIR01000075.1 GCF_001667035.1 Mycobacterium sp. 852002-51057_SCH5723018
GGCTCCCGATGCCGGCCCGTCGAAGGCCCCGTCTCAAGCCCCGTCTACGACTCCCCCGGGCTGATTGGATGTGGATCGGCTGGCTCGAGTTCGATGTGTTGCTGGGCGACGTGCGATCGCTCAAGCAGAAGCGGTCGGTGATCCGTCCGGTGGTCGCAGAGTTACAGCGCAAGTTTAGCGTGTCGGCGGCCGAGACGGGTTCGCAGGACCTGCATCGACGGGCCGGCATCGGCGTGGCCCTGGTGTCCAGCGATCGTGGCCACGCCGTCGATGTGCTCGACAGGGCCGAACGACTGGTGGCCGCGCATCCGGAGTTCGAGTTGCTGTCGGTGCGGCGGGGCCTGCACCACAGCGACGACTAGACCGCCGCTACCGATGGCGGCGACCCGCCACGCCGCGCTTGCGATCCGACTACCCGTCACGGCCCACGCGTTTGCGGCCCAGGGGCGCGGGCGCGATAACGCCGGGAGCGAGCCGCCGCGCGAATACCAGGAACGCCGTGTGCCCGCGCATCGAATGCTGCGGGCGGACGGCCAAGCCGACGACGTTCCAACCGCGCTGCAAGGTCTCCCACGCCCGCGGTTCGGTCCAGCACTGCTGGGCGCGCAGCGCCTCCACCACCCGCGACAGCTGGGTGACGGTAGCCACGTAGATCATCAGCACGCCGCCGGCAATCAGCAGTCGCGCCGCCGCGTCGAGCACCTCCCACGGCGCGAGCATGTCCAGCACCGCCCTGTCGAAGGAACCGTCGTGCAGGTCGGAGTCGGCGAGGTCGCTGACGATCAGCTGCCAGTTGTCCGGTAGGCGGCCGGAGAACACCTCGACGTTGCGGCGAGCGTGCTCGGCATGGTCGGCGCCGCTGAGTTACCCAGGGCCAGCAGCATTTCCGCGGTCCGCCGGGACAGCTGCCAACCGCCCTGGAAGGGTGCGAACTCCATGGGGAAGGTGAAGTTGCCGTTGTTCGCCTGTGCGGTGTGGACGATGATCGTGGCCATCACGTTGGACGGATTCTTGTCCGACCAGGCCAGGTTGTTCGCCGCGAACGTCATCGGCAGGTACCCGTTGTCCCGCAACGCGTTGGTGAACTTGTCCAGGGTGCCCGCGCTGTCGGGGTTGGCGCCCTCGACGAGGCTCACCTTGTTGATGCCCGGAACGTTCGGGTCGGCGAGCCGGTTCAGCACGTCGATGAGGGCCTCGGGCGCGGGCAGGGGAGCGGTCGGCGGAGCCGCGACGGTGACCGGACTCGTCGTGGGGTGAACCGTCGACGAGGGGGACGACACCACCTTGGGTCCGGGATGCGAACACCCGGAGAGGCCGACCACCGCCACCGCTGTGGCGGCGCTCAGCGCAACGGACAGTTGTCGGTGCATCCAGTCGGGGTTGTGGACTACTCGCTCATGCCTGCGGCCGGCCAACGGATGCAACGGAAGTCACACCGGCGGCCGCCCCGCCCACCAAGGCCCTGGAGGGTCAAGCCGGCTGAGCCTGTGGCAAGGGGTTTTACAGCCACCGCTGTCCTTTCGATCGGCGCGATTCGTGGGCGAGATTACCAGTTCGACCAAAGTCTTAACTTTTCGTGAGCATTTGTCTCCGTACATGAACGGGCAATCGCCGGTAGCGTGGGTGTATCCACCGCATCATGTCGGGGCGGGAAAGGAGCGCAACATGGGTGACTCAGAGCGTTCTGATGCATTCGGTAATTCCCGTGATACTGGCATGTCCAGCGGCGATGCTGCCGAATTGGAACAACTACGCCGCGAGGCAGCGGTGCTTCGCGAGCAACTCGAGCACGCGGCCGGGACGCATGGCGGCACCCGCTCCGCGCGCGATGTGCATCAACTCGAAGCCCGCATCGACTCCCTCGCGGCCCGCAATTCAAAATTAATGGAGACTCTCAAAGAGGCCCGCCAGCAACTGTTGGCGCTGCGCGAAGAGGTCGACCGCCTCGGGCAACCGCCCAGTGGCTACGGCGTCCTGCTTTCCGCGCACGAGGACGACACGGTCGACGTGTTCACCTCGGGCCGCAAGATGCGGCTGACCTGCTCACCCAACATCGACGTCACCGCGCTGCGCAAGGGCCAGACCGTCCGGCTCAACGAGGCCCTGACCGTCGTCGAGGCCGGCACGTACGAATCGGTCGGCGAGATCTCCACTCTGCGTGAGGTGCTGGCCGACGGCCACCGCGCGCTCGTCGTCGGCCACGCCGACGAGGAGCGCATCGTCTGGCTGGCCGAACCGTTGGTCGCCGAGGACCTGCCGGACGGCATTCCCGACGCCCTCAACGACGACACCACGCCGCGCAAGCTGCGTCCGGGCGACTCGCTGCTGGTCGACACCAAGGCCGGCTACGCCTTCGAGCGCATCCCCAAGGCCGAGGTCGAAGACCTGGTGCTGGAAGAGGTTCCCGACGTCAGCTACCAGGACATCGGTGGCCTGACCCGCCAGATCGAGCAGATCCGCGACGCCGTCGAGCTGCCGTTCCTGCACAAGGAGCTCTACCGCGAGTACGCGCTGCGCCCGCCCAAGGGCGTGTTGCTCTACGGCCCGCCCGGCTGCGGCAAGACCCTGATCGCCAAGGCGGTCGCGAACTCGTTGGCCAAGAAGATGGCCGAAGTGCGCGGCGACGATGCGCGCGAGGCCAAGTCCTACTTCCTCAACATCAAAGGCCCCGAGCTGCTGAACAAGTTCGTCGGCGAAACCGAGCGGCACATCCGGCTGATCTTCCAACGGGCGCGCGAGAAGGCGTCGGAGGGAACGCCGGTGATCGTCTTCTTCGACGAGATGGATTCGATCTTCCGCACCCGCGGCACCGGGGTTTCCTCGGACGTCGAGACGACGGTGGTCCCGCAGCTGCTCAGCGAGATCGACGGCGTGGAGGGCCTCGAGAACGTCATCGTGATCGGCGCCTCCAACCGCGAGGACATGATCGACCCCGCGATCCTGCGGCCCGGCCGGCTCGACGTGAAGATCAAGATCGAACGCCCCGATGCCGAAGCGGCGCAAGACATCTTCTCGAAATACCTGATCGAGCAGCTGCCGCTGCACGCCGACGACCTCGCCGAGTTCGGCGGCGACCGCACGGTCTGCATCAAGGCGATGATCGAGAAGGTCGTCGAGCGGATGTACGCCGAGATCGACGACAACCGGTTCCTGGAGGTCACCTACGCCAACGGTGACAAGGAAGTCATGTACTTCAAGGACTTCAACTCCGGGGCGATGATCCAGAACGTCGTCGACAGGGCGAAGAAGAACGCGATCAAGTCGGTGCTGGAGACCGGCCAACCGGGCCTGCGCATTCAGCACCTGCTGGACTCGATCGTCGACGAGTTCGCCGAGAACGAGGACCTGCCCAACACCACCAACCCCGATGACTGGGCGCGGATTTCGGGCAAGAAGGGCGAGCGGATCGTCTACATCCGCACCCTGGTCACCGGCAAGTCGTCGAGCGCGTCCCGCGCCATCGACACCGAGTCGAACCTCGGTCAGTACCTGTAGGGGCGGCGGACGTCAGCGCGAACCGCGACACTGAAACTACACACACACGACGCGCCGCGGCGGGTGTGCGTAGTTTCAGCGTCGGCGGCTCGCCAGCCCTCAGCCCGTCACCAGCGAATAGCTGTTGGTCAGGTCATCCTGGGTGACCTGGGCAGCGCGTGAGGTCGTGTCGATGCGCAACTCTTCGGTGAGCACACGCGACTGGTAGGACCATCCGTCCGGCAGCTTGAGCCGCTCGCCCAGCTTCGGCAGATCGGCACGCGAAAGGTCGGGGTCGACGACCTGGCTCCAGGTTTGCATGACCCAGTGGTGCCCCTGGGGATCCTGGAGTTCGTAGACCTCTTCGCCGGCGTTGAACACGAACACCGTGTGGCGGTTCACCGTGTTGGCGATGTAGGGCGCCGGATTCATCGACGACAGCAGGACGGTGGCCTGCTGGATCATCTCGATCCCCCCGAAGGTCTTTTTGATCTGCGGGCCCTGTTGCTCCTTTTCGATGGAGTTCATCAACCAGTAGCGTGGGCCGTTGAGCAGCGCTGCGGCCGCGCCGTTTTCGGCCGCGATGGCCTGCGGGTCCAACTTTGACCACAGCTCGGCGGGGCAATCGTTGAGCGGAAAGCTGTTGTACACCGTGGCCTGCGGGCCGGCCTCGCCGGAGATCACGAGAAGGACTTCGCCGTAACGCTTCCCAGCCAAATCGGTCACCGGCTCACACGCTTCCTCTTCGACGGGCGCCAGAGTGCTCCGGCACCTGTGTGAAATTAATCACTGGCCTGGGCGGCGTCAACTTCACACGCGGTAGCGACGGCGCCGCGGTAGCGGTTGCGCGCGATCAGGGTGGCGTGCAGATCCTCGATCAGCGGGTCGAGGAAGGTCGATCGGTATTCGGCGTCGCCGGCCGCGCGGGCGCTGATGTACATGAAGGTCAACGCGCCGAGGAAAAGGCACATGTGGATCAGCGAATCAGGCAGGGGCAGCGTCCATCCCAGCACCGTCGCGGTGCTGGAATAGGTGTGGGTCCATTCGTTGAGCAACTCCGGACTGAGGACGATCAGGCCGAGGATCAAGTAGATGGCGGCGGTGACCACTGCCACCACCGTGATCTGCGCCAGTTGCGAGGCGGCGAGCACGAACACCACGTTGAGCCGCTCGGACCTTTTCAGCGCCGCGCAGTCGGGAACATCCGGCATGGCCGCGAAGGGTGTGCCGGCGAGCCGTTCGGTGTCGTTGGCCAGCTCCGCCGTCGTCGATCGCAGCATCGGCCGCACGCGTTCCCGGGTGGCGGAGACGACGAAGACCGCGGCGATGGACACCAGAAACGCCATGGCCAGCGCGAGCCGCTCTCCGCTGATCGTCGCGGCCATCAACCAGACGTAGGTGTTGAAGAACACCAAGGCGGTCAACAGCACAACCGGCAGCGCCCGGACCACTAGGGCGCCGACCGTCACGAAGTGCGACAGCATCATTCGCACCGCCCAGCCGATGACCGACCCGACACCACAGCCGGTGAGGATCAGCACCACGACCACGACGACGATCTCCTGCGCTAGCTGGCCAGGTCCGGAGACGATGCTTGCGACGCACGCCACGACGGCAACCGCCGCAACGGCCACCACCGCACGCGTCCGCCCGCTGCGCGACCGCGAGACCAGCCAGCCGACCAGCGCCATCAGCGGCAGGGCGACCGCGACGATGGCGAGCACTGCCCATTCAGCCGGTGTCGGTTCACCCTTGATCTCGACGTCGCCGCCCCCGACGATCGAGTAGACCGCCAACACGCAGCCCTGAAGCGCCGCGTACGCCGCCAGCACGGGGGCCGACCGCGGCCACAGGCGTCGCCACCGGGCCCGCCGGGTGAGCACGGACGGTAAACCCCGCTCCAAGAACCAGCTTTCGGCCCCTGTGACAAAGGAAGCGCTCGCCGAGGTCCGGCGCCCCGGGGTGCGGCGCAGGGAAAGGTCCATGCGGGCCCACCCTAATGTCGGATCGGTCCGCGCGGTGGCCGTTTTCACCCCGCGTCGCGGGCTGCATCGTCGCCAGGCCGGACCCGATTGCCTGGCTCCTCCGCACCCCGCGTCGCGGGCTGCATCGTCGCCAGGCCTATCTTGAAGTAATGCAAAGGATTATCGGGACGGAGGTCGAGTACGGCATATCCTCGCCGTCGGACCCGACGGCCAACCCGATCCTCACCTCGACGCAGGCGGTCCTGGCGTACGCGGCCGCCGCCGGGATCCAGCGCGCCAAGCGCACCCGCTGGGACTACGAGGTGGAATCGCCGCTGCGGGACGCGCGCGGTTTCGACCTGAGCCGCTCGGCCGGGCCGCCGCCGGTGGTCGACGCGGACGAGGTCGGCGCGGCCAACATGATCTTGACCAACGGCGCGCGGCTCTACGTCGACCACGCCCACCCGGAATACTCCGCGCCGGAATGCACCGATCCACTCGACGCGGTGATCTGGGACAAGGCCGGCGAGCGCGTGATGGAGGCCGCCGCCCGCCACGTCGCCAGCGTGCCCGGGGCCGCCAAGCTGCAGCTCTACAAGAACAACGTGGACGGCAAGGGCGCCTCCTACGGCTCGCACGAGAACTATTTGATGTCCCGGCAGACGCCCTTTTCGGCCATCATCGCCGGCCTGACCCCCTTTCTGGTATCGCGGCAGGTGGTCACCGGCTCCGGCCGGGTCGGCATCGGGCCCTCCGGTGACGAGCCCGGTTTCCAGCTGTCGCAGCGCTCCGACTACATCGAGGTCGAGGTCGGCCTGGAGACCACGCTCAAGCGCGGCATCATCAACACCCGCGACGAACCGCACGCCGACGCCGACCGGTATCGCCGGCTGCACGTGATCATCGGCGACGCCAACCTCGCCGAGACCTCGACGTATCTGAAGTTGGGCACCACCGCGCTGGTGCTCGATTTGATCGAGGACGGCCCGACGCACGGCATCGACCTTTCCGACCTGACGTTGGCGCGGCCGGTGCACGCGGTACATGCCATCAGCCGTGATCCGTCGCTGCGGGTTGCGGTGGCCCTGGCGGACGGCCGCGAGCTGACCGCCCTTGCGCTGCAACGGATCTATCTCGACCGGGTGGCAAAGCTGGTCGACGGCCGCGATCCCGACCCGCGCGCGGCCGACATCGTCGAGACCTGGGCGCACGTGCTCGACCTGCTCGAGCGTGACCCGATGGAGTGCGCCGAACTGCTGGACTGGCCAGCCAAGCTGCGGCTGCTCGAGGGCTTCCGGCAGCGGGAGAACCTGAACTGGTCGGCACCGCGGCTGCACCTCGTCGACCTGCAGTATTCCGACGTCCGCCTGGACAAGGGCCTGTACAACCGGCTGGTCGCCCGCGGCTCGATGAAGCGCCTGGTCACCGAGCACCAGGTGATCGACGCCGTCGACAACCCGCCGACGGACACCCGCGCCTACTTCCGCGGTGAATGCCTGCGCAGGTTCGGCGCCGACATCGCAGCGGCCAGCTGGGACTCGGTGATCTTCGACCTCGGCGGCGATTCGCTGGTGCGCATCCCGACGCTGGAACCGCTGCGCGGCAGCAAAGCGCACGTCGGGGCGCTATTGGACTCCGTTGACAGCGCGGCGGAGCTGGTGGAACAACTGACCAGCTGAAGCACGTTAAGCAGGGCAACGTCGGCGTTGACCGGTAGGGTAGAGAAACACCGGTAGGCGTTGCGACGCGGCCGATAACAAGCAGGAGGCGGCGATGGCTCAGGAGCAGACAAAGCGTGGTGGTGGCGGCGGCGATGACGACGACTTCGCCGACGGCACGGCCGCGGGCCAAGAGCGCCGTGAGAAGTTAGCCGAGGAGACTGACGACCTGCTCGACGAGATCGACGACGTCCTCGAGGAAAACGCTGAGGACTTTGTCCGCGCGTACGTCCAAAAGGGCGGACAGTGACCTGGCCTTTCTCCGATCGCCTGTCCACTAACTCCGCACTTCCACCGAACCCGGCTGTAGACCTGTCCTCGTTTGCTGACTTTCTCCGCCGCCAGGCGCCGGAGCTGTTGCCGGTGAACCTCAGCGGCGGCGCCCAAGCGGGCGGTGTCGGGGCGCAGCTGCCGCACGGCACCACGATCGTCGCACTGAAATACCCGGGCGGGGTCGTCCTCGCCGGCGACCGGCGCTCCACGCAGGGCAACATGATCGCCGGGCGCGACGTGAAAAAGGTGTACATCACCGATGACTACACGGCCACCGGCATCGCGGGCACCGCGGCGATCGCCGTCGAGTTCGCGCGCCTCTACGCCGTGGAGCTCGAGCACTACGAGAAGCTCGAGGGCGTGCCGCTCACCTTCGCCGGCAAGGTGAACCGGCTGGCCATCATGGTGCGCGGGAACCTGGCCGCCGCGATGCAGGGGCTGGTGGCGGTGCCGCTACTGGCGGGTTATGACATGCACGCCCCCGATCCGGAAAGCGCCGGACGCATCGTCTCGTTCGATGCCGCGGGTGGGTGGAACATCGAGGAAGAGGGCTACCAGGCGGTGGGGTCGGGTTCCATCTTCGCCAAGTCGTCGATGAAGAAGTTGTATTCGCAAGTCACCGATGTCGATTCGGCGGTGCGGGTCGCGGTGGAGGCGCTCTACGACGCCGCCGACGACGATTCCGCCACCGGCGGACCGGATCTGGTCCGCGGCATCTACCCCACGGCCATCACCATCGGCGCCGAGGGGGCGGCCGAGGTGCCTGAGAGGCGCATCGCCGAGCTGGCCCGCGAAGTCATCGAAAGCCGCTCGCGCGCAGATACTTTCGGACCTGACGCCGAGCCGCGGGGGGAGAAGTGAGCTTCCCGTATTTCATCTCGCCCGAGCAGGCGATGCGCGAGCGCAGCGAGCTCGCCCGCAAGGGGATCGCGCGCGGCCGCAGCGTGGTGGCGTTGGCCTACGCCGGCGGTGTGCTGTTCGTCGCGGAGAACCCGTCGCGGTCGCTGCAGAAGATCAGCGAGCTCTACGACCGGGTGGGCTTCGCGGCCGCCGGCAAGTTCAACGAATTCGACAACTTGCGCCGCGGCGGGATCCAGTTCGCCGACACGCGCGGCTACGCCTATGACCGCCGCGACGTCACCGGCCGCCAGCTCGCCAACGTCTACGCGCAGACGCTGGGCAGCATCTTCACCGAGCAGGCCAAGCCCTACGAGGTCGAGTTGTGCGTCGCCGAGGTCGCCCACTATGGCGAGACCAAACCGCCGGAGCTCTACCGGATCACCTACGACGGCTCGATCGCCGACGAGCCGCACTTCGTGGTCATGGGCGGGACCACCGAGCCGATCGCCACCGCGCTGAAGGACACCTACGCCGAAAACGCCGACCTGAGCGACGCTCTGGGCATCGCTGTGGCGGCCCTGCGGGCGGGCAGCGCCGACGCCTCCAACGGCGATCAGCCCTCCCTCGACGTGACCAGCCTGGAGGTGGCCATCCTCGACGCCAACCGGCCGCGGCGCGCGTTCCGGCGCATCAACCGACCCGCCCTGGAGAGCATGCTGCACGAGCTGGACGCCAAGGGCTCGAAATCCGAGGACTCCGAATCCGGCGGCGAAGCGTCGGAACCCGACGGCAAATCCTCGGAGTAGAGCCGCCCAATAACATCCACGGGCGCGGCTTCTGCACCTTTGCGGTGGGACAACCAGTACCCTCGATTACGTGCAGCGACGAATTATGGGCATCGAGACCGAGTTCGGTGTCACCTGCACGTTCCACGGCCATCGCCGCCTGTCCCCGGACGAGGTTGCCCGCTACCTGTTCCGTCGGGTGGTGTCGTGGGGCCGCAGCTCCAACGTCTTCTTGCGAAACGGCGCCCGCCTCTACCTCGACGTGGGCAGCCACCCCGAGTACGCCACCGCCGAATGCGACAGCCTGGTGCAGCTGGTCACCCACGACCGGGCCGGCGAATGGGTGCTGGAGGACCTGCTGGTCGACGCCGAGCAGCGGCTCGCCGACGAGGGCATCGGTGGTGACATCTACCTGTTCAAGAACAACACCGACTCGGCGGGCAACTCCTACGGATGCCACGAGAACTACCTGATCGTGCGTGCCGGCGAGTTCTCCCGGATCTCCGACGTGCTGCTGCCGTTCCTGGTCACCCGCCAGCTGATCTGCGGGGCCGGCAAGGTGCTGCAGACGCCCAAGGCCGCGACGTTCTGCCTGTCCCAGCGTGCCGAGCACATCTGGGAAGGCGTCTCCTCGGCCACCACCCGCAGCCGGCCGATCATCAACACCCGCGACGAGCCGCACGCCGACGCCGAGAAGTACCGGCGGCTGCACGTCATCGTCGGCGACTCCAACATGTGCGAGACGACCACCATGCTCAAGGTGGGCACGGCGGCGCTGGTGCTGGAGATGATCGAAGCCGGCGTCCCGTTCCGCGACTTCTCCCTCGACAACCCCATCCGGGCCATCCGCGAGGTCAGCCACGACGTCACTGGGCGCCGGCCGGTGCGGCTGGCCGGTGGACGTCAGGCCAGCGCCCTGGACATCCAGCGCGAGTACTACAGCCGCGCCGTCGAGCACCTGCAGACCCGGGAGCCCAACGCCCAGATCGAGCAGGTCGTCGACCTGTGGGGCCGCCAGCTCGACGCCGTGGAGAGCCAGGATTTCGCGAAGGTGGACACCGAGATCGACTGGGTGATCAAACGCAAGCTGTTCCAGCGCTACCAGGACCGCTACAACATGGAGCTGTCCGACCCGAAGATCGCCCAGCTCGACCTGGCCTACCACGACATCAAGCGCGGCCGCGGCGTCTTCGACCTGCTGCAGCGCAAGGGCCTGGCGACGCGGGTTACCACCGACGAGGACATCGCCGAGGCCGTCGACCACCCGCCGCAGACCACCCGAGCCCGTCTGCGCGGGGAGTTCATCAGCGCCGCCCAGGCGGCGGGCCGTGACTTCACCGTCGACTGGGTACACCTCAAGCTCAACGACCAGGCGCAGCGCACCGTGCTGTGCAAGGACCCGTTCCGGGCGGTCGACGAGCGGGTCAAGCGGCTCATCGCGAGCATGTAGTCCCTACCTGCTGGCGCGGGCGCCATCAGCTGTGTAGAGGCAGCGCGGCCGGGCGGCGGAAGCGCCCGGAAAGGGCCATCGAATAACCTGGTGCAGATGGCGATCTCGAAAGTCGAGCGGTTGGTCAACCTCGTTATCGCGCTGCTGTCCACCCGGGGCTACATCACCGCGGAGAAGATCCGGTCCAGCGTCGCGGGTTATTCCGACAGCCCCAGCGCCGAGGCGTTCTCGCGGATGTTCGAGCGCGACAAGAACGAACTGCGTGACCTCGGCATCCCGCTCGAAGTCGGCCGGGTGTCGGTCACGGACCCCACCGAGGGCTACCGGATCAACCGCGACGCCTACGCGCTGCGGCCGGTCGAGCTGACCCCTGACGAGGCGGCCGCCGTCGCTGTCGCGACGCAGTTGTGGGAGTCGCCGGAGCTGATCACCGCCACCCAGGGCGCGCTGCTCAAGCTGCGCGCCGCCGGGGTCGACGTCGACCCGGACGCGCCGGTGGCCATCGCGTCCTCGGCCGGGGTTCCCGGCCTGCGGGGGTCCGAGGAGGTTCTCGGAATCCTGTTGTCCGCCATCGATTCTCGGCAGGCGGTGCAGTTCCCGCACCGGCCCTCGCGCGCCGAGCCCTACACCACGCGCACCGTGGAGCCGTGGGGCGTGGTCACCGAGAGGGGCCGCTGGTATCTGGTGGGCCACGACCGCGACCGCGACGCCACCCGCACCTTCCGGCTCTCCCGGATCGGCGCCGGGGTCACGCCGATCGGGCCGCCCGGCGCGGTCACCGTGCCCGACGGGGTGGACCTGCGCAAGATCGTGGCCCAGACGGTCACCGAGTGGCCGACGGGCGGGCAGGCGCGGGTGTGGGTCGCCGACGGGCGTGCCACCGCGCTGCGCCGCGCCGGAAGGTCGACGGGCGCCCACCGGAGGGGCGGCCGCGACGGCGAGGTGATCGAACTCGACATCGGATCCGCCGACGGGCTGGCGCGCGATGTCGCGGGGTATGGCGCCGACGCCGTCGTGCTCGAGCCGCAGTCCCTGCGCGACGCCGTGCTGGCCCGGCTGCGTGGCCACGCGGAGGTGCAGAGCTCGTGACGCCTGTCTCCACCCGGCTGGTGCGGTTGCTGAACATGGTGCCGTATTTCCAGGCCAACCCGAAGGTCACCCGCGCCAAGGCCGCGGCTGACCTGGGCGTCTCGGCCAAGCAGCTGGAGGAGGACCTCAACCAGCTGTGGATGTGCGGCCTTCCCGGCTACTACCCGGGTGACCTCATCGATTTCGAGTTCTCCGGCGACACCATCGAGGTGACGTTCTCGGCGGGCATCGACCGGCCGCTCAAACTCACGTCGCCGGAGGCGACGGGCCTGCTGGTGGCCCTGCGGGCGCTGGCCGACATTCCCGGCGTGGTCGATCCGGAGGCGGCGCGCAGCGCGATGGCCAAGATCGAGGCCGCCGCCGGCGCCATCGGGCAGGACAACACGGCCTTGGCGGCGGCCATCGACGAGCCCGCGCCGGTCGAGAGCCGGGCCGCGGCCGCCGTGCGCACGGCGGTGCAGTACAAGCACGCACTGGCCATCGACTACTACTCCGCCTCGCACGACACGCTGACCAGCCGGATCGTCGACCCCGTCCGGGTGCTGCTGATCGGCGGGCACAGCTACCTGGAGGCCTGGTCGCGCGAAGCCGAAGGGGTCCGGCTGTTCCGCTTCGACCGGATCGTCGACGCCACCGAGCTGGGCGAGCCGGCGGCTCCGCCCGAACCCGTGGTGCACGCGCCGCCGGACACGTCACTGTTCGACGGCGACCCGGCGCTGCCGTCGGCCAGGCTCCGGGTGGCGCCCTCGGCGTCGTGGATGCTCGAGTACTACCCGATGCGCGAGGTGCTCGAGTTGCCGGATGGCTCGTGCGAGGTCGTCATGACCTTTGCCTCCGAGGACTGGATGACGCGCCTGGTGCTCGGCTTCGGGGCGGCCGTGCGCGTCCTTGAACCGGCGTCGCTCGCGCAGCGTGTCCGGGATGCCGCGGCGGCGGCCCTGGAGTCCTACCAGGTCGCCGCGCAGTCTTAGCGTCCGGCGCGGGCACACCGGCCCGTCGCCGCGCTGCGGTAGCATCGGGTGGACGTCTGGAGGTAATCAAAGTGGGCAGTCTTAGTCCGTGGCACTGGGCGATCCTCGCTGTCGTAGTGATTCTGCTGTTCGGTGCCAAGAAGCTCCCCGATGCCGCGCGCTCGTTGGGCAAGTCGATGCGCATCTTCAAGTCCGAGATGCGTGAAATGCAGACCGAGGGCAAGTCCGACGCGCCTTCCCTGCAATCGCCTCCGCCAGCCCAACCCGTGCAGTCGCAGCGGGTCGACCCGCCGGCGGCCACCGAGCAGGGCCACACCGAAGCGCGCCCGGCTTAACCGCGTCGCCGCGGTGGCCGAGCGCGACTGACCGACCGTTAAAGACCACGGTGAAAGGTTTCAGGGTTTCAGCGCGCACCGCCGGCTTGCTGAAACGGCTCAACCCTCGCAACAGGCGCAGCCGCGCCAATCCCGACGCGACGATGTCGCTCGTCGACCACCTGACCGAGCTGCGTACCCGGCTGCTGATCTCGCTGGCCGCCATCCTGGTCACGACGATCTTCGGCTTCGTCTGGTATTCGCATTCGATCTTGGGGCTGGAAAGCCTCGGCGAATGGCTGCGCCATCCCTATTGTTCGTTGCCGCAGTCGGCCCGTGCCTCGATCAGCGCCGACGGGCAGTGCCGGCTGCTGGCCACGGCGCCGTTCGACCAATTCATGTTGCGGCTCAAGGTCGGGCTGACCGCCGGGATCGTGCTCGCCTGCCCGGTGTGGTTCTACGAGCTGTGGGCGTTCATCACCCCCGGGCTCTATCAAAAGGAGCGCCGCTTCGCGATCGCGTTCGTGATCCCCGCCGCGGTGTTGTTCGTCGTCGGCGCCGTGCTGGCCTACCTCGTGCTGTCCAAGGCGCTGGCATTCCTGTTGACGGTCGGCAGCGACGTGCAGGTGACCGCGCTGTCTGGCGACCGGTATTTCGGCTTCCTGATCAACCTGCTGGTGGTGTTCGGGGTCAGCTTCGAATTCCCGCTGCTGATGGTCATGCTCAACATCACCGGCGTGCTGACCTACGAGCGGCTCAAGTCGTGGCGGCGCGGCCTGATCTTCGGCATGTTCGCGTTCGCGGCGATGTTCACGCCCGGATCCGATCCGTTTTCGATGACCGCCCTCGGGGTGGCGCTGTCGGTGCTGCTCGAGTTCGCCATCCAAATCGCCCGGCTGCACGACAAGCGGAAGGCCAAGCGCGAGGCGCAGGCCATGATCCCCGATGACGAGGCATCGGTCATCGAGCCGCCCGCCCCGATACACGAGCCCGTGCCGGAGCCGTCGTTCACCGCAGGTCAGCATGACGATGTCACCTAGCCCCGCTTCCCGCGAGCGTGCGTGTTTGTACCGCGACACGCCGGTATTGACGTACAACTGCGCACCCTCGCGCGATCCGGCGGCGGCGTGACGGAGCCGGCCGAGCTGGCCCGGTTCGCCGCCGAACTGCGTTTTACGCTCGACGACTTTCAGCGGCGGGCCTGTGCGGCGCTGGAACAGGGCCACGGGGTGCTGGTCTGCGCGCCGACCGGCGCCGGCAAGACCGTGGTCGGCGAATTCGCCGTGCACCTGGCGCTGGCGGCCGGGGGTAAGTGCTTCTACACCACACCGCTGAAGGCACTGAGCAACCAGAAGCACACCGACCTGACCGCGCGGTACGGCCGCGACCGGATCGGCCTGCTGACCGGCGACATGTCGGTGAACGCCGACGCGCCCGTCGTGGTGATGACCACCGAAGTGCTGCGCAACATGCTCTACGCCGATTCGCCTGCGCTGCAAGGTCTTTCGTATGTGGTGATGGATGAGGTGCATTTCCTGGCCGACCGGATGCGCGGTCCGGTGTGGGAGGAGGTGATCCTGCACCTGCCCGACGAGGTGCGCCTGGTCAGTCTCTCGGCCACGGTGAGCAACGCCGAGGAGTTCGGCGGCTGGATCCAGACCGTGCGCGGCGACACGACCGTCGTGGTCGACGAACACCGGCCGGTGCCGCTGTGGCAACACGTCCTGGTGGGCAAGCGACTGTTCGACCTGTTCGACTATCGGGACCGTGACGGCGCCGAGGCCGCTGACCAACGCCAGCCGCGGGTCGATCCGGACCTGTCGCGCCACATCGCCCATCGGCGTGAAGCCGACCGGATGTCGGATTGGCAGCCACGCCGGGGGCGGGGCGTGACCAGCCGGCCGCGGTTCTATCGGCCGCCCGGTCGGCCGGACGTGATCGCGATCCTGGATTCCCAGGGGCTGCTGCCGGCGATCACGTTCGTGTTCTCCCGGGCCGGTTGTGACGCCGCGGTCGCCCAGTGCCTGCGCTCGCCGCTGCGGCTGACCACCGAGGAGGAGCGTGCGCAGATCGCCGAGGTGATCGACCACCGGTGCGGTGATCTTGCCGACTCCGACCTGGCGGTGCTCGGCTACTACGAGTGGCGCGAGGGGCTGCTGCGCGGCCTGGCCGCCCACCACGCCGGGATGTTGCCGGCGTTCCGCCACACCGTGGAGGAGTTGTTCACCGCCGGGCTGGTCAAGGCGGTGTTTGCCACCGAAACGCTGGCGCTCGGCATCAACATGCCCGCCCGCACGGTGGTGCTCGAGCGGCTGGTGAAGTTCAACGGCGAGCAGCACGTGCCGCTGACACCGGGGGAGTACACGCAGTTGACCGGCCGCGCCGGCCGGCGCGGCATCGACGTTGAGGGCCACGCCGTGGTGCTGTGGAATCCCAGCGAGGAAACCACCGAGCCGTCCGCGGTCGCCGGCCTGGCCTCCACCCGTACCTTCCCGCTGCGCAGTTCGTTCGCGCCGTCCTACAACATGACGATCAACCTGGTGCGCCACATGGGTCCCGAGCAGGCTCATCAGCTGCTGGAGCAGTCGTTCGCCCAGTACCAGGCCGACCGCTCGGTCGTCGGGCTGGTTCGCGGCATCGAGCGCGGAAAACGCCTGCTCGACGAGATCGCCTCCGAGCTGGGCGGGCCGGCGGCGCCGATCCTCGAATACGCCCGGCTGCGGGCGCGGATTTCGGAGATGGAGCGCGCGCAGTCCCGCGCGTCGCGGCTGCACCGGCGGCAGGCGGCCAGCGATGCGCTGGCCGGGCTGCGTCGAGGCGACATCATCACGATCGACCACGGACGGCGCGGCGGGCTGGCGGTGGTGCTGGAGTCGGCCCGCGACAGCGACGACCCGCGCCCACTGGTGCTCACCGAACACCGTTGGGCGGGGCGGATTTCGTCGGCGGACTATTCGGGAGCGGCGGCGCCGGTGGGTTCCATGTCGTTGCCCAAGCGCGTCGAGCATCGCCAGCCGCGGGTGCGGCGCGATTTGGCTTCGGCGCTGCGCTCGGCCGCCGCCGGACTGACCGTTCCATCCGGCCGCCGTGGGCGTGGTGACACGGACGGCTTCCACGACCCGGAGCTGGCGTCGTTGCGGGCGGAGTTGCGCCGCCATCCCGCCCACAACAGCCCGGAGGAGCGGATCCGCGAGGCCGAGCGCTACCTGCGCATCGAGCGTGACAACGCGCAGTTGGAGAAGAAGGTCGGCGCCGCCACCAACTCGCTGGCCCGCACGTTCGACCGGATCGTCGGGCTCCTCACCGAGCGCGGTTTCATCGAGGGTCCGGCCAGCGACCCGCACGTCACCGACGACGGCCGCATGCTGGCGCGGATCTACAGCGAAAGCGACCTGCTGGTCGCCGAATGCCTGCGCACCGGCGCGTGGGCGGGTTTGAAACCGGCCGAGTTGGCCGCGGTGGTGTCGGCGGTGCTCTACGAGTCGCGCGGCGGGGACGGCCCCGGCGCCGCGGCCGCCGGGGAGGTGCCCACCCAACCATTGCGGCAGGCGCTGCAGCAGACGTCGCGGCTGTCGACGGCGCTGCGCGCCGACGAGCAGACGCATCGCATCGGCCCGAGCCGCGAACCCGACGACGGCTTCGTCACCGTCATCTACCGCTGGGCCCGGACCGGAGACCTGGCCGCGGCGCTGGCCGCCGCCGACGTTTCCGGCAGCGGTTCCCCGCTATCGGCGGGCGACTTCGTCCGGTGGTGCCGCCAAGTGCTCGACCTGTTGGACCAGGTCCGCAACGCCGCCCCGGATCCCGACGTTCGGGCCACCGCCAAGCGCGCCATCAATGAGGTTCGGCGCGGCGTCGTCGCAGTTGACGCCGGGTAGGCTGGGCCCGAGCTACCGTTACAGCCGTAATCGGAACCGGATGACTTCGGCTAAGACATAAGGGGACTGAGGAGAAACGATGAGCGGACCGCACGGATCGGACCCGGGCCACCAGTGGCAACCGCCCGGCCAGGGCGGCGACCAATCCTCGGAGCCGACACAGGTGGGATCGCCCTGGCAGCAGCAGCACTCGCCCCAGGACGCGACGTGGCAGGCCCCGGCGTATACGCCGCCCGCCGAATATCCGCAGTACCAGCCGCCGACCGAGCAGGCATACCCGCAGCAATACCAGCAGCCCGGCCAGTATGGCCAGCCGGGCCAGCCCGGGCAGTTCGGCGCCCAGCCCCCGCAGTACGCGCCGCCGGGCCAATACGGCCAACCAGGGCAGTACCCGCAACCCGGCCAGTACGGCCAGCCGGGCCAGCCCGGCCAATACGGTCAGCCCGGCCAGCCTGGTCAATACGGTCAGTACCCGCAGCAGTACCCGCCCTACGAACAGCCGGGTAAGAAGCGCTCGATGGCGCTCATCGGCGGCGTGACCGGCGCGATCCTCTTCCTGCTCATCGCGGTCGTGCTGGTGCTCGGCTTCTGGCAGCCGGGCTTCTTCGTCACCACCAAGCTCGACGTCAACAAGGCCCAGACCGGTGTGCAGCAGATCCTCTCCGACGAGACGAACGGCTACGGCGCCAAGAACGTCAAAGACGTCAAGTGCAACCGCGGCCAAGATCCCGTCGTCAAGAAGGGCGGCACCTTCGACTGCGACGTCAGCATCGATGGCGCCCAAAAGCGCGTGACGGTGACCTTCCAGGACAACAAGGGCACCTACGAGGTCGGTCGGCCGCAATAACCGATTGCCCGCCTCCTCCTCGCGCCGCCATCGGCGCGCGAAGCTCAGGCCGGCAGCGCGTCGAGCGCCTTCTGCAAGCGGGCAATCGGCGACCCCACGCCCAGCTCGGTCGCGAGCGTGGCGGTGCGTTTGGGGTGGGCGGCAACCAGGGGTAGGGCGTCGGTGGGCGTCGACATCTTGACCGGGGCGTCGGTGGCCACGCGCACCACCGTGCCGGCGGCCTCGATGTAGTCGGTCGAGGCCAGCAATTTGGCCCGTAAACCCTTGGCCATCTTGGACTTTGGGTCGTGGGCGGCGGCAAGGATCCGCTCCAGCGAGCCGTGCTGGGCCAGCAGGGTGGCTGCCGTCTTCTCGCCGACACCCGGTACCCCGGGCAGGCCGTCGGACGGGTCGCCGCGCAGCAGCGCGAGTTCGGCGTAGGCGGGGCCGGCCCGATCCTTGGGCACCCCGTAGTGCTCGGCCACCTCGGGGGGTCCAAACAAGGTGGCGTTGCTCAGCCCCCGCCCCAGGTACAGGACCCGAACCGGGACGGGCTCGTCGGTGACCACCTGCAGCAGGTCGCGATCGCCGCTGACCACCACGACCGCGTCCTTGCGTTCGCGCGCGGCGAGGGTGCCCAGCACGTCGTCGGCTTCGAAACCTTCCGCCCCCGCCGTCGGGATCCCGAATGCGTCGAGCAGCTCCATGATCATGTCGATCTGCGGGGTCAGCTCGTCGGGCACTTCCTCGATGTCGGGCTCGCCCTCGGGTTCCGGTTCGGCGACCCGATGCGCCTTGTACGACGGGATGAGGTCGACCCGGAACTGTGGACGCCAATCCAGGTCGAGGCACACCACCAGGCGGCCGGGTCGGTGGCGTGTGATCACCACGGCCAGCGAGTCGAGGAATCCGCGGACGGCGTTGACGGGTCGGCCGTCGGGGGTGGTGATCGACGACGGCACCCCGAAATACGAGCGGAACCACATGCTGGGGCCGTCGAGGAGCACTAGCGGCGATCGCATGCCGGTTATGGTCTCACGTCGCCGAACGTCGACTTGTCGTCGACCACTTTCGCGAATTGCCACAACAACTCGACGTTCGGCGGGCCGGGTTAGCCTTGCTGCCATGGACTCGGACCGATTCGACGCGGGAGTGTATGCACGCCGCCTGGCCGCGGCGGCCGGCGCGACCGCCGACGCCGGCCTCGCCGGCCTGGTGATCACGCCCGGCTACGACCTGCGCTACCTCGTCGGCTCGCGCGCGCAGACGTTCGAGCGGCTCACCGCGCTGGTGCTGCCGGCCTCGGGCGATCCGACGGTGGTGGTGCCGCGGCTGGAGCTGGCCTCGCTGAAGGGTTCGGCCATTGCGGAACTTGGCCTGGCCGTGCGGGATTGGGTCGATGGCGACGACCCGTACAAGTTGGTGAGCGCGGCACTGCGCGGGGGCCCGGCCGCGACCGCCGTCACCGATTCCATGCCGGCGCTGCACCTGTTGCCGCTCGCCGGCGAGCTCGGCGTGCTGCCGACGCTGGCCACCGACGTGCTGCGCGGGCTGCGGATGGTCAAGGAGGAATGCGAGGTCGACGCCCTGCGCAAGGCCGGGGCGGCCATCGACCGGGTGCACGCCCGGGTGCCCGAGTTACTGCGACCGGGCCGCACCGAGGCCGACGTGGCCGCCGACATCGCCGAAGCCATTGTCGCCGAAGGGCATTCGGACGTGGCATTCATCATCGTCGGCTCCGGCCCGCACGCCGCCGACCCGCATCACAGCTATTCGGACCGAGAACTGCAGGCGGGCGACATCGTCGTCGTCGACATCGGCGGCGCCTACGCGCCCGGATACCACTCCGACTCGACCCGCACCTACAGCATCGGAGAACCCAAACCTGATGTAGCACAGCAATATTCGGTGCTACAGCGAGCGCAGCGCACGGCCTTCGACGCGGTGCGACCCGGCGTGACGGCCGAACAGGTCGATGCCGCCGCCCGCGACGTGCTGGCCGAGGCGGGGCTAGCGGAGTTTTTCGTGCACCGCACCGGACACGGGATCGGGCTGTCGGTGCACGAGGAGCCGTACATCGTCGCCGGTAACGACCTGCCACTGACCGCGGGCATGGCGTTTTCCATCGAGCCGGGCATCTACTTCCCCGGCCGGTGGGGGGCGCGCATCGAGGACATCGTCGTGGTCAGCGACGAAGGCGCCCTGGCCGTCAACAACCGGCCGCATGACCTGATCGTGGTGCCCGCACCCTAACGAGCTTGACACCGCCGCCGCGTAGGTTGGGCGGGGTGTCGATCCTGGACCTTCCGCTGCTTCCGATCCGCATCGCACGTCACGTCGCTCACGCTCTCCTGCATCCCGTCGCGCCGTCCCCGGCGCCGCCCGGCGAGCTCGTCGTCGTCGACGGGATGCCCGAGGGCGTGCCGCCCGCGGCGCGGCGCCCCGAGCCGGGGCTGCCCGCGCCGTCGAATTGGCCGTTCGGCGAGCAGTTTCCGCGCACCTGCGGAGCCGGGCGGCTGGCCGGGGGTGCGCTGTTCTGGACCGATTTCCTCTACGACGACCACGGCGCGACGGGCGTCCCGATCGGGGACCTGAAGATTCAAGCGCCGCCGCGCGGCACCTACGTTTATCCGCACGGGCCCGCGGCCAACAACGGCGCCGACATCTTCCGCGTCGCTATCGGGCTGACCGAGACCGACACATGGTGGCGGGTCGACTGGAACACGCTGGTCGACGCCGCCGTGCCGATCGCGCTGTTCACCTTCGACACCGATCCCGCCCGGACGGCCGCCGAGGAGTGGCCGGCCGGGGCCGGCGTGCGGTCGAAGGGCATCGACATGGCGCTGCTCATCTCCGGGAGGGCCGCGGCGGTGATCGACCTGACCACTCGCGTGGCCACGCCCGTCAAGCACAGCGTCGACATGGCGTCGCGGTCGTTTATGGCGCAGGTTCCGCGGGCGCTGGTCGAACCCACCGGAAGCTGGACGGTTCGCCTGGCCGCCGGGTTGGCCACGGCGGCGGGCGACGGGTTCGCCGACGTGCCCGCCCAGCGCGGCGCGCTGCCCGGGCAGCCCAACGTCTACAACGTCGCGTTCCGCACCCACGAGCAGGAGCCGCCGCACCTCAACTTCTGGTCCGATTCGGCGCAGGCCGCGGCGCTGAGCCACGGCGACGTGTCCGAGTTTGCGCTGACGGTGCCGTGGGCTCAACTGGCCGCCCGGGCGACCGCACCGGAGCCGGTGATCACCGGCCCGACAACCCGCTGGTACGTCTCGTCGGTCGAGCTGGGCCAGGGCGTCGCGGCCGAAGACATCTTGAGCACGTTGAGCACCAAGCCGCAATTCCTCGGCCGGGTGCAGCCGTATTCGGTCTGCCTGCCGTCGACCTACGCACCGGGCCGGGCGCTGCCGCTGACGCTGCTGCTGCACTCGCTGGCGCTCGGACAAAGCCAGTTCGCCGCGATCGACCCGCGCCTGCTGCACGAGGTGTGCGAGGGCCGCGACTCGGTGGTGGTCACGCCGCTGGCCCGCGGCCCGTCAACCTGGTACTTCGACACCGGGGAACTCGACGTCTGGGAAGTGTGGGCGCGGGTGGCCGAACAGCTCGGCACCGACCCCAATCGCACGGTCATCTCCGGCTACTCGATGGGCGGGTATGCCGCCTACAAGCTGGGATTGAGCTATCCGCAGGCGTTTTCGCAGGCGGTGGTGCTGGCCGGCCCGCCGACGTGCGGCGTGCGGCTGCTTCCCGGCGTCGACATCCCGGCCGACCTCGACCTCGACTCGCCGTGCGCCCGCGAGGGTGACACCTGGAAGCTGCTGGTGAATGCCCGCTGGTTGCCGTACGTCATCGCCCACGGTTTGGTCGACGAGCTGGTGCCGTTCGTCTCCGCCGCCGAGCAGGTGCTCGAGCTGGACCGGCTCGGCTACCGGCACCGGTTCACCGTCTACCCCCTCGAGGATCACATCGCCTGGGTGCTTCAGGACAAGTTCGCGGACCCGATCTCGCACATGGGAACCGGTCTGCGCCAAGCGGACCCGGGGCACATCACGTTCGCGTGGCATCCGCAGCTGGTGCGCGCCGATCTGGGCATCGGGCCGCATCAGGTGTGGTGGTTGTCGGAGCTGACCGCCGATCCGGCGGTCACGGCGCGGCGCGGCGCCGTGGCCGAGGTCGACGCGCGGTCGTATGCCCGGCCGGACCCGACGCACACCATTCGGCATCACCGCGGGGTCTTCTTCGATTTCGACCCGACGCCCGGGGTGTACAGCGAGCTGGACTGGCGAGTGGGGCGGCCCGTCGACCCGCTGCCGTATCTGACGCTGCGCCTCACCGGGGTCGCCGGAATCCGGGTCGACGTGGCGCGTGCCGGGCTGGCTGCGCTGCCGTCATCGACGATCACCGTCGCCACCGACACCGCCGCGCAGATCACGCTTGGCGGGCTGCCCGACGGTGTCGAGGTGGAGCTCGACGGCCAGCCGGCCGGGCCGACGGTGGCCGTGTCGCGCGGGCGGCATCGCATCACGCTGACCGGCTCCGGCTAGCGTGTCCGCCTGACCTGCGTGAATAGCCATGCGCCTCGACGTGGGCGAGAATTCGGCGCGTGGGGCCGTTAGCGGTAGATCCTCAGGCGCTCTATGCCGCGGGCAGCGCCCTGAACGGCGCTGGAGGCGGCCTGGAGGCCAACCTCACCGTGTTGACGGCCGGTTTCGCCGCCCATACCGGCCTGGACGCGGCCGGCACGGTGTTCGGGCTGGGGTACCAGGAGGCCGCGGAGAAGGTGTTGACGCTGGCGGCGGCCGCGATCAACGCCTGCCGGCAGTGTGGAGCCCGACTACAGCAAGGCGCGGCGAATTACTCGAGGGCCGAAGCCGATTCGAGGCTGGGCGGCGGTGCCGACGTCTTGCAGGCGCCGCCCGACCCGCCCACCATCGCGCCTCCCGGGCCGCCCGGGACGTGGGGCAAAGGGGAGCCCCCTCCGCTGCTGTGGGCCGTGGTGCAGTCGTTCGTCGACGACGTGTGGCCCGACGGCGACGTCGAGGGCTTGCATGCGGCCGCGGCTCGGTGGCGCAGTTTCGGCGCGGCAGCGGGCGGGATGCGGGGCGCGGTCAACGCTTCGAAGTCGCTGTTTGATGGTCAGCACATCCCCGAAGGCGGCTTGATCGATGAGGGTTTGTCGAAGATCGCCGGCGGCATGGGGAAGATTGGCGAGCTGTCGGAAGCGCTGGCCAGGAAGCTCGATGACTTCGCCAACGGGGTGAGTCGTGCCCAGAACGCGATCCGGGACCTGCTGAACCGCCTGGGATCACTGACCGACATCGGGCACGACCTGATGTTGATCGTCAAAGGCGACGCGTTCGAGGAGATCAAAAAGATCGCAGGGGACATCAACGACGTGCTCCACCACTTTGGTGAGGAAGCCAGGGCCATGGAGCAGTCGATCAAGATGGGGATGCAGGTCGTCGACGGCGAGGTCGTCAAGCTCGAGAAGTACGTGCGCGGCGAGCTCAAGAACTTCCTCGGCGATGCGGTCGGCAACCAGGTGGCGACCGTGTTCGACACATGGCTGAACGCGAACGAGGGCGTCCTCAAAGGCGCAGTCGGCATGGCGCAGGCCATTGGTGAGCTCGACCCGCGATGGTTCCTGCTCGATCCAAAAGGCGCTGCGGACACCTGGGCGAACTTGGGCAAGAGCTTGTGGAAAGGCAGCCTGATCAATGCCTTGTTTAACCCCCAAGAGGCCAGTGAAACACAGCTGCAGCAGCTGAAAGGACTGCTGCACCTTGATGATTGGAGCACGGCTCGGCCGGGATTGGGGTTCGGTGAAAACCTGTTCGATCTCAGCACGTTGCTCATTCCTGGCGGTGGGGAGGCCGGTGCGGCGGCGGATGGCGCAGGAGCGGCCGCTCGCGGCGCCGAGGCCGCAGGGGAGGCCGCGGGTACCGCGGGGCGTGCCGGCGAGCGAGCGGCCGGTGGGGTAGCGGGCGCCGCCGGTGCTCGCGGCGCGTTGGCTGATATCGCCGGAACCGGAAGCAAGCTGACAAAAGACCTCGAAGGCGTCACCGGAAACCTCCCCAAGATCGAGCCGCCGCCCGTGGGCGGACGCCCCGTGGGTTTGCCACCGGGCAAGCTGCCGGACGCGCCCGTCGGGCCGGCACCGCACGCGCCGGACGCGGCCCCCGGTGCGCCTCACGGGCCAACTGCCTCGCCGGGGCCGACGGCCTCGGAGCCGCCGGGACCGCCGGGTGGTCAGCCGGCACCCGCACCGGCGGGCGGCCCGCACGAACCGGGAGGCGGTCCTCCCGCCTCGGCGCCTGCGCCAACGGGTGGGGCGCACGAGCCACCGCCTGAGCCGGCGCCCGCTGCGCCTGCACCAGCGTCGCCGCCGGGTGGTCCGCATGAACCGGGATTCGACCCGCCAGCCGCCGCGGCTCCAGCCTCGGGTGGACCCCATGAACCGGGATTCGACCCGCCAGCCGCCGCGGCTCCCGCGCCGGGTGGACCCCATGGTGTTGGGTCTTTGCCTGAGAGCCATTCGCCTGAACCGCCGTTGCCGGCTGGGGGTGACCCGCATGGACCGGGGGTTGAGCCGGAGTCTGTGCCTGCGCAGCCGGGCGCGACGCCGGGTGGTCCCCATGATCCCGGCGCTGTGTCTGAGAGCCATTCGCCTGAACCGCCATTGCCGGCTGGGGGCGGCCCGCATGAACCGGGGTTTGAGCCGGAGTCTGCACCTGCCCAGGCGGACGCGACGCCGGGTGATCCCCATGATCCCGATTTAGTGCCGGCCGGCGGTCCGCACGAGCCGGTCCCAGAACCGGCCGGTGGTCCGCATGAGCCGGTCTCAGAACCGGCCGGTGGTCCGCATGAACCGGCATCCGTGCCCGCCGGCGGACCGCATGACCCGGCACCCGCGGCCGCGCCCGTTTCCGCTCCGGCAGCCGTGCCCGCCGCAGTGGGTGACCGCTTGCCGTCGGCTGTTCCCGCAGCGGCCGAATCGACGCCAGCTCGCTTGCCGGCAACACCCAGCGGGTCTCCTGTCGGACCGGCGCCCGTCGCCGCGCACTCGGCGCAGCCGACGCCATCGTTGTCGGCTTCGACACCTCATTCCGCGCCGCCGGGTGGTCGCCCGACGGAACTGCCGCCGCCGGGCCGCGGCGGCCGGCACGGGACGGGTGAAGGCGGTTCCCCGGGTGGGCCGCCACACCGAAAGCCACCGCCTGGTGGGGGTCCGCATGCGCCTGGCGACCAGGGCCCCCCTCGCGATGGCCCCGGCAGTGGAGCCGACGATCAGGCGCACGACCAACCATCCCCAGACGGCGCTGACGACGGTCAGAACCCGGGCAAGGGAAAACCCCCAACGGCAAGAGAGGTCTTTCCAGAGGCAAACGAATACGGTGACCTCACAAAGGATCAGTATGAGCACGAGTTCGTGGACGAAAACGGTCAAACGCGGTATCCGGAGGAGAATGATCCGGAGAAGCCCTACGCAGTTCCTGGGACCGTTCACAACATGACTCCAACGGAGATCATGAATGAGTTAGACGGGAATTTCATCGACCGTATCGGCCACCCCCGCGGTCGATGGCTGGCCCCCGAAGGAACACCTTACGAAGGGCGTTCTTTGCCCTGCGAGTCTCTAGACTTGGACTACCATGTGTATAAAGTACATGCCGAGGTTGGCTTACCCCGTGGATGGGTAATCGAAAAATCGACCGCTGCACCGTGGTTTGGCCATGGCGGTGGAGGTATTCAATATAGGTTGGTTCCACCGAGGAATGGCAAGGCGAGCGTTGAAGAGCTTGAAGGCAGAGGATTCTTGGAAGACGTCGGACACCTTTTCTTTGGGAGTGGATCATGAACGACTATTATGTCGACCTGAGTAAATTTCCATCTCGTCTCCGAAGAGTCGTCGAATCTTGGTTCGTCTGGCAGACGATATACCTGCGGGCGCGTGATAGTTACCCTGGTGATGACCGGCGAAGGCCCGCAGAATGGGAAAGTCCGGAGCGACGATTTTGGGGCAAACAACTGCCGCAAATAATTAATGATTCTGAAGTGGCGTTCACCGGCGATGCCGAGATTTCTTACTTCGTAGTGAAAGAAGGCGATGCATACTACATCGATCAGAAGGAGAGGTCGTCGCGGGGGAGATATTGGATGTTTAGGCGTTTTGAGGACGCTGAAAAGTATCTTTTGCTGCTCATAAGCGACTTCGCGCGGCCGGGCGAGTATTCCGATTCAATCCTCTTTCGGTGGTACAAGGAAGGAATCGATCCGAATGTGTCGTTGACAGAAATCGATCCTGATAACTATCCGGGCCGGGTTTCGCTGAGAGTCGATCGGGAGGAGACCGATCGAGGCTGGATGTCCGATTACGACGCGACAATCTTCTCGCACGCAATCGCGTTGACATACGAAGAGCTTGACGGTGCTCTACGCGAAGGAATTCCGCCGGAATGGTTTAACTTCAGAATCGTCGCCGACATTACGAAGTAAGCAGTGTTCTCGAAAGAAGCTTTGGCGTCGGGTAGAACTTAATAACTTGGGCCACCACGAAATATATTTTTGTGCTACTATGCTTAAAAAAGGACGCGTTCCGGAACAACGAGCCGAATTGAGGGAGACGATTTGGAACTCAGTGATACATGCTTTTCGCTTTCTGGAAGATATTCGATCGGCGCCGAGTCCGAGTCGAGTCGCTATTACGTGTCTGTACCAGTAAGCAATGGTATCGTTGACTACGAAGAGTATTACGAGATCATCGAAGGCCAATATCAGCAATTTCTGGTTGACGAGGCCGCGGCGACTGATTTTGTTGAAGCTTGCCGCAGGCGGGAGCACAATGACCTGCTCTTGCAGAGACTGGGGAGTAACCGCGGAATTCCCGTGTATCAGGCACGAACCTAAGCAGAGAAGTAAACGCCTGGTGAGAGGCACCGCTCCGCCGTTTCCAGGGATATTCGCCCACGGTCGGCTGTTGGACCGGATTAGGCTTGAATCTGGGAAGTACTTGGCAGTAATGGAAGACGGAATACCAGCATCTTGGGAGGGACGCGCGCTACATGTCAATAGTCTCGCGCATCCGTATAATTCCTATATGTTCAAGAGTCTACCTGAGAACTGGCAGATCGAAGTTTCTGAAGTCGCACCCGGAGTTGGTCGACCGGGTGGGTCGATACAGGTGCGAATACTTAACTCAGTAGGGCGATGACACCTGAAGAGCTAACCGATCCTGATATGGGTGTATTGGAATGACGGGCCCCATAGAAATCTCATCACAACTCGAGCAATGGGCTAAGCGAGCTGATTACACGCTGACGCCTGGATCGCGTACCGGTGATGGCCGCGCGGTATTCTGGGCATCGTTGGGCGAGATCCGACTGCTGATCGGGAGGAACCGGGACGGCTGGCTAGTCGTTACCGATTCGGATCGCATGGGACCAGAACATTTCGTTCTGGCTGCTCCATCGAGTACCACCATTGAAAAGTATTTTTTTGGAAGGTTCGCGTTATCTCTAAGGTCCAGCCATGGTTTATCCCGCATGCGCGTTCCGAACTCAGCCGAGAGAATGTCAAACCATTACAATATCGACACGCGTTTGTTTGAAGGTGTTGAGCGGTTCGCGTTAATCGCTTCTGATGGCTCTACAGTGGCTATAGGCAGCGCTGACAGGGTTACTGCAAGAGCAGAACTTACTAAGCTGGCACGGTATCTGACGGCGACGGTAGATCAGATTGAAGCGTCGGCCGTCGATCCTGACGGAAAACCGCTCTTCGAGCCTCTATAGGACAACTGGCCTCGAACTACTCGCCATGGTCAAGCAGATCCGACGACCCGAGTGTCCGCTCCACCTGCACCTCGATGACAACCCGTCGCGGATTGGGCCGTGGGGGTGAAGTGGAGAGCCGCACGGGGCAGGCGATGGCGGTCCGCCAGGCGGCCGCCAACCCAAGGTGCCACCCGACGGCGGCAAACCTCCGGGACACGGCGACAATGGCGGGCAACATGACGGCCCTCCCGACAGCGCCGACCACCCAAGCCCCTCCAGCACGCTGAACTCGGATGATCTGTCAGCATTAGCCGACTACACTGGGTCCGGCTATCGAGACTTAAACGACGCGTTGAGGAGCAATGCTGTGGATGCAACTCAACATGCTCGTATCGAAGCCATTAAAAATGCTTTGCAGAAGCTCCCAACGTATCGCGGATCGGTAACCCGGGGCACAAACCTTCCGTCCGAGGCGCTTGCGCAATATCGAATGGGTGAAGTGATCACAGAAAAAGCTTTCTTAAGTACTAGCACGAGTCCTGCTGTTGCAAGGTCTCCAGCCTTCTCTGGCAATGTGGAATTCAGGATCTTCTCCAAGACGGGGCGCGATGTCTCGTCCGTTCGTTGTTCCCTCGAGAGCGTGAGATATTGTTTCCGCCTGGTACGAGTTTCTTTGTTGCGAGTAAAACATATAGACCCTTTGACAGGCAAACGATTATTGAAACGATCGAACCGTGAAATCAATGACATCCAACCCAACCTATTAGAGATAGGAGCGCTCATAGTGAGTAGAGAAATCGCCGGCAAGATTTTCTCGACCCCAGAGGAGGCAGGTGTAACTCCGCCGACAGAAGAGTTGGCGGAAGCACGGAAAGCGTTCGATGAGTTTCAGGCGAAGGTGGACGCGGTGGCTCCGGAAGATCGAGTCACTGAAGTCTCACCTAAGCTCTGGGACGACATATCTGGCACTGAATATGACCCTCGGCGTAAAGATAGTTAGAGCGCGAGTCGGAGAAACCAATATCGGTTGAGGAGCTCAGGAGGAACGGCATGCTGATCGAGCCGTCCGACCCTGCCCCGCATGAGAACCCACCAGATTCGCCGCCAGAGAGTGGGCCGCCCAAGGAGGTCTAACGGAATGAGAAGGGACACGCTCACCGATATGCATGACCAAGATATTGAGGAATTGATCAACCATTATAATAGGTGGCGGCAAATTTTTCGATATGCTAACCAATCGGTGCCGAATGAACCAATTTGGGAAAACGGGCGACTTTATTTTCGCGAAGGTTACCCCAATCCGGGCTGGTCGGCGCTCATCCTGGAATTTAGTTCTGACGGACACTATGCAGTCCTCCATGCATCGACTGAACGACGCAACACTCCCCTGGAATCCACTCGTGCGGTGTTTTCGCAAGTGCAAGATGCGGGCAAGTACATAATGTACGAAGTTGCAGACCTACTTCGAGTTTCGATTGGGCTCAAACCTTTAGAACGGCAATGGCGCGATGCCGGCCTCGACGCTAGCGTGCGTAAGGTGACTTTGTCTGATAAGCAAGCGAAGTATGAGTTAGTTACGGATCCCACGGTCTATTTTATTGCATATTCTGGAGGCATTCAGCCTTTCAATCATATTCTGCCTCTATCGTATGATCAGCTAGACTCCCAGCTGCTCGAAGGATTTCCTTCTCGTGTGACTGCCCAGCTGGCAGGGTCCGGCTAGCCTTGGCTTGCTACCCGCGTATATTCGCATTGCGATAGTGCAGTGAACCCTCTATTTGAAAGGCATGTATTGACATTTGCGGTAGTCTACTCATCAAGAGAAGACAGGTATTCGATCGGCGTCGAATCGCCTTCCGGCCGTTACTATGCATCGATACCAGTAAGCAATGGGATCGTTGACTACGAAGAGTATTACGAGATTACCAAAGACCAATATCATCAGTTTCTGCGTGACAAAGCAGCAGCGATTGATTTCGTAGAAGCTTGCCGTCGGCGTGAGCACGATGACCTGCTCTTGCAGAGACCGGGAAGTAACCGCGGAACTCCCGTGTAGCACGCGACAAACATATGCAAACCATAGATGAGAGGAGTTTGAAGTGGCCAAGGAGATTGCTGGAAAGATCTTTTTGACGGCCGAAGAGGCGGGTGCCGCTCCGCCGTCGGAAGAGAAGCTCGCGCGTGCACGGAAACTCTTCGACGAGTTCCAGAAGAAGGTAGATGCCGTAGCCGAGGAAGACCGTCCGACGGAAATCTCGCCAAAGTTCTGGGATGATGTATCTGGTACTGAGTACGACCCTCAGCGGAAAGAGCAATAGGCGCGGGAGCGACCGACTCCAGGCTGTGAACAGATTATGGGAGAGGACGAATGGCGAAGCACATTGCTGGCAAAATCTTTTCTACTCCAGAAGAGGCCGGGGTTACTCCGCCCACCCAAGAGGAGCTGGCTGAAATCCGAAAGCAATTTGACGAATTCGAGCAAAAGATAAACGCCGTGGCTCCGGAAGATCGAGTCAGAGAAGTGTCTCCGAAGTTTTGGGACGACACCTCAGGCACCGAGTACGAAAACTGGAACCGAGAGTAGCTCTTAGGTCGCCACGATGTCCGGTCCGACCTAATCGACCCAAGAACTAGTCGCCGCGGTCAAGCAGATCCGACGACCCGAGCACCCTTTCCACCTGTACCTCGATGACCACCCGTCGCGGGTTGGGCCGGGGCGTGCGATACCGCTGGGCATAGCGCAGTTCGGCATCACGCACGGCGTCGGCGTCGCTGTTCACCTTCGACCGGCCCTCCAGCGACAGCCACCGCGCGCCGTCGACCTGGCTGAGCACGGCCATCCCGGCTCGGTCGGCGTTCACGGCCTTCTGCGAGCCACCGGTGGTGATGACCCGTGCGATGTGGGTCTTGGGATCGAAGGTGAAACCCACGGCCACCACATGCGGCGAGTTGTCGGCCCGCAGCGTGGTCAGCATGGCCAAATGACGTTCGGACAGGAATGCCAACGCATCGTCGGTAAGCCGGGTAGTGGTATTCGCCATCACCGCCCACGCTAGCGCAGGTAATAATCGCAGCCGTGGACGACACGGGCGCCGGTCCAGTGCTAATCCTGGGCGGCCGCAGCGAAATCGGCATCGACCTGGCGCGGCGCTTGGCGCCCGGGGCGACGGTGGTGCTCGCCGCGCGCAACGCGGACCAACTCGACGAAGAGGTCGCCACCCTGAAAGCCGCCGGCGCCGCGGCGGTGCATACCAAAGAATTCGACGCGGACGACCTGGCCTCGCACGGCCCGCTGGTCGCCGAGGTCGTCGCGGAACACGGACCGATCAACACCGCGGTGCTCGCGTTCGGCATCCTGGGCGACCAGGCCCGCGCCGAGACCGACGCCGCGCACGCGGTGGCCATCGTGCACACCGACTACGTCGACCAAGTCAGCATGCTCACCCACCTGGCCGCCGCGATGCGCCAAGCCGGCCGGGGCTCGCTGGTGGTGTTCTCCTCGGTCGCCGGGGTCCGGGTGCGCCGCGCCAATTACGTCTATGGTTCGGCGAAGGCCGGCCTGGACGGCTTCGCCAGCGGGCTGGCCGACGCGCTGCACGGCACCGGCGTACGGCTGCTCATCGCGCGCCCGGGCTTCGTCATCGGACGCATGACCGAAGGCATGAGGCCCGCGCCGCTGTCCAGCACCCCAGAGCAGGTGGCCGCCGCAACCGCGCGTGCGCTGGCGAAGGGACGTCGCACCGTGTGGATCCCCTGGTCACTGCGGCCGATGTTCTTCGTGATGCGGCTGCTGCCGCAGTTCGTCTGGCGAAGGATGCCCCGATGATCGTCGTGGTCGGCATCGGCGCCGACGGCATGGCCGGTCTCGCCGAAACATCGCGCGCCGAATTGCGCAGGGCCACAGTGGTTTACGGGTCCAGAAGACAGCTTGACCTGCTCGACGACACCGTGCCCGCGCCCCGACGCGAGTGGCCGTCACCGATGCTGCCCGCGCTGCAAACCCTGCTCGGCGATCACCCCACCGACATCCACGTGGTGGCCAGCGGCGACCCGCTGCTGCACGGCATCGGCGGCACGCTGATCCGGCTGCACGGGCCCGACCGGGTCAAAGTCCTGCCGCACGTGTCCTCGGTGACGCTGGCCTGCGCCCGGATGGGCTGGAACGTCCACGACACAGAAGCGATCAGTCTGGTCACCGCCCAGCCGCACACCGCGGTGCGCCGCGGCGGACAGGCGATCGTGCTGTCACAAAACCGGTCCACCCCCAAGGCGCTGGCGGTGCTGCTCAACGCCCACGGCCGTGGTGACTCCGAATTCATCGTGCTCGAACGGCTCGGCGCCCCAACCGAACTGCGCCGCGACGGCACCGCCCGCCAGTGGGCCGACGACGCGCCCGACGTTGACGACCTCAACGTCATCGCCGTCCGCTACCTGCCCGACGAGCGCACCTCGTCCATGCCCGACGACGCGTTCGTCCACGACGGGCAGATCACCAAACACGGGATCAGGGCGGTGACCCTGGCCGCGCTGGCGCCGCGACCGGGGGAGCGGCTGTGGGACGTCGGCGCGGGCTCGGGCAGCATCGGCGTCGAATGGTGCCGAAGTTGGCGGGGTTGCACCGCCGTGGCGTTCGAACGCGACGAGCTGCGCCGGGTCAACGTCGGGTTCAATGCCGCGGCCTTCGGCGTCACCATCGACGTGCGGGGCGAAGCGCCGCGCGCCTTCGACGGCGCCGAAGCGCCGTCGGCGATCTTCATCGGCGGCGGCCTGACCCAGCCGGGCCTGCTCGACGCGTGCCTCGACCACTTGCCGACCGGCGGACGGCTGATCGCCAACGCCGTCACCGCCGAATCGGAATCCGTTCTTACACAGGCCTATTCGCGCTTCGGCGGCCAGCTTCGGCGCTTCCAGCACTATCAGGGCGAGCCGCTGGGCGGCTTCACCGGATGGCGCCCCCAGATGCCGGTCACCCAATGGGCGGTGACCAGGTGACCGTGTATTTCATCGGCGCGGGCCCGGGCGCCGCCGACCTCATCACCGTCCGCGGCCAACGGCTGCTGCAACGTTGCCAAACGTGCCTCTACGCGGGCTCCATCATGCCCGACGACCTGCTAACGCTGTGCCCGTCCGGCGCGAACATCGTTGACACCGGCCCCTTGACGCTAGATCAGATCATCACCGCACTCGCCGACGCCGACGCCGCCGGCCACGACGTCGCACGGCTGCACTCCGGCGACCCGTCGCTGTACAGCGCGCTGGCCGAGCAGTGCCGACGACTCGACGCGCTTGCCATCGACTACGAGATCGTGCCCGGCGTACCAGCTTTCGCCGCGGCGGCGGCCGAACTCAAACGCGAACTGACCGTTCCGGGGGTGGCTCAGACCGTCACGCTGACCCGGGTAGCGACCCTGTCGACAGCCATGCCGCCCGGCGAGGACCTGGCAACCCTCGCCAAATCGGGCGCCACCCTGGTCCTCCACCTGGCCGCCGCCCAAATCGACGCCATCGTCCCGCAACTGCTCGAAGGGGGCTACCGAGCCGAAACACCCGCCGCCGTCGTGGCTTTCGCGAGCTGGCCGCAGCAGACCGTGCTGCGCGGCACGCTGGCCGGCATCACCGAGCAGATGCGCGACGCCAACATCACCAAGACCGCCGTGATCATCGTCGGCGAGGTGCTCGCCACCGAAGGGTTCACCGACAGCTACCTCTACTCGACCGGGCGCACCCGCGGGAACCGGCACTGATGCGGGTCCTGCTGCTCGGCGGCACCGCCGAGGCCCGGGCGCTGGCGAAAGCCCTGCACCCGCAAGTCGACATCATCAGCTCGTTGGCCGGCCGGGTGCCGGACCCGGCCCTGCCGGTCGGCCCGGTGCGCATCGGCGGCTTCGGCGGCGTCGACGGGCTCCGGTGCTGGCTGCGCGATGAACGCATCGATGCCGTGGTCGACGCCACCCACCCGTTTGCCGCGACCATGACCGCGAACGTCGCCGCAGTGTGCGGCGAATTGCGGATACCGCATCTGGTGTTGGCCCGGCCGCAATGGGATCCCGGCGACGCCATGGTGGTCAAATCGGATGCCGAGGCCGCGGACACGGTTGCCCGGCAAGGTTATTCGCGGGTGTTCCTCACCACCGGCCGATCGGGAGTCAAAGCCTTCGCCGACAGCGACGCCTGGTTTCTGATCCGCGCCGTCACGGCCCCGGACGCCGCCGGTCTGCCGCGGCACAACCAGGTGCTGCTGTCGCGCGGCCCGTATCGCTACGACGACGAGCTGGCGCTGCTGCGTGAGCACCGCATCGACGCCTTGGTCACCAAGAACAGCGGCGGCGACATGACCCGCGCAAAACTGGACGCCGCTGCCGCGCTCAGTGTTTCGGTGGTGATGGTCGAGCGGCCACCGCTACCGGTAGGGGTGACGACGGTCGGCAGCGTGCAAGACGCCGCTAAGTGGGTTGGGGGATTGGGCTAGCCGGTCAGGTCGTCGCGTTCGGCATCCGCCAGCAGCGCGTCGCGGGCGCGGGCGACGCGGGACCGGATGGTTCCCACCGGGCAGCCGCACACCGCCGCGGCGTCGGCGTATGGCAGCCCGAGCAACTGGGTGAGCAGCAAGGCTTCTCGCTGTTCGGGGGTGAGGCCGGCGATCATCGTCGTCACCTCGACCAGGTCCTCGAATCCGCGGGCGTGACGGTCGGCACTGGGCATGTGTTCGGGGTCGGCGCCCGATGCGGTGCGCGGACGCGACTGGACGTGGCGGATGTGATCGGCGACGACGCGGCGCGCGATGGCCAGCAGCCAGGTACGGGCACTGGACCGCCCGGAGAACCGTTCGATCGCTCCGATTGCCCGCAAATAGGTTTCCTGGGTCAGGTCATCGGCGTTGCCGGCGTCGCACAGGTAGGCGACAAACCGCCAGACGTCTTGCTGGGTGGCTTTGATGAACGCCTCTAGCGCTCGCGAATTCCCGCGTGCGGCTGCCAAGGCAAGTTCGGTAACGGCCTCGTCGTCGGATGACGCGGTCATGAGCAACCACCTTAGTTGCGCGGGCCGGGCCAGTCTACGACCGGCCGTCGTAGAGACCGCCATCGGGCCGGGGGCCAAGCGGTCGATCGGCCAGAGGTGTCCGCGTCGCCGACCGGTGTGTGACTCCGACGGCCAGCTGAGCTCGCCATCGGCGGCATCGGAGGAATGCGGCCTCCGCGTCCCGACCCGTTCCCGCGCCACCAGCAGCGCGAACACCAGCCCCAACAGCAACGGCATGTGACTGGCGATCCGCGTCGCCGTCACCTCACCAGCGAAGGCGTCCACGACCACATAACTCAACAGCGCGACGGAATACACGCCGGTAATCGCCGCGACGCCAATCGCGGTCACGGGCCATACGCCGGCGGCGACCATCGCTATGCCCAACGCCAGCAACCACGCGGTGGACTCGTGCATCAAGTGCTCGCCGGACATCGCCCCGTGCATGTGGTCCGACACCATGCCGAAATCGATCCCGGCGATTTGGGCCGCAGCGATCGCCACCTGAAACAAACCGACACCGATCAGGCCCCAACGCCGGTAGCGGGATCGCAGCCAGCGCGTCGACCGGCGGTACGCGGGCGACTGCTCGCCGATGCGGGTCATGATTTTTTCGACCAGGTCCGGTCCCTCGCCCGGTTCAATCGTGGCCAGCCGGCGGGTCTGCACGGCCGCGCCGATCAGCCAGGCGCGGCAACGTCGACAAGATTCCAAATGGGCATCGACCTGCTGCGCGAGCACATCCGGACGCTCGCCGTCCAACCGCGCAGAAAGCGCTTCACGCGCAACGTCACACCGCATCCCTGCATCGTTGCGCATGCCCGGTCTGCGCGCAAAGGGCTCGCGAAAACAGATCGCTGGAACCAAACCGTGCCGCGAACCGACAACTGAAGGAAAGCATCTCCAGCCCACCGCCTATGACCTTCACCGAAGGGGTGTTTGTGTCCCTGCACGCTGCCGAAGGCCACCGACGATGACCGCCCCGATCTGGATTGCGTTGCCGCCGGAGGTGCACTCGACCTTGCTCAGCAGCGGCCCGGGTCCCGGGCCGCTGCTCGCCGCCGCGGCGGTATGGACGTCCCTGAGCACCGAATATGGCGGCGCTGCAGACGAACTCATCGCGCTGCTGGCCGAGGCCCAAAGCGCGTGGGATGGCCCCACGGCGGAACGGTACGTGGCGGCGCATGCCCCGTACCTGAGCTGGCTGCTCGAAAGCGCCGCCAAGAGCACGGTCGCGGCAACCCTGCACGAGACGGCCGCCGGCGCCTACACCACGGCGCTGGCCGCCATGCCCACGCTGGCGGAGCTGGCGACGAATCATGCCGTGCACGCGGCCCTGGTCGCGACCAACTTCTTTGGCATCAACACCATCCCGATCGCGTTGAACGAAGCCGACTACGTGCGCATGTGGATCCAGGCGGCCACGACGATGACCGCCTACCAGGCCGTCACAGAATCGGCTCTCGCGGCGGTCCCCGCGACCGCGCCGGCGCCCCAGATCGTCGCCCCTGGCGGGCAGGCGGCCAGCGCAGCACGGCAGCAAGCCGCCACGGCCGCCGGCATGTCGTGGCAGGACCAGCTCACCGCCTGGGAGAATCAGCTCGCCTATTACATCCAGCAATACACCAGCAAGTTCGCGTGGCCGGTGTCGAAGGACCTCAACCCCGCCGGGTGGCCCATTCCCGCGGTCCCGTTCGCCAACGGGCTCAGCTCCGCCCTGATGCAGATCCCCGGAATGTCTCCGGCCCTGGCCAGCGCCCTGGCCTGGGCCACCTTTCACACGTTGATGATCTTCTTGCCGTTCGGGCAACAGGCGGTTCAGCTGGCGATGTCGCTGGCCCCCGCCTTGGTGGCCGTTCCAGCCGTCGGCGCCGCCGGTGTGGCCGCCGGCGCCGGCGCCGCGGCCGGCATCGCGGTCCCGGTTTCCGTGGCCACGTCCGTGCCGACGGCCGTGGCAGGGACGGCGCCGGTGGGTGCCGTGCCGACGCCCGGAGCGCCGGGCGTCGCACCCGCGAGCGCCAGCAGCGCAGCGACGGTCACCAGTCCATCGGCGCCGAGCGCCGCGCCCGCGCCCGGTGGGGGACCCGCCGGGCCCGGGCTCGGCTTCGGCCCGACCTCGTCGAGCGGGCTCGGCGCGGGCATGTCCGACGCCCTGTATGCCGTGGGGCTCTCGGGATTGTCCGCGCGCAGCGGCGCCGGCGGCCGCGCGCGTCGCAAGGCCGAGGAACCCGCGCCCGACGATGCCGATGCCGGCGCCCCCGCGGCGACAGCGGCCGGTGAGCGGGCACGGCGCCGTCGCCGGCAGGTTGCGACGGTGAAGGACCGCGCCCACCGCTACGAATACATGGATGCGGAAGCGTCTGGGGTGGGTGCGGGGCCGCTCGGATTTGCCGGTGCGACAGCGCAATCCGCCGTGAGGGAAGCGACCGGCCTGACGACGCTGACCGGCGACGGGCTGAGCGACCGCCCGACCCTGCCGATGCTGCCGAGCAGCTGGGGTGACGGGCCGCCGAAGTAGTCGGCGTCGTTTGTCGACGCGGCACACGGGTATGTGGTCACCATGACCTCAGCAACCCAGCAACGCCCGCGCGCCATCGCGTTGATCTGCACGTTGAAGAAGAGCCCCGCCACCTCCAGTAGCGAGCTGATGGCCGACCAGGTGCTCGAGCAACTGCGCAGAGCCGGCGCCGACGGCGAGAAGGTCCGCTGCGTCGACCTGAACCTGCTGCCCGGCACGGAAGCCGACATGGGACCGGGGGACGACTGGCCGCAGGTACTCGAAAAGGTAAGGGCTACAGACATCGTCGTCGTTTCCACACCAACGTGGGTGGGCCACATGTCCAGCGTCGCGCAGCGCGTCCTCGAGCGACTGGACGCCGAGCTTTCCGACGAGGACGAGGCCGGGCGGCCCAAGATGGTCGGCAAAGTGGCGCTGGCCGCGGTGGTCGGCAACGAGGACGGTGCCCACAAGATCGTCGCCGACCTCTTTCAGGCGCTCAACGACATCGGCTTCTCCATTCCGGCGCAGGGCTGCACGTATTGGAACGGCGAGGCCATGCAGGGCGGTGACTTCACAGACCTCGATGAGGTGCCGGAGGCGATCGCCACCACCACCGAATCCGCGGCTCGCAACGCCGTGCACCTGGCCCACGTGCTGCGCCAAAGCCCCTACCCGCCCTACAAGCGCTAGGCGGGATAGCGCCGAGGGGTGAACACCCGGTCACCGAAATCGTCTGCGTACCACTGGGTTTGCGACGATCCGACGATCAGCAGGCAGCGCATGTCGATGTCGGCGGCGACGAGGTCGGCCAGTCGCACCACGCGGACGTCTTCGTCGGGGCCCGACACGTTGCGGCCGATCACCACCGGCGTGCCGGGTTCGCGATGGGCCAGCAGCACGTCGCGCATCGCGCCGACCTGCCAGGTGCGCGTCTTGGATGCCGGGTTGTAGATGGCCAGCACCAGATCGGCGGCGGCCGCCGCATCGAGCCGCGCGGCAATCACCTCCCACGGTTTGAGCCGGTCGGACAGCGAGATCACCGCGTAGTCGTGACCCAGGGGGGCGCCGACCCTGCTGGCGACGGCCTGCGCGGCCGTCATCGCCGGGATGACGCGGATCCGCACGCTCGGCCATTGCTTGGCCTCTTCCAGGACGGCGGTCGCCATCGCGAACACCCCCGGATCGCCCGACGACACCACCGCGACGGTATTCCCCTGCTCGGCCAGTGAGCAGGCCAGCCGCGCCCGCGCGGGTTCGTCGGTGTTGTCGCTGGGATGGCGCCGTTGGCCATCCCGCACCGGGACGCGATCCAAATAGCCGCCATAGCCGATCAGGTCCGTCGCGGCGGCCAGCTCGCGCCGGCTCTGCGGCGTCATCCAGTCGCCGTCGCCGGGCCCCAGGCCCACGACCGCGACGGTGCCGGCCCGGGACGACGCTTGCCGCTGCCGGCCGCCCGGCACGATGGCCAGCGAGAAGTACGGCACGCCGGCCTCATCGACCTCCGCGGCGGGCAGTATCCGTTGCCCCGGTGTGCTGGCCCGCTCGACGTAGAACGCGTCGTCAAGCTGGCCCGATGCCGAAAGCGCTTCGCGCACAGCGTGATAGGAGCGGCCGAGCTTGAGCACCACCGCGGCGTCGGCGTCGGCGAGGCGCCGCGTCAGCTCCCCGACGGGCAGCGTCCCCGGTAGCACCGACAGCACCTCGTCGCCGGCCACCAGCGGCGTCGCGATGGCCGCCGAGGCGGCGCTCACCGACGTGACACCGGGCACGATGACGGCGTTGAACCGCTGCGTCAGCCGGGTGTGCAGATGCATGTAGGAGCTGTAGAACAGCGGGTCGCCCTCGGCGAGCAGCGCCACGTCGCGACCGGCATCCAGGTGCTCGGCGATGCGCCGGGTGGCATCGGCATAGAAGTCTTCGAGCGCGCCGGCGTAGCCGCCGGGGTGGTCGGTCGCCTCGGTGGTCACCGGATAGATCAGGTGCTCCTCGATCTGGCCCCCACGCAGGTACGGCTGCGCGATGCCGCGCGCGATGCTGCGGCCGTGCCGGGCGCTGTGATAGGCCACCACGTCGGCCTCGCCGATCAGCCGGGCGGCCTTGACCGTAACCAACTCCGGATCGCCGGGCCCCAACCCGACTCCAAATAGCTTGCCCCGCTTCGTCATTCGTTATCGCTCGCGATCGCGTTGACGGCCGCGGCGGCCATGGCGCTGCCGCCGCGGCGGCCCCGCACCACCAGGTAGGACATCCCGCGCGGACGGTCGATCAGCTCCTGCTTGGACTGGGCCGACCCGACGAATCCGACGGGCCCGCCGAGCACCGCGGCCGGCGGGGAAGCCCCCTCGTCGATCAGCTCCAGCAGCCGGAATAAGGCGGTGGGGGCGTTCCCGATCGCCAGCACCGCGCCGGTCAGCCGGTCTGCCCACAGCTCCACCGCGGCCGCCGAGCGGGTGGTGTGGCGGCGTGCGGCCAGCCCGGCGGCGCGCGGGTCGGCCACCAGCGACACCACCTCGTTGCCGGCGGGCAGCCGAGCCCTGGTGATCCCGGCGGCCACCATCGACGAGTCGCACAACACCGGGGCCCCCGCGCAAAGGGCGGCGCCGGCGCGCGCCACCACGTCGTCGGTGTAGGCGACGTGCTCGGCGACGTCGACCTGACCGCACGTGTGGATCAGCCGCACCACCACACGGGCGACGTCTTCCGGAAACCGCGTCAGGTCGGCTTCGGCGCGGATGGCCGCGAACGACTGGCGATAGATCTCCGCCGCGTCGCGGATATAGTCGAGCACCCGCTCACCTTAAGGGCTCCGCACGTAGCAGCCGATATCCCTGTCCGGTGGCCACCAGCACCTGACCGGCCGGCGGGCTGCCGCAGGCGCGTTCGCAGCCGACGAAGTGACGGTGCACCGCGGAATCCGCCTGCAACGACATCGCGGCGTCGGCGCGCACGTCGGCCGCCGCGTGCGCGCACCCGGGGCTGCCGGTGCAGGCGCTGACGCTCAGCCAAGGGGAGTTCTCGTCGAACACCAGGCCCAGCGGCGCCAGCACGCGAAGCGCGGTGTCGGCCACAGCCTCGTCGAGATCGCACACCAGCACCGATCGCCACGGCGTGATCACCAGCGGGGCCTCGATGGCGGCAAGATACTCGGCGACCCGCGCCGACAGCAGGCCCAGCGGCACCGCCGCTCCCAGCGCGACCCGGCCGTCCCGCTGGCCGATCCAGCCCACCGGTGGCTTGGTGACGGGCGGAAACGTCGTTGCGCTCAGTTCGGCCCCGGGCAGCAGGACCGCCGCATCGGCCAATTCGTTGACGCGCCAGGCATTCCCGCGAATCTCTATGAACCGCGCGGCAATCGCGACCAGCGACTCGGCGACCTCGTCTTCCGGCACCCGCACACCGGTGTCGCGTCCCGACAACAGCAGCGCCACACCGTCGTCCAGCACGTGCACGCCGGCATCGGCGCCCAGCCCGGAGACGTCCGCGCGGCCGTCGTCGAGACTGAACCAAAACCGGCCGCCAAGTTCCACCAGCCTCTGGTCGGCGCAAATCGCCGCGTCCAGCTTGCTCACCCACACGCGGATGTCCGCGCGCCCGCCAGCCCGGCCGGACAGCGGCGACGCGACGATGTTGCGGACGCGCTCGTGCGTCGGCGACGGCAACAGCCCGGCCTGTGCGAGGGCCTCGGCGGCCGCCGTGACATCACCGATCCCGCGCAGCTGCACGTTGCCGCGGGCGGTCAGCTCGAGCGTCCCGCCGCCGAGTTCACTCGAGACGCGCGCCAGCGTGGCCAATTGGGCGGCGGTTATCGCGCCCCCGGGCAGCCGGACGCGCACCAGTGCGCCGTCGGCGGCCTGGTGCACCTGCAACGCACCCGGGCAAGCGTCGGTGTCGCGGGCCCTGACCATCTATCCACGGTACGGCTTGGCCCGCCCGCGATTCGAGTAGCCGACCACGCTGAGCGCCCGCTGCTGCTGGACCCGACACTGCGGGCAGTCCGATTCCGGCAGGCAGGAGAGCCCGCGCCGAGCGTGCATTCGTTGCGGGATTCGGGCGAGTTTTTCGCGCTGGTTGCACGCTCGGCGCGGGCTTCGGGCACACTCGTGGCCGTGAGGACGGTGGAGTACGCCCCGGGACGTTTGGCCGATGTCTACGGCGATTCTTCGCGACCGACGGTCTTGCTGTGGCACGGCATGCAGACCGACGCCCGCGCCGCCTTCGGCCCCCTTGCCGGCATGCTCGCCGACCGCGGCGCGGCGGTGGTGGCGCCGGACTGGAACTCCCACGCCGACGACGGCGGGCGCGCCGACCTGTTGCGATCGCTCGACTTCACCCGCAACCGCGCCCCGGACGCCGACGGCATCGTGCTGGTCGGGTGGTCCATGGGGGGTTGCGCCGCGGCGGGCGTGACGCTCGACGCAGCACGCTTCGATGTCGCCTTCGCGCACACGGTCTGCCTCGCCGGCGCCTTCATGGTCCCGGATCCGATCTCTGGTCGGAGGCCGGCTGACATGCTGTCCGCCGAGCGCGTCGGTTCGCCATTCACGTTGCTGCACGGACTCGCCGATGACTCCGTACCGGTGGAAGCCAGCAGGGAGTTTGCCGCCAGCCTCCGAGACGTCGGGTGGCCGGTGGATTTGGTCGAGCTGGAGGCCGATCACGGGTCGATCGCCGGAGCCGACTACGACGCGGTCGCCGATCGCTACGGGCCGGCCGCCGGTGGGCGGCCGCTGGAGGTCGCCGCCGAGGTCGCCGCTCGCATCGCGGCGACGCTGCTGTACGAATAATGGGTGGCTGAGCCGACCGTCCTGCTGCTGTCGACGTCCGACACGGACCTGATCAGCGCCCGGGCCAGCGGGAAGAACTATCGGTGGGCCAACCCGTCGCGCCTGTCCGATGAGGAGCTGCAGGAGCAGCTCGCCTTGCTACCAGACAATGCGGGGATCGTGGTGGTGCGCATCCTCGGCGGCTACCGGGCCTGGCAGAGCGGCATCGACGCGGTGATCGCCAGCGGGCTGCCGACGGTGCTGGTCAGCGGCGAACAGGCCGCCGACGCCGAGTTGACCGGCCTGTCCACCCTCGCGGCGGGCATTGCCGTGCAGGCGCACATCTACCTGGCCCATGGCGGCGTGGAAAACCTGCGCCAGCTGCACGCCTTCCTGTCGGACACGGTGCTGATGACCGGCTTCGGCTTCAGCCCGCCGGTGGTGACGCCGACCTGGGGCGAGCTGGAACGGCCGAACGCCAGGGTCACTGAAGGCCCGACGATCGCGGTGCTCTACTACCGCGCCCAGCAGCTGGCCGGCAACACCGCCTACATCGACGCGCTGTGCCGGGCCATCGAAGACGCCGGCGGGCAACCCCTGCCCGTCTACTGCGCCTCGCTCCGCACCGCCGAACCCGAACTGCTGCAACGGCTTAGCGACGCCGATGCCATGGTGGTCACCGTGCTGGCCGCCGGGGGATTGAGACCCGCGACGGCGGCGGCCGGTGGCCAGGACGACAGCTGGAACGTCGAACACCTAGCGGCCCTGGACATCCCGATCCTGCAGGGCTTGTGCCTGACCAGCCCGCGTGACCAGTGGCGCGACAACGACGACGGCCTCAGCCCGCTCGACGTGGCCAGCCAGGTGGCGGTGCCCGAGTTCGACGGCCGCATCATCACGGTCCCGTTCTCCTTCAAGGAGATTGACGACGACGGGCTGATCTCCTATGTCGCCGATCCGGAACGCTGCGCGCGGGTCGCGGGGCTGGCCCTCCGGCACGCGCGGCTGCGGCACGTCGCACCGGCCGACAAGCGGGTGGCCCTGGTGTTTTCCGCCTATCCCACCAAGCACGCCCGGATCGGCAACGCGGTCGGCCTGGACACCCCGGCCAGCGCCGTCGCGCTGTTGCGGGCGATGCGCGATCACGGTTATCAGGTGGGCGATCTGCCCGGCGTCGAGGCCGGCGACGGTGATGCCCTGATCCACGCGTTGATCGAACGCGGCGGCCAAGACCCCGACTGGCTCACCGACGGACAGCTGGCCGGCAACCCGATCCGCGTCCGCGCCAGGGACTATCGCGCCTGGTTCGAGACCCTGCCCGGCGAGCTCACCGACGCGGTGCAGGCGCATTGGGGCCCGCCACCCGGCGACCTGTTCGTCGACCGCGCGGGCGACCCCGACGGCGAGATCGTCATCGCGGCAATGCAAGCCGGCAACCTGGTGCTGATGGTCCAGCCACCCCGCGGCTTCGGCGAAAAGCCCGTCGCCATCTACCACGACCCGGACCTGCCGCCCAGCCACCACTACCTGGCCGCCTACCACTGGCTGGACGCCGGATTCGGCGCTGACGCCGTGGTGCACCTGGGCAAGCACGGCAACCTGGAATGGCTGCCGGGCAAGACGCTGGGCATGTCGGCGGCGTGCGGACCCGACGCGGCGCTGGGCAACCTGCCGATGATCTACCCGTTTCTGGTCAACGATCCCGGCGAGGGCACCCAGGCCAAGCGGCGGGCCCACGCCGTGCTCGTCGACCATCTCATCCCGCCGATGGCGCGCGCCGAAACCTACGGCGACATAGCGCGTTTGGAGCAACTGCTCGACGAGCACGCCAACGTGGCCGCGCTGGATCCCGCCAAGCTGCCCGCCATCCGCCAGCAGATCTGGACGCTGATCCGGGCCGCCAAGATGGACCACGACCTGGGGCTGGCCGAGCGCCCGGAAGAGGACGCGTTCGACGACATGATCCTGCACGTCGACGGGTGGCTGTGTGAGATCAAGGACGTGCAGATCCGCGACGGGCTGCACATCCTCGGGCAAAGGCCAACCGGCGCCGCCGAACTCGACCTGGTGCTGGCCATCCTGCGGGCCCGTCAGCTGTTCGGCGGCGAACACGTCCTTCCTGGCTTGCGGCAGGCGCTGGGCCTGGCCGAGGACGGCACCGACGAACGGTCCTCGGTCGACCAGGCCGAGGCCGCGGCCCGCCGGCTCGTCGCCGCGCTGCAGGCCAGCGGCTGGGATCCCGACGCCGTCGAAGGGATCACCGACGACATCGACGTCGCGGCGGTGCTGCGGTTCGCGGCCACCGAGGTGGTGCCCAGGCTGGCCGGCAGCGCCGCCGAAATCGAGCAGGTGCTAAGGGCGTTGGACGGCCACTTCATCCCCGCCGGCCCCTCGGGATCACCGCTGCGCGGCCTGGTCAACGTGCTGCCCACCGGCCGCAATTTCTATTCCGTCGACCCCAAGGGTGTGCCGTCCCGGCTGGCGTGGGAAGCCGGTGTGGCGCTGGCGGATTCGCTGCTGGCCCGGTACCGCAACGACCGCGGGGTGTGGCCGCAATCGGTGGGCCTGTCTGTGTGGGGCACCTCGGCGATGCGCACCGCGGGTGACGACATCGCCGAAGTCCTTGCGTTGCTGGGTGTTCGACCGGTGTGGGACGACGCGTCGCGACGGGTCGTCGGCCTGACGGCGATTCCGCTGGCCGAGCTGGGGCGCCCGCGCATCGACGTCACCGTGCGGATATCCGGGTTCTTCCGCGACGCCTTCCCGCACGTCGTGACCATGCTCGACGACGCGGTGCGGTTGGTCGCCGACCTCGACGAGCCGGAGTGCGACAATTACGTGCGCGCGCACGCCCAGGCCGACCTCGCCCAGCATGGCGACCAAAGACGCTCCACAACAAGGATTTTCGGGTCCAAGCCGGGAACCTACGGCGCCGGGCTGCTCCAGCTGATCGACAGCCGCAACTGGCGCGACGACGCCGACCTCGCGCAGGTGTACACCGCCTGGGGCGGGTTCGCCTACGGCCGCGGTTTGGACGGTCGGCCTGCCGCCGAAGATATGAACCGCCAGTACCGGCGCATCGCGGTGGCCGCCAAGAACACCGACACCCGCGAACACGACATCGCCGACTCCGACGACTACTTCCAGTACCACGGCGGCATGGTGGCCACCGTGCGGGCGCTGACCGGGCAGGCGCCGGCCGCCTACATCGGCGACAACACGCGGCCCGACGCCATCCGCACCCGCACCCTGTCGGAGGAGACCGCCCGGGTGTTCCGCGCCCGCGTGGTCAATCCGCGCTGGATGGCCGCGATGCGCCGGCACGGCTACAAGGGCGCGTTCGAGATGGCGGCGACGGTGGACTACCTGTTCGGCTACGACGCCACCGCGGGGGTGATGGCCGACTGGATGTACGAGCAGTTGACCGAGCGCTACATGCTTGATCCGGAGAACCGCAAGTTCATGGCGGAATCCAACCCATGGGCGCTGCACGGCATGGCCGAACGGCTGCTGGAGGCCGCCGGCCGCGGCATGTGGGCGGACCCGCGGCCGGAAACGCTCGACGGCCTGCGCCAGGCGCTACTGGAAACCGAGGGTGATCTCGAGGGCTGAGCAGGCAGCTGTCAGATGAAATCCGACCCGCCGTCCACGTTGACCGTGGCGCCCGTGACGTAACCGTTTCGCCGCGACGCCAGGTAGGCCGTAATGGAAGCGACCTCTTCGGGAAGTCCGGCGCGGCCGAGGTCGCAGGGCTGGTGAAAGTTGTTGTCGATCCAGGTCATGACATCGACCGGATTAGTGGCGTCGAGGCCATCGGCGGCGAGGATGTCTTTGAGCACTTCGGTGAAGCTCGCAGTCACAATGGTTCCGGGGCACACGCAGTTGACCAGTATGCCCTCCTTGGCAAGGCTTTTCGATAAGTTCTTGGTGACACTGGCCAATGCCGCCTTCGATGCCGTGTAGGCGACGATGCGCGGATTTTGCCGCTGAATCGAGTGCGCGGACAGCGTCACGATGCGTGCCCAGTCCGCGGCGCGCAGCAACGGCAACGAGGCGCGGATCGATCGCACGGCCGACATCGTGCCGAGTGTGAAGGCTTCGTCCCATTGTGTGTCGTCCATCTGCTCGAAATAGCCGTCGCCCGGTCCAATTGTGTGAACCAGGCTATTGAGTTGGCCCCAACGTTCCGAGACCGCGGCGAAGCCATCGGCGATGGACTCGGCATCACCCATATCCACGCTGATCCCTAGGGCATCCGGAGCGCCCGCCTCGCGCAGCGTTAGCACGGCGGCGTCGAGCGCTCCTCGGCTTCTCGCCATCACCGCGACGCTGGCTCCCTCAGCCGCAAGGGTTTCGGCGATAGCCAGCCCCATACCCTTGCTGCCGCCCGTGACCACGGCCGTCGATCCCGCGAAGCCCAGGTCCATCCGTGTCTCCCTCTGATTGGTGTGCGGTTGGTCAAACCTGGGCGATCGCTTCCGCCGTCACGCCCAGCCCGCCCAAGCAGAAACGAAGCGCGCGTTGGCGGACGTTGTCGCGGTCACAATCGCCGGTCGTCCATTGCCGCTCGATGGCCGCCCACACCACGGCGTGGATGGCCTGCGCGTCGGTCACCGGATCGATGTGATGGAACACCCCGTGCTGCAGGCCGCGTTGAAGCGCTTCGCTCAGCGGCTTGAGCAACTGCTCGTACGCCGGCTGGACAAGACTGGGGGAGGCGAACATCTGCGATTGGGCTTCCAGCGACACGCGGCGTAAATCGGATTTGATGTTGTCATCGAATGCCAAGTCGAGACGTCCATCGATCCACGCCGCCACCGCGCCGATCTCCGTGGTGGCATAAGCCATCCGGCGTCGTAGTCGCCGTTCCTCCACGCGCGCCATTTCAAGGAAGAGCGCGGCCACCAGTTGGTCCTTGGAGTCGAAATGCCGATAGAACGCGCGGGTGCCCAATGCGGCTCCGTCAAGGACCGCGGCGATGCTGAGTCCTCGAATGCCATGCTCCCGCAGCGTTTTGGACGCGGCGGTCAAGATTTCGCGGCGCACCGCAGGGTCGGGAGGCAGTTTGTCGCGTCGCCGCCTGCGAGGAGTGCCCACCGGGTCAGGCCGTCGCATCGTAGGCGGCGAGGTAGTCCGCAAACCGCTCACGAACACCCTCGGGGGTCAGGCCGTAGTCGGCGAGCTCGTAGTCGTGGGTACCGCGCGAGCCCGGTCGATGTCCTTGCGCCCATTGCGTGACCGCGCGCAAAGTGGCATCGGTAAAGGTCAAACCCAGGGAGTCGTAGCTGGTTTGCAGCGTGCGTACCGGATCGGTTCGCAAGTCGGCGAAGGAGACGTCGGCGAATCGGTCGTCGCCCACCCGGCGACGGAAATCCATTGCCCGCCGCACCCCTTCGACCCAGCTGTCGAGCTGCTCGGCGCCCAGCTCCTTGGCGTCGTTGCGGTCGCTACTCCAGCTTCGCACGTACTGGATAAGGCTGCACACCGAAGCCATCACCTTGGCCGGATCACGGTGACTCCACAGGAATTTGGCGTTCGGATAGGCCTCAACGAGCGCGTCGAGGGCGAACATATGCACGGGGGTCTTGAGGTGCCATAGAACCGGCGGGCAGTGCCATTGCAACAGCTTGAGCACTCGCCGGTGGAACGCGTACGTCCCGCGCATGTCGCAATCCATCAGCCACGCCAGATATCTGGGTGCGCGGACGGCGCCGTCGAAGTGGAATGTACGGAAGCTCATTCCCATCAGGTCCTGGCATTCGGTCGGCGCCGTAGGCTCGGAGTTGTACAGCGTTTTCATCAACGGGAACATGTCATCGAGCATCTTCAGACCGGCCTCGGCCTGTGCGATCCGCGGGTCGCTGTGTTGGGTTGCGGCCTCCGGCGGCGGGGTGGGTGCTTGGGATTCCCACATGCGCAATGACCGGAACTGGGGGTCGGCAGCCACCAGCTGGCTCAGCGCGGTGGTCCCGGTGCGGGGCAATCCGATCACGAAGATCGGTCCGCCGACTACTTGGTGGTCGATCTCGGGGTGCTGAGCATAGGCGTCCTCGATCTTGAGGCGTTGAATCAGGGCGTTGCTGATGGTGGCGTGCTGGATGACCCGGCCCACGTCGTTGAGGTCAGCCTCAGTATTCAGCGCTTCAACGATGCGTTCGAGACCCTCGCGATAGTAGGACGAACCGAAGTCCTCGAGACCGGTTGCGGCGCAGGCGCCTTCCTCTAACTCGTCAGCGTCGAAGGTCATCGTCCGAACCTTTCGCGCACAGCGCGCCGGCGTGCCACGAGGATGGATTTCCGCTCTTCGGGGGTGACCACTGCGGTGTCCGAAGGCAATTCTGCCCGAATATTGCCGACGGGCACGACTCGCGTCGTCGGTGTCGGCGCCGTCTTGGTGCGCACACAGCGCAGGATGATGGGACCGTTGCTGTAGCCGGCGGTGTCAAGCCAATTCGCGACCCCGGGATCCTCGGCACTCAACACCATGCGGACGAGGCCGTCGGAATCCACCGCGGCCTGATGGGCGTTCAGACTGGATTGGTGCCGCCCGTAATGAATGGTTTCCCACCACGGGTTGCCGATCGAAAAGCTCCAGTAAATCCCTTCCGGCGGTTCCACTTCGACGATGAGTGCCTCGTCGGGGTGCAGCTCCCACCGGCCGATCACCGGCCTGTTCTCCGCGGCGGCTCCGATGTCGGTGCGGTCGATGGGCGGCAGGAACCCGTTCGATGGGGCCGCCGCACCGAACTGCAAGAAGAACGCCAGGTTGTCCTGGACGAAGTCGCCGAGGGCGACCAGTTGCCTCGTCACCGCCTGCTGCGGATCGACCGGACGGCTGGTGGCCTCCACCGCGCGGCCTAGCCGCTCAATGCGCAGCGACGATGCCACCTCGGTCTCCCAGTCGTAGAAGAAGTGCCGCACCGTCAACGTGGGATGCTCGCCGTCGATACGCATCCAATTGCCCGTTCGTTCCGTCTGTCCTGAGGCTGATAGCACCACCTCGAAGTTTCCGTCGGCATCCACCTCGAGTTCGTCGACCAGTTCGTTCGCCGTTGCCGCGATGCCGTTCATCGTCTGCAGCCCGACGTAGCGGGCGGTGCCGCGATTGCCGAACAGTCGGTAACTTTCCCCGCCGCGCAGCACGGCACGGGCGTAAACGCAGTCCGGACACTCCATTCCCCAAGTCACGACGTCATCGGTACTGGTGCGTTGCACAGACAGGATCGGATCCGGATCAAACCGCAACACCTCATCGATACCCGCGGTGAGCAGCACGAGGAGATGTCGTATGCCCGCGGCGAGGTCGACCCGATTTCGGCTCGCCGGCTCGGACTCCACAGTCTGCGCGGCTTCGCGGAGCCGGTCCATCAGGTACGACCACGCGTGTGGCAGGTCGACGTTGCGGGGGTCCCCGGATAGCGCCGCCTCGGCAATCGAGAACGGCAACCACGCCATTGGCTTCATCGGGTCGCTCATGTGTCCCCGCTTCGGTCGGTGTTCCCAACGCCCTTAAATGAAAACCGGGTTTACGTTTAATGCCCGCTGACTATCGCAGCTGATGGGCGTGAATGTCAACGCCGCATCCGCTCCGCGGTAGGTTGACACCGTGACGACCACCTTCGCCGACCTCGCCAAGTCGCGATACATCCTGCTGACCACCTTCACCAAGGACGGCCGGCCGAAGCCCACTCCCATCTGGACCGCCTTGGACGGGGACCGGCTGCTCGTCATCACCGAGGCAAAGTCGTGGAAGGTCAAGCGGATCCGCAATACGCCCCGCGTGACGATGGCCACCTGCACCATGCGCGGCCGTCCGACGAGCGAGGTGGTCGAGGGCACCGCGACCATCCTCGACAAGTCCGAAACCGCCGCCGTGTACGACGCGATCGGCAAGCGGTACGGCGTCATGGGCAAGGTCTTCAACTTTTTCAGCAAGATGCGCGGCGGCATGGAAAGCAACGTCGGCCTCGAGCTCAAAGTGGCCGCGCCCTAACGCAAATGGGCACCGTCCTGATCCCGATTCCGGATCGTGACTTCGACCCGACCGAGGTCGCAGTCAGCTGGCGCGTCCTGGCCAGGGACGGCCACCGGGTGGTTTTCGCCACCGAAAGCGGCGCGCCGGGGGTCGCCGACGACATCATGGTGACCGGCCGCGGCTTGGACCTGTGGTCCGCGCTACCGGTGTTAGGGTCCATTCCGCTGGTCGGCCTGATGCTGCGGGCCAACAAGGACGGCCGCGACGCTTACGGGGAGATGCTGCGGTCACCCGAGTACCAGCGCCCGCTCGCCTGGGAGCGGGCCAGCCTCGACGGCGTCGACGCGCTGCTCTTGCCCGGCGGGCATCGCGCCCGCGGAATGCGCAGCTACATCGACAGCGAGCTACTTCAGCGGCTCGTCGTCGACGCGTTGGCCCGCGGGCTCGTGGTGGCCGCAATCTGTCACGGTGTGCTGCTCGCCGCGCGCAGCGTGGATCCCGGCACCGGCCGCTCGGTGCTCTACGGTCGCAAGACCACCGCGTTGACGTGGGCCATGGAACGCCTGGCCTGGCGCCTCACCCGGATCACCCGATTCTGGGATCCCAACTACTACCGGACCTACACCGAGGAAGCCGGCCAGCCCGGCGGCTACATGTCCGTGCAGTCGGAAGTCACTCGCGCACTTAAAGATTCGACGGATTTCTGCGACGTCACCCGCGGCTCGCCGCACGCCTGGCTGAAGGCGTCGGGCATGGTGAGGGACACCGCGACCGACTCACGGCCGGCGTTCGTCGTCGACGACGGCAACTACGTCTCGGCGCGCTGGCCGGGAGACACCCATACCTTCGCCGGCGTGCTGTCGCAAAAGCTCAACTGAGGCAATGCATTTCAGTGCCGCGTCATGCCACCGTCGCGCCGCCACCACTGGTACAGGCTGTTGAGGTCGGGCCCACCGTTGACGGTGGCCAGTAGCAGCTGAGGGTCGCGGGGGCTATTCCTGCTTCAGGTGCTCGCCGAAGAAGGCGAAGACCCGGCGCCAGGCGTCCTCGGTGGCTGCCTCGTCGTAACCGAAACCGGCGATGCGAAGCAGTGGCTGGGCGGGGAGCGTGTTCGCGAAGCTGTGCCCGACGCCGGGGTAGACCTTGATGTCGGTGGTGATCTGTCTGGCGGCGGTCACTTCACGGAATTTGTCGGGCGCGCCCCTGCCCAGCGGATCGCGCCCGCCGAAGCTCGCCACGATCGGGCAGGCCCCGTCCAGCGTTTGGTCGAGGTTGCGGGGCAGGGGAGTGCCGTAGAACGGCGCCGAGGCGCCAAAACCCTTGGGCGACATGACGAGCGCGAAGTGGCCGCCCATGCAGAAGCCGGCGATGCCAACGCGACCGGAGCACTCCTGCATCCCCTGCAGGTGATCGCGCGCGGCCAGAATGTCGTCAAGGGCGCGGCCCCGCTGCGTCTGCATCTCGCGCATGACTCGGGTGATGCAGCGGATGCGGCCACCCCGCGAATACAGATTCGGGGTGAGCGCCGCATACCCTGCCCGGGCGATGCGCTCGTTGATGGCCTCCTTGTCCCGCCGATAGCCGAGTGCGTCGTGGATGACCACCACGCCCGGCCACGGTCCTTGCCCTTGGGGAAGGTTCAGCAGTGCCTCGATGCGTCCGTCCGGCGTATCGATCTGAATCGTCGTCATAGCGTCATCTAACTGCAGCCGCGTCGTGTCCCACCAGGGAACTCCGCCGTGGCCGGCGGACGTTGGCATGACATGTTCTCGCGCCTGTTGCTGATCTACGCAGTCGTCGAGCTCGCGGCGGCCGCCGCCCTGGTCTCGACGATCGGTTGGGGTTGGACGCTGCTGGTGCTGTCGGCGAGCTTCGTGCTCGGGTCGTGCCTGTTGGCGCCGATGGCGGGCTCGCACCTCACCCGCCAAATCGGGCATTTGCGGTCCGGCGTCGCCGAGCCGCGCAGCGCGGTCAGCGACGGCGCGCTGCTCACGCTGGCCGCCGTGCTGGTGCTCGTCCCCGGGCTGGTCACCACGGCCCTGGGGTTGTTGCTGCTGATTCGACCGATACGGTCGGCCGTCGCCCCCGGATTGACCGCGGTCGTGACGCGTGGTTTGCGGCGACGGATGCCGCTCATCACCGACACGGCGCTGTTCGGAGCCGAGCCGCCGCACGGCTATCCGGGCGGGGGCCGGGACTACATCGACGGCGAGGTGGTCGACGTCCGGGACGTCCGGCCGCAGGCCTTGCCCAACGACCCGCGCGGTGGATTCCCGGGTCAGCCCGGGTGGGACTGATCTGCCCGGTTCGCCCCCGCCGCACGTAGTTTTGGCCTGTGACAGAGTCCTGTTGTCCTGCTCCTCCTCAGGCCGTTTTGCGGCCTGCATCGTCGCAGGACGAGTCCGATCCCCCCACCACGCTGCTGGTCAACGGCCGCATCCATAGCCCCAGCCACCCCGACGCCACCGCGATGGCGGTCCGCGGCGATGTCGTCGTGTGGCTGGGCAGCGACGACGTCGGGCGCGGGCAGTTCCCCGGCGCCGATGTCGAGGATCTCGACGGCGGCTTTGTCGCGCCGGGATTCGTCGACAGTCATATCCACGTGACCGCGACCGGCCTGACGCTCAGCGGCCTGGACCTGCGGCCGGCCGCGTCGCGGGCGCAGTGCATCCGGATGGTCGCCGAGCATGCGGCCGCCCACCCGGGGCAGCCGGTGTGGGGGCACGGCTGGGACGAATCGTCGTGGGCCGAGAACACCGTCCCCAGCACCGCCGACCTCGACGGCGTCCTCGGTGACCGGCCCGCCTACCTATCGCGCGTGGACGTCCACTCCGCACTGGCCTCAACGGGCCTGCGGCGGCTGGTCCCAGACCTACCGGCCGCGGCCGGTTTCACCGCCGACCGGCCGCTGGTCGGGGACGCGCACCACCTGGTCCGCGCGGTCGCCCGCGACCTGCTCACGGCCCAGCAGCTGGCGGAAGCCCGCACCGCGGCGCTGCGGGCCGCCGCGGCGGCCGGGATCGTCGCGGTGCACGAATGCGCCGGCCCCCAGATCGGCGGCCTCGATGACTGGCTGCGGCTGCGTGACCTCAACCAAGGTGTCGAGGTGATCGGCTACTGGGGCCAGGCGGTGACCACACAAGCCGAGGCGCGTGCGCTGATGGACGAGACGGCGGCGCGTGGGCTGGCCGGTGATCTCTTCGTCGACGGGGCCCTCGGGTCGCGCACCGCGTGGCTGCACGACCCGTACGCCGACGCCCCGGACCGCGTCGGCACCTGCTACCTGGACCCCGGCGCCATCGAAGCCCACCTGCGGGCGTGTACCCACGCGGAGGTGACCGCGGGATTCCACGTCATCGGCGATGCCGCGGTCTCGGCGGCGGTCGGCGCCTTAGAACGGGTCGTCGCGGACGTCGGGGTCGCCGCCGTAGCCCGCTGCGGGCACCGCCTCGAGCACGTGGAGATGGTGACCGCCGACCAGGCCGCCAAGCTGGGCGCGTGGGGCGTCATCGCCAGCGTGCAGCCCAATTTCGATGCGTTGTGGGGCGGCGCCGACAGCATGTACGCCCGGCGCCTGGGCGCCGAGCGAGGCGACCGGCTCAACCCACTCGCGCTGTTAGCATCCCAAGGCGTGCCCCTCGCGCTCGGTTCCGACGCCCCGGTCACGGGCCTAGACCCGTGGGCGAGCGTGCGTGCCGCCGTCAACCATCGCACCCGCGGCAGCGCGATCTCGGCACGTGCCGCGTTCGCCGCCGCAACCCGCGGCGGCTGGCGGGCGAGCGGGGCCGGCGACGGCCACGCCGGGACGCTGGTGCCCGGCGCGCCGGCCTCCTACGCCGTGTGGGACGCCGGCGACCTGGACGTCCACGCACCCCGCGACGCCGTCCAGCGCTGGTCCACCGATCCGCGCTCCCGCGTACCCGCCTTGCCGCGTTTGCGCCCCACCGACGCCTTGCCGCGTTGCCGGCGCACCGTGCATCGAGGCGCGGTCATCTATGGCTAGGGAAGGGCTCGGCGGAAACGAGCCCGCCGACCGCGACACCCGGGACCTCCCCCTTCGTCCGGACACCGACCCGATCAGCGACGAAGCCGAATCGGAGCGGGACGACGAGCCCAGCGCCGTCCACGCCGAGCCCGAGCCGGGAAAGCCCGACCACCCGGACGCCGTCCCGGTGCATCGGCTGGCCGCGCTAACCCGCCGCGCGCTCGAAGGACTGGGTGCCGCGGCGATCGCGCGGCTGCCCGCCGTTCGGGCCGCGCTGGTGCCCCGGCTGCCGCGCATGGCGCTCGCCTTCGCGGCCGGCCTGCTGCTGTTCACCAGCTTCCCCGCGGTGAACTGGTGGTGGGCCGCCGTCGTCGCCGCCGCCCTGCTGGCGTGGGTGCTGACCCACCCCGCCACCACGGCCGCGGGCGGGCTCGGCTACGGGTTTCTGTTCGGGCTGGCGTTCTATGTGCCGCTGCTGCCTTGGATCAGCAGCCTGGTGGGCGCCGTGCCGTGGCTGGCGTTGGCGACGATGTGCGCGCTGTTCCCCGGCCTGTTCGGCCTGTGCGCCGTCATCGTGCGACGGCTGCCGGGCTGGCCCCTCTGGTTCGGGGTGCTGTGGGCGGCTCAGGAGTGGTTGAAGTCGGTCTTTCCCTTCGGCGGCTTCCCCTGGGGGTCGGTCGCCTTCGGGCAGGCGCAGGGTCCGTTCCTGCCGCTGGTGCAGCTCGGCGGCGTCGCACTGCTCTCGACGGCGATCATGCTCGTCGGATTCAGCGCCACCGCCATCGCGCTGGAAATCGCGAAGTGGTGGCAAACGGGTCGCGAGCGGGGCGGCGATGACGCGAAGCCGCCCGCGGTCGTGTTGCCCGGTGTCTGCATCTGCCTGGTGTTGTTCGCCGCGGTCATCGTGTGGCCGCAGGTCCGGCACTCCGGGGCAGGCGCGGGCGGCGAACCCACGGTCACGGTCGCCGTGGTGCAGGGCAACGCGCCGCGGCTGGGCCTCGAGTTCAACGCCCAACGCCGCGCGGTGCTCGACAACCACGTCCGTGAGACGCTTCGGCTGGCCGAGGACGTGCGTGCCGGGGCGGCGCCACAACCCCAGTTCGTGATCTGGCCGGAAAATTCGTCGGACATCGACCCGCTCATCAACGCCGACGCCGCCGAGCAGGTTGCGCGAGCCGTCGCGGCGATCGGGGTGCCGGTAGTGGTCGGCACCATCCTCGACGTGGCGGGCCGTGGCCAAGAGAGTTCGGCGTATACCAACACGGTGATCGTGTGGAACCCGGTCACCGGACCCGCGGACCGCCACGATAAGGAAATCGTGCAGCCCTTCGGCGAGTACCTGCCGATGCCCTGGCTTTTCAAGCACCTCTCCGGATACGCCGACCGGGCCGGGCACATGGTGCCCGGCAAGAGCAGCGGCGTGGTGCACGTCGCGGGCGTGCCGGTCGGGGTTTCCACCTGCTGGGAAGTGATCTTCGACCGGGCTCCGCGCAAAGCGGTCCGCAACGGCGCCCAGCTGCTGGCCGTGCCCAGCAACAACGCCACGTTCAACCAGACCATGAGCGAACAACAGCTGGCGTTCGCCAAGGTCAGGGCCGTCGAGCACGATCGATACGTCGTGGTCGCCGGCACCACCGGCATCAGCGCGGTGATCGCCCCCGATGGCGCCGAGTTGGTGCGCACCGACTTCTTCCAGCCCGCCTATCTGGACATCCAGGTGCGGCTCAAGACGAAGCTGACCCCGGCGACGCGCTGGGCCCCGATCCTGCAATGGGTCCTGGTCGTGGCGGCCGGGGCGGTCATTCTGGTCGGGATACGGCAGAATGGATGGTTCCCGCGTCCGATTCGCCTCAGGTCCAGGCCTCGGGGTGAAGCCGAAGACGCCGGTGCGCCCCCGGGCGAAACCCCGCCTGACGAGGGCGGCGACCACACTTCGCCGGATGGCGGCGATGACGACACCCCGCCCGACGAGGGCGGCCGACCTGATTTCGGGCGACACAGAGGAGCTACATGACCACCGGCCAGCCGGCGCCCCGGGTTCCGGGCAACCGTCCCAGCGAGCGCGTCCTGGTGATCATTCCGACGTTCAACGAGCGGGAGAACCTGCCGGTGATCCACCGCCGGCTCAAAGAGGCGTGCCCCAACGCACACCTGCTCGTCGTCGACGACAACAGCCCCGACGGCACCGGCGAGCTCGCCGACGCGCTGGCGGCGGCCGATCCCGAACGCACCCACGTCATGCACCGGACCGCCAAGGACGGCCTCGGCGCGGCTTACCTGGCCGGTTTCGCCTGGGGTTTGAGCCGGCAGTACTCGGTGCTGGTCGAGATGGACGCCGACGGCAGCCACGCCCCCGAACAGCTGCACCTGCTGCTGGACGCCGTCGACGCCGGCGCCGACCTGGCGATCGGTTCCCGCTACGTCGACGGGGGCGCCGTACGAAACTGGCCGTGGCGGCGCTGGGCTTTGTCCTGGACGGCCAACACCTATGCGCGGCTGGCGCTCGGCGTCGGCGTTCACGACATCACCGCCGGCTACCGGGCCTACCGCCGAGAGGTCCTCGAGACGATAGGTCTCGACGGGGTGGACTCCAAGGGCTATTGCTTCCAGATCGACCTGACCTGGCGCACCGTGTGCAACGGATTCGTCATCGCCGAGGTACCGATCACCTTCACCGAGCGCGAACTCGGCGTCTCCAAGATGAGCGGCTCCAACATTCGCGAGGCGCTGGTCAAGGTCACTCGATGGGGCATCGAGGGCCGGGCGGCGCGTCCCGGCGCGATCCGGGCCGACAACCGCCGCTAGCCGGGCGCAGCCGGCGAGCCGTGATCAGCCGCGCCGGCGCGATCTGATGATCTCGAGGCGCTCCTTGAGCAGCTCGTCGAGCTCCTCGACGGAGCGGCGCTCCAGCAGCATGTCCCAGTGGGTGCGCGGCGGCTTGACCTTCTTGGGCTCGGGCAGGTCGCCCTCGATGAGGGTGCCCTCCATGCCGTTGCGGCACAGCCAGGTGCCGGGGATGTCGGCGTCGTCGGCGAAGGGAACCTCGAACTCCTCGCCGTTTTCGGTGCGGTACCGCGCGATCTGACGCGGCGCGAGGTCGTGGTTGCGGTCGGTCTCGTAGCTCACGGCTCCAAGGCGACTGCCTCTTAGGACGCGATCGGCCATGGGTGCTACTCCTTTAGATCCTGTGGCTGTAATGCACTTCTGTTCGCTTAGCAAACGTTATGACGGTCCGCGTAGTTCCCGGTCCGGCACGCGGCATACGCGACGCAACCACCCATGATACCGGGGTTGGAGAACTGCCCGGACTAAAGTCGGCAGGCGTGACCCGCCGTGCCCGCCCGCAGCCGTGCCGCTGGTGCGGGCGAGACGTGACCGACGCCGGCATGGGCCGTCGCCGCCAGTACTGCCGGCAGTCCTGCCGCCAACGCGCCTACGAGCAACGTGCCTCGCTGAACCGGGGCGGGGCGGCTGCCTTGCCTCCCGATGCAGTGGTCCTGTCGGCCGACGATGCTGCCGATCTGTCGGACCGGGTTTACCAGGTGCGATGCGCGGCCGAGGATGTGGCCACGGCCCTCGACGAGGGCGCCGGGGCGACCGAGCTGCGGGAGCTGTGCGAAGTGCTGCTTCGGGCCGCCAGCGCGGCCGACGGGTGGCGCCGCGTGGGTGTCTAGCCGTCACCGACCGCCGGCTAAGGATTGCCGGGTAAAGTCGCCATGGAAGGCGGACCAGGTGTACTCGGGTGTGCAGGTCGAAGCCGGTCCTCCTCGAGAAGCCGGGAGTATCGGACGTTTTTGAAATCCTGTCGGAGTTAGCCATACTCACCAGCGACATTCTTGGGTCGGAGAGCAGCACGATGTGCAGCAACTTCCGTGGCTCTGCGGCAGCCGCATCCTGCGGTTAACAACGGCCACCCGTTGGCCGAGGGTTAGGCGAGGTAACTGATGGTTGATCAACTCCAGCATGCGACCGAGGCGCTGCGCAAAGCGCTGGTCCAGGTGGAACGCCTGAAGCGGACCAACCGTGCGCTGCTGGAGCGGTCGAGCGAGCCGATCGCCATCGTCGGCATGTCATGCCGCTTTCCCGGCGGGATCGACACCCCGGAAGGCCTCTGGCAGATGGTCGCCGACGGCCGGGACGTGATATCGGATTTCCCCACCGACCGCGGATGGGACCTGCCGGGCCTGTTCGATCCCGATCCCGACGCGCGCCACAAGTGCTACGTGCGCACCGGCGGTTTCGTCGACGGTGTCGGCGACTTCGACCCGGCTTTCTTCGCCATCGCGCCCAGCGAGGCGCTGGCGATGGATCCCCAGCACCGGATGTTGCTGGAGCTGTCGTGGGAGGCGTTGGAGCGGGCCGGAATTGACCCCACCGGGCTGCGCGGCAGCGCCACCGGGGTGTTCGCCGGACTCATCGTCCAGGGCTACGGCATGCTCGCCGAGGAGATCGAGGGCTATCGCCTGACCGGCATGACCTCAAGCGTGGCGTCGGGGCGGGTGTCCTATGTGCTTGGGCTCGAGGGCCCGGCCGTGTCGGTGGACACGGCGTGCTCGTCGTCGTTGGTGGCGTTGCACATGGCGGTGCAGTCGCTGCGCACCGGCGAGTGCGACCTGGCGCTGGCCGGCGGCGCTACCGTCAACGCCACCCCGACGGTCTTCGTGGAATTCAGCCGGCATCGCGGCCTGGCCCCCGATGGCCGGTGCAAGGCGTACGCCGGCGCGGCCGACGGGGTCGGCTGGTCCGAGGGCGGGGCCTTGCTGGTGGTGGAGCGGTTGTCGGATGCGCGGCGGCTGGGTCATCCGGTGTTGGCGGTGGTGCGCGGCAGCGCGGTGAACCAGGATGGGGCCTCCAACGGGTTGACCGCGCCCAATGGCCCCTCGCAGCAGCGGGTGGTGCGCGCGGCGCTGGCCAATGCCGGGCTGAGCGCGGCCGATGTGGACGTGGTGGAGGGCCACGGCACCGGCACCACGTTGGGCGATCCCATTGAGGCCCAGGCGTTGTTGGCGACGTATGGACAAGATAGGGCGGAGCCCGGAACACCCCTGTGGCTGGGGTCGATCAAGTCGAACATGGGTCACACGCAGGCCGCCGCCGGTGTCGCGGGCGTGATCAAGATGGTGCAGGCGATGCGCCACGAAACGCTGCCTGCCACACTGCATGTCGATGCGCCCAGCCCGCATGTGGACTGGTCGGCGGGGTCCGTGTCGTTGTTGACCGAGCCGCGTCCCTGGTCCGCCGATGGTCGGTTGCGGCGGGCCGGGGTGTCGTCGTTCGGCATCAGCGGCACCAACGCCCACGTGATCGTCGAGGCCGCCCCCGAGCCCCAGCCGCGCGACGCCGCCCCGGCGCTGCCGGTGGTGCCGTGGGTGATCTCGGCGAAGTCGGCGTCCGCGTTGGCATCTCAGGCCTCTCGGCTGGCGGATCATGTTCGCGCCCACGGCGATCTGGACATTGCCGACGTGGCATGGACCCTGGCGGGCCGGTCGAACTTCGAGCATCGGGCCGTCGTTGTCGGCGGCGACCGGGATCGGTTGCTGGCCGGGCTGGATGAACTGGCCGCCGACGATCTGGGCGGTTCGGTCATTCGGGGCACCGCCGCGCCCGCGGGCAAGAACGTTTTCGTGTTTCCCGGGCAAGGGTCCCAGTGGCTGGGCATGGGCATCGAATTGCTCGACACCGCACCGGTATTCGCTCAGCAGATCGAGGCGTGCGCGGAGGCCTTCGCGGAATTCGTGGACTGGTCGCTGACCGACGTCCTGCGCGGCGCTCCCGGCGCCCCGGGGCTGGATCGCGTCGACGTGGTGCAGCCGGTGCTCTTCGCGACGATGGTGTCGCTGGCCGAGCTGTGGAAGTCGGTCGGCGTCAGCCCGGATGCGGTGATCGGCCATTCGCAAGGTGAGATCGCGGCCGCCTATGTCGCCGGTGCCCTGTCGTTGCGGGACGCCGCGCGGGTGGTCACGCTGCGCAGCAAGTTGTTGCGTTCGCTGGCCCACCCCGGCGGCATGCTGTCCATCGCCTGCAGCACCGAGCGGGCGCGGGAATTGCTGGCGCCCTATGGCAATCGGGTCAGTATCGCCGCCGTCAACGGCCCATCGGCGGTGGTCGTCTCCGGTGAGGTGGCCGCGCTGGAGGAACTCGTCGGGTTCTGCGCAGACCTGGATCTTCGGACCCGCCGGATCGACGTGGACTATGCGTCGCATTCGGTCGAGGTCGAGGCCATTCGCGGTGAGCTTGCCGAGGCGCTGGCCGGCATCGAGCCGCGCTCCTCGCGTGTCGCGTTCTTCTCCACGGTGACCGGAAGCCGGTTGGACACAGCCGGTTTGGACGCCGCGTACTGGTATCGCAACATCCGGCAGACCGTGCAGTTCGACCAGGCGGTGCGCAGTGCCTGCGAGCACGGATACCGAACATTCATCGAAGCCAGCCCCCATCCCGCTTTGATCGCCGGGATCGAAGACACCTTCAACGATTGCGTCACGGGTGACGCCGAGCCGATCGTCGTTCCCACCCTGGGCCGTGACGAGGGCGGGCTCGAGCGGTTCCTGACGTCGGCCGCCGCGGCGTTCGTGGCGGGCGCCGGCGTGGATTGGCGTGGCGTTGTGGGCGGGGCGGGCTTCGTGGAGCTGCCGACGTATGCCTTTGAGCGGCGCCGGTTTTGGCTGTCCGGGGAAGGCGCCGGGGCCGATGCCGCCGGCCTTGGGCTGGGAATCAGCGAGCATGCGTTGCTCGGCGCGGTGGTGGAGCTGCCGGCCTCGGGCGGGGTGGTGCTGACGGGCCGGCTGTCGCCCGGCGCGCAGGGCTGGCTGGCCGATCACGCTGTGTCCGGGGTTCTGGTGTTCCCGGGTGCCGGATTTGTCGAGCTGGCGATCCGGGCCGGCGACGAAGTCGGATGCTCGGTGGTCGACGAGCTGACGTTGCAGGCGCCGTTGACGTTGCCGACGTCGGGATCGGTTGCGGTGCAGGTGGTGGTGGGCCCCGCCGAGGAGACGCGCCGGCGCGCGGTGTCGATCTACTCCCGCGCCGACGCCGACGCGGGTTCGGCGTGGGTGTGCCACGCCGAGGGCGCGTTGAGTTCCCAGCCGGTCGAGCCCGGAGTGGACCTGTCGGTGTGGCCGCCGGCGGGCGCGGTCGCGGTCGATCTGGCCGACGGCTACGAGCGGCTGGCCGCCCGCGGCTACGGCTACGGTCCGGCGTTTCAGGGATTGACCGCGGCGTGGGTCCGCGGCGACGAGGTGTTCGCCGAGGTCCGGCTGCCGGACGCGGCCGGCGGTGTCGGCGGGTTCGGGGTGCACCCGGCGCTGCTCGACGCGGCGATGCACGCGGTTGTGATGGCCGACTCGGCGGGCCAGGAAACCGAAGTGCTGCTGCCGTTCTCGTGGCAGGGCGTTTCGCTGCACGCCGCGGGTGCGGCGGCGGTGCGGGCGCGCATTGCGCCGACCGGTCGTCCGGCCGGGAGCCCAGCGGTCTCGATCGAGCTGGCCGACGGGTTGGGGTTGCCGGTGCTGTCGGTGGCCGCGATGGTGGCCCGCTCGGTGAGCGAGCGTCAGCTGAGGGCGGCGGTGTCGGGCTCGGGCCCGGACCGGCTTTTCGAGGTGGTCTGGTCGGCTGGCGCGAAAACGCCGACGAGTGGCGGAAGCGTTCCTTCCTTCGAGGTGTTCGAATCCGTTGCGGCCGAGGGAGATCCGGTTTCCGCGACCTATGAGCGCACGCACCGTGCGCTGACCGCCCTGCAGTCTTGGTTGACCGACCGGGATTCGGGCGTGCTGGTGGTGGCCACCCGCGGCGCGGCGGCGATGGTGGGGGAGGACGTCACCGACCTGGCGGGCGCCGCGGTGTGGGGGTTGGTGCGCTCCGCGCAGACCGAGCACCCCGGCCGGATCGTGCTGGTGGATTCCGATGTGCCGCTGGACGATGCGGCGGGGGCCGCCCTTGTGACCGCCATCGTGGCGGCCGGTGAGCCGCAGGTGCTGGTGCGCGGAGGCCAGGTTTACCTCCCCCGGGTGCACGGAAGCCGCGGCGTCGAGGGCATCTTGGCGCCGCCGGGCGACGGGCCGTGGCGGCTGGGCCTCAGCAGTGCGGGCACGTTCGAGAACCTGCGGCTGGAGCCGGTCCCCAACGCGGACGCGCCGCTGCAGCCGGGCCAGGTGCGGGTTGCGGTTCGCGCCATCGCGGCTAACTTCCGCGACGTCATGATCACCCTGGGCATGTTCACCCACGACGCCCTGCTGGGCGGCGAAGGCGCCGGCGTGGTGGTCGAAGTCGGGCCGGGCGTCACCGAGTTCGCGGTGGGCGATTCGGTGTACGGGTTCTTCCCCGACGGCAGCGGCACCCTCGTCCCCGGCGACGTCCGCCTGCTGCTCCCGATGCCGTCCGACTGGTCGTACGCCGAAGCCGCCGCCATCTCAGCGGTTTTCACTACCGCGTACATGGCGTTCGTGCACCTGGCCGATGTCAAGCCGGGACAGCGGGTGCTCGTGCATGCCGCCGCCGGTGGGGTGGGGATGGCCGCGGTGCAGTTGGCCCGGCACCTGGGCCTCGAGGTGTTCGGGACGGCCAGTCGCGGCAAGTGGGACACGTTGCGTGCCATGGGTTTAGACGACGACCACATCTCCGATTCGCGAAGCCTGGAATTCGAGGACAAGTTCCGCACCGCCACCGGCGGCCGCGGTTTTGATGTGGTTCTTGACTCGCTGGCCGGGGAATTTGTCGACGCGTCGCTGCGGCTGGTGGCCCCCGGCGGGGTGTTCTTGGAGATGGGCAAAACCGACATCCGCGACCCCGGCGTGGTCGCCCAGGAGTACCCGGGTGTGCGTTACCGCGCCTTCGACCTGTTCGAGCCCGGCCGTCCGCGCATGCATCAGTGGATGCTCGAGCTGGCCGAACTGTTCGACGCCGGTGTGCTGCAACCGTTGCCGGTGACGACGTTTGATGTGCGACGCGCCCCCGCGGCGTTGCGGTATTTGAGTCAGGCCCGCCACATCGGCAAGGTCGTGATGACGCTACCGGGCGGCGGGCTGGCGGCGGGCACGGTGCTGATCACCGGTGGCACCGGGATGGCCGGTTCGACGCTGGCTCGCCACCTGGTGGCGCAGCACGGTGTGCGGAATCTGGTGTTGCTGAGCCGGCGCGGCCGGGATGCCGTCGGGTCGGCCGAGCTGGTCGCCGAGCTGCAGGCCGCCGGAGCCCAGGTGCGGGTGGTCGCTTGCGACGCGGCCGACCGGGCGGCCCTGGCCGCGGTGCTTGACGACATTCCCGAGCAGCATCCGCTGTCCGGGGTTATCCACGCCGCGGGTGTGCTCGACGACGCGTTGGTCACCTCACTGTCACCCGAGCGGGTCGACGCGGTGTTGCGGGCCAAGGTCGATGCCGCGTGGAACCTGCACGAGCTCACCCGCGACCGTGACATGTCGGCGTTCGTGATGTTTTCGTCGATGGCCGGGCTGGTGGGCTCGTCCGGCCAGGGCAACTACGCCGCGGCCAACTCCTTCCTGGACGCGGTGGCCGCGCACCGGCGGGCCCACGGGTTGCCGGCGATCTCGCTGGCGTGGGGGCTGTGGGATCAGGCCAGCGCCATGACCGGCGGACTGGACGCCGCCGACCTGGCTCGGCTGGGTCGCGACGGAATCTTGGCGTTGTCGTCGGACGAGGCGATGGAATTGTTCGACACCGCGTTGATACTCGACGAGCCATTCCTGGCGCCCGCCCGCATCGACCTGGCCACCCTGCGCGCCAACGCGGCCGCGGTGCCGCCGATGTTCACCGATCTGGTCAACGCGCCGTTGCGGCGTCAGGTCGACGACTCGCTGGCGGCCGCCAAGTCGAAATCGGCTCTGGCGCACCGGCTACACGGTCTGCCCGAAGCCGAACAGCACGCCGTGCTGCTGGACCTGGTGCGCTCCCACATCGCCACTGTGCTGGGCAACACCGCCCCGGAGGCCATCGACCCGGACAAGGCGTTCCAGGACTTGGGCTTCGACTCGCTCACCGCGGTCGAAATGCGCAACCGACTCAAAGCCGCGACGGGGCTGGCGCTTTCGCCCACCCTGATCTTCGACTACCCGACGCCGAACGGACTGGCCGGCTACATCCGCGGTGAACTCGCCGGTGTCCCACAAGAAATCGCGGCCGCCCCGGTCGTTCAGGCCACCGGCGACGACCCGATCGTGATCGTCGGCATGGCGTGCCGCTATCCGGGCGGGGTGGCGTCGCCCGACGATCTGTGGGACATGCTGACCGAGGGCCGCGATGTGCTCTCCGAATTCCCGACCGATCGCGGCTGGAACCTGGCCGACCTCTACGACCCGGATCCCGACGTACCGGGCACGTGCTACACCCGCACCGGCGGTTTCGTCGACGGTGTGGCGGATTTCGACCCCGCGTTCTTCGGCATCGCGCCCACCGAGGCGCTGGCGATGGATCCCCAGCAGCGGATGTTCCTCGAACTGTCCTGGGAAGCCTTGGAGCGGGCCGGGATTGAACCCGGCGCGCTGCGGGGCAGCGCCACCGGGGTGTTCGCCGGGGTGTATACCCAGGGCTACGGCATAGGGGCCCCACCTGCCGCGGAAGGCTTCCGGCTGACCGGGCAGTCGTCGAGCATAGCCTCGGGCCGGATCTCGTATGTGCTGGGGCTGGAGGGCCCCGCGGTGTCGGTGGACACGGCGTGCTCGTCGTCGTTGGTGGCGTTGCACATGGCGGTGCAGTCGCTGCGTTCGGGCGAGTGTGATTTGGCGTTGGCCGGCGGTGTCACCGTCAACGCCACCCCTGACATCTTCGTGGAATTCAGCCGCATGCGCGGGCTTTCGGCCGATGGCCGGTGCAAGGCATTCGCCGGCGCCGCCGACGGTACCGGGTTCTCCGAGGGCGGCGGCATGCTGGTGGTGGAGCGGTTGTCGGATGCGCGGCGGCTGGGTCATCCGGTGTTGGCGGTGGTGCGCGGCAGCGCGGTGAACCAGGATGGGGCCTCCAACGGGTTGACCGCGCCCAATGGTCCGTCGCAGCAGCGGGTGGTGCGCGCGGCGCTGGCCAATGCCGGGCTGAGCGCGGCCGACGTGGACGTGGTGGAGGGCCACGGCACCGGCACCATGTTGGGCGATCCCATTGAGGCCCAAGCGTTATTGGCCACTTATGGCCAGGGCCGGGCCGAGCCGCTTTGGCTGGGGTCGATCAAGTCGAACATGGGTCACACGCAGGCCGCCGCCGGTGTCGCCGGTGTCATCAAGATGGTGCAGGCGATGCGCCACGAAACGCTGCCTGCCACTCTGCATGTCGATGAGCCGAGCCCGCATGTGGACTGGTCGGCGGGGTCCGTGTCGTTGTTGACCGAGGCACGCCCTTGGAAGCCCGAGCAGGCCAACGGCCATGTTCGCCGGGCCGGGGTGTCGTCGTTCGGCATCAGCGGCACCAACGCGCACGTGATCATCGAGGCAGTCCCGTCCGATCGTGTCGTGGACCGTCCCAAGCTGCCGGCGGTGCCCTGGGTGGTGTCGGCGAAGTCGGCGTCCGCGTTGGCATCTCAGGCCGCTCGGCTGGCGGATCATGTGCGCGGCCACGGCGATCTGGACATCGCCGACGTGGCATGGACCCTGGCGGGCCGGTCGAACTTCGAGCACCGGGCCGTCGTCGTCGGTGACGATCGCGATCGGTTGCTGGCCGGGCTCGACGGGCTGGCCGCCGCCGACCTGAGCGGTTCGGTCATTCAAGGCACCGCCACGGCCGGCGGCAAGACCGTCTTCGTCTTCCCGGGTCAAGGTTCCCAATCGCTTGGCATGGGAATGGGATTGCACGCCGGGTACCCCGTATTCGCGGAGGCGTTCAACACGGTCGTGGCCGAACTGGACCGGCACCTGCTTCGCCCCTTGCGGGAAGTGATGTGGGGCCACGACGAAAGCTTGCTGAACACCACGGAGTTCGCGCAACCGGCGCTGTTCGCGGTGGAAGTGGCGTTGTTCCGGCTGCTCGAATCCTGGGGCGTGCGACCCGACTTCGTGATGGGCCACTCGGTCGGTGAGTTGACGGCCGCCCATGTCGCCGGCGTCCTGTCGCTGGAGAACGCCGCGGTGCTGGTGGCCGCCCGCGGCCGCTTCATGCAGGCGCTCCCGCCGGGCGGGGCGATGGTCGCCGTGCAGGCCACCGAAGAGGAAGTGCGGCCCCTGCTCGACGGCGAAGTGGGCATCGCAGCCGTCAACGGGCCGGCGTCCGTGGTGATTTCGGGCGCCGAAGAGGCGGTCGCCGCGCTCGCCGATCGGCTTCGGGCGGAGGGCCGCCGGATCCACCGGCTGGCCGTCTCCCACGCCTTCCACTCGCCGCTGATGGAGCCGATGATTGACGAATTCGGAACCGTCGCCGCGGGACTCGCCATTGGTCGGCCCAGCATCCCGCTCGTGTCGAACCTGACCGGGCAGCTGGCTGGTGACGACTTCGCGTCGGTGGCGTACTGGCAGCGGCACATCCGCGAAGCGGTGCGGTTCGCCGACAGCGTACGTTTCGCGCACTCGGCCGGAGTTACGCGTTTCCTGGAAGTCGGTCCGAGCGGCGGCCTGACGGCGTCGATCGAAGAGTCGCTACCCGATACCCCCGTGGTCACCACTTCGGCGCTGCGCAAGGACCGGCCCGAGCCGGCGACGCTGCTCAACGTGGTCGCGCAAGGGTTCGTCACCGGCATGGATGTGAACTGGCGCGCCGCGCTGGGCCAGGCCAACCTGGTGGAACTGCCCACGTATGCATTTGAGCGGCGCAGGTTTTGGCTGGCCGCCGACGGCGCCCCCGCCGACGCCGCCGGCCTGGGACTGCAAGCCAGCGAGCACGCCCTGCTCGGCGCAGTGGTGGAGCTGCCGGCCACGGGTGGGGTGGTGCTGACGGGCCGGTTGTCGCCCGCCACGCAGGCCTGGCTGGCCGATCACGCCGTCGGGGGCGTCGTGCTGTTCCCGGGCGCGGGGTTCGTCGAGTTGGCCATCCGCGCCGGCGACGAGGTGGGCTGCGGGGTCGTCGACGAATTGAACTTGGCGGCGCCGCTGGTGCTGCCCACCGCGGGTTCGGTGGCGGTGCAGGTCGTCGTCGGCGGCCCGGACGACGCCGGCGCCCGTGCGGTGTCGGTGTTTTCGCGCGCCGAGACCGGATCCGGCTGGCTGTTGCACGCCGAGGGAGTGCTCAGCGCGGGTTCGGTCGAGCCGAGCGCGGAGCTGTCGGCATGGCCGCCGGTCGGCGCGGTCCCGGTGGACGTGGGCGACGGGTATGAGCGGCTGGCCGAACGCGGGTACCGGTACGGGCCAGCGTTCCGGGGCCTGACCTCGATGTGGCGCCGCGGTGACGAGGTGTTCGCCGAGGTGGCGTTGCCCGCCGACGCCGGGGTCTCGGTGGCCGGGTTCGGCGTCCACCCGGTGATGCTGGACGCCGCGTTGCACGCGGTGATCTTGGCATCCGATGACGGTGAGCTCGCCGAGGGTTCGGTGCTGGTGCCGTTCTCCTGGCAGGGCGTGTCGTTGCATGCGGCCGGTGCGTCGGCCGTGCGCGCCCGGATCGTGCGGACGGGTCCGGCGGGGAGTCCGGCGGTATCGATTGAGCTGGCCGACGGCTTGGGTCTGCCGGTGCTGTCGGTGTCGTCGATGGTGGCGCGGCCGGTGAGCGACCGGCAGCTGCTGGCCGCGGTGTCCAACGCGGGTCCGGACCGGCTCTTCGAGGTTATCTGGTCCGCACAGCCGTCGGCCGCCGTTCAGCCTGTGCTGGTGCAGCGTTGGGGCACAACGGAATCCGCAGACGTCGAGCCCGGCGCGATGCTCTTCGAGTCCGCGCCCGTGATGGGTGACGTCGTCTCGGGCGTGCGTGCGGCCACGCGTTCGGTGCTGGAGGTGCTGCAGTCCTGGCTGGCGCGCGACGGGTCGGCGACGCTGGTGGTGTCGACCCACGGTGCGGCGGCGCTGCCGGGGGAGGACGTCACCGATTTGGCCGGCGCGGCGGTCTGGGGGCTGGTGCGCTCGGCGCAGACCGAGCACCCCGGCCGGATCGTGCTCGCGGACACCGATGTCCCCCTCGACGATGACGCGATAGCGGCGGCGTTGGCGGTCGGGGAGCCACAGGTGGTGCTGCGCGACGGGACGGCGTACACCGCCCGGGTGCATGGCAGCCGCGCCGTGAGTGCCGTCCTGGTGCCGCCGGGCGAGGGACCGTGGCGGTTGGGCATGAGCAGCCACGGGACCTTCGAGAACCTGCGGTTGGAGCGCATCCCGAACGCCGACGCGCCGTTGGGTCCGGGCCAGGTCCGGGTCGCCTTGTCGGCGATCGCCGCCAACTTCCGTGACGTCATGATCGCCCTGGGTCTCTATCCCGACCCCGACGCGGTGATGGGCGTCGAAGCCTCCGGCGTCGTCATCGAATGTGCCACGGAGGACGGCCGTTTCGCGGTGGGCGACCGGGTCATGGGCCTGTTCCCGGAGGGCACCGGCACCGTCGCCTGCACGGACGAGCGGCTGCTGGTCAAGGTGCCGGTCGGGTGGTCGCACACCGCCGCGGCCACCACCTCGGTGGTGTTCGCCACCGCGTTCTACGCGCTGGTCGACTTGGCCCGCGTCAAGCCGGGGCAGCGGGTGTTGGTGCACGCCGCCGCCGGCGGGGTAGGCATGGCTGCGGTGCAGTTGGCCCGGCATTTCGGCTTGGAGGTTTTCGCCACGGCCAGCCATGGCAAGTGGAACACCCTGCGCGCCATGGGCTTTGACGAGGACCACATCGCCGATTCGCGCAGTTGCGAGTTCGAGGACAAGTTCCGCGCCGTCACCGGCGGCCACGGGTTTGACGTGGTGCTGGATTCGCTGGCCGGGGAATTCGTCGATGCGTCGCTGCGCCTCGTCGCCCCCGGCGGGGTGTTCCTGGAGATGGGCAAGACCGACATCCGCGATGCCGATGCGATCGCGGCGGAATATCCGGGTGTGCGCTACCGCGCCTTCGATCTCTTCGAAGCCGGGCCGGACCGCATTCAGCAGATGCTTGCCGAGTTGGCCGGGCTCTTCGGCGAGGAGGTGCTGCGGCCGTTGCCGGTCACCACCTTTGACGTGCGGCGCGCGCCCGCCGCGTTGCGGTACCTGAGCCAGGCCCGCCACGTCGGCAAGGTTGTGATGACCCTTCCTACGGCGCCGGGTGGCTGGCTGGGTGCGGGCACGGTGCTGATCACGGGCGGCACCGGGATGGCCGGTTCGGCGCTGGCGCGTCACGTGGTGGCCCGGCACGGGGTCCGGAACCTGTTGCTGCTCAGCCGCCGCGGCCCCGACGCGCCGGGGGCCGCGGAATTGACGGCCGAACTCACCGCGGCCGGCGCCGCGGTGCAGGTGGTGGCCTGTGACGCCGCCGACCGGGAGGCGTTGGCCAAGGTGGTCGCCGATATCCCGGTGCAGCGTCCGCTGTCGGCGGTGATTCAGGCCGCGGGTGCGCTGGACGACGCGGTGGTGATGTCGCTGACCCCCGAGCGCATGGATGCGGTGTTGCGGTCCAAGGTGAATGCAGCCTGGAACCTGCACGAGGTGACCCGCGATCTGGATGTGTCTGCGTTCGTGATGTTTTCGTCGATGGCCGGGCTGGTGGGCTCGTCGGGCCAGGGCAACTACGCCGCGGCCAACTCGTTCCTGGATGGGTTGGCCGTGCACCGGCGGGCCCATGGGTTGCCGGCAGTCTCTGTGGCGTGGGGTCTGTGGGATCAGGCCAGCTCCATGACCGGCGGACTGGCCACCGTCGACTTCGCCCGGTTCGCCCGCGACGGCATCGTGGCGATGTCCTCCGACGAAGCCCTTCAACTCCTCGACACCGCGATGATCGTCGACGAACCGTTCATGCTGCCCGCCCACATCGACTTCGCGGCACTGCGGGTCAAGTTCGACGGGGGCACCTTGCCGCCGATGTTCGTCGACTTGATCAACGCGCCCACCCGGCGCCAGGTCGACGATTCGCTGGCCGCCGCGAAGTCCAAATCGGCGCTGCTGCAACGCCTCGAAGGCCTGGCCGAGGACGAGCAACAGGCGATACTGCTGGACTTGGTGCGTTCCAACATCGCGACGGTCTTGGGCAGCGGCAGCCCGGAGGCCATCGACCCGGACAGGGCGTTCCAGGAGCTGGGCTTCGATTCGCTGACCGCGGTCGAGATGCGCAACCGGCTCAAATCCGCGACCGGCCTGCCGCTTTCACCGACGCTGATCTTCGACTACCCGAACTCCGCCGCCCTGGCCGGCTACATGCACCGCGAACTCGTCGGCGCGTCGGACCAGCTGGCCCCGGCCGCCGCGCCCGGGGAAGCCGAAATCCAGCGCGTCGTCGGGTCGATCCCGGTCAAGCGCCTTCGGCAGGCCGGGGTCTTGGAGCTCTTGCTTGCGTTGGCAAACGAGGGTGAGGGCGGCCGGCAGGCGGCGGTCCCCGCGGCGGGAAGCGAAAAAGACATTGCCGACATGGATCTCGACGACCTGGTCAACTCGGCATTGCTGGATGACGACGAGTGATGTCGAGCGCTAGCGAGGTCAATCAGTGAGGATCGCGGTCACCGGGGCCAGCGGTGTACTGGGCCGCGGCCTCGCCGCCCGGTTGCTCAGCCAGGGCCACGACGTCGTCGGCATCGCCCGTCAGCGGCCCGAAAGCTGGTCCAGCGCGGCGGAATTCGTCGCGGCCGATATCCGGGACGCCGCCGCGGTCCGGCGCTGCGTCGCAGGGGCCGACGCCGTTGCGCATTGCGCCTGGGCGCCGGACGGCCACGAGGTGAGCATCGGGGGCACGCTCAGTGTCCTCGAGGCGATGGTCGAAACCGGAGCCCGGCGCATCGTCTTTCCGTCGTCGGCACACGTCTACGGCGGGGGAGACCACCCGAAGGCCGAATCGGACGCGATAACTCCCGAGTCCGCCGAGGGCCGGCACCGGGCCCGCGCCGAGGAGATGCTGGCTGCCGCCGACGTGGAGTCGGCCGTGATCCGCTGCGCGCTCATCGTCGGCCGTGGCGTCGACAACTGGGTGCGCCGGGCGCTGGCGCTGCCCGTGTTTCCCAGGGACGGCGCCGATCGGCGCGTGCAGGTGATCCACGTCGACGACGCGCTTCGGTTGCTGGCGCGCGCGATCCTGGACTCCGACATCCCTGTCGGCCCGGTCAACCTCGCAGCGCAAGGCGCACCGACGTTTCGTCAGATCGCGGCCGCACTCGGGCGCCCCATCGTGCCGATGCCCGGGTCGACGCCGCTCGCCGAACTGCAACTGGTGCAGCGCGCGCCGTTGATGGACACCTCACGGCTGCGCGACGAGTGGGGATTCCAACCGGGCTGGACCGCGGCGGAATGCGTCGAAGACTTCGCGTTGGCGGTCCGCGGCCGGGTCACCCTCGGCCGGAGGGTGATTGCGCTGCCGTGGCGGCTGGCCGCCATTCAGGATCTCCCCGCCGTCGACGCTCCCGCCGATGACGGAGTGGTGCCGAGACTGGCAGGGCCGGAAGGGGTTAACGGCGAATTCGACACGCCCATCGACCCGCGCTTCCCGACCTACCTGGCCACCAATCTGTCCGAGGCGCTGCCCGGCCCGTTCTCGCCGTCGTCGGCGTCGGTGACGGTGCGCGGCCTGCGGGCCGGCGGCGTCGCCATCGCCGAACGGTTGCGACCGGGCGGGATCATCCAGCGGGAAATCGCGATGCGAACCGTCGCGGTGTTCGCGCACCGGTTGTACGGTGCGATTACGTCGGCGCATTTCATGGCCGAGACCGTGCCGTTCGCCAAGCCGGCGACGATCGTCAGCAGCAGCGGCTTCTTCGGGCCCAGCATGGCGTCCCTGCCGGTCTTCGGCGAGGAGCGTCCCCCGTCGGAATCCGGCCGCGCCCGAAGGCAATTGCGGACGCTGCGCAACATCGGGGTGTTCGGTGTCAACCTGGTCGGCTTGAGCGCCGGTTCGTCCCGCGACACCGAAGCCTTCGTCGCCGATGTCGATCGGCTGGAGCGGCTCGCAGACGGGGACCTCGGCCGGCTCGACGATCGCCGGCTGCTCAGCCTGATCCTGCTGGCCCGCGACCACGTGGTGCAAGGCTGGGTGCTGGCCTCCGGGTCGTTCATGCTGTGCGCGGCGTTCAACGTGTTGCTGCGAGGATTGTGCGGCAGACAAACCGCCCCGCCGGCCGGCCCCGAATTGGTCAGCGCCCGGTCGGTGGAGGCGATGCAGCGGCTGGTCGAGGCGGCGCGTCGCGATCCCTACGTGACCCGCGTGCTGACCGAACCCGGCAAGCGCCTGGACGTTTTGGCCGGCAAGGCGCCGGCATTCCATGCCGCACTGCTGGCCGAGCTGGCGCTGATCGGCCACCGTGGCCCGGCGGAGCTCGAGATGTTGTCGACGAGTTACGCCGACGATCCGGAGCTGCTGATCCGGATGGTGGCCAAGACCCTGACCGCGCCGCCCGCGCCGCAACCGGTGCACGCGGCGATTCCGTTGCACGCCAAGCCCGTCGCGGCCCTGGCCGTGCGACAGCTGCGCGACCGCGAAGTTCGCCGCGACAAAGTGGTGCGCGCCAACTGGGTGCTGCGTAGCCTGCTGCGGGAGTACGGGCGCAGGTTGGTCGACGCCTCAATCCTCGACACCGCCGACGACGTGTTCTATCTGTTGGTCGACGAGCTGCAGGAAATCGAGCGTCTCCCAGCGGAAGTCGCCAAGCTGGTGGCTCAGCGGCGGGCCGAACAGCGCCGGCTGGCCGGCGTCGTTCCGCCGACGGTGTTCAGCGGGGCCTGGCAGCCGACCGCCACCACGTCGCCCGCGCTCACCAGCGGCGACACCTTGCGCGGAGTCGGTGTGTGCGGGGGACGGGTCCGCGGTCGGGTCCGGATCGTGCGGCCCGAGACCATCGACGACCTGCAACCCGGCGAGATTCTCGTCGCCGAGGTCACCGACGTCGGCTATACCGCCGCGTTCTGCTACGCCGCGGCCGTGGTGACCGAGCTCGGCGGTCCGATGTCACACGCGGCGGTGGTGGCCCGCGAATTCGGCTTCCCGTGTGTGGTGGACGCCCAGGGGGCTACGCGCTCGCTGCCGCCGGGCGCGCTCGTCGAGGTTGACGGGACCACGGGCGAGATCCGGGTGATCGAAGCCTGATCTGGAGGCCCAACGTCGGGCTGTTGGGCCGAAACACGATAATTCGCGCAACAAGTCGACGCTGGGGCCAGTTTATGGGTGCGGCGCCGGGTGTTGCTGCGCGGCAGCCTTCCGGGCGAGCCGCTCGTTGTGAATCCGGACGAGTTCGCGGAACCCGAGGCGATGATATTTGGGTATCGGCTGGATTCCCCATACGTCCTGCGCGGTGGCCTTGCCTTCGGCGCCCTCTGGCGGTCCGAACGGCGGGTACGGGTACTTGCACTCCAACGTGTCGTTCGAGTATCGAATCTTCAGCAGCTCACTGCAGATTTCGGTGAGGCTGAGTGTGGGGTAACCGTAGTAAACCGCCATGAAAGGCAGGGTGAATGCGCCTTCGATGACCAGGGCGACGAGGCACACCAGAACGGCCCGTTTGATCCATTTGTGCATCCGCGCGTAGTACGGCGTTGTCCCCGGTTCGAGATCGGCGGTCGGGTCTTTGTCTTCGGTGGTTGACGGTGCAGAAGGACTAGTCATGGCCCTGCTCCTTCTAGTCGGAGAAGATTTCGCGATTGACGGTGTGCAGATACGGGATGGCGAGGAACGGGGTGATGTAGAAGATGTCGTAGAGCCACCAGCCGACGACTGGGAATACAACTCCGGCGTAGCGCACGTCGGCGAACATGGTCATGTTGAACACATATGCCGACCAGATCACCACGCCCATCCAGCAGGTGACGACCATCCATTGATGACCCCACCGCTTCATCTGCAAGAATCCGATTGCCGCGGCCACCCGCATCGAGAAAACCGTGAGGATCAAGCCCGCCACATAGGCTTTCTCGCCCGGCCCGGCCGCTCCACCGATCCAAAGCTCGTTGTAATGCCAGAAATAGCCGGCGTCGAACATGTTGCCCCACCCGACCATCAGCACGCGGTTGATCAACGTGTGGTTGGCGACGAGGTCCAGGGCCCAGCCCAGACTGTTGAGCATCCCGTCGATCAGGACGAGATATCCGATCAAAGTCACGATCATGGGCCGCACCGACAAGCCGGCGCGCAGTGCATTGCGCTGCAGCCACACCCCCCGCATGAAAATGGGGAACCCGATCAGCCCGGGAGCCCACATGCCCATCAGGGCGGCGCCGGCGATCATCCACTTATCGGCGCGGCGCTGAGCTTGGCGGGATTCGTCGTGGTGATCCTCGAGGCCGACCGACCCGTCGGTGCGGGCCGACGCTCCCGCCGAATGCCGTTTGAGCAGAGGAAGGTTCACAGATCCCACCACCCCCGGGCGAACGACATGTAGAGCTGGATGCCGAACATCACCAGTAGGTAGCCGTAGATGAATATTTGGAAGACGATGAGCGCCCTCTTACGCTTCTGCTCCTGTCGGTCCATGCCGGTTGCTCCTTTCTAGGGCGAACTGCTCGAGGCGTCCAATGCGTTCGGGGCGGCCAGGCTGGCCGCCGCGACTTCACGTAGACCGTCGGTGACGGCGCCGTCGGTACTCAGCGGCGCGAGTATGCACGCATCGGCCGCATCCAATTCGGTTGCGCCGGCGGCGATCAACTGAGCGGCCGTGACCAGCACCCGCGTCGACGGCGGCTCGAAATGAAAGGCTTCGTCGGCAGTGCGGATCGCGACCGCGCACCCGACCAGCCGCCGGGCGGTGGCCAGGGGAACTCCGGATTCGGCGACGATCACTTCGGCCTCGCGGTCGGGCGGCAGATACCGCATCGCGAGGGTGACAAACCGCTGGCGGAAAGAGGGTTTGAGCTCCTTGAGCGAACTGCGGTAGGCCGGGTTGTACGAACAAACCAGCATGAACGTCTCGGGTGCTTTCACCACCTCGCCGGCACGGTCGAGGTACAGCGACCGTCGGTGATCGGTGAGCGAATGCAGGATCGCCAACGAGTCGTGGCGCGCCTCGACGACTTCATCGAGGTAGCAGATCGCCCCGGCCTTGACGGCCCGGGTCAGCGGGCCATCGGTCCACACCACATCGCCGCCGGTCACCATGAAGCGGCCGACGAGATCCGCGCTGGTGAGATCGTCGTGGCAACTGACGGTGACCACGGGCCGTTGCAACAGTGAGCCCATGTGCTCGACGAATCGTGTCTTGCCGCACCCGGTGGGACCCGTGAGCATCACCGGGATACGGCGGTGAAAGGCCTGCTCGAACAGCTGAACCTCGTTGCCGATTGCGAAGTATGTGTCGGTGGTCATTTCTTCCTCAGATGGTCGGCATTCAGACGGCGACCAGTTCGCGATGGACGTGAGCCAATACCCGCGGCAGCTCCTCTAGGCGCCGGATTCGCTGGGACCGGCGAGGTCCGAAAACCTCGGGAAGGGGATCGACTCGGGTCGGTCCGACGCCCACGTAGTAGATCGAGACACCGGCCTCGTTGGCCTCCTCGACGGCGTGCGCGGCGTCGGCCCAGGCGTAACGGCCTTCGTATCCTTCATCGGAGATAAGCCCGTCACCGATGACGATCAGCAGGCGTCGCTCGGAGGGCTGCGCCAGCAGTCGGCCCGTCAAATGGCGAAGCGGCGCACCGAGTCTGGTGTATCCGCGGGTGGACAGGCCCAGCCCGCTCGGCGACACGAGCCGGCGATCCTCGAAGTCCTTCAGACACCGCACTTCGACCCGATGACGAGTGTTGCCGGTAAAAATGAAAACACCATGACGCTCGCGCGCCACCGTCATAGCACGCGATAACGCATCGGCACATGCCAGTTCCAGCTGGAAAATTCGACCGCCGTGTACCCCCAACGACGAACTTCCGTCGAGCAGCAACGCCGTGGTGACGTCGCGGTTGCTGGGCAGCAAGTCGCGAAATACCCTCGGCTCCTTGGCCTCGCCCGCCGTCAGGTCGATGTAGTGATTGACGTATTGGTCGACATCGAGATCGCAGCCGTCTTCTTGGCGGTTTGTCATCGCGCGATGGGTATGTTCTTCGAACCACTTGCGCACATCGACGGACACCGGCACCGGACGGCGGGTGCGCCAGCAGTCGGCATGCTCGACAACGGCGACGTGGTCCCGGATGAATCGCTGCGTCCACATGTTCCACTCGGGATAGGGAATCCCGGGCCGGTGTTCGGGTGCAACGTCGGAATCGCTGTCCTGGGGCCGGCTCGGCGGCGGCAGGTTGGGATTGCGGACGCCCCCATCGCCGCCGACGGGAACCGAGTACGGCCGTGGAAGTCGTTTCTGCGTTGTAGTCCACGGCATCCGGCCAAAGCTGCGTCGCAACTTGTCGGCGAGTCCCTGCGGTGTGGTGTACGCCAGCGGCAAGGTGCCCAGCAGCGGATGGACCGTCAGTGCGTGGCCGGTGGCCGCCAACGCGATTGCACGGTTAAGCAGCTCCGCGCCTGCCATGTCAGCGGCTTCGGCGTGGATGTCCGGGAGTAGCCGTCGAACTTCGGGCAACAGGCCCGGCCACCGCGATGCTATCCAGCCGATGGCGACACCGGCCTCGACGAGCATGAGCGCACGCAGTTCGCGAGCGGATAGCTCGTTCAATCGATATCCGGTTATGCGTTCTTTTGATGGCGAACATTGCAGGGCCACACCGCATGTCAGGGCTCTGCGCGTCCAGTCGAACGTGGATAGATCGGGGGCGGGGTAGGGGACATGGACGAACGTGAGCGCTGCGTTCACACCGAAGCCGCGCCGATCGCCGGTGACGAGCCGGGCGCCTTCGCGACGCTGCTCGCTGAGCGCAACCGCCGTCACGGAGCAACTCCGTTCAAGCGCCGTCGCATGAGCATCGGTACGGTCAGCCATTGGTTGAAAACCGCGTGGTCCTGCTGCTCATCCTGCTTTTCAGAACGTGCCGATGTTGGAGAAGAGCCAATACCAGAACCAGATGATCAGCCCGGTGCCGCCCCACGCGGCGACATAGCGAAGGATCTCCCACAGATAGCCCATGATTTGGCCTCCTCGGTGACGTAGTCATGTGATGCATGCTGAGTTCTCGAAAACTACCTTGTGACAACTGGGTTCAGTCGGAGAAGAGCTCGCGGTTGACAGTGTGTAGATAGGGGATGGCAAGGAACGGGGTGATGTAGAAGATGTCGTAGAGCCACCAACCGACGACCGGCAGCACGACGCCTGCGAAGCGCACGTCGGCGAACATTGTCATGTTGAAGACGTAGCCGATCCAGATCACCACGCCCATCCAACAGGTGACGACCATCCACTGATGGCCCCAGCGTTTCATCTGCAGGAACCCGATGGCCGCGGCAATGCGCATGGTGAAGACGGTCAGGATGAGGCCGACCTCCCAGGCTTTTTCGCCGGGGCCGGCCGCGCCGCCGACCCACAGCTCGTTGTAGTGCCAGAAGTAGCCGGCATCGAACATGTTGCCCCACCCGTTGAGCAGCACGCGAGCCAGCAGCGTGTGGTTCGCTACCAGGTCAAGCGCCCATCCGACGGTGTTGATGGCGGCGTCGATGATGACGAGATAACCGAGCAAGGTGACCAGTATCGGCCGAACGGACAGGCCATCACGCTGGGCCCGGCGCAGCAACCGAACTCCCCAAAGAAAAAGCGGCAACCCGAAGATGCCTAGGGCCGCGGTGCCGATCAGGAGACTGCCGGAGATAAGCCATTTGTCGGCGCTTCGCTGCGCGAGTTGCGACCGTTCCATGTGCTCGTCGATTGTCAGGCTCGGTGGGGCAGAGCCCGTTGGCAGGTCGGCTGCGCCAATGCCCGCATCGCGCTGGTGCAGCTTCGGCAGATTCACGAGCCCTCCCAGTCATCGGCGCTGATTGGATCGGCTCGTGCACTATAACAGCTGACCTTAGTCAGAAAAAGTGCCTGCGGAACGGGCTGGCAAAGTTGTGGCGCACCAGCTGCGGAGCGCCGCATCACGCTGATATTGCGTGGCACAACGCCAGGAATGGTGCATGACTCCCTCGCGCTTGGTGCGCACCACCGCGACCATCCTACTGACAAAAGTCAGTTATCCATCGTTGACACACCGTTCACGGGATGCCTACGCTCAGCGAGCGCTCATCCGTTCCGGCCCGGTGTGCCGTCGGCGAAGAATTGGTCATCGCGCAGTCGGTGCATGCAAAGGAGCCGCAATGACGCCGAAGCCGCCGGCCGAGAAGAAGTATCGAGTCATCCAGTGGGGCATCGGCAATGTCGGGACGGTAGCGCTCCGCCATTTCGCCCATAACCCTGCCTTCGAGGTGGTCGGTGTGCTCTGTAACCGCCCGGAGAAGGTGGGCAAAGATGCCGGCGAGCTCGTCGGTACGGCACCGATCGGTGTGCTCGCTACTACCGACAAGGCGGCCATCGAAGCCCTTGACGCCGATTGCGTGTTCTACGCGCCGCTGTGGTCCGACCCCGACGAGGTCTGCCGCCTGCTGCGTGGCAGGAAGAACGTGGTCGCCTCGGGCGGGGCGTGGTGGTACCGAACCGAACACAGCAACGCGGACATCGATAAGATCGACGCGGCCTGCCACGAGGGCGGAACGTCGTTCCACGCGGGTGGGGTCAACCCCGGATTCGCGGGAGACCTGCTTGTCCTGACGCTGGCCCGGATCGTCAGCCGAATCGACGCCATCCACATCTACGAGGTGGTGAATTTCGGCAAGGACACTCTGAAGTACCTGCACGAGATGGGGATGGGGAGCGACCCCGAAGAGTTCATGGCCGGCCCGAACCTGCTCGGCAACGCCTGGCCGCTGTTCGCCCAATCAATGGCCATGGTGGTCGACGGCTTCGGCAAGACGGTCGACAAATACACGACGGACGTCGAGCTGGGAAGGGCGACTCGCGACATCCCCTACGAAGGAGGGCCTTCCAGCGACATGCCGGGCTTCAAGGGCACGATCAAGAAAGGCACCGTCGCCTCGCAGCATCACAAGTGGACGACGTGGGTCGACGACAAGCCCCTCATCACCTTCCACGAGATGTACACCATGGATGAATACGATGCCATTGAGCCGCAACCGGATTGGGGCGGACACTATCACTACCGCATCGTGATCGAGGGCGATGAACCCACCGAGCTGATCCTGCAGGCGCCGGCGGATCCGCAGGGCAATTACCCCAAGCCCGGCTACACCTGGACTGCGATGGGGCCGGCGAACACCGTTCCGGCCGTGTGTGAGGCTGCGCCGGGGTTCCTGACACACAAGGAGCTCGGGTTGGTGCCGTTGCTCGGCGTGGTCCGTTAAGGCTGCAAGCTTCGCAATGTCCTTGCGACGTAGTCTTCGAGCAGGGTGTGGCCGGTCGGCCAATGATTGGTGGTGACCAATAGGGCGTAGAGACCCAGCAAGAAGAAAACCGCACTGTTCATCGGATTGACGTGCCGGTCCGCCTCGCCGCGTTCTTGAGCTTGCGCTATTTGCTGGGCGACCAAGACGATCAAAGGGTGATCCCCGCCGTCTTCGGTCTGCGGACGAGTTTGGGAGAAGTGCAGCGCCAGAAAGTCATTGAAGAGCTGGTCGCCCAGTCGGCGCTCCAATCCGACCACCAAGCGGACCGCCTCGTTCAACGCGGAAACGAGATCGTGCTTGGACTTCACGAATTGCGCGAACTGCTTGGCTATGCGGTTCTCTTCGCGGCGCTCCAATTCCAGCAGCACATGCTCCTTGGTGGGGAAGTGGAAAAAGAAGGTCCCGTGGGCGACTCCCGCCGCAGCCACGATGGCACCGATGTCGGCCTCGGCCATCCCACCGCGGGCGAACTCCGCGATGGCGGCGCCCATCAATCGCTCCCTCGTCTGCAGGCGCTTCGCTTCTCGCGCCGACAGCCGGTCCGCCACAGCCATTTCTTTCCTCACCGTTGACGTGACTCATGCAAAGAGCTTCGAGGCTAACTAGGCCAGTATGCCGTGTCCCGGCCAGAAAGGCTTGCATAGCTTGATCATTGTTGGACCATCCCCGAAGCTACGGATATCTGGCCAGCACGTTCATTGACTTTAGTCAGCAACGTTCATAGATTGAACGGCGCACACGCCGCGCACGATCGAAGGAGTCCGGCATGGCGTTGGAACAGTTCCGGCTGGATGGACAGGTCGCGATCGTCACGGGCGCCGGGCGTGGTGTCGGGGCGGGCATTGCTCGAGTGTTGGCGGAGGCGGGCGCCACGGTTGTCGGCACCGCACGCACCGAATCCGAGATCGTTAAGTCAATCGAGGACGTCGAGCGGCTGGGCGGTAAGGGTCTTGCGCTCGTCGCGGACGCCATGAGTCGTCCGGACGGCGAGCGCGTCGTGAACACGGCCATGGAGCGTTTCGGCCGAATCGACATTCTCGTCAACAATGTCGGCGGCTCCACGTACGCGCGGTTTCTGGACATCACCGACGAAGATTTCCGCCACACTTTCGACTGGTGTGTGACCTCCGCGTTCATCATGAGTCAACTCGTCGCCCCGCACATGCTCAGCGCCGGAAACGGTTCCATCATCAACATCTCGTCGGGCTCAGCCCGCTTCGGCATTCGAGCGCTGACCGCCTATTGCGTCGCCAAGGGTGGCCTCGAGGCGCTCACCCGCGCCATGGCGCAAGAACTCGCACCGAAGATCCGCGTCAACGCCATCGCGCTCGGTTCGTTCGCCACAGATGGTCTGCGGGGCAGTCTGGACTTGATGCCGGGATCTTTGGAGAAGATGAAAGAGGCCACGCCGCTGCATCGCCTCGGCGATGTCGAGGATCTCGGACGGCTCGCGGTGTATCTGTGCACGCGCGACTGTTACGCGACCAACGCGACTTTCCACGTCGACGGCGGCATCGACTCGAACAATTCGCCGCTGCCCATACCCGACTACTGACCTGGACCCGGCTTACTCTTGGCAAAACCGATCCGAGAAGGGCGAGGGCACCGATGCGCAGAGTGATCCAATTCTCCACCGGCAACGTAGGCCGGCATTCGTTGCGCGCCATCATCGGAAGGCCAGATCTTGAGCTGGTTGGGGTCCATGCCGCCAGCGCCGAAAAGATCGGTCGGGATGCGGCGCAGCTTTGCGGCCTTGACGAACCGACCGGCATCGTGGCCACCGACGACGTCGAGGCGCTGGTGGGACTCGGCGCCGACGCCGTCGTGTACACGTCTCAAGGGGAGACCCGGCCGATGGAGGCCATTGAGCAGATGGCCACATTTCTCGCGGTGGGCACCAACGTCGTCGGCACATCGATGGTCTGGCTCGTCACACCCCACCACGCCGAAGACTGGCTGCGGGTGCCTTTGGAGCGCGCCTGCGCGGCAGGCAACGCCTCGCTTTACGTCAACGGCATCGACCCGGGCTTCTCCGGCGACACATTGGTGCACTCGGCGGTCAGCCTGACTACCCGCGTTTCGTCGATCACCGTGCAGGAGATCTTCGACTACGGAAACTACGATGACGCCGAGTTTACCGGCGCTGCAATGGGATTCGGAACTACCGCCGACGATGACCCGGCGATGATGTTCCTGCCCGGGGTAATCGTGTCGATGTGGGGCGGTCAGGTGCGTAGTCTTGCGGACAACCTCGACATCAAACTCGACGAGGTTCGCCAGCGCACCGAACGCTGGTTCACGCCCGAGCGCATTGACTGCACGATGATGACGGTCCACCCCGGCCAGATGGCGGCGGTCCGGTTCGCCACCGAGGGCGTCCGCGACGGCAAACCGGTCATCACCCTCGAACACGTCACCAGGCTCACTCAGGCGGCAGCGCCCGACTGGGAATTCCCACCCGAGGGTCACACCGGTGTACACCGTGTTGTCGTGGAGGGTGAACCGCGGGTGGAAATCAACACACACGTCTCCCATCCCCTTTTTGATTCCACTGAGGCCGGCTGTATTTCGACTGCGGCCCGGGCGGTCAATGCGATCGACTGGGTGTGCCGTGCGCCCAGAGGGCTGATCTCCGTGGAGGACATTCCCCAATCCGCCACGATGCGCGGCCTGATATGGAACGAGCGTTAGGTGCACCCACAAGACATGACGACCTCGCCGTCGGGACGCGTTGCCGGTAAACGTGTACTGATCACCGGCGCGGCCCGCGGTATGGGACGCAGCCACGCGCTGCGGCTTGCCGAGGAAGGGGCTGACCTCATCCTGGTCGACATATGCCAGTCCCTGCCGCAGGTCGAATACCCCATGGCCACAAAGGAAGAGCTCGACGAAACGGTGAAAATGGTCAGCGATTTCGGCCGCCGCTGCCTGAGCTACGTCGTCGACGTCCGCGACGAGGAACAGCTGCGCGCGGCTGTCGACGAAGGGGCCGGCGAGCTGGGTGGTCTGGATGGTGCGGTGGCCAACGCCGGTGTGCTAACCGTGGCGCCATGGGACAGGACAACTGGCGATCAGTGGCGCACCGTGGTTGACGTGAACCTCATCGGAGTGTGGAACACCTGCGCGGCCGCGATTCCCCATCTGCTCGACCAGGGAGGCGGCAGCCTGGTGAACGTCAGCTCGGCCGGTGCCATTAAAGGCTTTCCGCTGCAGACGCCCTACACGGCGGCGAAGTATGGCGTCGTCGGCCTGACTTTGGCTTTGGCCAACGAACTGGCCGCACAGAACGTGCGCGTCAACACCGTGCTTCCCACCGGTGTGCCCACCGGCATGGTTCCGCCGTCGTTCGGACCCCTCCTGGGTGAGCAACGGTCCGACCTGATCCCGATCTTTGTCAACGCGATGCCCACGCCGGCCGTCGAGCCCGCCGACGTCAGCAACGCGGTGCTGTTCTTGCTATCGGACGAGGCGAGATATGTGACGGGGCTGCAGTTCAAGGTCGATGCAGGGGTGACCATCAACTAAACCGCTTACAGCGGCCAGCTATTCGGCTCCATGGTGTAACGCAAGGCAGCGGCCGGAGGCAACGGCTGTCGTTCAATGGTCGATATCGCATCCACGACGAGGGCGACGTAGCGTCGCCAGCCATCGCTGTGCGCGTCCATCGTTGACAGCACGCTATACAGCATCGCGACCAGTCGAGGCAGGTCATCGGCGACGAGGTCGCTACGGATCCGGCCGACCCGCTGACCTTCGCGGACCAGGTCGTCGAGCGCCTCGTTGAGTGAAACCGAGATGTCGGAGGTGAGCGACCCGGCCCGGTGCGCGGCGGACAGCAGGTTGTGTTCGCGGGCCCCCAGCGAGATCGCCGCTTCAATCAGTTCGGTGAGACCGCGTAGCGGGTCGTCGGTGCGGCGGGCACTGTCGATCACCGGCGTGAGATCCTCGGCGATGCTTTGATCCAGGGCGGCCCGGACCAGTTCGGCTTTTGTCGGGAACCTGCGGTAGAGGGTTCGCTCCCCGACGCCCGCACGGCGCGCGACCGCCTCTATCGGTGCATCGGGCCCGAACTCGCCGTAGACATCCCGCGCCGCGCGCAGTATCCGCTCGACGTTGCGCGCCGCGTCCGCCCGCAACGGCCGGTCTGCAACCACGCTCATCGTGACAGCCTAACTGACAGTTGACTGCCAACAAGCCGTACCTCTACGCTCTATAACTGACAGCCATCTGCCACTTAATAGGAAACGACGGTTATGTCAACATCTTTCGAGACTTCCGCATGCCGCCCTGACACAGAGCTTCCTGTGCTGCCCCTCCCGCGAGCCGCGCACTGCCCGCTTGCGCCCCCGGCCGAGTTCGCGAACTGGCGCGAAGAGCCCGGACTACGACGGGCGATGTTCCACGGACAACCGGCCTGGGTGGTGAGTCGCTACCGGGACATCAGAGCGGCGCTGGTGGATCCGCGCCTGTCCGCCAAGACCATTCCGGAGGCAATCATGCCGACCGACGCGGACCACAACGTCCCGGTGATGTTCGCGCGGACTGACGATCCCGAGCATCATCGGTTGCGGCGGATGCTGACCAGCAACTTCACCTTCAGGCGTTGCGAAGCGATGCGGCCGCAGATCCAGGAGCTGGTCGACCACTATCTCGACGAGATGATCAGCAACTGCCCACCGGCCGACCTGGTGCGTGACTTCGGCTTGCCGGTGCCGTCAATGGTGATCGCGCTGCTGCTGGGGGTGCCGCCCGAAGACCTCGGGCTCTTCCAGCGCCAGACCAGTGCTGGGCTGGACACCCGAACCTCCGACGAGGAGAAGGGGCGTGCGTTTGGTGAAATGTACGCCTACATCGAGGAGTTGGTGCAGCGCAAAGAGCGCGATCCTGGCGACGACCTGATCAGCCGGCTCGTCACCGAATACGTGGCGATCGGGCAGCTGGATCACGCGACCACGGCCATGACGAGTGTGATCATGATGCAGGCCGGACACGAGACCACCGCCAACATGATTTCGCTGGGAACGGTTGCGCTGCTGCAGCATCCCGACACCTATGCAAGGCTCGGCCAAACCGACGATCGCGCCGTCGTCGCGAACATCGTCGAGGAGCTGATGCGCTATCTCACCATCGTGCACAGCCAGGTCGATCGCGTGGCGACCGAAGACCTCACAATCGGCGGGCAACTGATCCGCGCCGGGGAATTCGTCATGATGAACCTGCCCGCCGGAAATTGGGACAGCGACTTCGTCGAGGACCCGGAGACTTTTGATATCGATCGAAACACCCGCGGGCACTTGGGCTTTGGCTACGGCGTTCACCAATGCATCGGGCAGAACCTCGCCCGGGTCGAAATGCAGGTCGCATTCGCCACCCTGGCGCGGCGGCTGCCCGGACTGAAGTTGGCGGTACCTCCCGATGAGCTGAAATTCAAAGACTCCGACATCTACGGGATGAAAGAACTCGCCGTCAGCTGGTGAATACAACCCAAGCCGACGGTCATTCGGGCTTGCGGAAGCTGCGCCAGATTACATAACCGATCGCCACGGCGACGCCTAAAACCCCGGCGACCAGCAACGTCTGGAAAGCGTCGATCGCGAACCAGCTGGCGTCGTACGAGCCGGTGGCGCCGACGCATTCGAAGTCCACGCTGGTGCCCGACTGGCCCGGTTTGTAGCTGTAGCTCGAGGTGTTATACGCCAGCTGGTACCCGCTATCGCAGACAAAGGGGCCCGTCCACAGCGCGCTGGCCGGCATCGTTGCGGTCAGCGACGCGGCGGCTCCGACGCAGATGCCAATAGCTCCAACGATCGCCCCGATGCGATCGGGCCACCCGCGCATGCCCCACGGCCGTCGGCGCCCGGACGCGACCTGTCGCTTCGAGCCGACCTGCTGCGAAAAGCCGGGTTGGGCCCCCATGCCGGCGGGCGCGCCGTAGTCCGTCGCGGCGCCTTGCCCCGAATACACGACCGAGTGCCCCACCCTGAAGGTCGCGTGGCCGTGTTTGAAGATGTTGTCGATCTGTTCCTGCGACAGACCCGCCTGGGCGGCGGCGCTCATGAAAGCCTCGCGGTGCGCAGCCATCTCGGCTTCGGCAGGCCCGGCCGAGCCCACCGGTCCACCAGAGCGCAAACCCTCCCACAACGACTCCGCGTACCGGCGTGCGCGCTCGTCGGCGCCCTGCCCCGCGTCCTGGCTCTGGCGCGCCGCCTTGGCCTCGGCCAGTTGACGTTCCAGCTCGGCGATGCGCTTCTGCTCGGCGAGCTGGCGTTCCAGCTCAGCGATGCGCTTTTCGGGATCGTCGGCGTCCATCGGCAAATAGTCGCACGCCGGAACCGCCGGTGTGGTGAATCGAGCGCCACTTGCCCGCGCCGCGACACATCAGCAGCTGAACGCGATTCCGACGCCATCCGGCGGCGGCACCGACCGCAGGCAGCCGAACGGCTGGACCCCGGCGCCGGCGAACCGAACCGCCGACTGGTGGGCGTAGTTCACGCAGAACAGGCCCGCTTGATCGGCGCGGCAACGGTAGTCGCCGAACGACAACGAATCCCCGTTCGCCAGGTCGGGTCCGTTGCCATAGACGAACGGGCCGGGATCCGCGCGCGACGACCCCACCTGCAGGTTGGTCCCGTCGTAGTCGACCCAGCCGCCCTGCCATCCGCCGTAGGCGGTGTCGGGGCGGGGCGGGGGGCTGGTCAGCTGCACCAGGCACGCTAGCGCGCCGGCCGTGTGTTTGGCATCGGTCATGCAGGAAACTTTGCCGGCACTGGCCGTCAACGCGAAGTCGCTGCCGAGCTGGGTGGTCCCGCCGTCGCGGGTCGCCGCGTGATAGAGGCCCGGATTCGCGGGATGACCTGCCTCGATCCACGTGATCACGTCGGAGATCGGCGCGCCGGCACCCGGCGCGGCCGAAGGTGCCGGTGGTTTGCCGGCCGACGTTCCCGTCGGCGGTGGGGAGGTGGTGGCTGAAGTTCCAGCGGGCTGCGAGGTCGGTGACTGCGCCGACTGGCCACCCCCCGCGTGCGAGCAGCCGCCCACGAGCCCGCCAGCGAGCAACGACACGGCGACGAGCGCGGCGATCCGCATCCCGCCAGGCTAACCGCCACGCCGGCCGCCACGTGCGCACTGGTGTCGTTCTGGCCCCGGTGTCGGCTACCGTCACAGTTATGCATCAGCGCACCGTCCGCGCCCGCACGACCGTCGGCACTGTCGAAGGTTTCACCCGCGACGGCGTCCACCGCTGGCGATCCATTCCCTATGCCCGGCCGCCGGTGGGGCGCCTGCGATTCCGGGCGCCGCAGCCGCCGTTGCCGTGGTCGGGTGTGCGGCACTGCCACAGCGTCGGCAACTGCGCGCCGCAGCAGCGCCGCTACACCATGCTCGGGGTCGGCCGCTACCAGCCCATGAGCGAGGACTGCCTCGCCCTCAACGTCGTCAGCCCCGAGGCCGCCCCCTTGGACAGCAAGGGCGAACCGTTGCCGGTCATGGTCTTCATGCATGGCGGCGGCTACATCCTGGGCAGCTCGGCTACGCCGCTGTACGACGGTGCGGCGCTGGCCCGCCGCGGTTGCGTGTACGTATCGGTCAACTACCGGCTGGGTGCGCTGGGATGTCTGGACCTGTCGTCGCTGTCGACGCCGGACATCCCCATCGATAGCAACCTGTACCTGCGCGACCTGGTGATGGCGTTGCGCTGGGTGAAAGACAACATCGCCGAATTCGGCGGCGACCCCGACAACGTCACCATCTTCGGGGAAAGCGCGGGCGCCTGCATCACGGCCACGTTGTTGGCCGTGCCCGCCGCCAACGGGCTGTTCGCCCAGGCGATCTCGGAAAGCCCCGCGTCGGGCCTCGTGCGGCCCAAGGAGATTGCCGACGAATTCGCGAACCGGTTCGCCCGGCTGCTCGGCGCGCGCAGCGAGGACGCCGCCGATGCGCTGATGCAGGCGTCGGCGGCGCAGCTGGTGGAGACCCAACACGCGCTGATCGACCAGGGCATGGAGAACAGGTTGGGCGCCTTCCCGATCGGCCCGGTCACCGGCGACGACGTCCTGCCCATCGACCCCGTCGAGGCCATGCGGTCCGGGCGGGCGCACCGGGTGCCGCTCATCGTGGGCACCAACGCCGAAGAGGGCCGGTTGTTCACCCGATTCCTCAAGATGCTGCCGACTAACCAATCGATGATCGAAGAGCTGTTGGCCGACACGGAACCGGCTGCCCGCGAACGCATCACCGCCGCCTACCCGGATTACCCCGCGCCGGCGGCATGCATCCAGCTCGGCGGCGACTTCGCGTTCAGCTCGGCGGCCTGGCAGATCGCCGAGGCCCACGGCAGCCATGCGCCCACCTACCTCTACCGGTACGACTTCGCCCCGCGGACCTTGCGCTGGTCGGGTCTGGGCGCGACGCACGCCACCGAGTTGCTGGCCGTCTTCGACGTCTATCGCACCAGGTTCGGCGCGCTGCTGACCGCCGCCGCCGATCGGGGCGCCGCGTTGCGGGTCAGCAACCAGGTGCAACGGCGGTGGCGGACCTTCAGTCGCACCGGGTCGCCGGGGGACGACTGGCCGGTCTACACCCCCACCGACCGCGCCGTGATGGTTTTCGACCGCAAGACCCGAGTCGAGTTCGATCCGCACCCGCACCGCCGGATGGCATGGGACGGCTTCTCATTGGCGCAGTGACCTGGCACGCTGACCCTCATGCACGCCGACACCGAGCAAGTCATCGAGCGCCCCACTGACCTCACGGCGCCCTGGTTGGCCGCGGCGATCGGCGCCGGACCCATCGCCGACTTCACCGTGGAGCGCATCGGCACCGGCCAGATGAGCGAGTGCTACCGCATCCGGCTCAACTACGCCGACGCCGGCACCAAAGGGCCGGAGTCGGTGGTGCTCAAGGTCGCCGCCACCGACCCGGTCAGCCGGCAGACGGGGCTGGCCCTGGGTCTGTATGAGCGTGAGGTCCGCTTCTACGGCGACATCGCGCCGGGCCTGGGCGGCCCGATCGCGCCGTGCTATCACGCCGCGATCGACACCTCGACCGGCGTGTTCGACCTGTTGCTCGGCGACGCCGGGCCCGCGGTCGTGGGCGACGAAATCGCTGGCGCTACAAGCGAACAGGCGAGCCTGGGCGTCGCCGAGCTAGGAAGGCTGCACGGTCCGCTGCTCGGCGACGCCGCGCTCGCCGAGGCGCCGTGGCTCAACCGCGAGACGCCGCTCAACCAAGCGATGATCTCCTCGCTTTACGCCGGCTTCATCGAACGGTACGGGGAGCAGATCGCGCCCGAGCACCGCGTCGTGTGCGAATGCCTGGTCGGCGCGTTCGACGGCTACACGGCCCAGGAGGCCGAGCCGGATAGCATCCAGGGCCTGGTACACGGCGACTACCGTTTGGACAACATGCTGTTCGGCACCGCCGGAGCCGACCGCCCGCTGACCGTGGTTGATTGGCAGACCGTTTCGTCGGGACCGGCGCTCACCGACCTGTCGTACTTCCTGGGCTGCGCGCTGCGGACGCAAGATCGGCGCGAGCGCTACGGCGAATTGCTGCGCGCCTACCACGAGGCGCTTGGACCCGAGGCGCCCATCAGCCTCGTCGAGGTCACCGAAGGAGTACGCCGGCAAAGCTCTTTCGGCGTGATGATGGCGATCGTCTCCTCGATGCTGGTGGAGCGCACCGATCGCGGCGACCGGATGTTCATGACGATGCTGCAGCGAAACTGCGACCACGTGCTGGACACCGACGCGTTGGCGACGCTACCGGCCGCCGCGGCACCCGAACCCCTGCGGCCGTCGGAGGACGACGAACTCGCGCACCCCCCGACGGCCGAGCCGCTGTGGAGCGAGAGCTGGTACGCCGACTTCGTCGATCCCGCACAGGGATTGGGTGGCTGGTTCCGCATCGGCCTGATCGCCAACCAGCAGAAGGCATGGGTCCACGCGCTGCTGTGCGGACCCGAGATGCCGACCGTGGCCGTCATCGATTCCGAGGTTTCGCTGCCGGCCGACCCGTGGGTTCTGCGCACCGAAGACTTCGAGGTGGGCCACTCCGCGACCGCCCCGCTACAGGCCTACCGGGTCGACCTGCGTGCCCGAGCGCAGGCTTACCAGGACCCCTCGGCTTTGTTACGCGGGGAGCCGGGCACCCCCGTCGAGATGACGATGAATCTGGTGTGGGCCACCGATGGCACGCCCTATAAGTACCGTCTGACGACGCGTTACGAAATCCCTTGCAGCGTCTCGGGAAACATCACCGTTGGCGACGCCAGCTACCAGGTCGACTCGGTTCCCGGCCAGCGTGACCACTCCTGGGGCGTGCGCGACTGGTGGAGCATGGACTGGATATGGAGCGCGCTGCACCTAGACGACGGCACCCACCTGCACGGCGTCAACATCCGCATCCCGGGGGCACCGACCTTCAGCATCGGTTACCTTCAGGACGCCGGCGGCAACGTGAGCGATCTGCAGACCGTTACCTCGCGGGAATCCTTCGGCGCCAACGGTTTACCGTTGAACGCGACCTTGCAGCTCGAGCCCGGCGGGCTCACCGCCGATGTCGAGGTGCGCGGGCAGGCCCCGGTACGCCTGACCGCCGCCGACGGGCGAGTGAGCCAGTTCCCGCGCGTGTGGGTCAGCATCAGCACGGCCGATGGGCGCAGCGGCGTTGGTTGGATCGAATGGAACCGCAACCTCGCCTAATAGGCGCCGCGCGGTCACCCATCGTGGTGATGGGTGTTTCCGGATCGGGCAAGTCGACGGTGGGGGCGGCGCTCGCACGACGGCTGCGGGTGCCCTTCGTCGACGCCGACACGATGCACCCGCCGGGCAACATCGCCAAGATGACCGCCGGCGAGCCGCTGCGCGACGACGACCGCTACCCGTGGCTGGAGAGGGTCGGTGAATGGTTGGCCGGGCACCCCGACGGTGGCGTAGCGACGTGTTCGGCGCTCAAACGCCGATACCGCGAGCAGCTGCGGGCGCACTGCCCGCGCGTCGGGTTCTTGCATCTCAGCGGGTCACCGGAACTCATCGCCGGCAGGCTGGCCGCCAGATCCGGCCATTTCATGCCGGCCGCGCTGCTGCGATCGCAATTCGACGCGCTGGAACCGCTCGGCGCCGACGAGGCCGGTGCCACCGTGGACGCCTCCGACGACGTCGAGGCGATCATCGGCAGGTTTCTGGCGATTACCAGGGGCGGCGGCGACGACGAGTCTTGACCCCGTCGCCCACCCGTTCGCGGGCGGCGTCGGCCAGCTCGCTGCCGCGCGCGACGGCCGTGTCGGCGAGGTGGCTGCCACGCAGCCGCGCGATCTCGGCGAGCTCCTCCGCGCGCTCGCGAGCCGTGTCCGCCAACTCCTCGCCACGCTTGCGCGCCTTCTTCGCCAGCGGTGCGCTGCGCTCGGCCGCCGTGCTGGCCAGTTCTTCGCCACGCTTGCGCGCCTTCTTGGCCAGCGGTGCGCTGCGTTCGGCCGCGGTGCCGGCCAGTTCGCGGCCGCGCTCCAGGGCGGCCTCGGCGTAAGGCGCGCCCCTTTCCGCGGCGGTGCTGGCGAGTTCGCGTCCGCGTTCGAGGGCGGCCTCGGCGTAGGGTGCGCTCTTTTCGGCGGCGGTGCTGGCCAGTTCGCGGCCGCGTTCGGCGCCGAGCTGCAGGCCGTGCACGATCTTTTCCCCGAGCTCGCCGAGGTCGGCGTCGAACGCCGCGGGGGACTCTGCGGAGCCGGGCAGCGCCGAGGACACCCGCTCGGACAGCCGCTCCGCCGCCCGTCGGCTCCGCCATCCCAGTGACGGCTTGCCAGCCGTATCGGCCGACGCGATCATCAGGCCACCCAGCAGGCTCAGGTCGGTCAGAAACTCCTTGCGTTTCTGGGCCTTGACCTGCGGGTCGCTCTCGCTCCAGAACATGTGCGCCCCCAGATTGGCCGGCAGCACCGTGAAGGCGAGCGCCGCCGAGGCGATGCGGGGCGCTTTGCCGGTGGCGAGCAGCAAGCCGCCACCGATCTGTACCGCCGCGTTGATCTGAGCGAACGTCTGGGGGTCGCTGGGGATGCTGCTGCCGACCGGATCCGGCAACGCCCGAAGGCCGTCGACCGTCGGCGCCGCGGCTTCCGCAGCGGGCTTGGGATTGAGCATCGAGTCGATTCCTTGGCCGATGAACACCGCCGACAACAGGGGCCTTGCGATTCTGCGGATCAACATGGCAGCTGGATTACCCGACCGACCGGCGAACAAACCGTCGGCCACCGGGAGTGTGAAAGGTCCAGCTGAAGGCGCAGCTCGCAGCCCTGGTGGTTGCTCGGCCGCGATAGGGTGGAGCGCGTGCGGGCGTTGATCATCGTCGACGTGCAAAACGACTTCTGTGAGGGTGGCTCGCTGCCGGTAAGGGGCGGCGCGCGGCTGGCTTCAGCCCTCAACGCCTACCTGGCGGGCAACGCCGGCTACGACCACGTCGTGGCAACCGAGGACTTCCACGTCGACCCGGGCGACCATTTCTCCGACCGTCCGGATTATTCGTCGACCTGGCCCCCGCACTGCGTGGCGGGAACTCCAGGCGTTGAGCTGCATCCCGACCTCGACACCAGCCGGGTCGACGCGGTCTTCCGCAAGGGCGACTACGCCGCGGCCTACAGCGGCTTCGAGGGCGTCGACGAGAACGGCACCCCGCTGCTCGAGTGGTTGCGCGGGCGCGGGGTCGACGAGGTCGACGTCGTCGGCATCGCCACCGACCATTGCGTCCGGCGGACCGCGCAGGACGCCGCGCGCGCCGGCTTGACGACAAGGGTGCTGGTGGGACTGACGGCGGCCGTGTCGCAGGAATCGGCCGGCGAGGCGCTGGCGGAGATGCGGACCGCCGGCATCGAGCTGGTCGGCGCCCCCTGATGGCGTTGCCGCTGGATCGCGGTCAGCTGCTGGCCGCGGTGGAGCGCTCGCCGCAGGCGGCCGCCGCCCATGACCGCGAAGGATGGGTCGGGCTGTTCACCGCCGACGGCAGCGTCGAAGACCCGGTGGGATCGCGTCCGCACGTGGGGCACACGCAGATCGGCCATTTCTACGACACCTTCATCGGTCCTCGTGACATCAAGTTCCACCGCGATCTCGACATCGTGTTCGGCCCCGTCGTCCTGCGCGACCTCGTACTCGAGGTGACGATGGGTTCGGCGGTCACGATGCACATCCCGGCGGTCCTACGCTATGGCCTTCGCGAAGACCTTCCAGGAGGCCTTCGAGAAGCCAACGGGCACTGGCGAATTGCCCAATTGCGGGCCTATTGGGAGTTGCCGGCGATGATGCTGCAGTTCCTGCGTACCGGATTGCGGGCTGCCTCACCCGCCCTTCAGCTGTCACGGGGGTTGTTGACCAATCAGGGATTGCCGGGGACGGCCGGCTTCATGACCGGCTTTCGGCGGGTCGGTGCGCGGCACAAGAGGGTGTTGCAGACGTTCCTCGAAGCCGCCGCCCGGGGCGACAAGCCGACCGCCCTTCAGCGGCTATCATCAAGCGGCCCAATAACTTTGGGCGACGACGACCCGCTCGACGCCACCGACCTCGTCGAGCAACTCAACGGGGCCGGCTGCACCAAGATGATCGGCGCGGGCCCCACTGTGGCGGTTTCGCTGAACTCGGCGCGCGGGCGCGCCATCATGTTCGTCGATGGGACGCGGCGGGGAAACGCCCTCAACCGAATCCGGTATTTTCCGGCCTGACGGTGGCGCCGCCGCACGGGTGTCGGCAAATTTGCCAGATCGCATCCTGCGATGTATTGCCTTGCGCGCGATAGTGCCGTAGAAATAGCTGTCCCTGAAGGGAGGCGACGATGAGCGTGGTGCGGATCTTCGGTGTGGGAATGGCGTTCACCGCCGCGCTCGGTGTTGTCACGGCCTGCGGCGGCAAGGAAAGCTCCTCTCCCTCGTCAAGCTCGTCGAAGGCCACCTCGTCCTCGACGACAACGTCGAGTTCGGCAGCATCGACGACGTCGAGCGCGCCACCGTCGGGTGTTGCACCACTGGGCGACTACACATACCTGCTGCTGCAAGCGAGCGACGTCGGCGCTGACGCCGGGACGACGGGGCCCCCGATGCAGAATCCCGGCGGCGTCGCCGGAGCCGGGGTGACGTTCACCAACCCCGAGCGCTCGCGGACCATCGACGATCTCGTCGTCGTCTTCACCGACCCGGCGACCGCCGCGCAGCAAGCCAAAGAGCACGCGTCGTCGTTCGGCAAATACGTCACCGGCGCCCCGGGGCCGTTCGAGGTCGGAACCAACGGGCTGATCGCGGTTGGGACTTCGCCCGACAACTCAAAATCGGTGACTTATGTGACCTTCGCCGAGGGGAGGGTGGGCGTCGACCTGGAGTTCGACAGCGCACCCAACGATCCCGCCCCGCGGGACGTCGTGCTGGACATGGCCCGCAAACAAGACCAGTTGGTCAAGGACCGGCTGCCCGGCTAGCACGGTTCAGCGCACGATCATCAACGCCAGCGTCGCCGCCGACAGGAACAAGTAGCCGCCGGGAAATGCGATGTTGTAGAAGACGTGTGCCCTCATGTGCGTAACGACGGCGCCGACGAAGTACAGGACCAGGCCGGCGGCGGCCGCAACCCCCAAGGCGCGCAGGCCCAGCAGCCCGAGAACCAGCCCGATGGCACCGGCCAGCTTCAGCGCCCCTAGCCCCGGTAACCACGACCGCGGCACCCCGACCGCGGCCGAGTTCGCCAGCACGAATCCGGCGGGAATGAAGTCGGGCACGGCAATTCCGGCGGTGACAACGGCGGTCGTCAGCGCGACGACGAAGTATGCGGTATTCATTTTCCGTCAATGCCTTGTCACGCAGCTGTTTCCGCAGCGGCGACCCGGATAGCCGCGGGAGATGGCGCGGCGCACAATCGATAGGGTCATGGTGCTGGTCTCCTTTGCAACAGAGAGTTCGACGGATGCGGTCATCGTCTTGACGACTCCCGTGCAGAAAAGGTGACTCATGACCGCACACCAGGATCTCGTGGATCTCGCCCAACGGTTCGACGCGGACCGACCGCACCTGAGGTCGGTTGCTTTCGGGCTGCTGGGCTCGGCGGCCGACGCCGACGACGCGGTGCAAGCGGCGTGGCTGAAGGCCAGCCGCGCCGACTTCGACGCCGTCGACAATTTGACCGGCTGGTTCACCACGATCACCGCACACGAGGCGTTCGACCAGCTCCGCGCCCGCGCACGGCGCGCCGAGCAACCGCTGGCCGGCGAGGAGCTGGACCGGCTTGCTCCCGCCTCGGCGCCGGCCGACGAGGATGCGCTGCTGGCTGACTCGGTCAGCAGGGCGCTGCTCGTCGTGCTCGATCGGCTCTCGCCCGCCCAGCGCGTCGCCTTCGTGCTGCACGACGTGTTTGCCATGCCGTTCGAGAACATCGCCGCCGTGTTGGACCGGTCGCCGGCGGCCGCGAAGAAGCTGGCAAGCCGGGCCCGCGAGCGACTGCACGACGGTGCGGCCGCCGAACCCCCTCGTGCGGCCGAGCACCTCAAGATCGTGGAAGCGTTTCTCGCGGCCTCGCGCGGCGGCGACATAGCGCGGTTGCTTGAGCTGCTGGCTCCCGACGTGATGCGCCGGGTCGATCCGGCGCTGGTCCCCGGCGACGTTCCGACCGAACTGAGCGGGGCGAGGGAGGTCGCCGAGGAGACCCGCCGCTTCGCCCAACGCGCGCGGGCCGGTGTCGTCATGCTGCTCGACGGCGTCCCGGGCATCGTCATCGCGCCGCTCGGACGCCCGCAGGCGATGCTGCGGATCAGCATCGGGGCCGATAACCGCATTCATGCGATCGACATCACGGGCGATGCCGACCAGCTACGACGGGCCGTTCTCGCGCTGCCGCGCGAGCCGTCTCAGCAACAACTCAGGCGGGGCGGGTACCAAGGACGCCGGACACAGCCGGCGGGGGGACCGGCAACTCGGCGACCCCGGGAGCACCATGCTGGATAGGCCGTTCGGACGGCGAAACCTGCTGCGCGGCGCCGGCGCCCTCGGCGCGGCGTCGCTGGCGCCCTGGGCGGCCGGCTGCGCTCCCGACGACGACGACGCGCTGACCTTTTTCTTCGCGGCCAATCCGGACGAACGCGATGCCAGGATCCGCATCGTCAACGAGTTCCAGCGCCGCCATCCCGACATCAAGGTTCGGGCGGTGCTGTCCGCGCCCGGCGTCATGCAGCAGCTGTCGACATTCTGCGCCGGCGGCAAGTGCCCCGACGTGCTGATGGCTTGGGAATTGACCTACGCCGAATTGGCCGACCGGGGGGTATTGCTCGACCTGAACACGCTGCTGGCTCGCGATCCGGCCTTCGCGGCGCAGCTGAAGTCGGACGGCATCGGCGCGCTGTACGACGCGTTCACGTACAACGAAGGCCAATACGCCATCCCGGAGCAGTGGTCCGGAAACTTCCTGTATTACAACAAACGTCTTGTCGCGGAGGCCGGTGTGTCGGCGCCCACGTCGTGGCAGCGGCCGTGGACCTTCGACCAGTTCCTGGACGCCGCGACCGCTCTCACCAAACGGGCGGCGTCGGGACGGGTCAGCCAGTGGGGCTTCGTCAACATGTGGTTTTCGTATTACTCGGCCGGACTGTTCGCTATGAACAACGGGGTGCCATGGGCCAGCCCGCTGAAGAACCCGACCCACTTCAATTTCGACAACGACGCCTTCATCGAGGCCGTGCAGTTCTACGCCGACCTTGCGAACAAGCACAAGCTGGCCCCCAACGCATCTGAGGTGCAGTCGATGTCCACCCCTGACCTGTTCGCGGCGGGCAGGGCGGCGATCGCGATGGGCGGCCATTGGCGATACCAGACTTTCATCCGAGCCGACGGCCTGGACTTCGACGTCACCTCGTTGCCCGTAGGGCCACGACGGCAGGGCCAGGCCGCCCGCTCCAATATCGGTTCCACCGGGCTGGCGATCTCGGCGAGCAGTCGACGCAAGGAGCAGGCATGGGAATTCGTGAAATTCGCGACCGGCCCCGCCGGCCAGGCTTTGATCGCTGAATCCAGCCTATTCGTGCCGGTGCTGCGGTCCGCGCTCAACTCGACCGGGTTCGCCAAGGCCCATCACGGCGTCGACAACCTTGCCATCCTCACCGAAGGACCGACGAATTCGGAAGGCCTGCCGGTCACCCCGGCGTGGGAAAAGGTCGTTGCGTTGATGGACCGCAACTTCGGACCCGTGCTGCGCGGATCCCGCCCGGCGACCTCGCTGGCCGGTCTGTCGCCCGCCGTCGACGAGGTGCTGCGCACGCCATGACGTCGGTCGACACACCCGCGGCCCCGGTCGCCGCCAAACGCCCCAAGCGCCAGATCTCGCGGCGACGCGCGTGGTCCGGTCGCCTGTTCGTCGCCCCGAACCTGGCCGCCGTGGCGGTGTTCATGCTGTTCCCGCTCGGCTTCTCGCTGTACATGAGCTTTCAGCAGTGGGACGTGTTCAGGCCGCCAAAGTTCGTGGGACTGAAGAATTTCGAAGAGCTCTTCACCTCTGACCCGCTGTTTCTGATCGCCATCCGCAACACGGTGATCTTTACCCTGGGGACCGTCGTGCCGACCATTGCCATCAGCCTGGTCGTTGCCGGCGTGCTGAACCGGAAGGTCAAGGGCATCGGTGTCTTTCGAACCATCGTCTTTCTGCCCCTGGCGATCTCGTCGGTCGTGATGGCGGTGGTGTGGCAGTTCGTCTTCAACACCGACAACGGGCTGCTCAACATCATGCTCGGCTGGGTCGGGATCGGACCCATCCCGTGGCTGGTCGACCCCAAGTGGGCGATGGTCTCGCTCTGCATGGTCAGCGTTTGGCGCAGCGTGCCGTTCGCCACCGTCATCTTGCTCGCGGCGATGCAGGGAGTCCCGGAGACGGTCTACGAGGCGGCCAAGATCGATGGCGCGGGCGAGATTCGGCAATTCGTGTTCATCACGGTGCCGCTGATCCGGGGGGCGATGTCGTTCGTCGTCGTGATTTCGATCATCCACGCGTTCCAGGCGTTCGACATGGTCTACGTCCTCAACGGCGCCAACGGCGGGCCGGAATCGGCGACCTATGTTCTGGGCATCATGCTGTTCCAGCACGCGTTTTCTTTCCTGGAATTCGGCTACGCGTCCGCGCTGGCGTGGGTGATGTTCGCCATCTTGTTGGTGCTCACCGTGTTGCAACTGCGGTTCACCCGGCAACGCTCCTGGGAGGTGTCCCGTGGCCTCCGCTGAGCACGTGTTCAAGCGCACCGTCCTGCGGGCCGTTCCGGTCTATGCCGCGCTGGTCGGCATCGCCTGGTGCTGGCTGTTCCCCATCGCCTGGGCGGTGTCTGGCTCTCTGAAGCGGGAGGGCGAGGTCACCGAGCCGAGGCTGCTGCCGGCTCACCCGCGGTGGTCCAATTACACCGAGGTATTTTCGGTGATGCCGTTCTGGCGCATGTTCTTCAACACCGTGCTGTACGCCGGCTGCGTCACGGCAGGGCAGGTGTTCTTCTGCTCGCTGGCCGGATACGCCTTTGCCCGGCTGCAGTTTCGCGGCCGCGACACCCTGTTCGTCTTGTACCTGGGCACGCTGATGGTGCCATTGACCGTAACCGTGATCCCGCAGTTCATCCTGATGCGAACCCTGGGCTGGGTCGACACGCCCTGGGCGATGATCGTTCCCGGTCTTTTCGGCAGCGCGTTCGGCACCTACCTCATGCGGCAGTTCTTCCGAACGCTCCCAACCGATCTCGAGGAAGCGGCGATCCTGGACGGGTGTTCGCCGTGGCAGATCTACTGGCGCATCCTGCTGCCGCACGCGCGGCCGGCGGTGATGGTGCTTGCCGTGCTCACCTGGGTCAACGTGTGGAACGACTTTCTGTGGCCGCTGCTGATGCTGCAGCGCAACAGCCTGGCGACCCTGACACTCGGTCTGGTCCGGCTACGCGGCGAGTACGTCGCGCGCTGGCCCATCATCATGGCGGCCTCGATGCTCATCATGGTGCCGCTGGTCATCATCTACGCGATCGCGCAGCGCTCCTTCGTCCGCGGCATCGCCGTCACCGGGATGGGTGGGTAGCCATGGCTTCGGTGAGCTTCGAGCAGGCGACGCGGCGCTACCCGGGAACGGAGCGACCGGCCCTGGACGGCCTCGACCTGGCCGTCGGCGACGGCGAATTCGTCGTTCTGGTCGGGCCGTCCGGGTGCGGCAAGACGACCTCGCTGCGCATGGTCGCCGGTCTGGAAACCCTGGACTCCGGGCGCATCCGGATCGGCGACCGCGACGTCACCCACGTCGATCCCAAGGATCGCGACGTCGCGATGGTCTTTCAGAATTACGCGCTCTACCCGCACATGACGGTGGCGCAGAACATGGGCTTCGCGCTGAAAATCGCCAAAACCTCGAAGGCCGAGATCCGCGAGCAGGTGCTGGCCGCGGCCAAACTGCTTGACCTGCAACCCTATCTGGATCGCAAACCCAAAGACCTCTCCGGTGGGCAACGCCAGCGGGTGGCGATGGGTCGCGCGATCGTGCGCCGCCCCCAGGTGTTCTTGATGGACGAGCCGCTGTCCAATCTGGACGCCAAGCTGCGGGTGCAGACCCGCAACCAGATCGCCGCCTTGCAACGGCGATTGGGGACCACCACCGTTTACGTCACCCACGACCAGGTCGAGGCGATGACGATGGGGGACCGGGTCGCGGTGCTGTGCGACGGCGTGCTGCAACAGTTTGCGGCGCCTCGCGAGCTTTATCGCAACCCCAACAACGTGTTCGTCGCCGGGTTCATCGGCTCTCCGGCGATGAACCTGTTCAGGTTGCCGATAGTCGACCACTCGGTGTCGCTGGGGGAGTGGCCGATCGAGTTGCCGCGTGAGATCGCCGGCGCGGAAAGCGAAGTCGTCGTCGGGGTCCGCCCCGAACACTTCGAGCTGGGCGGCCTGGGCGTCGAGATGGAAGTCGACGTGGTCGAGGAGCTCGGGGCCGACGCTTACCTCTACGGCCGAATCACCGGCTCCGGCAAGGTGATCGACCAGCCCGTCGTCGCGCGCGCCGACGGGCGGCACCCACCGGAAAAGGGCAGCCGGGTGCGGCTGCATCCGGAGCCCGGGCACCTGCACTTCTTCGGCACGGACGGTCATCGAATTGCCTGAGGATCACCCGAAGATGAGCACCGCACGTGCCGACCTGGTCTTCGAAGGCGGTGGCGTCCGCGGTATCGGGCTGGTCGGAGCGGTCGACGCCCTGACTCAGGCCGGGTACCGGTTTCCCCGCGTCGCCGGCAGCAGCGCCGGCGCGATCGTCGCATCGCTGGTGGCCGCGCTGCAGGTCGCCGGTGAACCGCTGACCCGGCTCGCCGACGTGATGCGCAATATCGACTACCGGAAGTTCCTGGACCGCAGCCTGATCGGACGGGTGCCGGTGCTCGGCGGCGGCCTGTCGTTGCTGGTGTCCGACGGTGTCTACCGCGGCGCGTACCTCGAACAACTGCTGACCGGCCTGCTCGGTGACCTGGGTGTGCGCACATTCGGCGACCTGCGCACCGGCGAAGAATCCGAACAGTTCGCCTGGTCGCTGGTCGTGACCGCCAGCGACCTGTCACGTCGCAGGCTGGTTCGCATCCCGTGGGACCTCGGCTCCTACGGGATCGACCCCGACGGCTTCTCGGTCGCCCGCGCGGTGCACGCCTCGTCGGCGATTCCGTATGTCTTCGAACCGGTTCGGGTGGCCGGCGCCACCTGGGTGGACGGGGCATTGCTGTCGGACTTTCCGGTGCAGCTGTTCGACCGGCCCGACCCACGCTGGCCGACGTTCGGGATCCGGTTGTCGGCGCGCCCCGGCATCCCTCCCACCCATCCGGTGCGTGGCCCGGTGTCGCTGGGAATCGCCGCGATAGAGACCCTGATGAGCAATCAGGACAATGCCTACATCGACGACCCGTGCACCGTTCGGCGCACCATCTTCGTACCCGCCAACGAAGTGAGCCCGATCGACTTCAGCATCACCGCCGAGCAACGCGAGGCCCTGTATGAAAGCGGGCTGCAAGCGGGCCAACAGTTCTTGCAGACATGGAACTACGCGGACTTCCTCGCGGCGTGCGGCGGTCCGGTGCAGCCTGGCGCTTGAGCGAACCGGCTTACCCGCGCGTGCAACCCATCGCATCGAGGCGGCGCTTGACGCGCGCGATGTCGTCCTGTGTGGGCATTTCCTCGGTGACGCGGGTGATCGCCACCCCGACATCGGTGGTGCTGATCGGCCGATGCCTTTGCGTCATGAGTTCGCTTGTGATGGCGCTGATCTCGTCGCTGGATGGGCGCCGCCGCGACAGCGCCGCCAGCGGCACGAAACCCGCAGTCGGCATGCCGGTGGGGTAGCCGGCCCGCAAAAAAGCGATAATGCTTGACACCCAATGGGACAGGTCCATAAGTCCACCTCGCTAACCGCCACACGCTGAGCACTAGCGGTAGTTAGCAATTTAGCAGCGGCAACGTCATCAGCTCGGTAACACCACGGTTACAGGCGCTCTTTTATTGGAATTTTTTTCGGCAAACGCATGGATCTTTGGTGCCTTATCGGCTATTAACCGCGGCGGGTTTTGGGGATGATTGTCTCGCCAGCCTTTCCCTAACCGGTCCCAGGCCGCCTGCGCCGTGGCGGCACGAAGGGAGGATCGATGACACCGAAGATCCTGCCCGGGCGGCCTGACCCGCTCGGTGCCACGCCGGACCCGCGGGGCACCAACTTCGCGGTGGCCTGCGGTGGTGACGAGGTGACGCTGTGCCTGTTCGACGCCGATGGGGCGGAGACACAGCTCGTTTTACCCGAGCGCGACGGTGACGTCTGGCACGGCTTCGTGCCGGGGGTCGGCGCGGGACAGGCCTACGGGTTTCGGGTCGGCGGCCCGTTCGATCCCGGACGCGGCCTGCGCTACAACCCCACAAAGCTGCTGCTGGACCCCTACGCACGCGCAATCGCAGGCGATGTGCGGTTTGGGCCCGAGGTGCTCGGTCATGCGGTGGAAAACCCTGCGGCGCCAAGCCCTCTGGATTCTGCTGGCCATGTCCCGCGCAGCCTGGTGGCCGCGGCCGCGGCGGGCGCGGCCGCGCCCAAACCGCAGCACGCGCTGGCCGACACCGTGCTGTATGAGGTTCACGTTCGCGGGTTCACCGCGACCCATCCCGGCGTGCCAAAAGAGCTGTGCGGCACCTATGCGGGCCTGGCCCACGAGGCAGCACTGCAACACCTGGTCGATCTGGGCGTCACGGCGGTGGAACTGCTGCCCGTGCACCGCAGCGTGCCCGAGCAATTCCTCGTCGAGCGGGGTTTGACTAACTACTGGGGATACAACACGATCGGATTTTTCGCGCCGCAGGCGAACTACTCCGCCGCGGCGCGGGCGGGCCAAGCGGGTGGGGAGGTCGCCGAATTCCGCGCCATGGTCGATGCCCTGCATGCCGCCGGCTTGGAAGTGATCCTCGACGTGGTGTTCAACCACACGGCCGAGGGCGGGGCCGGCGGGCCGACCTTGTGTTTCCGCGGGCTCTACAACCCGGCCTACTACCGGCTCGTTTCAACGGACCGCAGCAGCTACTACGACACGACCGGGACCGGCAATTCGTTGAACACCGACCATCCCACGACGCTGCGGTTGATCATGGACTCGCTGCGCTATTGGTTGTCGCAGATGGGTGTCGACGGCTTTCGTTTCGACCTGGCACCCACCCTCGGCCGCGAGGACGGCAGCTTTGATCCGATGTCGGCGTTCTTCGATCTGGTCGCCCAAGACCCGGTGGTGTCAGAAGCCAAACTGATCGCCGAACCGTGGGACGTCGGGCAGCTGGACAGCTACGAGATCGGCCGATTTCCCCCGTTGTGGAGCGAGTGGAACGGGCGCTTTCGTGACACCGTGCGTGACTGGTGGCGCAGCCAGGACGGGCGCCTCGGCGACTTCGCGTCGCGGCTGTGCGGATCCTCCGACATCTACGGCGATCGCGTCGAGGGGCGCCGCCCCAGCGCCTCGGTCAACTTCGTGACCGTGCACGACGGGTTCACGCTGAACGATCTGGTCTCCTACAACCAAAAGCACAACGAGGCCAACGGCGAAGGCAACCGCGACGGCACCGACGACAACCGGTCCTGGAACTGCGGAGTGGAGGGACCGACCGATGACCCCGGGGTGCTGGCGCTGCGAGCGCAACAAAAACGCGCGTTCCTGCTCACCCTGCTGCTGTCCGGCGGCGTGCCCATGCTGTTGGGCGGCGACGAGTTGGGCCGCACCCAGCGGGGGAACAACAACGCTTACTGTCAGGACAACGAGATCACGTGGTTTGACTGGGCCGCGGTCGACGATGCGCTGTTGGGGTTCACCACCAACCTCGTCGCCCTGCGCCGCCGCCACCCCGTGTTCCGCAGGCGCCGCTTCCTCACCGGGGCCGCCGCCGCGGACTTGCGCTGGTTCACGCCGTCCGGTGCCGAGATGACGCCCGAGGACTGGGCGGACCCCTCCGCGCGCAGCATTGCGGTGTTCATCGACGGCGCAACCGATCCCGACGTCGACACCGACGGCACGGCGCTGATCGACGATGACTTCCTGGTGTTCGTCAACGCCTGGTGGGAACCGTTGAGCTTCTCGGTTCCCGCCGATCTCGCACAGCATCCCTGGGATATCGTCTGCGACACATTCAACCCCACACGAACCGGACCCGCCGCGCAACAAGTTGACGTCGGGCCTCGGTCGGGGGTGGTGATGCGATCGGGCCGTCCGGGCGCGCCTTAACGGCGTTTGGCCGCAAGGCTTTTCTAGGATTGCCCGGTGGCGGATCGCTATGGAACCGATGTCCTGGCCGCGGGCCGGCGCAAGCCTCGCTCGACCGAGCACCCGGCAGAGCTCGGCTTGGTGGTGGAGGACGTGGAGACCGGCTACGTCGGCGCGGTGGTGCGCGTCGAATACGGCCGCGTCGAGCTAGAGGACCGGCATGGCCGTACCCGCGGATTTCCGCTGGGCCCTGGATATCTGCTGGACGGCCGGCCCGTCGTTCTTACCGCGCCGCGCCGCCCGGCCCCCTCCGCTTCGGGCAGGACGGCGTCCGGCTCGGTCGCGGTGCCCGGTGCCCGCGCCCGGGTGGCGCTCGCCAGCCGCATCTACGTCGAGGGCCGCCACGACGCCGAACTCGTCGCACAGGTGTGGGGCGACGACCTGCGAATCGAGGGCGTCGTCGTCGAACACCTCGGTGGCATAGACGACCTGGTGGGCATCGTGGCGGACTTCGCGCCGGGCCCGGGGCGCCGGCTGGGCGTGCTCGTCGACCACCTCGTCGCCGGCTCGAAGGAGTCGCGGATCGCCGAGGCGGTGCGACGCGGGCCGGGCGGGCCGGACACCCTGGTCGTCGGCCACCCGTACGTCGACATCTGGCAGGCGGTGAAGCCGCAACGGCTGGGCCTGACGGCCTGGCCGAAAGTGCCGCGGCACGTGGAGTGGAAGCACGGCGCCTGCGAGGCCCTGGGCTTGCCCCACGCCGAGCAGGCCGACATCGCCAGGGCATGGCGGCACATCCGCTCGAGGGTCCGCGACTGGAACGATCTGGAACCGGAGCTCATCGGCCGCGTCGAGGAGCTCATCGACTTTGTGACGCAGCCGGCCCGCGCCTGAACGCTCGCTTCCCTGGCCCAAAAAGATCCGCGGGATTTTATCCGCCCGCGGCAGTGCCTCCGCGCCCGCGACCTGCCCGCTGAACGTCGTCGCCGCAGTCGATCAGCTACCGTCACGGTGCCGCCCGAGCCCGACGAAGGCCACTACATCGGGCAGAGTCCGTTGCGGCGAGCAACATCTGACGCGCCCGCCTAGTCGCGGGCGGCCGTCGTGCGCCCGGCAAGCCAGGCCACCGGTCGGAACGGCAAAGCGACTCCGGCCGCCGTCACGCATCGGTCGCAAGGAGCACTAACTCCATGCAGACCCAAGAAGCAGCGGGAAAACGGAGGAAGTTCATGAGCGATGCGCTCGCCATCGACGCCGAGGGGCTCGACCGACTGTCGTGTAATGCCAAGGCCAACCCCGACACCGGCAAGAAGACGCTGAAAGCCACGACCATTTGTGAGGCGGGGTTCCGCAACATGACCTACGTGCGCGACCTGGCGCCGATGCTGGTGGGTGAGCCGCCCGCGCTCCTCGGCGATGACTCGGCGCCCAACCCCTCGGAAACCGCCCTGGCCGCGCTGGGCTCGTGCATGTCGGTCGGCCTGCTGGCGAATGCCACGCACCGCGGCGTGACGCTGACAAAGATCGAGGTCGAGATGGAGGGTGACATCGACATCTCCGCGGTCTGGGGGGTGGGCGACACCCTGGAGGGGAAACACCTTGGCTTCAGCGCGGTTCGGTGCAAGGTAACCCTCGCCGGTGACGCCGACGACGCGACGCTGAAGGAGATCCACGACACCGCGATCGCCTGGTCGCCGGTGGTGAACACGTTCCGGCGCCCGGTGAAAGTCGATTCCACCCTCGTTGCCGGCCAGACATGAGGAACCACTGAGATGACGGCGACAATGAACCCCGCGGCCGACCGGTTGGATCTCCAACTGCTGGAGGACATTCGGACCCATGCCGGGGCGTTGGACCGCGGCGAGCACCAGTCCCGCCGTAGCTTCCCGGCGCTGGGTGCCGCCGGTCTGCTCGGGATCGGTGCACCGCGGAACGCCGACGCTCGGCTCCCCGAAATGACCGAGGTGATCCGGCTTATCTCCGGTGAGTGCCTGAGCACCGGCTTCTCGTTGTGGGCGCACCGGATGGCGGTGGAGTACTTGCTCACCGCCGCAACCCCTTTCAGCACGGCTGCGGCGCGACCGCTGCTCGGCGGAGCGGCGCTGGGAGTCACCGGCATGGCGGCGGCATTCAAGGAAGCCGCGGGCTGCGGCAGCGTGGAATTGACGGCCACACCCGTGGCGGGCGGCTACGAAGTGTCGGGGTCGATCCCGTGGGCCAGCAACCTTTACGCCGACTCGACGATGGTGACGGCGGCGCGCACTGAGGATGGCGAGAGATTGATACTGGCCCTGCCGCTGGACACGCCCGGCGTGTTCGTCGGCGAGCACTTCGACCTGTTGGCCCTGGGCAGCACGGCCTCGTCGAACCTCGACCTACGCGATGCGTATGTTCCCGCCGAGCAGGTGCTGTCGCGCGACTTCGATGGATTCCTGCAGACGGTGCGTCCGACTTTCCTTGTCCTGCAGTCGGCCATGTGTCTCGGGCTGACGAAAACTGCCGTCGAGCAGAGCAGGCTCGGGCTGACGGGGGTCAACTCCGTCTTCGCCGCCGATCTCGACGCGATCCGGGAAAGCCTGTCCTCGACCGAGGCTACCTTGGCCCGGTTGGCGGCGGCGGTGGGCGGTCCGACGTTCCCGGCGAAGAAAGAGCTGCTGTCGTTGCGGCTCGCCGCTGCCCAACTTGCCAGCGCGAGCGCCGATTTGGAGATCCGGACCGCCGGGGGGAAGGGTTACGCGAGCCGAACCTCGGCGAGCCGGCGCTACCGCGAGGCCGCGTTCATCCCCGTCCAGTCTCCGTCGGAGGCGCAACTGCGCTGGGAGTTGTCCAGGTGCGCCTGAGCGTGGATCGATGGTGACTCCCGTGGCGGTGCCACCCGAGGGTGTATCTGAACACCTTGTGGGTGGCATTCCGCTGGCCACCTTGGTGCGCGACTTCCACCGGCCGATGGTGAATTTCGCTCGCACCCTGGTGAATTCGGCGGCGCTGGCCGAGGAGGCGGTGCAGGAGGCCTGGGTTCAGGTCCTGCAGTCAGCGGATTCGTTCGAGGGACGTTCGTCGGTGAGCACCTGGTTGTTCGGGATCGTCAAGAACACCGCATCGCGGCACCGGCGCCGCGAATCCCGGATCCGCGACCACGAGGTGCTCGCCATCCCCGACGACGCCGCCGATCCGCTGTCGGCGCATATGCATCCTGCCGGTCACCCCGACGCCGGGCACTGGAGCGAACCGCCGTCGCGACGCTTTCTGGCCGAGGGGCAGACCATGGCGAGCGAGCTAGTCGGGATGGTGCGGGCGGCGCTGGACGCGCTGCCGGAGCGGCAACGGCAGCTGGTCATACTGCGCGACCTGGTCGGCACCTCCGCCGAAGAGGCGGCCGAGGTCCTTGAGGTGTCCGCGGAGGCGCAGCGCGCCCTCCTCTACCGCGCCCGGGGAAACCTTCGAAATCAATTGGAAAGGCGGTATCGACGATGACCGTCTATGACAACACCGTCCCAGCCATCGACTGCGTCGACTTCGTCCGGCTGGTCGACGACCTCGTCGATGCCGACCCGCAGCAGTGGGGACCGATCGTGGCCAAACACCTCGAGGACTGCCCGCCGTGCCTGGTCTATCTGCAACAAATGCTCGACCTCAAGATCCTGCTCAACCACGTTTTCCAGGGGGAAAGGCTCAGTGACGAGCACGTTGCGGGGGTCATCAACGCGATCGACGACTTCAAGAAAGGCCGACACGGATGACGATTAACGCGCACGCACCGCGACTGCAAAGGCAACTGCCGGCGGAAGAAACGCTGGTCGCGCTACCTGCCGAGGCCACCGCTGACCGGTCGGCCGAGGACCCCTTCGAGCCGCTCAGCGTGGGCGCAATGGTGGACCGGGTGGCCGCCATGGCGGTGGAAAAGGCCACGCACCCCTGGGCATTTTTGGTCCGCTCGCTGGTCGGCGGTGTGATGGTGGCCTTCGGTGCGCTGCTCGCTTTGGTCGTGAGCACCGGCGTGAAGACGCCGGGCATCGCAAGCCTGTTGATGGGAGTGGCGTTCGGCATGTCCTTCGTGCTGATCCTGGTCTCCGGCATGTCGTTGATCACCGCCGACATGGCCGCCGGGTTTCTCGCGGTGCTGAAACGCGGTATGGGCCTTGGCACCTACGCGTCTTTGGTTGGCATCGGCCTGATCGGCAACATCGTCGGCGCGCTGGTGTTCGTCACGACCTGCGGCGCCGCCGGAGGTCCGTACCTGGGCGCGTTCGCCGAGCGGGCGGCAACCGTCGGCGCCCTCAAGGCCGGCCAGTCGCCCTGGACTGCGCTGCTGCTGGCCGTGCTGTGCACCTGGTTCCTGCAGACCGCCATGTGCATGTTCTTCAAGGCCCGCAGCGACGTGGCGCGAATGGCGTTCGCGTTCTACGGCCCCTTCGCCTTCGTGATCGGTGGCACCCAACACGTGATCGCCAACGTCGGATTTCTCGGGCTTCCGTTGTTGCTCAACCTGTTTCACTCAGCGGCACCGCGCGGCGGGATCGGCTGGGGCTTCGGCGCGCACGGGTTGCTTACCAACATCGCCATCACCACGGTGGGCAACCTGATCGGCGGCACCCTGTTCGTGGCGCTTCCGTTCTGGATCATCGCCCAGCTGCAGCGGCGCCAGATCTAGCCGCCCACTTTTCCCACCCCGAACAGACGCGGAAGTCCCCGACACGCCCCAGGATTTGGCGCTTTTGCGTCTGCTCGGCGGATCAGCGGCCGGGTGGGCGTACCTCCCCGGACGATCCGATTCGCAGGTTTAATCAAGCCTGGCGCACCAACGCCGGGTGGGAAGGTCACGAAGGAGGCGGCCTGACAATTTCTCGTGTGGCGTCGCGATGAGTCTTGCCCTCCGGTGCAGTCTGATCTGCATGGGCAAACTCATCTATGGCTTCAACGTGTCGGTGGACGGATACATCGCCGACGCACAAGGCAACATCGACTGGTCCGATCCGAGCGAAGAACTGCACCAGTACTGGAACGACTTCGAGCGGGAGACCGCCCTGTCGTTCTACGGGCGGCGGCTCTACGAACTGATGTCCGCGTATTGGCCGACCGCCGACAAGGCCCCGGACGCCACCCCTCTGATCGTCGACTTCGCCCGCATCTGGCGCGAGATGCCCAAGGTCGTGTTCTCGCGCACCCTGGAGTCGGTCGACTGGAACTCTCGCCTGGAACGCGGCGAGCCGGTCGAGGTGGTGACGAAGCTGAAGGCCGAAACCGACGGCAGGCTGGAGGTGGCCGGCGCGACGCTGGCCGCACCGATCGTGCGGGCCGGACTGGTGGACGAGTACCGGATCGTGGTCGCGCCCACCGCCGTGGGCGGCGGCATCCCGTTCTTCCCGACCCTGCCGTCATGGATCTCGCTGCGACTGTTGGAAAATCGCACCTTCCCGGGCGGCACGGTCCTGCTGCGCTACGAGGCGAAACACGACTGATCGGGGGTCTTGACAGTATCTCCTTTGCGTCTGTTCGGCGGATCAGCGCTCGGCGAGGACGGTGGCCGTCCACGCGCACAGCGCGGCAACGTCGCGTCCGGCGCGCATGACCGTCCGGTCCGGGCGCACCAACGCGGCTGTGGCGCGTCCGCGGCGCAGCCACGCGTGGAGCGCGCTGCCGGGCGGGGTGACGAGCACGGCGATCCCGCGCCGTTCGAGGAGCGCTTGGTCGGCGGCACTCGGGCGGCTGGTGGTGATCATCGCGAAGCCGGTCCCGACGGCGTCGTCGAGCCGCTGGCCGCTGGGCAACAACGGGTTTGGGCACAGCGTGCCGGTAAGCCGGTCCCGCCGACGGGACTTGCACACGAGGGCCGACGCATGCAGCGCCGGGGTGGTGGAGTCGACGACCTTGTCGCGCAGACCCGGCATCAGGCGCAGGCGGGGCAGCACCGCGCGGCGCGCCAAATTGCCGACGTGCCCACCGCCGGTCATCACCGAGCCGACACCGAGGGCAAGCAGGATCATGTGCTGGGCGTGCGGCTTGCGTTCCCGCTCGTAGCTATCGAGAACGCCTGCGGCAAGGGTGCCGTCGTGGACGCCGGCGATCTTCCAGGCGAGGTTGGCGGCATCCCGGAGCCCCGCACCCATGCCCTGGCCGACGAACGGGGGAGTGAGGTGCGCCGCGTCGCCCAGGAGGAAGGCGTTCCCCCGGCGCCACCGATCGGCGATCTGCGCGCGGAAGGTGTACTCGGTGACACGCAGCAGCGTCAGTTCGCTGATTGCCACGCCGGCGGTCCACGGCGCGATCAGTGGCCGTAGCGCGTCCAAAGTGCCGAAGTCCTCGGCGCTTTCGCCGGCCAGCAACTGGAACTCCCACCGGTAGCGCGCCCGCCCGATGCGCATATAGGTCGCGGCCCGAACGGGGTCGCACACCTGGTGCACGCCGTCCCACTGGTGCAGGTCGGCGTGGCTGGCGACATCGACGACCAGCCAGCGCTGCCGAAACTTCAAATCCCGCATGGCCGAGCCGATCTGGGTGCGCACCGTGCTGTTGGCGCCGTCGCAGCCCAGCAGGTAGTCGGCGTCGATGTGGTGAACGCGACCGTCAGAACGATCGGTGAACGTCACGCGGATCGTTTTACCGCGCTCGCTGACCGCGGTGACCTCGGCCTCCCCGCGTAGCTTGGCGCTCGGGTATCGCTTGAGGTTGGTGCGCAGCAGCGCCTCGAGCTCGGGTTGATCGAACATGTTGGCCTGCGGGAAGCCGTTCGGGCTGCGAGCGGGGTCGCGGTGGAACTCGGCGAGCACCCGGGATCGCTTGTCCAGCAACCGCAAGCCCAGCGTGGGGCGCGAAATCGCGGCGAACTCGCCGGCGGCGCCGAGGCGGGCGATGATGCGGCAGATTTCGTCGTCGAGGTGCACCGCACGGGGCTGGGGATACACGTCGGGCCAGCGATCCAGGACCACACACGCTATGCCGTGCTGCGCCAACAGGGTGGCCGCGGTGACGCCGGTCGGCCCGGCGCCGGCGATGACGACCGGGACGTGCGGAATGGCGTTGTCGCTCACGCGTATCGGACGGCCGCTCGCTGGGTTCCCAGGTCGATGGCCCCATCGTCGGTGGCCACCGAGGCCTCCACCACATCGCCGTCGTGGAGGTATTTGCGGTTGCGGGCCTGACTGGTGAAAAACATCTTCCACTTCATCGCCGGTGGCAACAGGTTTCCGATGATCTGCGCCGGCTTCGGCGGGGCACTCAGCGCCGTGCCCACGGGAGTGCCGGTGAGCACCAGGTCGCCGGCGGCGAGCTCCTGGAACTGGGTGAGTGACTGCAGGGCCTCCAGCGGCCGGTACAACATGTCGCCTTCGACGAGCGCGTTCTGCCGCTCCTGCCCGTTGACGCGCAGCTGCAGCCGCAGATCGCCGAATCGCTTGAGTTCCTCGGCGCTCAGCAGAACCAGCTCCGGCCCGACCGGGGTGAACGTCGGGTAGGACTTGGCCTCGTAGAACTGGGTCTGCGGCAGCTGGATGTCACGCGCGGAAACGTCGTTGGTGACCACCAGTCCGGCAATGAATTCCGCCAGGTTGACGTCGGAAATGGCCGTACCCACCGGTATTTCGCGGGCGATGACGAGCCCGATCTCGACCTCGTAGTCGAGCAGCCGCACGTGTGGCGGCTTGACGATGTCGTCGAAGGGGCCGTTGATCGACGCCGACGCCTTGCGGAAGAAGGTCAGCGGAATCGATGCGGGGTCCATGCCGGCGTCCCTGACGTGTGATTCGAAGTTGGTCATCTGAGCTATGACTCGGCACGGCCGGGTCACCGGTGAGACCAACTTTAGGCTGTCCACGGCGACGGGCCGGCCGCCGGTGGCGGCCTCGATCGCGGAGCGGTCGGCCAGCAGCGCGCCGGTGGTGGTGGCGGTGGTGTCGATCTTTGTGGCGCCGTCGGCGGTCTTGAGCCACCAGGCGGGTCCGGTTTCAGAGGCGGTGCGCAGCACGGAAATGGTCATGAGTTGGGTACTTTCAGTAGGCCGACGAGGCGGTTGACATCGAACTCGTTGCTTGCGCGTAGCGCGCTGATCATCGAAATCAGTTCGTGGCGCGCCGATTTCAGGTCGGTGCCGAGGAAGTCGCTGGTCGCCGGCGGCCCCCATTGGGCAAGACCGGACGCGGTGAACGGCGCCCAGCCGGGTTCGACGGTGTTATCGAACATGTCGCCGTCGGCGAAGTGCTCGACCAGGAAGCCGTCGGGATCGCGCCAGTAGTCGAAGATCTGACTGCCCTGGATGTGCCTGCCGATGCCCCAGGACCTCGAATACCCACGCTCCGTGAGGTATTCGCCGCCGGCGGCCAGGGCGTCGAGATCGCTGACCTGGTACGCCGAGTGGACGTAGCGGTTGGCCGGGCCCAGCGCCATGGCCAGTGTGTGGTGATCGGACGGTGTCGCTCCCCGATCGCAGCGGATGAAGCTCATGGTCGGCCCGCGTTCGCGCTGGCCTGGGAAGAACATGAAGTCGCTGACGATCATGCCCAGGTTGTCCAGGTACCAATTCAGCGCCTCGAGGTACTTCGTCGACTGCACGACCAGGTGGCCCAGCCGCTGTACCCGAGCAGGCACCCGCGGGGGACGCTGGGTCGCATTGGTGCGCCGAAGGTCGTGTCCGAAGTTGAAGGTGTGGGGCTGCTGGCCGGGTAACTCGGGCAGATCGTGCATGCCGGCGACGACACGCACCGGCATGCCGCTGGGGTCGACCAGGTCGACCGACAGGCCGCCGATGTTTTCCGACAGCGGCCGCGTGGGAGCACCGAAACTATCGGCCAGGCGCAGGACGTCAACCTCGTCACAGGCCCGGAACGCCACGCCGGCGAACCGCGTCCGAAGCCCGCTGCGCAGGATCACGCACGGACCGCCCGCCTGCGTGCCGCGTAGGTGCAGCTCGCGACCGCCGTGCAGGGCCGTCTGGAAGCCGAATGCCCGGGCGAACGCCTCGGCCCGCGTGAGGTCTGGCTTGTCGAACTCCAGCCACGCGATGTCGGCGACCTTGATCACCGGATTGCGCGACCGGCCGGGGTGCTCGCCGCGCAGGGCGCCGTCGTCGCTGTGCAGGTCCCTGTGCAGGTCCCGGTGGGTGCCATTCGTCAGATACATGACCATCTCTCCTATATAACTGACGAAATCGTCACATACGAGACAACGTTCAGTCAAGCTGTCTGACGAAATCTTCAAAACTGATGCATACTCCTAGGATGAACGCGATGCGTGACCGGCCCAATCGCTTGGAGCGGCGCAAACAGCGCACCCGTGCGGCGCTGATCAGGGCCGCCCAGCGGTTGATCGCCGAAGGAAGGGTCAACGTGCCGATCCTGGAGATCACCCAGGCCGCCGACGTGGGGATGGGTTCCTTCTACAACCACTTCGACAGCAAGGAGCAGTTGTTCGAGGCCGCGGTCAGCGACGTATTAGATGCACACGGGGCGATGCTGGACCGGCTGACCGAATCGATCGACGACCCCGCGGCAACCTTCGCCATCAGTTTCCGGTTGACGGGCCGGCTCTTTCGTCGGCGCCCCCAGGAGAGCGAGATCCTGTTGGCCCACGGGCCGGCGCTGCTGTCATCGGATCGCGGGCTGGCGCCGCGGGCGCTGCGCGACATCCAAGCCGGCGCCGACGCCGGGAGATTCAAGGTCGATGACCCCGAACTCGCCCTCGCGATGGCCGGTGGCGCGTTGCTAGGACTGGGGAAATTGTTGCGTGACGACCCGGATCGCGACGACGCCAAGGCCGCCGATGCCGTCACCGAAAGCGTGCTGCGCCTGTTCGGTCTCAGCGCCGAGGAGGCACACGAAGTCTGCCAACGTCCCCTGCCCGCCGCGTTCGCCGATGCTTAAGGCCGCCCAGTTCGTTTAGGGATTCCGGGTGTCCGTCGACCACAGGTTCGAGCAGCCGGGGCATTGCAGGCTGACCCGCGTGCCTCGATTGCTCAATAGGTACTGCCAATGCGAACCGCAGTTTCGGCGGCTTCGGCACTCCGAACACCTATTGCGGCCCCAGCCGCAGTTCGGGCATGGAATCCAAGCGCGCCGGGACGCATCGGCGTGCGGAACAATCGGCCACCCAACCGCCACGTTAAGCCTTCCTAGTCGAAGTTAGGTGAGCCTACCCAACACAGCGGGGGCATGTAACTGTGCCTTTGGCCACATGCGCACCGAATGCCGCCGACAGCGTCTACAGCGCGACGACCGCGCCAACCGAGAATTCGACGCTGCGTCCCACGCCGCCGTCGTCGCCGGACGCACCCGATTCTGTCCATCGCACCCGCGCGGTCCCAGCCAGGTGCAAAGTGGCACCGGTAACGAAATCGATGAACAGCAAAGCGGCCTCATCGTCGACCGCCAGGTTGCCAAAGCTGTTGAACATGTTGTTTCCCGGATAATCCGGCCACCACAGCCGGCTGGGAGAGTCGACCCGGACAAACCCGGCCGGACCTCCCCGGTGGGAAGCGTCGCTGCCGCGGGTGGGGTGGGTTGTGCCCAGAAAGAAGGTGTCAGACGCTCTGATCATCGCCTGATCGGTCCGGTCCAGCATTGTCGCGCGTTTCGCGCGCGTCGACTTAGGCGCCTCGAACGCACGGACGTTGATGCCGCGGGGGTGAATGTATTTCGGGCAATTTCCGTATGACTGGTCGACGCGCACGGTCATTCCCGCGTCGTCGCTCCCGACGAGCGTGCCGTTGATCCGTAGTCTGCGGCGCGCGGCGAAGTCGACGGAGATTAGTCCGACCTGTTGGCCGATGGGCATCCCGTGCAGCGGATCTCCGTCGCGGGGCACGGCCGACACCCGCAAGACGTCGTCTTGCGCACGCAGGAGCCCCGGTGGGCCCGTCAACGGCGATACCCACAGGGCGCCGTCGCCGTCGCGTCCGGTCAGGGCGGCGAACCGCTGTGACGCGAGAAATCTTGTGGTGCCCGCGGAAAACCTGGTCGAGGCGAGCATTGTCTCGAGCCGCTTGGCGTCGGCTTCGACGCCGGCTCGGCGCTGTGTAGCGATCTCGCCCTCGTGAAATCCCGTTGCCGTCATTTCAGAGCCCGCTATCTGACTGCACAGACAGTTGCAACAATGCCGCCGCAGCAAACCTTCCTAGCTGATCGGACGTCCACCCAAACCGACGCGCGCGGCTTCATTCGAGCGCTGGCCGACCTTGGTGGGACGAAGCGCCACCAGTGCCGACCCGGCGGCGAAATCTGCCGCCGTCGCCCAGGGGAAGTGCCCGTCGGGCGCGAAGCCGGCATAGGCGAAAAAGTGCAGGGTCGCCGACGCCATCGCGGCACCGGTCAGCATGACCACTTCGCCCCAGCGATCCGTGAGGGGTAGCCCGACCATCGGCAACGGTGCTGCGAAGACGCGCCGTTGCCACCACAACAGCACCAGCTCGGCCGCTGTCACCAGGCTGAGGACCACAACCCATTCAAGCCGGGCCAGCCACCAGACGCCCGTTCCCTCCGGCGGTTGCGGCAGCAGGCCCGCCGGGTAGGCGACGATGGCGACGATCACGACGGGAATCATGTGCCACAGGTAAAGGGCCATCACGTTGTTGTTGGCCACGGACAACGCCCGCTTGATGACGCCGGCGCGCAGCATGCGGTTGAGCGCGGGCGCCAGCGCTATTACCAATCCGGCTTGCGCGCACGCGAAGGCCAGCATCGCCACGGTAGGTGGCGTGGTGTTCTGCACCGCTTGACCGGGAACGCCGATCATGCTGACCGGATACCGTCCCAGCCAGATCAACAGCGCCAGCGCGGTCCCCGAGCCGGCCGCCAGCAGCGCGGCCCTGAACCCGGCCAATAGCCCAGCCTGCCAAGCGATTCCAAGCTGGTAGAGCGCGCCCCAGCACAGGAAGTAATTCAGCCAACCGACGTAGGGCACGTGGCCGACGATCGTGGCGGCGTCCAATACCGCGACCGCTACCGCCAGTAGGCATGGTACCAAAAGACCCCAACGGCGTTGTGCCGCAACAGCAATCGGCGTCAACGACACGACCACCAGGTAAACGGCGAGGAACCACAGGTGCATCGCGACCGCCCAACCCGCGTATTCCAAGATCGAGCCGGGCACGCCGCAGGCGATGAGAACCACAACGGTTGCCGATACCAGCGCGATGTACACCGCGGTCGGCCCGAGCACCCGGGCCAGTCGATGCCGAAGCCAGACTTCGCGGGAGAAGCCTCCGACGTCGCGTCGATGCGCCCACGACACCGCGCCGGCGTAGCCGGCCGCCAGGAAGAACACCGGAACCGCCTGGAATATCCAGGTAAGCCACTGTGTCCAGGGCAGGTCGACGAGCGGGTTCTGCCGACCGAAAGATCCGTCGTGATAGGTCACCGATCCGGCCAGCCAATGGCCCAGCACGATGAGGATGACACCGGATACGCGATAGAAGTCGACCGCCAGATTGCGGACCGGTGGCGCGGTGTCATGCACGAGCGCAACGGTACCCGGCATGGGGCCCGAAGTCGTCTGGCGCACAATGACCCCATGAAACAGGCTCATCTCGCCGAACTCGAAGTTGGACGTCTAGGACTGGGCGCGATGGGCATGTCCGTTGCCTACGCCGGTGCCGGCAGCGACGACGCCGAATCCATCCGCACGATTCACCGCGCGATCGAACTCGGCGTCACGCTGATCGACACCGCCGAGGTCTATGGGCCCTACGTCAACGAAGAGCTCGTCGGACGCGCCCTGCAGGGCCGGCGAGACCAAGTGGTGCTGGCCACCAAGTTCGGCCTGATCTCCCACACCGGCCGAGACGGCCTCGACAGCAGCCCCGAAAACATCCGCATCGCCGTCGACGGCTCCCTGCGACGGCTGGCCACCGACCACATCGACCTCTACTTCCAACACCGCCTCGACCGTCAGACCCCTATTGAGGAGACGATCGGGGCGCTGGCCGAGCTGGTTGCCGCCGGGAAGATCCGGCACATCGGTCTTTCGGAAGTCGGCGTGAACACGATTCGCCGGGCCCAGGCCGTGCATCCCGTCACCGCGGTGCAGTCCGAATACTCGCTGTGGACCCGCGATCCCGAAGACGGAGTGCTCGATGTGCTGCGTGAGCTCGAGATCGGGTTCGTCGCATACTCACCGCTGGGCCGTGGCTTTCTCGCCGGCGCAATCCGCTCCACCGGCGAGCTTCCCGACAGCGACTACCGCAAGACCAACCCGCGCTTCTTCGACGAGAACTTCCAGCACAACCTCGAGAGCGCCGACGAGCTGCGCGACATCGCTGCCGAGATCGGCGCCACCCAGGCTCAGGTCGCATTGGCCTGGTTGTTGGCCAAAGGCCCCGGCATCGTGCCAATTCCGGGCACCAAGCGGGTCACTCGCCTCGAGGAGAACGTCGCCGCCGACGCCATCGAGCTCACCGCCGAGCAGCTGGCGCGGCTCGACCGGCTCACCCCGCCCGTCGGGGGCCACCACGCCGCGGCGCAAATGGGTTGGATCGACCGGTAGTGGTTGCCAAGAAGCTGGTGATCGGGGCCAGCGGTTTCCTGGGATCACACGTCACGCGGAAGCTCGCCGCATCCGGCGCGGACGTGCGAGTCATGTTGCGCCGTACCAGTTCCACCAAGGGGATCGACGACCTCGATGTCGAACGCTGCTATGGGGACGTCTTTGACGACGCCGCGTTGCGGGCGGCCATGGCCGGTTGTGACGTCGTGTACTACTGCGTCGTCGATGCCCGGATGTGGCTGCGTGACCCGGCTCCGCTGTTTCGAACAAACGTAGAAGGGTTGCGGCACGTCCTCGATGCCGCCGTCGACGCCGACCTGAAGAAGTTCGTGTTTACCAGCACCACAGGCACTCTCGCGATCAGCGAGGGCCGTGCGGTCACCGAGGACGATCCGCACAACTGGGATGAGGGCGGCGCCTATATCAAGGCGCGAGTGGCCGCCGAGAACATGCTGCTGTCGTACGCGCGGGACAAGGGGTTGCCCGCCGTCGCACTGTGCATCTCCACCACCTATGGCCCGGGCGACTGGGCGCCGACACCGCACGGCTCCCTGGTCGCCCTGGTGGCCGCCGGGCGTTTCCCGTTCTACTTCGACTACTCGTCCGAGGTCGTGGGCATCGAGGATGCCGCCAGGGCAATGCTTCTCGCGGCGGAGCGCGGCCGAAGCGGCGAGCGCTACATCGTCTCCGACAGGTACCTGAGCGTCCGCGAACTGCACGAGATCGCCGCCACCGCCGTGGGCAGGCGGCCACCGCGGATCGGCATCCCGATGCCGGTGTTGCGCGCCGGCGCGCGGGTCAACGACCTGATGGCACGTGTGCTGCGCCGCGACCTGCCCTTCGCCTACGCCGGAATCCGCATGGCCGAGCTGATGTCGCCGCTCGACCACGGCAAGGCCGAACGCGAGCTCGGGTGGACGCCGCAACCCGTCGAAGACTCGATCCGGAAGGCGGCCGTCTTCTTCGCGTCGCGAAGCTAGTCCGCGGCGGCCAGCGCCGCCGGGCCGTACTTCTTTTCGATCAGGGTCCACGGATCGGCGTAGGGGCCGCGTCCTTCTAGCCGGCGCTGCAGCCTGAGGGCGGTGCGCATGATCGGTCGCAACAGCGGGCCCAGTGCGCGCAGGACGGGGCGCAGGTGGGCGGATTCCGCGATCCAGGCCACGGTCTCGTTCCAGTCGTGCTCTTGAAAGTCCAGCAGTGCCTGCGATTCGGTGGTGTCGAACCACCCCGTGAAACTCCAGCCGCGATCGTCGCTGGGGTCGCCGGGCAGGCTCGCTGACGGGCCGAGGCGACCGATGCCGATGCCGGCCATCATGTCGTCCTCGAGGTCGCGTTGCAGCTTCACGTACGTTTCGTTTCCGCCGATGAGCAGGGCCTTGCCGGCGATTGTGGCCTCGCGGTCGACGGCGTTGGCGAACGCCAGCGCCACGTCACGCGCGTCCACCGCGTGGATGCGGTTGTCGCCGGGCATCGAGCGCATCAGCAGCAGGTAGTCGCCGTTGAGGCTTGCCTGAGTGTCCGGCGAGATGATCCCACCCAGTCGGAACAGCGCACACGGCAAGCCGCTGGCGCGGATCGCCGCTTCGGCGAGCACTTTGTCCTCGCCGTACTGATCGATGGGCCGCACGGGGGTTTCCGGGGTGATCCGCTCGGGGAGGCGGTACGGGTTGCGCGACCCGTAGACCGCGGCGCTCGATGCCAGCAGGAAAAGCGGCGGGCGAGGCAGTTCCGACGCGGCGGACAGCAGGTTTTCGGTGCCGCCCACGTTCACGCGCCTGGCCAGGCCGGGGTTGCGGTACGACGGCGGCGAGACGATCGCGGCCAGATGGATGATCGCGTCGGGCCGATGGGTCACGACAACATCGCGCACCGCATCGGCATCCAACAGATCGATGTAGGCGGGAATGAGCCGTTCGGAGTGCAGTTCTTTTTGCGCGGCAGCGGTTTTGTCGTTGCGCAGGTCCATCGCGATGACGGTTCGTCCGCGGTCGAGCAGGAGCTGCGTGCATCGCCTGCCGACCTGGCCGAACGCGCCGGTGACCAGAATGGTGTCTACGGTCATCGATGCCTCACCGCTCCAGTAGCCGGGTGGCGAGCTTGGTGGCCACCCGCCGGATACGCTCGGAGATGTACAGCGAGAACACCGGGGTGACGATGTCCTCGCGCAGCCGGGTTAGCTTGGAGCTCTTGATAAGCCACTGGCCGGCGACGTTCTCGTAAGTCTCGTGGTAGTGGCCGTAGCCGACCAGGGTCACGCCGGGCCCGAACCGGACGACGTCTTGCAGAGCCCACACGCCGCGCGCCGTGGTCGGCGACGTCAGCTCGATTTCGGGCGCGTGCACCTGATGAGCAGTTGCCTGGGCGGGCCGCCCGATTCCTCGGCGGGTGAACGCGACAAAGTCGTCGGCGCCAATGATCAGCTTGCCGCCGGCCTCGGACGTGTCGCTAAGGAAATCGTCGGTGAAGAGCGCTCGCCAGGCCGCCCAGTCCTTGGTGTCGAGGTACCGGCAGTAGCGGGCTTTGAGCTGCTTGATGGTCTCGATGGCCAGCGGTGCGCTGGTGTGGTCATGAGCGACCAGCTCATGCGTGGGCTCCGACATCACCGCTCGATTCTCGTCGGTCGGCGTCCATACGGGATACGCCAGGCGTGACACTGCACGCCAAAACTGTAACCCGTCACCCCTTGAAGTAGACGATCTGGTGCGTGGTGGCCGGCAGCGCACCCACAGCCTCGTCGTCGACGACGGGCTCGGTGGGGCGTCGTGGGTCATCGGGCCGGGAATCGGACCCTCGACGAAGCGCATGTCGTACAGCTTTGATCAGGCACGACGTGGGCCATCCCGCTCGGTGTGTGCCGGTCATGGACGCCTTGGTCGCCGTGGCATGCAGCGGCGGTTGGACGCCCCGATGCGGGTCGATGGCAGATTACTTACCGCCGATGCTGCCGGCGGCGCCGGGATCGTTCCGTGCGTCGCTATGGTCGAGTGGAAAGGCAGAGGAGGCGGATGACTAAAGGCAAGGAAGAGAAGGCGGGGCAATCTCCGTCGCAGCTGATAGACGCCAGGATCCAGGAGCTGGGCGACTGGCGCGGTGAAATGCTCGCGAGCATCAGGACATTGATCAAGCAGGCCGATCCCGACGTGGTCGAAGAATGGAAGTGGCGCGGAGTCCCGGTGTGGTATCACGACGGGATGATTTGCACCGGTGAGACGTACCAGAGCGTGGTCAAGGTGACCTTCGCGAAGGGCGCCTCGCTGGACGATCCGTCGGGTCTGTTCAACTCCAGCCTCGAGGGCAACACCAGGCGGGCCATCGACTTCCACGAGGGCGACAAAATCGACGAGAAGGCGTTCAAGTCGCTCATTCGCGCCGCGGTGAAGATGAACCTGTCCTAGTCCGCCGGCCTGTACAGTCGACCAGCGGTGCTGTACAGTCGCCCAGCACGAGTTCGACTCTCGACAGCGAGGCTATCGGCGATGACGCGCAGGGGAATTCGAGGTCGCCGGTGACCGCCCAGTCGGCTGAGACCGTGGCAGAGTTCCGCAATCGGGCCAGGGCGTGGTTGGCCGAGAACCTGCCGCGGCTCGACTCCGCGGATGCCATGCCCCTCGAGCGCGACCAAATCGCGTCCTGGCGGCGTGCCCGGGAACTGCAAAAGAGGTTGTACGAAGGCGGATTCGCCGGGATCTGCTTTCCCGCGGAGTACGGGGGGCTCGGCCTGGGCTACGAGTACAAGAAGGCGTTCGACGCCGAGGCGCAAGCCTACGAGACCCCGCTGCTCCTCAACGTCCCGTCCTTCGCCATTTGCTGCGCGACGATCCTGGACATGGGCAGCGAGGAACAGAAACGCCGCCACATTCGGGCCGCGCTGCGGGGCGACGAAGTGCTCGTGCAGCTCTTGTCCGAACCCAATGGCGGCTCGGACCTCGCCGGAGTGATCACTCGCGCCGACCGCCGGGACGGTCGATGGATCATCAACGGCGCCAAGACATGGAGCACCTGGGCGTTCGCCGCCGACTACGGACTGTGCCTGGCCCGAACGGACTGGGACGCGCCCAAACACAACGGCCTGACCATGTTCCTATTGCCGCTTCGACACCCCGGGGTGACGATCAACCGCATCCGGCAGGTCAACGGCTCGGTCGAGTTCTGCGAAGAATTCTTCGACGACGTCGACGTGGGTGACGACGCCGTCGTCGGGGAACCGGGCAAGGGCTGGGACGTCGCGTCCCGACAGCTCTACCACGAGCGCCGCACCATGGGCGACGGCTCGGAGTACACCAGCGGACCGGGAATCGCTGAAGCACAGGATATTTCGATTGACCTGATGATGTTGGTGGACAGCACGCGGCAGGGGGCGAACGAACGCGTCCGCGAGATGGTCGGCCGCGCCCTGGTCCACCGCGCGGTGCACGGGCAGCTCAGCGAGCACGTCTTCCACGCGGTAGCCAACGGATCGCTCCCGCCCGCGGCGGGCTCGATCATCCGGCTGGACATGGCGGAGGTCCACGACGTCGAGACCGATACCGCGCACGCCATCGCCGGTCCGGTGGCGGTGGTCGGGGACGAGGCGGGGCTGCTCGACGTCGGCACGCGGTATCTGGGCCGTCAGATCGCCAGCATCGGTGGCGGCACAACCGAGATGGCGCGCAACGTGATCGGCGAGCGGGTCTTGAACTTTCCCCGCGAGTACGCCGCCGACCGGGGCGTGCCGTTCAATCAGGTGCGGCGAAACAAAGCCGAGGAAGATGGCCGGAAGTGAACGAAAAGCTGCGTGACATCCGGGCGTTGGCTCGAGACGCCGAGGCCTACCGGGACGAACTGTTCCGGCGCTGGACCGGGCTGCTCAGTTACCGCTACATCGGCCGCAAGCACTCTTCGATGAACCTCGGTGAGGCCGACGACACCGTCACCATCCGCCGCGACATGCGCAACGAAGCGGGCGGAATCATGGTGGCGCCGTTGGCCATCGCGTCCCCGGAGGGCTGCCAGACCGACATGGTCGCGGTGCCCAACCCGGTCATCGCCTCGGTGCAGATCGTCGACCCCGGCTACGACGTCACCAGGATCGAGATCGTCGGCTCGGGCATCGTGCACCAGGGCCGCACCATGGGCTACGGGCGGTGCAAGATCGTCGACGCCGACAATCCGGACCGGGTGATCGCGTTCAACGAGGGGCAGGGCGCGATCATCGGTGTTCCGCCGGAAGGCCTGGACAGGATGGACGTTTCGGGCACGGAGCTGGTGATCGAGGACTCCGCGGAGCTGCCACCGCTGTGGCAAGCCTTCGGTGCCAGCAAGCGCTCCGACGGTCATTGGGTGCTACCGGCGCTCAGCGCCGAACTCGCCTCACCGGACGCCGCGCTGCACATCGGACCCCAGCACGTAGTCCTCGAGACCGCGGCCACCGACCTCGCCGCGGCCGTCGCGGGGACCCGCAAGCTGCAGGTGATCAGCTGGCACGTCATGTTCATGTCACGCGGCAAGGTCGGCCCCTTCCGGGTGGAGGGCAGCGCGCACGCCGGTGGGTCCGGACGCGTCGGCGTGCGCATGCTCCTGCACGACGAGGGAAACGCAGGCAAGGCCATCACGTCCGCCGCGGCGATCTTCGACATCGTGGGAAACCAAACGTAAACGGCAGGTTGACTTCTCGTGTCGCGGTCGTTGACGACGACGGGGAAGCCGCAGGATCGGTGACGTTAGAAACCGTCAATATCGGAAACTATCGATATCGGAAGCCTTTCTTCGTTTAGCATGGCGCCAGCATGTGAATCCGAAGCGATAAGACGGATCGAACCTGATGGGGGAGAGATGACGAAGCAGCGCGACTTCACCAAGAGGGCATCGGCGTGTGCGCTCGGTGCGCTACTGGCCGCCATGCTGTTGCCGACGGCCGCCGCCCATGCCGACCAAACCGACCAGGACTTCACCACCTTCCTGCAATCGCACGGCGTCAACCTTGGCAGCCCCGGTTTGACCGTGAAGGCGGCGCACGTGATGTGCCAGGATCTCGACGCGGGTTACACCGAGAAGGACGAGGTGGACCAGCTGACGGGTGCGCACCGACTGAACCCGGGCCAGGCCCAGATGTTCGTCGCCGCGGCCACCGCGGATTACTGCCCGTCACACCATCCCGCCACCAAGCCAACCAGCAGCAAGTAAGGGCGTCGTCGCCCGCAAACCGGGTATCGTGCTAACGACTCACGGGCACGACGGGAGATAAGCGGTGGCGGAACGGTTGGCGGGCAAGGTCGCGTTGGTCAGTGGCGGTGCGCGGGGGATGGGCGCGTCGCACGTGCGGACGATGGTGGCCGAGGGGGCCAAGGTCGTGTTCGGCGACATCCTCGATGACGAAGGAAAGGCGGTGGCGGCCGAGGTCGGCGACTCGGCCCGCTACGTGCACCTCGACGTCACCAAACCGGAGGAATGGGACGCGGCCGTGGCGGCCGCCCTCGCCGAGTTCGGCGGCGTCGATGTGCTGGTGAACAACGCCGGCATCATCAACATCGGCACCCTGGAGGACTATGCGCTCTCCGAGTGGCACCGCATCCTCGACATCAACCTGACCGGGGTGTTTCTCGGTATCCGTGCCGTGGTCAAACCGATGAAGGAGGCGGGACGGGGATCGATCATCAACATCTCCTCCATCGAGGGGATGGCCGGAACCATCGCCTGCCACGGTTATACCGCAACCAAATTCGGCGTCCGAGGGTTGACGAAGTCGGCGGCGCTGGAACTCGGTCCGAGCGGGATCCGGGTGAACTCGATCCACCCGGGGCTCATCAAGACGCCGATGACCAGCTGGGTGCCCGAAGACATCTTCCAAAGCGCGTTGGGCCGGGCCGCCGAACCCCACGAGGTGTCCAACCTGGTCGTGTATCTGGCCAGCGACGAGTCCAGCTACTCGACCGGCGCGGAGTTCGTCGTGGACGGCGGCACCACCGCCGGGCTTGCGCACAAGGACTTCTCCGCCGTCGACGTCGACCAGCAGCCCGAGTGGGTCACCTAGCCGCTGGCACACGTACATCGATACTGCGGTCAGCGCGTAGGCCCGGGCTGAAACCACACCCCAGGCGCAGGCTCGACGCCGAGCGCAGGATCAACGCGGTCCCGGCGCCGCCCCCACCGCCTCACGTTCCTCGGCCGGCGCGGGCCACGGCGATGGCATCGGGCGTTGCCGGACGCGTTGCGGCCACCAGAACCACTTGCCCAGAAGCGCGGCGATCGACGGGGTCATCAGCGACCGCACGATCAGGGTGTCGAAAAGAAGGCCCAGGCCAATGGTGGTGCCCACCTGGCCGATCACGGTCAGCTCGCTGACCGCCATCGTCATCATCGTGAAGGCGAACACCAGCCCGGCCGAGGTGACCACCGATCCGGTGCCGCCCATCGCCCGGATGATGCCGGTGTTCAGGCCCGCGTGTATCTCCTCTTTGAACCGGGAGACCAGGAGCAGGTTGTAGTCGGCGCCGACGGCCAGCAGGATGATGACCGACATCGCCAGGACCATCCAGTGCAGCTCGATGCCGATGATGTGCTGCCAGATGAGCACGGAGAGCCCGAAAGACGCGCCCAGCGAGATCAAGACGGTGCCCACAATGACCGCTGAGGCCACGACGCTTCGCGTGATGATCAGCATGATGATGAAAATCAAGCAGAGGGAAGCGATTCCGGCGATCAACAAGTCATAGTTGCTGCCGTCCTGCATGTCCTTGTAGGTGGCCGCGGTGCCCCCGAGGTAGATCGTGGACCCCTCCAGCGGCGTGCCCTTGAGGGCTTCGTAGGTCGCCTTCTTGATCGCATCGATATGCGAAATGCCTTCGGGCGTCATCGGATCGCCGTCGTGGCTGATGATGAACCGCACCGCATGACCGTCGGCCGGCAGGAAGTTCTTCATGCCCTTCTTGAACTCGGGGTTGTTGAAGGTTTCCGGGGGCAGGTAGAACGAGTCGTCGTTCTTCGACGCGTCGAACGCCTTGCCCATGGCGCTCGAGTTCTTCTGCGACTCGTTCTGCTGATCCTGCAGGCCCTTTTGGGTCGAATACATCGTCAGCATCGTCGTTTTCATGTCCTTCATGTTTTCGATCATCGAGGGCATCAACGCCACCATCTGAGGCATCAGCGTGTCGAGGTGATCCATGACGGGCAGCAGGCTCTGGATGTCGTCGGTCATCGTGTCGATGCCGTCGAGGGCGTCGAACACGGACCGCAGCGACCAGCACACCGGGATGTCGTAGCAGTGCTTCTCCCAATAGAAGTAGCTGCGGATGGGCCGGAAGAAGTCTTCGAAATCGGCCATGTGCTGCCGCAATTCGTCGATATCGATGGTCATCTCGTGCATCTTCTTCACCATGATGTGCATGGTGTCGGCCATTTGGACGGTGATGCTCTGCATCTTTTCCATGCTCTCGATGGTCGTCTGCATCATGTCGGCCTGCTTGAGCATGTCGGCCATCTGATCCTGCTGGTACTTCTGAGTCATCTGCTGGCTGACGCCCTGCATGCTGATCTGGAAGGGGATCGAGGTGTGCTCGATCGGCGTGCCCTGCGGACGGGTGATGGCCTGCACGCGCGAGATTCCGGGCACCCGGAAGATCGCCTTGGCGACCTTGTCGATGACCAGGAAGTCGGCCGAATTGCGTAGATCGTGGTCACTTTCGATCATCAAAAGCTCGGGATTCATCCGCGCCTTGGAGAAGTGCCGGTCGGCGGCCGCGTAGCCCTCGTTCGCCGGCAGATCGGCGGGCAGGTACCTGCGGTCGTTGTAATTGGTCCGGTACCCGGGCAGGGTCAGCAGGCCGACGAGCGCGATCGCGATCGTCACGATCAGGATGGGGCCGGGCCACCGGACGACGGCGGCACCGATCTTGCGCCAGCCGCGGATGCGCTGCGCGCGTCTGGGCTCGAGTATCGAACGGAACCGCGACGCCACCGAGATCACCGCGGGGCCAAGCGTCAACGCTGCACCCACCACGACCACCATGCCGACGGCCAGCGGGATGCCCAGCGTCTGGAAATACGGCAGGTTGGTGAAGTGCAGGCAGAACGTCGCGCCGGCGATCGTCATGCCCGACCCGAGCACCACGTGTGCGGTGCCCCCAAACATGGTGTAGTAGGCGTCTTCTCGGGACTCGCCCACCGCCCGGGCTTCCTGATATCGGCCTATCAGGAAGATCGCATAGTCGGTCGCTGCCGCGATCGCCAGCGTGACCAACAGGCTCGTCGCGAACGTGGAGAGGCCGATGATGTTGTAGTAGCCGAGGAAAGCGACCGCGCCGCGGGCGGCCGAAAGTTCGAGCACGACCATCCCCAGCGTCAGCAGCACCGTGATGATCGACCGATAAACCATGAGCAGCATCGCGATGATCACCACGAACGTGGCGGCGGTGATCACCTGCAGGCTGCGGTCGCCGGCGACGTGCTGATCGGCCGCCAGCGCTGCGGGACCCGTGACATAGGCCTTCACCCCGTTGGGTGGCGGCATGCTCTTGACGATCTTTTGGACTGACTCGACCGATTCGTTGGCCAGCGCCTCGCCCTGGTTACCGGCGAGGTAGACCTGGACGTAGGCGGCCTTGCCGTCGTTGCTTTGGACGCCGGCCCCACTCAGTGGATCGCTCCACATGTCCTGGACGTGTTCGACGTGTTTGGTATCGGCGTCGAGCTTTTTGACGATCTGGTCGTAGTAGGCATGGGCGTCGGCGCCGAGCGGGTTTTGGCCCTCCAACACGATCATCACCGAGCTGTTGGACTTGTACTCGCCGAATACCTCACCCACGTGCCGTGTTGCGATGACCGATTGGGCGTCGTCGGGGCTCATCGAGACCGAGCGCATCTGCCCGACCGTGTCCAGCTGCGGGACGATGGTGTTGAGCACCGCGATGATCGCGATCCAACCGATGACGATCGGCACCGCAAAGGTGCGGATGAGCCGCGGGATCGCCGGCCTTGCGGCGTGTTTGGCGATGGGGAGGGCGTCGGTGCGGGCGTCGTCCTCGTGTTCAGAGCTTGTGCTCATGCGGATTTCACCAAGCAAAAGGTCAGGGCATGCACGCCGTTGGTTATGTTCTCGTCCTTGACTTCGTCGTCGATGGTGATGCGGCAACCGAGGCGGTTACCGTCGCTTTGCGCCGAGAGGTTGGGAAAGACCGAGGGCGCGGTGGTGCTGAGGACCAACGTCCAGGGCAGTGGCGCGTTGTCGACCCGCTTCGGGTCGGCGGACAGGTCCAAGTAGTTGACGTTGGCATGGCTGGCCGAGCCGAAAATTTCGTACTTGACGACCTTGGGCTTGAACGGTTTGGAGTCATCCAGCCGCGAACTCGTCAAGGGCGCGGCGTTCTCGGCGACGAAGAACGACTTGACCCGCGCGACGGTGACGCCGCCGATCACCACAACCGCGACGATCAACAGCGGCAACCACGCATTGCGCATGACCTTGGAGAGCTGCACCTGCGTGGATTCCTTTCGTCATCGCTCAACGGGCCTTGTGCAGGTGGTCAAAGCAATCACTTTGTCCCCCAATGGATTTCGGAGACCGCTGCTATGCGCACACGTCCGGGCGCCGGACGCTGCAAAACCCGCCCAAGCATCGCCGGACCCCCGCGCTGTGCCACCAGAGCATAATACACCGGCTGCATAGATTGCAGTCAATGCAAAAAGGTGATCTAGCTAACTGTTTAGCTGGGCTACCTGGTGAAGATGCTGTTGACCAGTGCGGCGGCGCTCTCGACGTAGGGCATCGGCGTGTCGTCGGCATCCTTCGGCTCGTCACTTGCCCAGCGTTCGATGCCGGAGCGCACGGCCGTCAACGCCAGCGCGGCGATCAACTCAGGTATCTCGTCATCGGGCCGCATCGCTTGGCGGCGGGCAACGATGTGGGTCAACTGGTTCTGGAACCGCTCCAGCTCGGCCAGGAAGGCCGCCAGCACCGCGGGGCTGCTTTTGGCGAGTTCCAGCATCCCGGCGGCTTGTTCGCGCCGCGGAGGCGTGTCGCGCAGGTGGTGGGCCGCCAGGGTGATCAGTTCCGCCAGCACCACGCGGTACGGGGCGGGCCCGGCCGCGACGAAATCCTCGGCCAGGTCGGCCGGTAGGTCCGAGGGACCGTAGGCGATCGCGGACTCCTTGGTGGGGAAGTAGTTGAAGAACGTGCGGGTCGAGACTCCCGCCTCGACACAGATCGCATCGATGGTCACCTTGTCGAAGCCGCGTTCCTGCGCCAGGCGCACCGCGGCGTCGCGAATGTCCGCGCTCGTCTGCCGGCGACGCCGCTCGCGAAGACCCATCTGCTTCATCATGGCATTCATCGTTGCACGTAACGCAAACTTTGCAGTGAACTTGGTCGGAGCTGGGCGTTCACGGCGAGGCGAGCGCGTCCCGCAGGTGGGTGCATTGACTGGCGAAGAACTTCACCGAAATCGGTGCCTTGTCCACGATCTGGTCGAACGCGTGGAAGGCTCCGGGAACGATCTCCTCGTGCACGGGGACGCCGGCCTCGCGGAGGCGCCGCGCGTATTCGAGGCACTCGTGATGGAACAGGTCCAGCGTCCCGACGCCGATCCACGCGGGGGCCAGCCCGGCCAGATCTTCCCGGCGCGCCGGCGCGGCCTCCTGCGGATCCGCCCCGTTCAGGTACCACCGCCACGCGAGCTGATTATCGCTGTCGGTCCACATGATTCGTTTGCGGCCGTCGCTGTTCGCGCCGGTGCGATCATCGAGCATCGGATACACGAGCATCTGGAAGGCGAGGTCGATTTCGCGATCGTGAGCCCGCTGGGCCACCGTCGCCGCGAAATGCCCACCGGCACTTGCCCCGCCGACCGCCACTCGACCGGGGTCCACCCACGGCTGGTCCGTTAGCCACCGCAGCGCCGCATAACAGTCCTCGACCGGGATCGGGTAGGGGTGCTCGGGTGCCAGCCGGTGGTCGACCGCCGCCACCGCGACACCGGTGAGAAAGGAAAGCTTGCGCAGGAACTTGTCGTCCTGGGCGGCGTGACCCATGATCGTGCCGCCGCCGTGGATCCACAACATCGCGGGCGCGCGTTGGGGGAGGCCGGCCGGGCGATGCAGTCGAACGGTGACGTGCTCGTTGACCGCGGCAACCGGGACGTTGCGGAGCCGGCCGGCGTTGCCCATGAGGTTCATCAGCGTGCGCTGGACCCGGTAGCCGCGATGTAGGGCGTATCCGCGGGGCAGGAATCGGGCCACCTTGCGCAGCCCGGGATCCAGCACCTGCCCTGAGGTGAAGGTGTTGTCGGCGAATGCCCTTGCCATGGCGTGCTTCCTGGTCTGTGCGCCGGCCCACGCCGACCATACAGGACCCGAACGCTGTCGAAGGGATTCTGGGGACGGATTGGACCGACCCTGAAGAGGGTAAACGGGGTCGTGCCTTCGTCCCTGACCAAGATCATCAGCGTCCTTGACCCCCGCACCGGCGACGCCGTGACGCGCGTGCCCATCGCCGAGCCGTCGGACTGTGACGAGGCGATCCGGCGCGCCGCGGACACCGCCGACGGCTGGGCCCGCACCGCGCCGGCCGAACGGGCCGCCGCCATCGCCGCCGCCGCGGACGATGTCCGCGCCGCGGCCGAAGAACTCGCCGAACTGAACGAGCGGGAGACGGGAAAACTGCGTGACGACGCCCGTGGTGGCGTGGACGCGGGAGTCGGCACCCTGTTGCAGTACGCGCAGCTGGGCCCGCTGCACCGTGGGCACACCCTGCAGGGCGGCTGGTCGGCCACGGATCTGATGGTTCCCCAGCCGCGTGGCGTGGTCGCGATACTGACGCCGTGGAACGATCCCGTTGCGGTGGCCGCCGGGCTGCTCGGCGCGGCGCTCGTGACCGGAAACACGGTGGTCCACAAGCCCAGTGAGCGCTGTCCGCAGACGGGCCGGCGGTTCGCCGAGCTGCTGGCCGCCCGGTTGCCCGACGGCGTGCTGGAGATCGTCGACGGCGACGGGACGGTCGGCGCCCGATTGGCCGAGTCGGAGCGCGTCGACGTGGTCGCGCACGTCGGCAGCAGCGCGACCGGTCGCGCGATCGCGCGCGCCTGTGCGGAACGCGGCGCCAAGGCGCTGCTGGAAAACGGCGGCAACGATGCGCTGATCGTGGACGCCGACGTGGACCCGCGGTGGGCGGCAGGCCAGGTCGCGCTGGGCGCCTTCGCCAACGCGGGACAGATCTGCGTGTCGGTGGAACGCGTGTACGTCGTGCGGGCGATCGCCGAGGCATTCGTCGACGCGCTGGTCGACGAGGCGACGTCGCGAGCCGATCGGATCGGACCGCTGGTCGACGAGCGCCACCGCGAGCATGTGCACGCCCATGTCGAGGACGCGAGGCGGTGTGGTGCCCACGTGCTGGCCGGCGGCGAACCCCGCCCGGGACCGGGCTCGTTCTATCCGCCGACGGTGCTGACTGACTGCACGCCTGACATGCTGGTGATGCGCGAGGAAACGTTCGGTCCGATCGCGCCGGTGCGCATGGTGCGCGACTTCGACGAGGCCCTGGTCGAGGCCGCCGAGGACCGCTACGGCCTCGCCGCGACCGTGCTGACCGGCGACATGGCGCACGCACAGGAGGCCTGGCGCAGCCTCCCGGTCGGCACCGTGAAGATCAACAGCGTGTTCGGCGGTGCCCCCGGCGGGGCATCCGAGCCCCGCAGGGCCAGCGGCACCGGCTTCGGCTTCGGCCCCGAGCTGCTCGACGAGATGACCGCGACGAAGGTGGTGCACTTATCGCCCCTGCCGTCACGCGATGCCGGAGCTTGAGAAACACGTTGCCAGTTGGACTTTCGCGAACCATGGCGCCGCCCCGCTCACGACGCGCGCTCGAGGTCGAGCAGGACGCGCTTAGCGGCGGGGCCGCCGCGGTAGGCGCCCGCGGTCCCATCGGAACGGACTACCCGATGGCACGGCACGAAGATCGGGATCGGGTTGGTGGCGCAGGCGGTTCCGACGGAGCGCACGGCCTTGGGAGAGCCGGACAGTCGCGCCAGCGTGGCATAGCTGGCGGTCGCCCCGTAGCCGACGCCGGCGTTGAGCTGTTCCAGCACGGTGCGTCGAAACCCTTGCGACAGCGACCAATCCAGAGCGACGTCAAAGCGCCGGCGCCGGCCGGCGAAGTATTCGTCGAGCTGTCGCACGATCGGATCCAGCCGGGTGGGCGCTTCGAGCACCCGCGGGCTGATGCGCTCCGAGAGGTTCTGCAGCACGGTGTCGTGGTCCTCGTTGCCGAACGCCACTCGCAGCAGCCCGGCGGCGGTGGCTGCCAATAGCAGCGGGCCGACAACGGAATCGACTGTGCGGTATCCGATGTCGAGGAGGTCGCCGGCTAGGGCATCTCTCTCCAGCCGGGCGTGCAGGTGCTGGAGGCGATCCTGGCCGACGGGGAAGTGCCGGGTGAGGTCAGGTGTGGTCATCGGTGATTCCTTCTGCTGTCGCTACGGGGTAGGTGCGTCGGAGGGTGGCGATCCCGTCGGCCGCGGCGCGCCGCGCGGCGGCAACGCTGCTCTGGAGAATCACCGCGATCTCGGCATAGGGCAGGCCGGCCAGATAGTGGTAGGCCACGGCCTGGCGCTGCTTGGGTGGCAGCGCGCCCACGGCGGCGTCCAGGTCCAGATCGTGGGCATCGGCGCGCGCGGGTGCGGCGGCATCGGGTGGATCGGCGACCGGGACGGCCCGTCGTGACGCCGCGCGGGTGACGTCGATGGCTTTGCGGTGCGCGATCGTCACCAGCCACGCTTCGATGTTGGCGTCGGCCGGCAGTTGCGGATAGGCCTTCAACGCGGCCAGGAACGTGTCCGACCAGGCGTCATCGGCATCCGCGTGGCCGACCACGGCGCGAACCACCCGCCACACCGTGGCGCCGTGGTGTGTCACGACGGCCTCAAACGGCGGTTTGACGTGTTTGTCGACAATCACTGTGACGTCATCGATACGCTCGGGTTGGCATTCGAGTTCCTTTCCAGAAGGTAAACGACCCTCACCGGGAAGACGCCAGCGCGTCGTGGAATGTGAGAAGCGCAGACGCGACGGTCAAACCCGCGCACTACTACCCGGAACCCCTGAGCAGAACTACTCAAAATTGGATCTCACGCTTGCCGCCCGCCGATCGTTTACCGGGAAAGGAGGTGCAACGATGCCAACACGACACACGGTGGTCGATGGCCCACTCGGGAACCTGACGCTGACCGCCGACGGCGACGCCCTGACGGGCGTGTATTTCAGGCACCACTGGCATAGGCCCACGGTTGAGCGATTGGGCCGATACGTCGAACCGGTCAGCGACGCGCTGTTGCGTCACGCGGGTGGGCAGCTGCACGAGTACCTGATCGGAGAGCGCACGCGCTTCGATGTGCCCATTGCCCTGATCGGCGAGCCGGGGCAGCGCCGCATCTGGGACCTGTTGGGGGAGATTCCCTACGGTGAGGTCACCACCTACGGGGATCTCGCCGCGAAACTGGCCGACGGCACCACCGCGTACGAAGTCGGGCAGGCGGTGGGGCGCAACCCACTCAGCATCGTCGTCCCCTGTCACCGCGTCGTCGGAAAGCGCGGCGCGCTAACCGGTTACGCGGGGGGCCTGAAGCGCAAACGATTTCTCCTTGATCTGGAAGCGCCGATGCCCGCCGCGGCGGGCAGACTGTTCTGATGGCGTCGAAATGGGACCGGCTCGTGAACGCTGCGGACTGGGACATAATCACCGCCGACATGAATGATGTTGGCGGGGCGCTGCTTCCGCGGCTGCTCACGGCCGCCGAGTGCGCAACGTTGCGTGATCTCTACTCCGACGACGGCTTGTTTCGTGCCACCGTCGACATGGCCCGCCATCGCTACGGGCAAGGCGAATACCGCTATTTCACCAGGCCCTATCCGCGGCCCATCGAGGAGCTGAAGCACGCGCTTTACCCTCGGTTACTGACGATCGCCCGCGACTGGTGGACCAAGCTGCGCCGCGATCCTCCCTGGCCCGACAGCCTCGATGAGTGGCTCGAGCTGTGCCATCGCGCCGGCCAGACCAAACCCACCGCCCTGATGCTGAAGTATGGGCCGGGCGACTGGAACGCCCTGCACCGAGACCTCTACGGGGACTTGGTGTTTCCCCTGCAGGTCGTGATCAACCTCAGCGAACCGGGCGCGACGCACACCGGCGGCGAATTCCTGCTCGTCGAGCAACGGCCCCGAGCGCAGTCGCGCGGTACGGCCACCACGCTCCCGCAGGGACACGGCTACGTCTTCACCACGCGGGAACGGCCGGTCCGCTCGACCCGGGGATGGTCGGCCGCCCCGGTGCGCCACGGGGTCTCCGTCGTGCGTTCCGGCCAGCGCTACACCCTAGGCCTGATCTTTCACGACGCCGCCTAAAGCGGTTTCACGTGGTGCGGCACCATGGTGTCCATGGAGCTCTACGACGTCATGCGGTCCACCCCCGCCGTGCGCGAATTCACCGACGACCCGCTTCCCGATGACGTCATTGCCCGGATCCTCGACAACGCCCGCTTCGCGCCGACCGGCGGCAATCGCCAGGGTGTGCGCGTTATTGTCGTGCGCGACAAGGAAACCCGGTCAACCCTGGCGGACCTCGCACTTCCCGGTGCCCGCCGGTACACCGCGCAGGTCGCCTACGGTGAGGCGCCGTGGAACCCGTTGCGGCCGCCGGGCATGGACGGGTCGACCATCGAGGAAACCGAGCCGCCCGCCGGGATGTCCGCTCCGTTTCGGGAAGCGCCGGTGGTGTTGGTCATCTGCCTGGACCTCGGCGTCGTCGCCGCCATCGATCAAGACCTGGATCGCTTGTCGGTGGTCTCGGGAGCCTCGGTGTACCCGTTCGTGTGGAACGTCCTACTGGCCGCGCGCAATGAAGGCTACGGCGGCGTGTTGACCACGATGGTGGTGGCGCAGGAGCCACACGTCAAAGAGCTGCTTGGTGTGCCCGACCCGTACGCCATCGCGGCGGTGGTGCCGCTCGGCAAACCCGTGCGCCAGGTGACGAAGCTGCGCCGACGGGCGGTCGCCGAGTTCGCCACGTCCGAGCGCTTCGACGGGGCACCTTTCAGCGGCTAGCGCGGCCGGCAAAGGTGATCGCATCCGGACGGCCGCCGTAGCGCCGCGAAGGAGAGACGCCACGAATCGCCACGTGACGAAATATTGTCGGCTACCGGCCCATGAGGGCAAGCGCTCGGCGAGGGAAAACCAGGCCCGCGACGAGCTATGGAATATTGTTCCTATCACCGCTACGTTTCGCGGTTGCGTTCGCCTTTTGGGGGCACGCGGGCGTGCCCGCGTTCGGGCGCTCGTAAAGCACGGAAGGAACGGCCGTAGACCCATGACAGAGCTGGTTACCGGGAAGACGCTCCCGAATGTCGTTGTCACCGGCATTGCCATGTCGACCGCACTGGCGACCGATGCGGAGACCACCTGGAAGCTGTTGCTGGATGGCCAGAGCGGCATCCGCACCCTCGACGATTCGTTCGTCGATCACTATGACCTTCCGGTCCGTATCGGCGGGCACCTGCTGGAGGAATTCGACGACGGATTAACACGCGCCGAGCGGCACCGGATGGGCTACCTGCAGCGGATGTCCACCATTTTGAGCCGCCGGGTGTGGGAGAACGCCGGCTCGCCCGAGGTCGATCCCAACCGCCTGATGGTCTCCATCGGCACCGGCCTAGGGTCGGCCGAGCAAATCGTCTTCAGCTACGACGATCTGCGCGCGCGTGGGATGAAGGCGGTCTCTCCGCTTGCTGTGCAGAAGTACATGCCCAACGGTGCCGCCGCGGCGGTCGGGCTGGAGAGGCACGCGAGGGCCGGCGTGCTCACGCCGGTGTCGGCGTGCGCGTCGGGTTCGGAGGGCATCGCCCAGGCGTGGCGCAACGTCGTGTTCGGTGAGGCCGACATCGCCATCTGCGGGGGCGTCGAGGTCAAGATCGAGGCGGTCGCGATCGCGGCGTTCGCTCAGATGCGCATCGTGATGTCGACTAAGAACGACGACCCCGAAGGTGCCTGTCGGCCGTTCGACAAGGACCGCACCGGGTTCGTGTTCGGTGAGGCCGGCGCGCTGATGGTGATCGAGACCGAAGAGCACGCCAAGGCCCGCGGCGCGAACATCCTGGCGCGGCTGATGGGGGCCAGCATCACCTCCGACGGCTACCACATGGTGGCCCCGGATCCCAACGGTGAGCGCGCCGGACACGCCATGAGCCGCGCCATCCAGCTGGCCGGGCTGACCCCGGGCGATATCGGCCATGTCAACGCCCACGCCACCGGCACCTCGGTGGGTGACCTGGCCGAAGGCAAAGCGATCAACAACGCGCTGGGCCCCCACGGCGGCAACGCGGCCGTCTACGCCCCCAAGGCCGCGCTGGGCCACTCGGTGGGCGCGGTCGGCGCGGTGGAGTCGATCCTGACCGTGCTGGCGTTGCGCAACCAGGTGGTGCCCCCGACACTGAACCTGCAAAATCTCGACCCAGAAATCGATCTGGATGTGGTGGCAGGCAAACCGCGCCCCGGTGACTACCGCTACGCGATCAACAACTCGTTCGGATTCGGCGGGCACAACGTCGCCATGGCCTTCGGCCGTTACTGAGCGCCTGGCCGACAGTTCCTGCGCCACAGCGGGATTCGTAAACCTGACGTCTTGCGGCGCAGGTATCTTTCTCAGTGGCGCAGGGCTGTGCCCGTCATCTAAGGATCCGAATCGGGAGCACTGACAAGAGGATCGGACATCCTGTGACCGTTGGTGGAGACGTGTTGGGTCCAGCGTGTTCCGTCCCACCAACGGCACTCGAATCGCCGCGTTGGATCGGGGTGCCAGGTTGCGGGCGTCGGCGGTGGTTCGGCTTTGCGAATGACGACGGGTTCGACGTCGCCGTTGGTGGGCGCTGGCTCGAGTAGCGGCACACCATGACCCAGTCGGAACGCGCCGTAGAGATCGAATTTGCGTTGCCTCTTGATCATTTCGATCTCCTGGACGGCAAGCGATCCGGTGAGCGTGCAACTTCCGGACTGGATTTCTGTCAGCCGGCCCTGCTGTACCGCGGCGATCACCCCGGTGATGTTCAAGGCGATTTCCAGCCCAATCTCAATGGTCGCGAGACGTTTGTCGTCAACGTACAAGTCGACGTGGGGATGGTGGCTGGAGGCGATCTTGTGTGTTGTCAGCGCAATAAGTTCTTTGGCGTGCGGGTCGTCGCGGGTACGGCGGGCGGCGTTTTTGAGCGCGTCGTACTTCTTCCATCCTGCCGCAGCGACGTCGGCCAAGTTGGCGGACATGAATCCTGACGTCGCGCTGGCGATTTCGTGCCTGGCAGCGCCGATGAGACTCTGCGGGCAAAGGCCAATATTCGTGCCGTACTCACTCATCAGCTGAGCCAGGGCGACCACCGGTTCGCCAGGGCCCTCATCGAAGAGGAGGTCTCGCACGGTTGCGGTCGCAGTGAGCGGTTTAGTCGTCTCATCAAGTGGTGTCGCCACTGTGCACCTCGCTGATCGTTTGAGTACCGGGATCGGCCTGGACTTGCAGTCTTAGGGCGTGGGTGACCTCACCCTGCGCGGGCGTCTCCACGGTGGACACGAGCGCAAGGCGGCTGGTAGGCGAGACGGTCGCGTAGACGTGCGGCGTCGGTGCCGGTCGCGGCTTGCGCCAGTGGCGGTAAGCCATGACGCCCAGGACGCCGAGGGTTGCCAACACCAGCCAGCCTGCAATTCCCCACGACTTCTGTTGTGGCTGTGATGGCGGCGGAGGTGGTGGCGGCGGGGTTGTCTCCGGAATCGTCGACGGGACGGGGCCGGTCGCGATGACGGTGAAGCCGACGGTTGCGATCGTCGACCCGGTCGCACAGGAGGCACCCACGATGTGGCTGCTCACCTGCGCGTTGGCCGGAACGACAATATAGGTGTCGAGGTGCCCCGACGCGTCGGTGGACGACTTGGCGAGCGGTTGGTCGTCCCACAACAGCTGCACAATTCTAGAGTCGGCGCAGTCAAAGCGATCGCCGGTGACATGCACGTGGTCTCCGCGTAATCCTCGGGCCGGCGTCAGCACGATGGCGGCAGGCACAGCAACTCCGACGGTGTCTTCGGTGACCCTGAAGGGCTGACTGGCGGTGATGTCGGGGTGGTTGCGGCACGATGCCACCACCGTGTGCTGGCCTATCGACGCGTCCGGGGGAACCGTCAGCGGTATCGAGAACATGTCCGAAGGGCCGTCGGCCAGTGGCGTTTTGCCGTCCCACAGCAGTGTCACGCGGTCGTCGCTGCAGGCGAATCCAGTGCCGGACGCGGTCACCTGTGAGCCAGGCGTCCCCTGCCCCTCGCCGAGCTTCAGGTTGGGCGTCACGGTTGGTTGGACCCTGAACGGGGCCGAAGCGGTTGCGCCTCCGCACGACGCCGTCACGATGTGCGCATCGGACGGCGAGGCGTTATCCGGCACCTCGAAGGTGACCGTTGAAACATCGCCTCCAGCAATACGAGTCGGCAGCGGGCCACCGTCCCAGCGCCAGTTCATCGTCTGCGACACATTCGATCCGCCTCCGGTGCAGGCGTCGAAATTCTTGGCTGAAGCGGTGACTTGCGCACCAGGCGCGCCCGATTCAGGGTTGAGCGTCAGGCTGGGCTTTTCGGTAACGGTGAAGGTGGCTGAGCCCTTGACGTCGGTAAATCCTTCACACGATGCGGTCAATTGGTACGTGCCGGGCGCCGCATCCTCAGGAACAGTGAATGCGACGGCGACCGGGCCGGAATCGGCGCTCCGAGTCGCTTGGCCGAAGCGCCATACAAACGAAATCTGCCACGCAGCAACGGCTGTGCGTAATTGTTCACACGCCTGCGCTGGTGTCGCCGTGGCGGTGAAAGTCGTTCCCGGGGATCCCCGCGCGGTTGAGAGAGTGAGGTCCAAATGTCTCTCAACCGCGGGCGGGTATGGGGAAGGCGCGGGGCTACTGGGCGATGGCGCGGGGCCACTGGGTGCCGGTGCGGGCGCGCTGCGCGACGGTGCAGGACTGCCGGAGGCAGAAGGGGATGGGGGCGGAGGGTCGGCGAGGGCGACCCCGCCGGCAAAAGTCGTGAACGAAAGTACGCATCCCGCCACCAGGACCACTGCGCTACCGCGCCGCGCGCGATCGGACCGCCGCCTCACCGAGTGGTGAGCGACTAGATCAGGCGCTTCTCGGTGTCTCCGCACACCGGGTCTGACTGGTGCCACGGTGGCAGCATCACGCCGTTCGCGTTGCCTGTCATGAGTAGTCGGCTACTCGGATTCGGCACGATCGAAGCGGACGTGTGTTGGCCTGCGAGGGCTTTAGACCGTCGGTGCGGTGGCAGTCCGGAAACGGTATCGCCCGATACCCGCACGCTGAGCCCGGCAAGTCGAGTAGACGACTACGCTATCCGCCGCCTCGGGAGGCTCGGGAGGATTCGAACGCAGCAATCAGCCCGACCAGAACCGAAGAGAACATCATGAGCATCATAAAGAACCACAAAGAGTCGATCACCGCCGCACTCGGTGCGGCCGCCGCCGCAGCGGCACCGGCAATGCTTTTCGTCGGTGTGGGAACCGCGCATGCGCAAGGCACAATCTGGAACACCGCCGACTACTTGGGCACAACGGTGTTTGTCGCGTCCGACGGACAGACCTACGGCCAGTGCACCTACAACGCCTTTCCAATGGTCGGCCCCGGTATTCCGCCCGGACCTCGCAACTTCATTTTGGAACCCAACGGACCCCCTGCGCAGCTGTGGTTCCCGGGCGTCAAGTTGAACACGACGTGGCAGGTGACTGTGCACTGTGACAATGGTCCTGATATCACGACCGATACCGTCTACTAGAGGAGATTTGAGCATCTCCGGGCATGGACTCTAGAGAACATCGATCGAGAAATCGATCTGGACGTGGTGCAGGCAAGCCGCGCCCCGGCGACGTAAGCGCCGTCGCTAACCGAGCGTGTGCCGGAGCGACCAACGGCGGCTGTCTGTGGCCGACAGTCAGTCAAGCCTGGTGGCGATATCTCACGTGGGTCGATGCGGACGCTTGGGCGTGGGCTTCTAAGGTTTGTGGGCTGTAACCGAGCGTTCGGCGAGGATCGCGATCGGCGTGGTCTGTGTCAGTTCATTGAGGGTGCCTAACCGTGCCTCCAAGGCGGCGAGAACGGGCCGCAGGTAGCTGCGGAGATGCGCCGGCCCGAGATGTCTGCCGGGCGTTTAGCCGCGAAATACCCAGGGCGAGTTGCGATGTGCTGCGGTCTGGCTGTTGTAGTTGCTTGCGGCCAGGCCGCGAACCGGTTCATCAAGCGGTGGCGGGAGATGGATCGGTAGGCCAGCCAGATCGATGGTGACCGCGTCGGCCGTGATCGCTATTTGATCTCAGGTGAGGGCGGCGACGTCTTCGGCGCGTTGGGTGAAGACGATGATCAGGATCGCGGCGAGACGGTCGCGCGGATGCAGTGTCTGCTGGTGTGCGACCTGTTCGATGACGGCTTTCTGTTGTGCGATCGGCATCCTCGGTGCAGTGCCGCGGCGATGCGGGGTCACTTCCAGATTCGAGGGGATGAGTTTGGCTTTGATGGCCCATCGAATGAACCGCAGGATGTGCTCGCGGGTGGTCGGCCCGCGCAGATCCGCTGAGAATTTCACCCAATCATCAAGGGGTGCGAGTCTTTTCATCTAATGCAACTCGCTACCGTTAATTGGTAACGGTGCGTGCTCGAGGAGTGCGAGTTCAGGGCCATGACACGTTGGCATCCGCCGACCCATCGCGGCCAGGCGTCGTCCTGATCGGCAAACTGCAAATGGCGTCTCGATCCAGCGCGAGTCGCCCTAGCGTCGTCTTAGCGCGGTGCTGCTTGGGCGGCTATGACAAGGTCGAGTGCGCTAAGGACACCGGGGTTGGCCGCGCACACTGCTGGGATGGCGTTCAGTACCCGGGCGGCAGTGGCGGTTGAGCCGGGTAGCTCGCCACCGTTGAGGGCAAAGTCGAGTTGAACCGGGGGGCTGCCATCGACGGTAATTCGGGTGAGCCGTCGAGTTGGGCTGTCGGCTGCTATCTGTGGTTGCCAGTCTTCGACTGCTTCATCGGGCATCGACCAGATCGATGAGTAGTGCAAGCGCTGCTGGCCATCGACGATGCCGTCGAACCGCATCCGCACGCTGGCAATTGTTCCGGCGGGGATCTCGCCGTTGTCGAAGCGATAGTCGCGATCTGCCATTGCGGTGTCTCGGTGCTCGTGGACTTCATCCAGCTGTAGACCCAGGCCTTGAGCGAGAAGCCGCAGGGGCGGGGTGACAACGGGGACCATGAATCCAGCGCGATAGATTTCGGCATCTTGCTCAGCGGTTCGACCGAAGCCAAGCATGGCAAAGAAGCCCGGCACGCGATAAGCCCCGCATGGAATGCGTTCCTCAATCGAGACCTTTGTCGGCAGTTCGGTCATGCTCGCCGCATGCACTGCGAGGATATCGGTGGCGAAGCCCGGTGCGATTCCGGTGGCGAGTAGGGAGCTGTTGCCTTGTCGGCAAGCAGCTTCCAGCTTGTCCCGTGAGGCGTCGTCGAGAGTTGGGGGGTGGAACAACGCGTGATAGGACGGCGTCACGACGTTCTTTCCGCTCGCCAGCATTGCCGACACCTGGTCGACAACTTCGCTACTGTCGCGGCCGGACACGGCAGCGAAGTAACTGACGCAGTCGGCGTCGAGGGCAAGTAAGTCATCGAGGCTGTCTGTAGCGATCACCCCGGCGGCAGGCAGGTCGACCAGTTCGCCGGAATCCCTGCCGACCTTGTCAGGGCTGTGAACGAGTTGACCGACCAACTTCAACCGTGGCGATCTGAGGATCTGCCGCAGCGCGATAGACCCGGTGTAGCCGGTCCCGACGTGCGCTATCCGATACCGATGTCCCATATCTACACCGCTCCCGGGCGACGGTTTGCTGAGCATCCAGAACCCTACGCCGGCTGGACTGCGAGAATGGCCATTCGGAGCTGTTTCGACGCGGTCCTAGGCACCACCTGTGCAACTGTCGCGTAATGCTACGGTGCTGGCAAACCGCAACCGGGAAGGTCTGATGGGCGCCGCGGAGAACCTCGAAGTTCATACCCGCTGCACTGCGGACGAGGATCGCCACGATCTAACTCACCATGGCGACTACTTGCATGACGACATCGTGGTTTATCAGCCTGGCGCTGAGCCGGTCGTTGGTATCGAGGCTTACCGCGAGTTTATGCAGGCAGCGTACGTGGGCCTGCCAGACTTTCATGTCGTGCTCGATGACCAGTTCGCCACGGATAACCGGGTTGTATGCAGGTGGCGAATCAGTGGAACACACAGCGCTCATTCATTCGGCTTCCCCGCGACCGGCAAGTATGTCGAATTCGCCGGCGTATCAGTATGGGAGTTCGAGGACGGCAAGGCCCGCCGCGGCTGGATCTACTCCGACCTGCCGTCAATCATGACGCAGCTCGGAAGCAGCGCGAGCTGAGGCCGTCGGCCAGCCGCTAGTGTCTGTGGGCTGTCGCCCAGTGTCTCGGCGAGGATCGCGATGGGTGTGGGTCTGTGCTTTAACTGGTAACGGTGCGTGTTCAATAGGTGCGAGTTGCCGCAGGGGAGCGGTGCTTTCAGCGCGAGCGTCAGCTGTGCGATGCAGTCGCCGCAGTGAACTGCTCCACTAGCGTCGAGAGGTCGTAATAATCGCGCCAGCGCGTGATCCGACCTTCAGAATCAACGTCGAAGACGCCCACAACTTCCATGCCTACCGACTTGCCGGCGATCTCACAATTGTCGACTCGCTCGGTCAAGACGGTGCCTCCACTCGTTGCGAGATTCTTGATGTCGACCGTGGTGTTCGGAACCATCTCCAACTGCGACCGCAATTCCGATCTGATGGCGTTGATGCCCCTGTGGACACCTCGTGGACCGTCGATGTATACCGCCTCGTCATCAAAGAAGCCGATCACCTCGTCTACGTCCGACGCTGGAAAGCAGGCGAAGAATTTCCGAATCACCGATTCTGCTGAATCTGTCACTGCTATCCCTTTGACCTGGGTGTTTGACGTTCTGACGTACGGAGCCTAGAACACGCAGCGCAAACACGTCGTCCCTTTGGCTGGTCGGAGCAGAACCGGTATATACCTCAAGCTCTACGACGAATGGGGGCGCATGGCTTCGACATCAAACCTTCAGGTCATCCTTGACCTCTACGCAAGTTTCGCCACCGGTGACGCGGAGGCGATGTCCCGGCCTTTCAACGATGAGTCGGTCTGGGTCGAACCCGGAAACACGACCCGCAGCGGCGTCTTCCGAGGCCAGCAGGCGATCATGGGCCACGCCATGAGCTGCATGGAGCTCACCGGCGGAACCTGGGGCACCGAAGTGCAGGAGATCCTGGGCGGCGACCGTTATGTAATCGCGGTCGAGCGGGCGCTGGGCCAACGGAACGGCGCATCGCTGGACACATGCTGTGCAACACGGTTTACGAAATGGCAAACGGCGTAATCGTGGAAATGCGGGTCTTGCCGTTCGACAACGCTGCGTGGCAAGACTTCTGGTCGTAGGGTTGTGCGGCATTTTCATCACCTAACGAATAAGGCTTCCTCGGTATGCAACACGGTCTACCGGCCGAGCCGGACCACGGAGCCTCGACGCCTCTCACGGCGTATGCCCGCACGCAGTGCGGCTTCCGGAAAGCCACAGCGCCACAGGCGATTACGTCACAGTGACGAATATATCCCTGTGCGCGCCCGGACGAAGGGACGTGGTGCGGCAATGCTGCAAGCATTTTTCAGCGCCGCGCCACGCCGAGCAGGCGCACGTCCGTTCGGGAAGCGAGTCCCGAAATCAGCACTGTGACGTGCTCCGAATCGGCGGCCAACCCGATCGCGCGCGCCGAGAAATCCTGGCGTGAAAGGGGTGCAAGTTCTTTCACTTAATGCAACTCGCTACCTTTTGTGCCGATAAGCGACATTATGTCAGGTAAAGTATCCCGAGTTGCGCTGTACACCAAAGGTTTTGGTAGTTGAAGACAAGCGATGCGATAGCGCAGGGCTTACAGATCCAAGACGATGCGCAGGGCCGCATCAACGCGGCGCATCTCGTCGAAGCTGAGGAACCCGACGCTCGGCGACCTCGACCGGGTCCTGCTCGGCGTATCCCTCGCAGGGCACGCGTTCGTCGCGGTCCATTGGCACGGCGACGGGCACGTCGACGCGGCGAGCCAGCAGTACTCGCTCGCGCTGGGTGATTAGTACGTCGCGGACCAGGCAGGCATATTCCAATGGCGACCACAGCTCGGGTGCGATCCGCCGAGCCAGCCTCGTTCGTGCGGTGGTGGTAAGCAGCCCGGCAAGTTCGGCAACGCCAACCCGGATATCGTCGCCAGCCCGTGTCGCGGCGGCCAGGTCATAGGCGTACCCGCACTCCTCGCACCGTTCCATCACCGCAGTTTATGGACAAGTCAGCCCGGCGGATCTAACGAGGATCGGGGCCTTTGGTCGCCGCACAGACTGCGTACGTGAGAATCGCCGGGGGGCCTGGGCAGACCCGTCTCCCGACACCGCCTGCACAGCGTGAACTGGTCTGGTCAACGATAATGAGGCAGTGGACGATCGGGCTGAATCGGCCTTGGCGTGGGAACTGGCTGATGCGATCAGCCCCCTGCTGGCCGTTGCGGACCGCGACCGGCTTTACGCCGCCCTCGGGTCCGGAGATTCATACAGCGCAATTGATGCAGTGCTGCAAAACGTGGCGCACCACCGGTTTCCCTTACCTACCGAGCTGATAACCGAACTCGCTGAGTGGCTCACCGCCTACGCGCACAGCGACGAGGCGCCGCGCCTTCACAGACTGCTCCGCACCATCAGATCTTTGCACTGATGTGTTTTTGCTGGGCAACCAACATCGCTGTCGCACATGCCGTTTGCCCGCGGGACGAACCGGATTCTGCCGCGGCGTCGACCGCAGGTCGCTAGTACCTGACACGACACCGGAAAAGCCTTTTCCCGGCAGGTTCGATTGCGACAAATACGCCGCGGCCCGACGCAGCACCTCGTTCTCCTGCTCGAGCAGTTTTATCCGTCGACGGGCCTCCCGCAGCTCCGACGACTCGCTGGTGGTCGTGCCCGGCTTGGCGCCATCATCGAATGTCGGCCTGGCGCATCCACTTCGACAACGTGATCGGATGCACCCCGAAATCAGCGGCGATCTGCTCGATCGTCACACCGTCCTCGCGGCTCCGAGCGACCCGGACAACATCGTCACGAAAACTCCTTGGGATACGGCCGTGCCATGGTGACATCCTCTCAGCCCGCCCACGCTGGGCAAGCGATCTCGGTTGTCACCTATTCGTGCAGCAGACCCCATCTTTCTCGCAAGCGTTGTCTAGCCGCCATGCCTGTAGCATGCAGTGACGGCACGAGGATCAACTCATCACTGACCATCAGCTGCCAAGACTAGGGTCGGTCGACGTCGGGAGCCTCGCTGGCACGTGCCGCTCCCCCACCGATGGACAGACGCGGCACGTCGCGGACGGCGGCACATAGCCATTGCCTCGGAAGGCGATCGGGGCCGCCAAGCCGGCCAAGCCAGCGCGGGCGCGATGCGGCAGACCCGGATCAGTCGTAGATGACGGCAAGTCCTTGGCGCTTGAGGTCGGCCAAGCGGTTTCGCATGGCCTGAAGCTGTTCTGGTGAATGCCCCACCCAGTCGGTGATCTCGCCAACTATTCGCACAGGCTCTCGGGTGCGGTAGGAGCGGGTCGGGTTCCCGGGAAACTTCTTGTCCGTCACGTTCGGGTCGTCCTCGAGCGCGCCTTCCGATTCCACGATGTAGATCCGACCCGGGCTGTCTCCTTGGGCGAGCTCAGCTGCCCATACCGCGGCATCCAATGTCCGCGTCACATAGACGTGCTTCATGACGCGGCCCGACTCGAAGTTCGATTGGCGCCCTGGCATCAGCAGATCGCCCACCGCGAGGTCGGCTTTCGTGCCATGAAGCAGCACACCCGGCTTGTGCTCTTCAAAAGGTACCGGCGTGCTGGCCACAAGATCTCCCCGTCCGTTGCAATGCATGGTCGCACGATTGTGCAGCAGGTCAGGGGGCCTTGCCGCAAGCCCCCCTCTCGGCTCCTATTGCGTTGTGCGCTAATAGTTTACGCACTACAGGTCCGGCGCGATTCGCATGGCCGCGTCAACAGGGCGCATCTCGTCGACGCTGAGACAATCCGCTGGTGCCGAGCCGGCAGGGATCGACCGCCGCGGTTTGTTCGGCGAGCACCGTCAGTGTTGCCCGAGGTGCGGTGAACCGACTGTCACGAGCTGACGGTGGCGCCAGGGTGTTTTCGCAGTCAACCCAGCAGTATCCGACGCTCGGACGAAATGCCACCACCGGCACACCCCCATAGACTGCACGTCAGACAGGAGCGCGAGTGCGAGCATCCGACGCAAACGGTGATTTTGGAGGAACAACACAAACATGGCGCAGCAACCGAGTGGCCCGACGAAGACACGGACGCGCTCCGAAGACATCCGGGCGCACTACGACGTCTCCGACGACTTCTTCGCGCTGTTCCAGGACCCCAGCCGCACTTATAGCTGCGCATTCTTCGAGCCGCCGGATCTCACCCTCGAAGAGGCTCAGTTCGCCAAGATCGACCTGCACCTGGACAAGCTGGACCTCAAGGCGGGGATGACGCTGCTGGACATCGGCTGCGGTTGGGGTACCACAATGAAGCGGGCCGTCGAAAGATTCGATGTCAACGTCATCGGCTTAACGCTGTCCCACAACCAGCATGCCCGCTGTGAGCAGGTCCTCGGCGCCATCGACAGCAGCCGGTCCCGCCAGGTTCGGTTGCAGAACTGGGAAGACTTTTTCGAGCCCGTCGATCGGATCGTGTCGATCGAGGCCTTCGAGCACTTCGGGCACGAGAACTACGACGACTTCTTCAAGCGGTGCTTCGACATCATGCCCGCCGACGGCCGGATGACCATCCAGAGCAACGTCAGCTACCACCCTCACGATTTCGCCGCCCGCCGCAAGAAGCTGACCTTCGAGACGATGCGGTTCATCAAGTTCATGATCACTGAGATCTTCCCTGGTGCGCGGCTGCCGTCCACCGCGATGATGGTCGAACATGCCGAGAAGGCGGGTTTTACTGTGCTAGAACCCGTTTCGCTGCGTCAGCACTACATCAGGACGCTGCACCTGTGGGGTGACACCCTGGAGTCCAACAGGCAGAAGGCCATCGAGGTCACTTCCGAAGAGGTCTACAACCGGTATGTGAAGTACCTGCGCGGTTGCGAGCATTACTTCTCCGACGAGATGCTGGACTGCCTCGTGCTGAGCTACCTCAAGCCGGGGGCTGTCACGTAATCTTTGGCCGGCGGTCGGATTGCCGGCTACACGGCTCATCCGGGCGCAGCACTGGATACCCCAGAGCCCAAGGCGCCGGGAAGTGACCGCGGTCATTCCAAAATCCTAATACCGCCGGTACTGCATACTTTATGATCGTTGGGTGGCTTATCAGACCGTGGTGGTCGGGACGGACGGCTCCGACTCGTCGCTGCGTGCGGTGGAACGCGCAGGCACCATTGCCGCAGAGTCGGACGCGAGGTTGATTGTCGCTACGGCGTACTTACCCCACAAGGAGGATCCCCACGGGGTCGACCTTCTCAAGGACGAGAGTTACTTGGTGAGCGGCGACGCCCCGGTCTATGCGATCCTTCGCACGGCCCGCGACCGGGCCAAGGCCGTCGGCGCCAAAGACATAGACGAGCGGGCAATCGTCGGTGCGCCCGTCAAGGTGTTGGTGGAGCTGGCCGAGGACGTCGACGCCGACCTGCTGGTCGTGGGCGACGTGGGACTGAACACCCTCGCCGACCGCGTGTTGGGGTCGGTGCCCACCGCTGTTTCCCGCCGGGCCAACACCGACGTGCTGATCGTGCACACCACCGGCTGATCGGTGACCATTGAGCCCGAGCGCGCGAAGCAATGGGGCGAACGCCGGCACTGGGTTGGTCTGTGAATCCGCTGCTTGCCGATTCACGCGCATTGCCGCTGTCACCGCGAGGGATTGTCTGCGCGCCCGACGCTTTCGGCTATGCCGGTGTGGGCTGTCCCTGCCGCAGACGGTTTAGCTCGACGGTGGGTCCGCGATAGTGCGGTCTACGAGTTCTTGGGCGATCTGGCGCACAGGGGTGTTGCGGTCTTGGGAGAGCCGGGTGAGCAGCTCAAAGGCACGCACCGCATCGACGTGAAACCGCTCCATGATGATGCCTTTGGCTTGGCCGATGACATCGCGGCTAGTCAGCGCCGACGTGAACTGGTGTTCTCGGTTGGCGGAAATGATCAAGGCGGCCGCGTGGGTGGCCAACATGGCGCCGATCGTTTCGACCTCGGGATCGAAAGTTCCGGTGCTGCGACTGAACAGATTCAGCGCCCCAGAACCCTTGGAGTACGTGTAGAGCTGATACGACACCACACCACCCACCCCGGCCTCAGCGGCCGCAGCGCCAAACCGCGGCCAGCGCGGATCATTTCCGACGTCGGGGCTGCGGATCACCGCGTCCACGGCCGCGGCCTCCACGCATGGGCCTTCCTCCAATTCGCATTGCGTGGTGTCGAGTTCGATCATGATCGGCGCGGTGGGCTTCAGCGAGCGAAATTCTCCGTCCTCGATCAACAACACGTCGGCGTAATCCACGCCCTGCATCAACGCCACCGCGGCGGCGGTCACCCGGCCCAACGCCTCGTCGACCGCGTTCTCGCCTGCAAAGCTGGCGGCCAATTCCCGCATCGTCGAACGCAGCACATCGTCATAGCTGGCGGTGCCGTCCATCAGCGCCTCCTTTCGGGGCAGCCCAGAACTCGGCGCCGAACCAATAGTTGTTACGGCCGTTATACCCATAAAGCGTTGGGGCAACCGGACACCATGACAGCAGTGATCACCGGTGTTCAGATAGGCGCCGCTTCCACACACGCAGCGTTCAAGGCAGGGTGATCGCCGGCTTAAGGCCGGCTGGGAACTGCCCACACAGAGGCCCTAGCTTGCACCCGGTGGTCAGTGCGACGAGGCAGGAGTGACCGTTGCCGGCGCGTAGCGCCTTGCGGTGCTCGGGCACCCGCCCGGGTTCGCGGGACTGCGGGATTCGTTCATCGAGTTGGGGTGTCGGGCAGTTTCGTCGCGGCAAGGGCCGTTGCAGCCTGCCACGGAATTGGCCTGAATAGACGCCGGCGTGGCGGGTATTCCGGCAATGCCGTTTAGCCGATAGGTGTCGTTAAAGGGAGTGCCACGTGATCAACTGTGGCGTCATGTCGGATGCGCGGATATTTGATGTCGCCAAGGGCGTGTTGATTGCGACGCGCGGGTGCGGATTGGATGAGGCGTTGGCAGAACTGGTCGGCGTCGCCGAAGGCGATCAGGTAGGCGTGTTCGCGGTGGCTCGGGCATTGGTGTCCTTGGCGACGCCCGGCGTCACCCAGGAACGCGATGCCGCCGCGGTGGACGCCGCCACGAAGGCGTGGGGCCACTTGTTCGCCGTTCACCGCTGAGATCTTGTCGTTAGATGCCGGATCGTTATCCCTCTTTGGCTAGTCCGCCGCCCGGACAAGGCACCGCGGCTGAGCTCGACATGTTGGCCACCCTCAACGAACGAGTCCTGCGCCACCTGGCCAAAGACGACTCCCCCTCCGAAGACGAGCCCTCATAGCGGGTGGCCACCAGGACCAGTCGCGAGTTCAGCTGTTCGGAATCGGTTGATCGTCGGATGATCAGGACGGACGGTCCAGATTCAGCAATTCGATCGCAGTGCTGATGCCCGTCTCGAGCACCTCGTCGGACAGAGCCGGGTCAGTGACAGCGCGGGCGAGTTGCAGGCTGCCCACAATGAGCGTGAACAATCCGGTCGCCCTCTTTCGGCCGGCCGCCGGGTCTCGTGGCGAAAGTTGCGATGCCACTGCATCGATGATGGATTGCACGCCCGAGGTGTACGAGCCGCGGATTTCTTCGTCGCAACGGCCTATCTCGTCCAGCAGCGCCGCCGATGGACAACCGCTCGCCGGTTGGTCGCGATGACTAGGCGAAAGATATTCGCGGATGAACTGCTCGATTGCCGCCCCGCCGGGCAGGAGCGCCTTCATCGTGGCGGCTTGAAGTGCCAGTTGGTCCGCTACCACGTTCGCGACGAGGTCGTTCTTCGATTTGAAGTGCGCGTAGAAGGCGCCGTTCGTTAGCCCGGCGTCCGACATCAATGCCGCGATGCCTGATCCGTCGATGCCGTCGCGCTTCAGACGGCGTCCCGCGCTGTCGACGATCCGGCGCCGCGTCTCGCTCTTGTGCGAGCTGTCGTACCTGGCCACAGCAATCTCCTTTCCGGGACCGCGTCTTGACTCAGCCTAGCATATTGGCTTACAGTCGTAATATTATGATCGGCAGGCAATGAGAAGCGGCACGTACGGCCGCGTGACGGTTCAGTCCGTCGGCCAGTGCGGTGGCGGCGGTCTCGGGCTCCCCTATCGGGTGCGGTTGCACCCGGGTCGTCGTGCCGGCGCGATGGATTGTGATCTCGGCGCTGCGGGGCGTCATCAATCCCCTCTTCGACGCCCGTCTGGCCCGCGATCCGAGCAATCTCAACGTGCTTGCCGTACTCGACAGGCCTAACCGAAATGGCTGAACATTCCCTCCGCGTCCTGCGCGGACATGACACCGGAAGAGATGGCATGACCACCTGGAAAGACACGCCCACACGCAAGATTCGGGCCAACGGAGTCGAGTTCGCCTACCGCGAACTCGGACCCGACACAGGCGTCCCGGTGGTCTTTCTGCACCACCTGACCGCAGTTCTCGACGACTGGGATCCACGGGTCATCGACGGGATCGCCGCGCACCGCCGCGTCATCGCGTTCGACAACCGGGGCGTCGGCGCGACGAGTTCCAAGGTGCCCACGAACATCGACCAGATGGGCGCGGACGCGATCGCGTTCATTCGGGCGCTCGGCTTGACCCAGGTCGACCTGCTGGGATTCTCACTCGGTGGCGGCGTGGCTCAGATGGTCGCCCTGCAGGCACCAGACCTGGTGCGACGCATGATCCTCGCCGGCACCGGTCCGCGCGGCGGCGGAGGCATCGAGCAGATCACCAAGATCTTCGTCATCGCCTACGTGAAAGCCGCTCTCACGCTGAGCGATCCCAGGAACTTCCTCTTCTTCCCTCGCACCTCGGAAGGCAAGCGCGCCGCCTCCGACTACTTCCGCCGCCTCAAGGAGCGCACGCAGGACCGCGACAAGCCCATATCGGTTCAAGCGCGCGTCGCGCAATTGAGAGCAATCCGAGCGGTCGGACTCAGCGCTCCCGACGACCTGTCGAAGATCGACCAGCCGGTCCTGGTGGCCAACGGCGACCACGACCTGATGGTCGACAGCGGTCTGTCCGCCGACATCGCACGACGAATTCCCAACGCGGAACTGAAGATCTACCCGCGATCGGGACACGGCGGAGTCTTCCAGCACCACGAGATGTTCGTCGCCGACGTACTGCGCTTTCTCGGTGACGACTCGACCCGCCACGACAAAGGGAGTGTTCGATGAATAACGCCAACTACAACGATGAGCTGATCCTGTCCTACCGTGATGCTCCGGCACGCACGGTCAGTGCCGGAGGCGTGAACTTCGCGTATCGGGAACTGGGCCCCAAGGGGGGTGTGCCGGTGGTGTTCTTCGTCCACCTTGCGGCAGTTCTCGACAACTGGGATCCCCGCATCATCGATCCCATCGCCGCACACCATCACGTCATCGCGTTCGACAATCGTGGTGTGGGTGCCTCAAGTGGCGAGGTGCCGCTCAGCGTCGAGGCCATGGCCGACGACGCCTACACGTTCATCACTGCCCTCGGCCACCGCAAGATCGACATCTTCTCGTTCTCGCTCGGCGGGATGGTCGCCCAGGCGCTCGTGCTCAAACACCCCGAACTCGTCCGCAAGCTGATCCTCACCGGCACCGGACCCGCCGGCGGGAAGGGGATCGACAAGGTCGCCGGGGTCACGTACTACGACATGATTCGCGCCACTCTCACGCGCCAAGATCCCAAGGAGTTTCTCTTCTTCAATCGCGACGAAATTGGTCGACGCGCAGGCCGTGAGTTCGTCCAGCGGCTCGAGGAACGTACAGCGGATCGCGATACCCCGATAAAGATCAAAGCCCTTCAGCGGCAACTCAAGGCGATCAAGAAATGGGGACGCTCGACACCAGCCGACTTATCGAAAATCAGCCAGCCGACCCTCATCGCCAACGGCGACCACGACCGGATGGTGCCGACTCCCCTGTCAGAGGACATGCATCGGAGAATCCCCGGCTCGCAGCTCATCATTTACCCGAACTCCGGCCACGGCGGAATCTTCCAGTACCACGCCGACTTCGCGCAGAAGGCGGTCGCGTTTTTGGCCGACTGAACCGCTCCCGGGTCGATCGACAGCGCGCAGCCGATCAGTGTTGCGCAACCACGACGCACATCGATCGATCGGTGGTTGCAAACCCTCGGTAACACCGATCAACCGATAGATACGCCGCTTGACTGACATCGGGACAAAGGATGGATCATGAGCGAGACAACAGAGATGATGCTGGCGATTAGACGCGTCACCGTGACTAGTGACCACTCGTTCGATGGCGTCGTGGCCGCCGTCTACGCCGGCCTCGGCCGCATCAGCAATTTTGGTGCCGCCCTGGCAGATTGGCTCAGCGCAGCCGACCGCGAGTCGTTCGACGCCGCCGTGCGACCACTCACAGGTCCCAGCGGGCTGATCGAGTTTCTCAGCCTCGACCATGGCGCGGCCGTGACCGTTCGCTATCCCGACCGTGGCTATCGACTGCTGCGGATCATCGCGGGTAACCCTGTCACCATGAGCAAGATGACGGTGACGACGCCCGATGCCGGCTCGTACGCGCCCGTGACCATTCTGGTCGCAGAACGGCCACACGGTGTCACGCTGTCCTACGACCGCGTCGCCAGTGCTATAGCGCCCTACGGTAGTGCCGAGGCATCCGCGGTGGCCGAGACCCTTGACGACGCGGTGCTGACGCTTTTGCACGACGCCGCTGGCTAGCGCCCACGGAGATCGACAGAGGCGTGACACAAGCCCGCTTCTGAGGCTTGGCAGGCGAGTTCATTCGATGGTGGATACAGGTGCGGACCAAGTGGTGAACTACCTAAGGATTGACCGCCTCCACCGGTCCAGCTGAACCGGGCGACTACGCCTCACCGCCCTGCCCGGTTCAGCGACTGCGTTGTGCTACAAGGTATTTGAGTGTCAATCGCATGCAGCTACCTCTACTGTCGGCTGCATATTCGCAGCAATCTCGAGTTCAAAATAGTTCGCGCAGCGAGCCACACCTCGACGCCTACCTCTCCGAGGGAACAACCCGCAGCACAGTCCGAAACTTCATCCAGTGGCGCAGTCTCAGAGCAGTCGAGCTTCAGTGCACACTCGCCTCTAGGTACAACGATATTGCCCGTTGAGCACACAATTCGATGGTGGCGAGTAGGTACCGGTCAGCACGCCTCTTAGCCCACCTGTGGCTGAACCACCGGGCGCAATGACGCGATTCCAATTCGCGGGGGTGAGAACAAAGTGGGTGCCCGATTGGGTAATGGTGCTATTCCACGTGTGCGAGACGGATTGCCCCACCGGCATGTCGAATTCAAGCTTCCAATCGCTTAGCGGCACCATGCTCGAGTTGGTGATGGCGAAGTTGGCGATGAAACCGGTCTGCCACGTATGTTCCACCGACAACGTCGCCGTGGCCGCAGCCGCATGCGCTACCGGGGTGATAGCGAGTCCGAGGATGGCAACCATCAATGCCGCCACGGTTACGTGAAGTGCTGTGCGCCAGCGCTTCACGTAATTATCCAGTGCGGCCATAGCAGCCAACACTAACGTCAAGCAGGCGATATCGGCCCTCGCATCGCGGGTAAGCTGCAGTACCTTTGCGAAACTGAAACCGTCATGAAATTTTAGCCTCGATCCGCCCCGAAACATGTATCGGCCCGGCCGGCACGCGAACTTGCGGACGGGGAAGGCCAGAACGTCAGCCTCATCAGGGGCGAGGAGCCATTCAGCCGCCAGCAAACTCGGGCACCACCCCTAGCTCGGTGTCGATTTGTCGTCGATGTGAAGCTCCGCCAAAAGTGTAGGGAAAATCCTGATTCGTCGAGGTTCTACACGCCGCTAGCGTCGAGCTGCCAGAAGTGTGATGGCGCCCAGCTGAAGGAAGCCGACCACCGCGTCCTGTTCTACGAAAACATCGAGGGCGGGCACGGCGGTGCCTCCAACAACGCCCAGGCCGCGTTCCTCAACGCGCTGATTTACGAATTCCTGCACAAAGAGCTCGACGGCGATGGCGCGAGGAGCTGAATCCGACGGGGCGCGAGCTTCCGCGAGGAGGCGAGAGCTGAGAGAAATGACGCGACCTGGTTTTGGTACAGCCGACTCTCAACCTGTGTGGGCCCGAAGTGTTCTCGCGCCGTGGTGGGTGAGCTGGCTCGTGCGCACCGCGCTGCCGATCACCGTAGACACAGCGGCTGGCGCACCGGCGTAGGGGCGCTGCGACGGGCATGACGCCGCCAGGTTTGGCATGATTGCCGCTATGACCAAGAGAATCGAGCACGTCGTCCGCCGGTGAACAAGATGACCGGCCCAACCGCAGCCGCATCCTCTCTCACCCTCTTCGATCACGCCCTTCGGCTGCACCGCCAATACCCGGACTCGTCTTTGCCTCTCGACGGATGTCCCTACCCCGACGAGTGGCGCCACCGCCGCCGGTCGGCAATGCAATCGAACGATCGGCGACGGCGCGGCGCGGATATCGCCGCGCTTCTTGACACCCACTTCGCCCAATCAAGCGCAGCCCCTGGTGATCTCGCTGACGTCTTGCACGGCCCGGATATGCCGTACCGCCACAACTCACACATCGCTGCCGCCGCGCTGCGTGCCGACAGAGAACGCGCGCTCGAGGTAGGGCGATGGCTGGTTCGACACGGCACTGACCGCTGCGCCGTGGGCGTCGGTCTTGCGCTACTCGCCGAGGACTGGGCGCCCGAGGACATCCCGCTGATTCAGACGATCGGCCTCCTGTCGCGCCACTTCGGCGCGCTCGCCGCGCATGCCCTGAGACGCCGTCGCGGCGGCGAGGCCGCATTACTGTGGCTCGGTGCGCGGGTGACGAACTGGGGCCGCGTCCACGTTGTCGAAGGCCTATGCCAGAGTCCGTCGTGGGGCGCCCGTTCGTGGCTACTGCGCCACTCGTGCGACGGGCCGTCGCTGGCTGGCTACTACGCCGGCAAGGTGGCTGCCGCGGCTCACTTGCACGAGGCGATTACGCACACTGTCGTCGACGATGAACTCGTTGATCACACTTGCCTGCTCATGAACATCATGGCGACGTGTGCGGGCATGGGCATCACACTGTCGGACTACCCGCCGGGCCCTTGCGTGCTGGCGGCCCTCGCCGACCACCGCAGCCAGCAGCGGCCGACGGCAGCCAGGTACATCGACACAGCCGTCCTTACCGACCGGCTGGCGTCGATGACACTGGAGGAACTGGGACTCAACGGCGATCAGCGAGGCGAACTCGTCCGCAGATTCCTCGCGGTGCTCAACCGCGACGACTGGTGCACGATCGTCCGCGACAACATCGACCTCTCCGATCCCTGGCAGGCTCAGTTCGAACGGTTGGTGGCCCCCCGAATGCCGCTTCGAGCCTTCGCGAACACCGCCTCAGCGACCTGACCAAGCGTTGTGGCGAGGGGGCCAACAGCCGACTGCCCAGCCCCTTAGCCGGTTTTGCGCGACTGCTGCAGCACCGAGTCCTCGTGCATTCCGCACTCTGCTGCTAGAGACGCCGGCAATCGCCCGACATCAGGGGTATACCTACTCAGAGGATTCGGGTTTCAGGGCCTGGAGTGCTTGGTAGAGCTCCGTGCGCGAGCGGATGTTGAGCTTGCGGTAGATGCGGCTGAGGTTGACCTCGACCGTTTTGGGGCTGACGAACAGTGCGGATGCGATGTCGCGATTGGTCATTCCGGATGCCGCTAGTTCGGCGACGCGTTCCTCGGTCTCGGTCAGCGTCTTGGAGCCAGGTCTGCCCAAGCCCCCGCGTGCCAGTTCGGCTTTGGCGCGCTGGGCCCATAACGCGGCGCCGAGTTGTTCGAAGGTTTGCAGCGCTTCTTGCAGGGTCGCGGTGGCGGCGTCGCGGCGGCGGTGGCGGCGGTGCAGCTGACCGAACAACAGCTGAGTGCGGGCCCGTTCAAACGGCATGGGTAGGCGCTGATGCTCGGTCATAGCGAGCTCGGCGGTGCCAAGGGCCGCGGTGACATCGCCGCGCCCGGCCTGCAGCATGGCGCGACATCGCATGCCGACGGCCAACATCCAAGGGCGGTCGAGCCGACGGCCATTGCGCTCGAGGGCGTCGATCAACGGCTCGGCGTCGTCGAGGCGACCCAGACCAATCAATGCCTCCACGGCGTCTGGAAGAAACGAAGCTTGGACGATTTCGGTGGCATTGATCGCCGGATCCAATTGAGAAAGCAGCGGCCAAGCTGCATCCACGGCCGCTTGATAGTTGCCCAAAGACAATTCGAGGAATCCGAGCACGGTGAAGTCCCACTCTCGGAGTCGGAACGAATTAGCGTGCTCAAACATCGCGATCGCTGCGGTCGTATCGCTTCGAGCCTGTTGCTCGTCGCCGCGATACGCCGCAACTGCCGCCCGCCCAGTCAATGCGGCGGCCAGGGGCACCTCGCCGCCGAACTGTCGCGCAAGTTCGACTGACTGCTCGGCAATTACCGCGGCTTCGTCGAAACGGCCTCGCCAGATACTGTTGAGCACGGCATTGAAGTCGAGGAAACTCAGCGCCGCTTCATCGCCGCGTTCGATACACATCTCGCGCAGCCGCAGCAGCCTGTCGCGCGCCTCATCGTGGCGGCCGCTCCAGTCCAGCAACAGGGCGTGCTGAGCGCTCGGCCGCATAGGGATTGGGATGGTCTCGCGGGGTTCCAAGGCCAGCGCGCGCCGCAGGTTGTGGTCGTCAACGCCGCCGCCGTTGAGGAAGCGCATCATGACGCGCATACTCAGCGCTTGCCCGAGAAGCGATGTGTCGCCGAATTGTGACGCGGCAGCGACGGCTTCCTCGGCGCGGGTGACGGCCGCTTTCAGTCGATCACCATTGAACAGCGCATAGGACAGCATGACCAGAATGGTCGATTGCAGCGCGGCGTCATCGGCCGCGTCAACCAGTGCGCGTTCGAGCAGCGTTGTCGCCTCGGAAAAGTCGTCGTTGACCAGTCGCACCAGCGCCAGCATGTTCAACGCGCTTGCGCGCAGTGAACCGGCCCCACACAGCTCGATCGTCTTCTCCAGCATGATGCGCGAGCGCGTCGGATCACCGGCCTCGACATAGCAAAGAGCGCAAAGGATTCGGCGTTCGGGCGTGTCAGCGCCTAGACCAAAGGCAAGTTCGAGCAGTTCCGCGGCGGCCGCCGGGCCGCCCCTTTGGCGGGCGATCTGGGCTGCGGTGTCGAGTGCTTGGATTGTTTGGGGTTGGCCGGTGGCGTCGGAGAGGGCGAGGTGGCGGGCGCGTAGTTCGGGTTGGGCGACGAGGGCGGCCAGGCGTCGGTGCATGTGGCGGCGGCGGGCGGGGGAGGCTGCGCGGTAGACGCCGTGGGCCAGCAGGGGGTGGGTGAAGCGCAGTTGGTTTCCGTTGATGGTCACCACGGCTTGGATTTGGGCTTTGGCCAGCGAGTGCACCACCTGCTGGGGTGTGGTGGCGGTGGCGGCGGCCACCACCGGCACCGTGGGATCGGGCAAGCTGGCCATGGCCAGCAGCACGTCCTCGGCGCCGACACGGCTGATCCGTGAGTGCACCAGGTCGTTGAGACTGCTGGGCAAGGCCAGCTCGGAGGTGCGGCCGTCAGCGCCCAGCTCGCGGGCCAGTTCTAACGCGAAAAAGGGATTGCCGCCCGAAATTTCGTGGATGCGCAGCAGCGCGGGGCGGGCCACTGATCGGCCCAGCCGCATCGACAGAACCTGATGCAATTCACCAACGGTCAACGGCTGCAATCGGATTCGGTTCACGCCGTCGGGGCTGGGCAGCTGCAACCGCGACGCCGCCTCCTTGGTGCGCGTCGTGCATACCAAGGCCGAACCGCCCGGAAGCCGTCGCGCCGCGAAAGACACAAGGTTCGCGCTGGACGTGTCAACCCACTGGAAGTCGTCAATCGCCATCACCACTGGCCTTTCGGCGGCGAGCCGGCCGATGACTGCCACGAACCCCGCCGCCACGGCCCTGGGATCGATGTCAGGTGCCTCGACACGCTGCCGCAACAGCGCACCGTCTAAGGCCTGCCGTTGGGGGGCGGGCAGATCGGCCCAGATCGACTCGTCGACATCGCCCAGCAGATCGGCCAGCACCGTATAGGCCAGCACCGACTCGGCGGCCGCCGCGCGCGAGCTCAACGTGGCAAAACCCCGGCTGCGGGCCCGGCCCAGCGCATCAAGCCACAGCGTGGTCTTACCGATGCCCGCCTCGCCCTCGATGACCAGCGCCGCCGACTGGCGCGGCACCGCGTCCAAAAAATCCGTGACCGCCTGCTCTTCAGCTCGCCGGCCAACGAACTGCTCTGCCATCTCTCGTCCCCGTACCCCGGGCCGTCAGTCGGGCAGGCCGGCAAAAGCACAGATCGGCGCGACAAACGACCGACGCTGCCCAACTCCACCATCCATACCTTTAGAACCCTTCCACTCGCCGACACGTGACGGGCCGCCCACTACCGGATCTCAAGCTACGTCCTCACCACAAACTTGTCCCGCGTAACCAACAACCCACCACCTCGACACCGATCGCCGGCGTGCGGAGTCCGTGGCATTGTGCAGTCCTGCTGGGGAGGCCTACAGGTGGGCGGGGACGACGCGCTGACCATCGGTGAGACACCTCACGAGCGGCTCTTCCCCGGATGGCTGCCATCGCCCATCACTGCGGCGCCGGCACCACGGCGGCCGCCCTTCGCGCCGGTATCCCGAGCATCGCGCTACCCGGGCCCGTGGGCGATCAGCCATTCTGGGCGCGTCGACTGAAGGACCTGGGTGCCAGTGCCGCCACCATTTCGCCGCGTCATCTCACGTCGCAGCGCCCCGCCGAGGCCATACGGTTGGCCCTTAGCAGCCGCGAGTTCTGCTACACCGCAAGACAACTCGGCGTAATCGTTTCGCCTGAGGACGGGTCGACAGCGGTGTTGTCGACCGTCGAATTCCTGCTATCGGCCCAGCTATAGGAGGCGCATCGTGGCGGCAGACCCCGAACTGGTTCATGCCATCATCACCGCAGGCGCCCTCGCCGGCGGCGGGATCATGATGGCCGGTGGAGCGATCGGCGCCGGCATAGGAGATGGAATGGCCGGCGCGCAACTCGTCGCGGGCGTTGTCCGCCAATCTGAAGCCCAACAACGAATATTCGTGCCCTTCCTGATGACCGTCGGCCTCGTCGAAGCAGCGTTCTTCAGCAACTTGGCATTCATGGCACTGTTCGTCTTCGCCACACCCGACAAGTAGCCCGCCGACGGTACGGTGAGCCTGGTGGCGCGAAATCTCTATCCACCGATCGAGCCGCACACAGCGGGGATGCTCGCGGTCGGTGACGGCAACCAGATATTCTGGGAGAGTTCCGGCACCGAGGGTGGAACACCCGCGCTGGCGATCCACGGCGGACCGGGGTCGGGCTCGGTGCCTGGCATGCGGCGTCCATTCAATCCCGACAAGTACCGAATCGTGCTGTTCGACCAGCGGGGATGTGGCCGCAGCACACCGCACGCCAGCGATCCCACCGTCGACCTGGGCACCAACACCACCGACCACCTCATCGCCGATATCGAGCAGCTGCGAACGCATCTCGCGATCGACCGATGGGTGGTGGCCGGCTGGTCATGGGGCACGACTCTCGCGCTGGCCTACGCTCAAGCACATCCCGACCGAGTTACCGCGCTTGTGCTGGTGGCCGTCACCACCACGAGTGCATCGGACGTTCGATGGATCACCCGCGACGTCGGACGGCTATTCCCCGCTGAGTGGACTCGCTTCCGCGACGCCCTACCCGAAGCTGACCGCGAAAGCAGCATCGTCGACGCCTACGCGCGGCTACTCGAGAATCCGGATCCACGCGTACGCGCCAAAGCCGCCCGCGACTGGTGTGACTGGGAAGAAAGCCACATCAACCTCGGCCCTACCCCAAAACCCGTCGACCGCTACGCCGACCCTGCGCATCGAATGTGCTTTGCTCGCTTGGTCACTCACTACTGGCGTCACGCCGCATGGCGAGCCGAAGGCGAACTGCTGCGCGGTGTCGCACGAATCGACCACATCCCCGCGGTACTGATCCACGGCCGCCTAGACCTGAGCTCGCCAGCCGATGTTCCTTGGAAGCTCGCGCAGACCTGGCCCGCAGCCCGGCTACACATCGTCCACGACGCCGGACACGCCTCTGGCGACGCCATCTCCGACCACGTCAGGACCGCGCTCGACAGCTTCGCCTGATTAACCGTAGCGCCTGCGGCACTGGAAATCTGGCAAAGCCCGGCCCGGGCCAGCATCCGGCAATATCGGGAGCTTTGCACAGGTGCCGGATCACGCCACCGGAAACGCCGACTGCGTCGGGATCGCAGGTGATGGGAGCCAGTGCGAGAGTGCAAGATTCGGGTCCATCTGGCGCGCCAGCAGTCATCCGGCTGACGACAGCTCGTTCGGCATGGAGCCGTCATTTCCGTCGCCGCGCGGCGCCAATCTACAGGTGTGGCCAGTTTCCGTAACTATGGAAGAAGTTGTAGGTAGTGGCATCCCACTGCCGACCCTCATTCCACACCCGGGACGGGGTTGATGTCGTCCACTGCGTCGACTGAATTGCGTTGCAGCGGTTGTCATCGTTGTTGTAGATCCCAGCACCACTATCTCCGGGAATAATGTCAAGATCGTGCTGGTAACGAGTCCCGAACGAGGTGCCGGTGAACGTTCCGCCCTTCACCCACGGCGAGGGAACCGGTTTGTCGCTCGGATAACCAATGCACGTCTTCGAGCCGTCGAACTGCTGACCTGTCCCGAACCAGCCAGTTTGGTCGCCAAGACGCGGCCTCGACGGGCTGAACTCTAAAACGGCGAAGTCCCAACTCCAGTCGCCACTGTCCCAGGGCCCCTGTTTATTCCACGCCCCCGGCAGTGTGAGGCTGTCGGCGAGGAAGCTACCGAATGGTGCGGTCGGTGCCACGGTGTCGGCGCCGAAGATAATGCTCGCCGAAGAGATCCAGCCGTTGTTGTAGAAACAGTGCGCGGCGCACAGCGCCGTGCTGGGACCGATCATCGTTGCTGTGCATCCCTGCGACAAGTAGGCGTTCGCCGATCCGGGAAAGAACCGCGGACTGTCAACGCGTCGTCGGTCGTCGGGACCAACGATAAAAGTCGGTCTCGGGGAGGCGCTCTTGCCTCGGCACGATCCTGATGTATTGGGGACCTCGTCCATCGCCAGGATGCGGTCGGCGACAACGTAATCCGGTTCTTCTAGCCGGTACTCATAGGTGCCTACGAGTCGCCGAGGCTGCAGTTTCTCTGCCAATTCGTCTCGGCTCATGGTCCGCGGATCTGGCGGTGGCGATTGGCGACCTGGGGTGACGACACGCCGCTGCTGCTCCATCTCCGCGATATTGATGTCCTGAGGCTTGATCTCCTCGACCGCGATCCAGCGCCGGCCATTTGCGTCTGTGAAAGAAGCGCCCGTTGCGTGCTGGGACGTGGGGCCGAGCATCACATGCGCTGAGGCATTATCGTTCATTGTTGTCCTCCCAAGAGTGTTTGATGGCCAGATTGTGCTCCGTGGGGGCTAGCGGGGGCGTGAGTACTTGGGTACTCGAATTTCACGAACGCGGTCTTGACTATTGATCGCCAACCCAAATCGGGTTGACATTCCCGATGTTCGAAGCGGCGTGTACAGGCACCCGATCAGCGCGGATTGTCCTACGTCGGCGACTGGCCGGCGGTGCGGGCATTGCCGAGGACGTCCTCCACGATTCGCGGGATGCGTTTGACCGCGGTCGGTCCCCCGAGCGCCAACTGCATCAGGTGGCCAGGCAGCACACACAACAGCAGGTCGGCCACCGCGGCGGCGTTGCGACCGCGGCGCTTCGACGATCTCAAGAGTCGTCCCGCATCCTCGATCGAGGCACGGAGCCGTTCGGCGAGCACGGGATTGCGCATCGCCTCCGACCAGACGAGCAGGGCGATCGCGGCGAAGCCGTCCTCGACGTGACGGGAGGTGACGAATCTCAGGACCTCGCCGATCGCCGCCTCGGCGGTCGAGCCGGCCTCGACGGATTCTCGAATCACCGCCACGACCTGATCTAGGTTGTCGGCGGCGATCGCCTCGATGACGGCGTCCTTGCTGGGGAAATAGCGGTACACCGCACCCGATGACACCCCGGCCTCCTCCACCAGGTCCTGCATCGTGGTGCCGTGGAAGCCATCGCGCACGAAACACCGGCGGGCGGCATCGAGGATGTGCGCGCGCCGCTGGGCGCGGTACTCCGTTGACACCTTCGGCATGCACACAGCCTACCGAGAAAGAACGCGATCGTTCGCGTTTGACAGCGCTCGCATACGGCAACACAATAAAACGCGAACGCTCATTCGCTATTGGCTCCACCATCAAAGTGAGGAGAGGGACGTGAGTGATGCAACTGAATTCGGCACATTCGGCCGGTTCGTCGAGACCCCGGTCGCGGCAATGCCGCCGGACATGAAGGAGGCGTATAACCTCACTCGCGACCTGCGGGGATTGGTGCCGGGCCCACATAAGATCTGGCTCGCCAACCCGACGTTGTCCAAGACGATCGTGCCGACCGGTGCGTACTACCAGCACGACTCAACGCTGACCAAGGCCGAAATCGAGATCGCCACCAACCTGGTCTGCGGCCGGTGGCACAGCGCGTATGCCACCTACGAACACGAACTCATCGGAAAACGGGACGGCCACCTCGAACCCCGCCACGTCGAGGCCATGATTGCCGGTCTGCCAACACATTTCGACGACCTTCGCCAGCAGGTGGTCTACGAGCTCGCGTCGGCATTGCTGGGCGGGCGGGTGGTTCCGGTGGGGCTGTACCGGCGTGCGACGGAGCTGCTCGGTGCCGTCGGCATCGTGGATGTGACGGTGCTGCTGGGTTGGTTCACCATGGTGTGCCTGACCTTGGGCGCGTTCGACGTGCCCGCAAATGCCACAGGGCTGGACCAGTGAGCGCCGCTGCTACCGGCTTGGGCTGCCGATCGGCGCTGGCCGATCGGGGTGCACTGAGCCCGGCGCAGCGCGAATTGTTCGGTTTGCGCCCGTCGTCACCGCCTTTGCTATCCCCATGACCCGACCCGAGATTGACGCTCGCATCGTCATCACCGTTACGCGGTGAAAGGACTCGCCATGCCCCTTGCTCCCCCGCCCCTGGTCACGCTTTTACCCGTGGCGTTCTTCCCAAAGGAGTACTTCCTGGAGAACCTCGCCGTGCGCGCCGACGGCTCCATTCTGATCACCGCCGTCCTGCAAAAGGAACTGTGGTCCGTCCCAGCCGCACAGCCCGGGGCGGTGGTCGAGCCGATCCTGGTGCACCGCTTCGACCATCCCGTCACCGGCATCGTCGAGATCACCCCGGACGTGTTTGTCATCAGCCTGACCGAGGCCTACACCACCGGTGAATCCTTGCTCGTCGCAGTGGATCTCACCGGATGGGTACCGGGCGAGCCCGTCGACCCCCGCATCGTCTACCGCTTCGACGAGCGCGCCCACGGGCTCAACGGCACCTGCCTGCTGGGTCCGGGCGTTTTGGCGATCGCCGACTGCTTCGCGGGGCTTGTCTGGCGCGTCGACCTCCGGGACAGCACAGAGGTCACCGCTGATGTCTGGCTGCGTCACGACACCATGGCGTTCGACCCCGATAGCGGCCTGCCTCCCCCGCCGCAACCCGGCATCAACGGCCTGCACTACAGCCCCCAGACCGGCTACCTGTACTACACCTCGACCGCGCAGAAAGTGTTCATGCGCGTAGCCGTCGACCCCGAGACACTCAATCCGGAAGCAGCACCGGAGCTCGTGGCGGCCATCGACAACGCCGACGACTTCTGCCTCGATGACCGTGCCGGATTCGCCTACGTCACCCGTCACCGCGCCAACACCCTCGACCGGGTACCGCTGGTGCCTGGTCATGGCAGCGAGGTCCGCCACCTCGCCGGTGATCCCTTCGACAAAACGCTGGTAGGACCATCCAGCGCCGCGTGGGGGCGGCGCGCCGGTGAGCCCGGCCGGGTTTTGTACGTCACCACTGACGGTGGCACCACCGCACCGCCGCACGGCATCATCCGCAACGCCGCACTGCTGCGCGTCGAACTGGACTACTCCAGCTCAGCGTGCAGCACGGAGGGGCCATGACTCGACACAGCCAGATCGTCACCGCTGCTGAGGTTTCCATCGAGACCTACGTCGACGGAGACGGGCCCGCCCTGGTGATCATCCCTTCCTACGGCCGCGGCGGCGGAGCCGACTTCGACGCGCTGACCGCGACACTCGTCGAGGCCGGCTACCGGATTTTGCGGCCTCAGCCGCGCGGTGTCGCCCGCTCGGTCGGCCCGATGAGTGCGGTCACCTTCGAGGACTTGGCTGGCGACATCGCCGCAGTGATCGACCAGCTCGCCGACGGGCCCGCGGTGGTCCTCGGCCACGCCTTCGGGAACTTCGTCGCCCGCGCCGCCGCCGTACACCATCCCGACAATGTCGCCGCCGTGATCCTGGCCGCCGCGTCCGGGTCGACAGTCGCCCCCGACGTCAAGGTGGCCCCGATGCGCGCCGGCGACCCGTCGCTGTCCGACGCGACCCGACTCGCCGCGCTGCGCCTGGCGTTCTTTGCCCCCGGCCACGACGCGTCGATCTGGTTGACCGGCTGGTATCCCGACACCCTGGCCATGCAGGCTGATTGTGTTGATCGCGCCGACGTCCCCCGCTACTGGGGCGCGGGTAATGCACCGGTGTTCGAGATCATCGCCGCCCTCGATCCGTTCCACCACCGCGACGAATGGGGCGATTTACACGAGCGTTACGGCGCGCGCGTCACCACCACCGTCATCGAGCACGCCAGCCACGCATTGTTCCCCGAACAACCCGACGCCGTCGCCAAGGTGATCCTCGGCTACCTGCCGTCCATCGCCTACACCAAATGATTGAAGTCGATGCGGCAGCGATCCCGTCTGTGGCGGTGCCGACGGCGATCGTCGGACGGCGGCGTGCGCCGCGGACCCAAAACCACGAATTCAGACCACATTCGAGTCAACGCACTCGTATTTCGAAGGGATGCGACTGATGCACCTCATACCTGGCCGCCGACAGGCGACTCGTCAACTCGACGGGAGATGTGACTTGAGAGATGATGTCGACGTAAACGCATGCAGCGCTTACCTTTACGGCGCACATGCAACGTTGTACTGGCGCCGATCCCAGGACTATCAGATGAATCATAATCTCCACGAGCGCATTTCGACCCGAGATCCGGATGCGGTGCACCGGTCTACAGGAATTTCGGGCGCACGGGATCGGTTGTGGTGGTCATGAAGGCGATCGGCTATACCGAATTCGGTGGTCCTGAAGTCCTACATGTAATGGAGTTGCCAGAGCCCCACGCCGGCCCCGGACAGCTCCGGGTCCGTGTGCATGCCGCAGCAGTCAGTCCGGCTGACACAGCAGCTCGTTCCGGATGGATGTACAGGACCTATGCACCAGACACCCTGCCCGGAGGACGCTACCCGGACCCGCCGTACGTGCCGGGATGGGACTTCTGCGGTGTCGTCGACCAAGCCCCCGCTGGTGGCCCGATCCGACCCGGCGAGCAGGTCATCGGACTGACGCTCGGCCCGATGGGCGATGTCGGCGCCTACGCGGAATACGTGGTGACCGACGTCCGTTCGGTGGTGCGCGCACCGACCAACACCACAGCCGTTGCGGCGTCCACTCTTTTGATGAATGCGCTGACCGCCTATGCCATGCTCGAGGCACCGGCCATTCCTGCCGGCGGCACGGTCGCGGTGACCGGTGCCGCCGGAGCGCTGGGTGGCTATGCCATCCAATTGGCCAAACATCAAGGGCTGCAGGTCATTGCTGACGCCGCCGAGGCTGACGAGAAGTTGGTCAAGGGGTTGGGGGCCGATATCGTGGTCCGCCGCGGAGACTCGCTGGCTGAGCACATCCGCGAAGCGATACCCGAGGGAGTCGACGGAGTCGTCGACGCAGCGCTGTACAACGATGCGATCGCGCCCGCGATCCGCGACGGCGGCGCCGCCACATCGGGCCGCCAACACGTCGGCGCCACCGAACGATCCATCGTGTGGCACAAGGTGTCCGTCGACGAACACACCACACGCACCGATGTTTTGAACACCCTGCGCGACCTCGCGGAGGCCGGCACGTTGACCCTGCGTGTAGCAGGAACCCTTCCCGCCGAGCAGGCGGCCGAGGCACACCGCCGGCTCGAGGCCGGCGGATTGCGGGGTCGTCTCGTACTCACCTGGCAGCTCAGCTGACCGGCCGCAGCCGGGGCGTACTTGAGCACCGCGAACCTGTAGCGTGACGGCGGTGAAGTCCTCCCGCGTGTATTCCTCCGTCGCGCTCGCGGCGTGTGTCGCGGCGACCGTTCTGACGCTTGCTGCAGCCGGCAAGTCAGCCGCGGCCGGCTCGTGCCCAACCGCAGCGCCGCCGAACGGCGGAGCCCCCGAGTGGTCGCTGGCCGGCAACACCGGCAGCATCGGGGTGACCGGGTCCACGGATACGACGGCTCCGCGCGTGAACGTCGTGGCGCCGTTCAGTGTGACTCAGACTCAGGTGCATACGCTGCACGTCGGAGATGGACCGGTGGTCCCGGGCACCGCTAGGGTTTCCGTCTGCTACATGGGCGTCAACGGGCGCGACGGGTCCGTGTTCGACAGTAGCTACGAACGCGGCGCCCCAGTTGACTTCCCGCTTGGCGGAGTCGTGCCGGGCTTCCAGAAGGCCATCGCGGGACAAAATGTCGGCTCCACGGTGGCGGTCGCAATGACGTCCGCGGATGGCTACCCCGACGGTCAGCCCAGCGCTGGGATCCGGCCGGGCGACTCGCTCATCTTCGCGATCAAAATCCTGAGTGCCTCTAGCTGAGCCGCGAGGCGCGATCCGGTATTAACTTGTGCGCCAGGGGCTCCGGTTCAAAGCGTTGATGCCGCCGTCAAGCCCCCGCAGCGGCGTTCACGACCGTCGCGTTGCAGATACGTCCGCGTCGGGACGGTCAGAGAAGGTCGGGTATTCGACCGGCTTTTGCGAAACTTCACCCGAAGCCACGTGTTCGGGTGCTTCGGGATGGGAGAACAGGTTTGAGTTGTCCATATGGTGTCCTTACGAATGAAGAGTCGGCCAATACGCACTGGTGACGGACCGACGACGATCGAAATCGCGCACTGATCTCTTTCGCAATGCGTTGACGATTCAGGTTGACCGCTAGAACGCGGTGCACCGTCAACTGTACAGGCAGTTCCCATGGATGCGTCCACAGAGGGTTGAGGGGCGTACAAGGTCGCCATGCTGCTATGCTGGCAGCAACGTTGGCTGTCGCTTCGATGGCCAGCACGTCGTGAAACGCTTCTTCATCCTTCCGGCGTCGGCCCTGACCTGCGGCGGACGCACTGAACCTGGCGCAGTTCGTATCGCGGCGATCGATTTTGCCCACCGGCAATCTCGCCACCTTGTGCTGACCGACCGCGCGGATATTGTCGCCGACTCGGCCACAACCGATGCCCGAAAGACATCAAGTGACCACTGGCAAGACATTTGCCGATCTCGGCGTGCGCGAACCACTCATCGAAGTGCTAGCCATGCGCGGGATCACCCAGCCGTTCCCCATCCAAATCGAAACTCTGCCCGACACGCTCGCCGGCCGCGACGTTCTCGGCCGCGGTAAGACAGGCAGCGGCAAGACGCTCGCCTTCTCGATACCCATGGTCAGCAGGCTGGCCCGGCGTCCGCGCCGCCCGTCCCGACCGTCGGGTCTGATCCTTGCCCCCACCCGGGAGCTGGCCAGCCAGATCACCGCGACGCTGGAACCGTTGGCCGCTGCTAACGGCCTTCGCGTGACCACGATCTTCGGCGGCGTGCCGCAAGGCAGGCAGGTGGCGGCGCTGAAGTCGGGCGTCGACATCGTCGTCGCCTGCCCCGGCCGGCTCGAAGACCTGATGAAGCAGCGCTTGATCAGCCTCGACTCGATCGAGATCACGGTGATCGACGAAGCCGATCACATGGCCGACCTTGGCTTCCTTCCCGGCGTCACCCGCATCCTGGCGGCCACCCCGAGCGGTGGCCAGCGGCTCATGTTCTCGGCAACACTCGACAATGGCGTCGACAAGCTCGTCAATCGATTCCTGCGCAATTCCGTGCTGCACTCGGTCGATGGCTCCGATTCGCCGGTAGCCGAGATGACGCACCACGTGTTCCATGTCTCGGGCGTCCAAGCCAAAAAGGAGCTGGTGCATCGGCTCGCTTCCGGTACCGGCCGCCGAATTCTGTTCATGCGGACCAAACATCAAGCACGCAAACTCGCCAAGCAACTCACGGAATCCGGCGTCCCGGCAGTCGACCTGCACGGCAACCTTTCGCAGCCCGCCCGCGACCGAAACCTCGCCGCCTTCAGTGCGGGCGAGGCACGGGTATTGGTGGCCACCGACATCGCTGCGCGCGGCGTGCATGTCGATGGCATCGAGTTGGTGGTGCACATCGATCCGCCCGCCGAACACAAGGCGTACCTGCACCGGTCCGGACGGACGGCGCGGGCCGGAAACGCGGGTGACGTCGTCACCGTGGTGCTGCCCGAACAGCGCAGGGATACGCATGCGCTGATGCGCCGCGCGGGCATTCATGTCACTCCACAGGAAGTCACCGTCAACTCGGCCGCCGTGCACGCGGTGGCCGGTGAGGTGGCGCCCTACCGAGCGCCCGCACCGAAGAAAACGGTGCCGCCGCCGCACGCGTCGCAGCCGCGTCGCTCGGGTTCCGCCAACCGCAGACGCGGCGGCCGCTCCGGTCGTCCGCAGGGCCGATCGCAATAACGCCACAGGTGTTTCGATGAGCGGTGAAGCTCTGCTATTTTAGCCGTGTGGATGCTATTGGTACATCCCGCATTTGAAATGAGAGAAGTAAGTAAATGGCACAGGGAACTGTGAAATGGTTCAACGGTGAGAAGGGTTTCGGCTTTATCACCCCCGATGACGGCGCGAAGGACCTCTTCGTCCACTACTCCGAGATCCAGGGAAGCGGCTACCGCTCGCTCGAGGAAAACCAGCGCGTTCAGTTCGAGGTCGCGCAAGGAGCCAAAGGGCCCCAGGCGGTAGGAGTCACTGCCGTCTAAGGAACTCCGACCTGACAGTGGGCTGGTGCGATTGCTTCGTACCAGCCCACTGGAGTTTCTAGACCGCGACCAGTCGACTCCCATGCGCTCGGCGCATGGGGCCATACTTGAGAAACATTTCCATCTGCACCGTGGCAAGCGCTACCGTTTTTTCATGCGCGATCAGAACCCGCACCGAAATGTAGGGCCGCCGATGTGCCGATCCGTCCCGGCCGCTAGTCCGGGCACAACGTCGAGCGCAGTAGGATTCGACGTCGCTCCGTACGACGGAGCCGGAGGACTAACCCCAATCGGAAACACTGTGTTCGGTCCAGCGCAAGGGCCCGCGTGACCTAAGTATTCCCCGCCGGAAACGGGGGCGTTTGTGACATGCGCTCATGACCACATTTGGGACGTCGAAACCAGCGTAGGTTTGACGGCGATGATAGCTGCCGCGGAGGAGCCCGAGTCCTCGCACAGCCGGGCCCGCTAATCAACAATCCGAGCATGGAATGTTGAGTTGCCAACGCAACACGCATTTTACGCGTCTCCATCGGCTTCCCCAATAGACGGTGATGGGGCGAGAGGACGGTCCGCTCCAGCGGGATTGAGGGACGCCATTGGTGAACCGCTCGCCGAAATGTTCACCGACTCATCGAGGTCCTGAGCTAGGCCGCGCGTCGCGGCCGGTGCGTTCGTCGACACGGTGACATTCACTCGTGAACGACGGCTCCACGAAGGTTTCTTACGAAATGCGGAGGGTCAGAACATGTTTGGCATAACAGGTTGGGTCGAATTCGTGCGGGGCCTCGCCGGCGAGCGAGACGCGATCATACTTTTCCAGCCAGAACCGGGTGGCAACCAATTACCTAAAGAGGCACTATGCTTCCCGGGCGCGCGCCGATGAAGATTGCGGTGCGACCTGGCCGCAGGCGCGATGTGCGGCAACTGTCCCGGGTCTTGGGCCGCGCTTTTTACAACGACCCGCTCATGAGGTGGATGCTGCCCGGCAATGGTGGGCGGACTCGCGGCCTTCCGGCGTTGTTCGCCACGTTGGCGCGCCATCACTACCTGCCCCGTGGTGGCGTGCAGGTGGCCGTAGCGGGCAACGCGATCGCAGGCGCAACAATGTGGTCCCCTCCGGGTCGGTGGAGGGAATCGCGGCCCGGGGAACTGCGAATGCTGCCGGGCATGTTGTCGGCCTTCGGCTGCCGTACCCCGCTGATAAAGAAGACCCTGGAGCTCATCGCAAACCATCATCCCGAGGAACCGCATTGGTATCTAGGGGTTATCGGCAGCGATCCCACGGTCCGGGGCGCTGGGTTCGGTCGCGTCCTGATGGACTCAGGGCTCGAGCGATGCGACGCCGAGCATGCGCCGGCCTACCTCGAGTCGACCAACCCAGCCAATGTGCCGTATTACCAACGGTTCGGCTTCGAGGCCACTGGCGAGTTGGCGCTTCCTGGCGGCGGCCCAGTGATCACCACGATGTGGCGGCATGTCCGCTCGTGAGTCTACAAGTCCAAGGAGCGAGCTGATGACATCTAGTCCACTCAACATCAGTCTCAGAGAAACGGAGAAAATTCCAATGACGCCGTACACGGCCACCATGCTGGAGGCACACACCCCGCCGTCTCTGCTGACGAAACCCCATGTCATAGTGCGCGGGGAGGGCATCCGAGTTTGGGACAGCGCCGGAAAGTGCTATATCGACGGTGTTTCCGGAATGTTGTGCACGAACCTCGGCTATACCCAGCCTCGTCTCATGGCAGCCGCTGCGCGCCAAATGGCCACGCTGCCTTTTTTCGCGAACTACGGCCACCGCACCAACGATGTGGCTCTCGCTCTAGCCGACGACATTGCGGTGATTGCCCCGTTTCGTATGGGCCGTACCTTCTTCGCGAATTCGGGCGCGGAAGCGGTCGAGAGCGCCATCAAGCTGGCGTGGTACTACCACAACTGTGTGGGCCGCTCAGGGCGTGTCAAGGTTCTCTCCCACGAGCGCGGGTACCACGGCACCACAATCGCGGCCGCGTCCGCAACCGGAGTGGGCGCCATCCATAGCGGATTCGCCCTCCCGCTAACGCACTTCGTCAAACTACCCTGCCCCGATCCGCAGGCGACGGCGTCAGGGGAATCACCGGAAGCCTTTGTCGACCGCCTCATCGAGCATCTCGAAAGCGTCATCGCTGCCGAGGACGCTAATACGATTGCGGCATTTGTCGGGGAGCCGATCTTGGGCGCAGGCGGCTTGGTGATTCCACCGGCCGGTTACTACGACCGAGTACAGCAGGTCCTCTCCCGCCACGACATCCTGTACATCGCCGACGAGGTCATCACCGCCTTCGGCCGGACGGGATCCATGTTCGCGACTGAGGAGTTCGGCCTAAAGCCCGACATGATCACCGTTGCCAAGGGGCTTTCGTCGGCATATCTGCCAATCTCAGCTGTAATGCTCGAACAGCGGGTGAGCAACGCCATCGTCAAGGGCTCGAACAATATTGGTGCATTCGCTCATGGCTCCACCTATTCAGGGCACCCCGTAGCGGCAGCTGTCGCACGTGAGACTATCGCCGTCCTGCAGGAAGAAAAAATTCCCGAGCACGTGCGCAAGACTTCCCCATCACTGATGGCAGGGCTGGAAACCCTGCGGGGCCGAGCCAGCGTGGTCGATATTCGCGGCCATGGTTTCATGGCTGCAATCGACTTCTCGCCGCTGCATCCGAAAGCGGCCCAAGGGGAAACCGGAGCCGCCTTACAGGCCAAGGCCTTCGAGCTCGGCCTTCTCGTGCGGGCAATCGGTGACACTATCGCATTCGCGCCACCGCTGATCAGCACCGTCACCGAAATTGAGGAGATCACGAGTATCTTCCGGGCGGCGTACGATGCGGTGCTGGAAGACGCAGAATCGAGACTGGTCGGAAAACCGATGTAGCGACCTTGCCGGCCCCGCCGGGGCTTCGAGCGTGCGGATCGTCACCTCGACCGGGGTGAATCGGTCGTAAATGTGCAGCCAATACGGGTCGAGGCAGAAGCACGCATCCCTGGCTGCCGTGACGCATCAGTCGGCCTCACTCCGTCCCCGTCGGGCGGGACTGGCCACGCTGAGCAAATCGCCGAGCCCGATTCGCTGATAGAACCATTGCCGCACTCGGTCGCCGACGCGGAAGACGTCTTCCGCGCCGTCGTCGGAGGGATCGATGTAGACCCGAAACGGCCGAGCGCCTTTCGGCATGTCGACGACGCGAACGATCTGATGTGCCACCTCGGCCGGATCAGCGTCGTCCGGCGCCAATTCGGCCAGCCGTCGAACAACCTCATCCATCAAGCCGCCGTATCGCTCCTCATAGGCGGAAGCGACGTCGCCATCGGCGGGATGGCCGGCATTGGCGAAGTGATTGGTGCCGCTGGTGAAGGCGCCTGGCACTACGATCGTGGTCTCGATTCCGAACCGGGCCAATTCGGCGGCATAGCTGACGGCGAGCGCGTCTTCGGCCGCCTTGGCAGCGAAATACGGCCCGAGATAGGGCGGGGTGCCGCCACGTGCGCTCGACGATCCGACCCAAACCACCAGACCGTCACGTCGCGCGCGCATGTGCGGGAGCACAGCACGATTGGCGCGCTGGGTGGACAGCACGTTCGTGTCGTATACGGCGGCAATTTGCTCCGGGGTGAAGGCTTCCGACGGGCCCAGCACCATGTGGCCGGCGTTGTGCACGAGCACGTCGATGCGCCCGGCATCGTCCAGGATGGTGCTGACGGCTCGATCGACCGACGCCTGATCGGTGACGTCCATTTCGACAACTCTTAGGGCAACGCCATGCTGATCGGCATAGGCGCTGGCGGCTGCGGCGGCCGCCCGGTTGCGGCCCGAGACGCCGCGCATGCCCGCGTACACCACGTGATTTGCATTGGCGAGTGCACGGACCGTCAACGCGCCGAGTCCGCTCGAGGCGCCGGTGACGAGGATGACTTTCCGGTTTCGCATTTAGACCACTCCCCCATTGGCGTAGATGACCTGGCCGTTGACCCAGCGGGCCGGGCCGGCGAGGAAGGCGACGACTTCGGCGATATCGTCCGGTTCGCCGAGGCGCTCCAGTGGAGGTATCGACTTGAGGTGATCGATGACTTCTTGCGGCTTGCCGTCGAGAAACAGCGGTGTGGCGGTCGGACCCGGTGCGACGGCGTTGACGGTGATATCGCGGCCACGCAGCTCCTTGGCCAGGATCAGCGTCATGGCGTCGATCGCACCTTTGGTCGCGGCGTAGGCGGTGTATCCGGTCAGCGCGATCCTGGTGACAGATGACGAAAAGTTGATGATGGCGCCGCCCGCGCGCAACCGCCGCGCTGCCTGCTGGCTTACGACGAAGGTGCCCCGCACGTTGGTGCGGTGCATCCGGTCGAAGTCGTCGAAGTTCAGCTCGGTCAGCGGCGACAACAGCATGATGCCCGCGGCATTCACCACCACGTCCACGGCGCCGAATTCGGCCTCGACGCGATCGAACATGGCGACAACCTGGGCATCGTCACCTATGTCGGCCGACACCACCATCGCGCGGCCGCCGTCGGCGACAATCTGGCTTGCGGCCTGCTCGGCGTGGTCGCGGTTGCCGGCGCAATGCAACGCCACCGCCATTCCCGCCTGTCCTAGCCGCACCGCTGCCGCGCGGCCGATGCCGCCCGACGCTCGTGACTAACGCAACCCTTGTCACTTCTACCCCTCCGCTATGTGGACTAGACGTACATATACCATAAATGTACACTGCGTACATATATTCCCCTGCTTTGTGAGGACCGATGACTCACCCCGTGCGCACGCGCCGCGGTCGCGGCCGCCGACGCGCCGAGGAGGTCCGGAGCGAGGTCTTGGAGGCGGCGGGAACCCTATTGTTCGAGGAGGGGATGGCCGGCTTCACCATCGAGAAGGTGGCCAACCGCTCCGGCGCGAGCAAGATGACGATCTATAAGTGGTGGCCGACGAAAGGCGCGCTGGCGCTGGACGGCTACTTCGCCAAGGTGGAGCCGGAGCTGGCGTTTCCTGACACCGGCGACATCGAAAAGGATCTGCGTGCGCAGCTGCACGCCTTCCTGCACGTCGTCGCCGACAGCCCCGCTGGACGAGTGATCGCGGAACTAATCGGACAGGCGCAGTACGATCCGGAGTTGAAAGGCGCCTATTTGCAGCGATATTCCGGTCCGCGCCGTGCGTTGGCTGTCGACGCGATGGAGCGGGCCAAGGCACGTGGGCAGCTGCGCGCCGACCTCGACCCAGAGACCGTAGTCGATCAATTGTGGGGCGCCTGCTATCACCGGCTGCTGCTGCCCGATAAGCCGTTGACCGAGGAATTCGTGAATGCACTGGTAGACAACGTCTTCCGTGGCGTTGTGACACGCCGCGGTCGAAGTGGTGCTAGCCGCAGGGCCGCGGATATGCGTTGATTATTGGGATCAGCCGGTATGGGCCTCATGCGACGACCGCATAGGCTCATACCACAAAGAGCATTTCCGAGTGCTCCTAGATTGCGGTTAATGTCCTACCCATGCTCTCGGGGGAAGCAACGCAGCGAGCCGGGTCGAACGTACACAAGTTTTCCGTCCGCCGCACTGCTAATTAGTCCCATCGCGTACGTAGTGTCCGCACCCAATCGATACCAACCGAGAAGCTGATCCATTTGAGACGCACGCGTTACGGCTCTCTAGCCAACGGCGGGCTGAACTGGAACAGTTTGCCGCTCAGGCTCTTTGCCAGCGGGAACAAGAAGTTCTGGGACCCCGCAGACATCGATTTCTCCCGCGACCGGGCGGACTGGGAGTCTCTTTCGGAGCGTGAACGCGAATACGCCACCCTGCTGTGTGTTGAGTTCGCCGCGGGGGAAGAAGTGGTCACCAAAGACATCCAGCCGTTCGTAGCCGCGATGGGTGCGGAGGGCCGGTTGGGCGACGAAATGTATCTGACCCAGTTCGCGTTCGAGGAGGCCAAACACACCCGAGCGCCGTCGCGTCATACTTTCACCCGGTCGGCACCTGCGCGATGGGTTACGCGCCGGAGTCCGTCGTAGACAGTCACTTACGGGTGCACGGCATCGACGGCCTTCGTGTCATCGATGCCTCGGTGATGCCGTCGATCCCATCCAACAACACCGCTGCGACGGTCTACGCGATAGCGGAACGCGGTGCGGACCTAATCCGTCTCGGATGAGCGAAGGGCTTGGGTTCGTTGATATCAGGCAATGCCGACCGGATCGTGGCGCAGCGTTGCCTCACCCGAAGGGAACTCACCCATACGGATGCTGCCCGACAGTCGTGCGCGTGACTCGATTGCGGCCGAAGGGAACGACTCTCGAATTAGGATGCATTGACGAAAGGATTATCGCGATGGGCAGCGGATTGAGGGGATGGGTTCGTTCCTTACTGATGGTTCTGGGCGTCGCAATGGTGATTGCCGCGGGGCCGATCGTTGCGGCAGCGCTGCAGGGCCACTTCGATAGCCATGAATTCACTCAGTGTCGGACATCTGATGACGGCCAAGATCGATGATTAAAGCCGCCCTTCTCGCCTGATATGCTGACCGCCTGGTTGTCACTAGGACTGCCGAAATCTCCTTATTCACAAGGTGTGCCGACCACAGGAGCAGGAACAGCGACATGGAAAGGCGGCCCCCTGCATGTCAGACAGTGACACCGGGAAGAACTATCACCTTCCCTACGAATTGTTTCCTACCGAGGCATTCGAGCTGCCGGCGGCTCTCCAGGAACTACGTGACCTCAGGGTCTTGGCCGTGGGTGCTGAGACTGCCGCCAAGATGGATTGTGCCACAGCAGAACTGGCGGAAGTCAACGCGCTTGCCAACATGCCCGGTATCGGAGACACTGCACCAAGCTTCGAGCTGCCCGACCAGAACGGGACAATCGTGTCGTTGGATGGCCTCCTGGCGACGGGCCCCGCCGTGGTTGTCTTCTATCGGGGCGTTTGGTGCCCGTTTTGCAGCCTTACGCTGCGGTCCTACCAGCAACACCTCCCCGAACTCCGCCAAATGGGCGGCTCCTTGGCGGCCATCTCGCTGCAGACCCCTGACGATTCGCTGACGACCGCGGAACGAAATGCGCTTACTTACCACGTTTTAAGTGACGACGCCGAAGCCACAGTATCCCGCGCTTATGGGCTGCTGTTCGAGGTTCCCGGCTATCTTCGGGAAAGTTACCGGCAGCTGGGACACCCGCTGCCGGCGTTCAATCGCAGCGGTGATTGGCGCCTCCCCGTACCGGCTACCTTTGTGATCGATCAGGACCGGACCGTACGGTTCGCGGGTGCGTTGCCGGACTACACGTACCGTCCCGATCCTGCTGAGGTGATGGCGGTCGTGCGGAAAGTCACTGCGTAGCGGTCTCGTAAAGGGCGAGCTAATCGCGCGGATGGCCTTCGATGTCCCCGCGAGCTAACTGGTCCTGCTTCACCGGCCACCGCGGCGCGGATTACGGGTTTCGCATCGATCTACCGGGGCGCGCGCCCGCCTCCTTCCGCATTACGACCAAGTCGAGCACCGAGCCTGGGCCGTAGGGAACTTTGGCGCTTCCGACCGTTTGGTAGCCAAGCGCGCGGCGCATCGCAGCCGCCGCCGGCGTGCACATACTTTCATAACGGTGGAAGCCTGAAAGGCTTGCAGCGGTTTCAGTGGTACGTGCGAGCAGCGATGCGATGCCGCGTCGACTCCAGCCGGGGTCGACATAGCTCGAGCGCATCGCCGCCGTGCCGCGGGCTTCGGTTTCGCGGCCGACGATGGAGTCCAGCTGCCCGCTCGTGCTCCAGCCGCTACCCGCGACCACCACACCGTCAATCTCACCTACGTAATATGTGCCCGCTTCGACCAGGTCGGCGTCGAGCTGATAGATCTTCGCTTCATTTGCAGCATGGAACTGCTCGGCGGTGAAGTAAGGCGACAGAAGTGTGTTCACCGCCCGGGCGGCGATGTCGTTCAGACGTGGCAGGTCATCGAACGTTGCCGTGCGAACGGACAGCTTCCGAACCATCGGTCGATCGGCTTCCTGCATTGGCCCATCCATCCTCTCTGTGGCGCATTTGCGCCCCAATCCCACCGATATGGCGTCATGCTCTGCAGAACCGCGGCATCGGAGTAGACAACGTTGGTCGGCTTCGACAAACGTAATCTATTGCAGTTTAGGAGCATTGACTATGCGCCAAGGTTGTGCTGGGCACTTGCTCGATGCCATAAGCGCATGGCGCCATACGAAAAACGAATCTTCGATTTTCGACTGCACCGCAAGGAAACTACGGTCATTATGACCGGTTCATCGGCACAGTGTTGCCAACCACGGCAAGTGAGGGAGGCAGGCATGCCGTCACGTCGAATCTTGATTACGGGCGCGTCGAAGGGCATCGGACGTGCGGTCGCCGATCGACTGGCGGCCAATGGCCACCAACCGATTGGCCTTGCTCGGACCATCCCAATGGATTTTCCCGGAAAATTCCACCAGGTGGACCTCGCCGATCGGGCAGCTACTGCTGAGACACTGGCGACGGTCGTCGCGGACGGTCCTGTCGAAGCCGTAGTAAACAACGTCGGTTTCGCACGGTTCGCTCGGGTCGGATCCATCAACCTGGATGACCTCTTCGACGCCTACGACATGAATGTGCGTACCACGGTGCAGGTCGTGCAGGCCGTTCTCCCCGGCATGATTCATGCGGGCTGGGGCCGCATCGTCAACGTCACCAGCTTGACGACCCTGGGCACCCCCGAGCGCACGCCGTACGCGGCCGCCAAGGCTGCACTGGAAACCTGCACGCGCATTTGGGCTGCCGAGCTGGCCTCAACAGGTATCAGCGTAAACGCAGTTGCGCCCGGGCCGACGGAAACCGACATGTACCGAGAACGAAGCCCCGTTGGGTCCGAACGCGAATCCCGCTTAATGGCAACAATTCCGTTGCGTCGAGTCGGTGCGCCACGCGAAATCGCGCACGCTATCTGTGCCCTGCTCGATGAAGACGCGGGATACATCACCGGCCAGATTCTTCGGGTCGACGGCGGCGGGAGCATCAGCGCCGCATGAACTCCATCCAACAATTACCGCCGCTCGGGCGACCGGGTGACCCCTCGGCGGTGCGCTCATTTCAGTTCGGCGACGTGACCGCGACCTACGTTGTGGACGGCGTGGTCTCAATCCGCCCCACCGCATTCTTCCCCGACATTCCCGCCACACACTGGTCGCGGTGGCCGGAGCTTCTCGATCCGGACGGTCAAATGCTCATGAGCGCCGGCGGTCTACTCATCGAACGCCAGGGACAGCGGCTACTGATCGATACCGGTGTCGGTCCAGTGGTATCCGAATTCCCCTGGGGCTCAACAAACTGCGGCTCGATGCTCGACGTCTTGGCGTTGCTGCAACGACCCCCTGAGGACGTCGACGTGGTGGCCTTCACACACTTGCATTTCGACCATGCCGGTTGGGCGTTTACCACCGACTCAGCCGGGCAAAGCGTCAAGACATTTCCACACGCCCGCTACCTCATGTCAGCGCACGAATGGCAGCCCTATGCGGAAGATCCGCACCACGGGGACGCCTTCACACCACGCCATGTCATTGCGGCGATGCCATCTGCCCTTACCCTGATCGCCGACGGCCAGGAAATCTTTCCCGGGGTTCGGGCGGTGGTAACGGGCGGACATACACCCGGCCACACCTCCTACGTCATCACCGCGGCCACCGGCGAGCGGCTGATCACCTTCGGCGACACCTTCCACACTCCAGCCCAGTTGGCGCACCCGCACTGGCTTAGCGCAGCCGACACCGATACGTCGGCGCTGCTCACCACGCGTCTCCAACTGCTGGACGAGTTGGCCAAGCCCAACACCTTTGGCTTCGGCTTCCACTTCGGCGACTGCGCATTCGGCCGTCTCACCAACCAGCGGTCGGATATTGAGGTCTGGAAGCCCATTCCAACAGTCGTGCGCGCACCACCACCGCGCTCGCCGGCCAAAAACCACCAAAGCCGGCCGGCGCAATCGGGGGGCTAACGGCCGTCGACGACGGACCAACATCATCGAGAGGGTGAATAGGTGAGCAGATTCAATCAAGATCGGTTCATGCAGGCGTGGATAGAGGCCGTCAATTCCGACCCGACATTCAACGCCGTAACACGTTGGTTCGACGGATCAATATTGCTCGCCGACGTGACGTCTCAGTGCTGGCTGAAGGTTTATGGCGGCAAGGTGATTGACCGGTTGCCGTTCATGCCGCCCCTCGGTTACACCTTCAAGGTCAGCGCGCCCGACTGGGCGTGGGATGCATTGGTCACCGGAACGCGGTTCACAGAACTCTTTTTGGGCGGGCGCAGACGCTTCAGCGGTCCCGACGATTTCGTCGGAGAACCGAATCGGACCCCGCCCACCTTCGCGCTGGAAGGTGATCTCATGTCGGCACAACGCGTGGTTGAGGCCATCTACGTCCTGGCCGACCACTATGCGTCAACTGCTCGCGCCTTAGCGGCAGCTGCATGACCACCACCGAGGACATCGTCGGCCGCTACGTCAAGGTCAACGGAACCCGCATCCATTACGACGAGCTGGGAAGCGGGACGCCACTTCTGCTCATCCACACGCTCTACGCTTGCTCGCTGGAATGGACGAGATGCATGCCGTTACTCGCCGAGCAAGGATTCCGCTGTGCGGCTATCGATCTGCCCGGCAACTCGAGGTCCTACCCTCCCAATTGGACACCGCTGAAATCCACCCGCGAGTACGGTGATTTCCTCGCCGAGTTCATCACCACCGTTTTCGGCGGCAGCAAAGTGGCCGTTGCAGGCACGTCCGTCGGCGGTAACCTCACCGTCGACCTCGCATTACGGCATAGCGACAGACTCCTGGCCGCTGTCGCTTTCGAGGGCGCCATCTTCACGCCGACCGTCGCCCCGCTTGACGGCATCAATCACCCCGCTTCGGTGCCCGGTTTGCAGAACTTGATGGAACGCGCTTCCATCGAATCCCTTGCTCCTGGCACCGATCCTGCCATCGTCGAGGAACTTCGCTGGCAGCATCGCTTCACCGGAAACCACACGGGCATTGGCCAGATCAAGGTGTGGTCCGACCACGACTTACGCGATCACGCGGGTCCAGTGGACTGTCCGCTCTTGGTGCTCTACGGCGAGCACGACTTCTACGTTCCCACTGCGATTGCAGATCTCACACGAGATCTAATCCCCAATTGCGAAGTACGGCGATTACCTGGGCTCGGCCACTTTCCGATGGTGGAAGACCCGCAAGGCAGTTGCCGAATCATCGCCGACTTCGTGCACTCACACGCCGATGTGTAGTTCGACGTATCGACCTGCTGTTAGGTCCAGAAAGGCCGACTTGGTAGAACTGCCCAGGAAAACCCGGCGGAGTCATCCGAGCAAGACCTACCGGCTCATGGTCATCGGCCGCTTGCCGATCGTCGACTGTCCGCTTAATGCCCTCGGAGGTGCCCGTAATCAACGCCCGCGCGCCACCATCGCACTCCTCGCTCGAATACGCATTCGTAACCGACGGCCGCAAAACCCACTGACAGCTAGACGCGCTGATGGTGATTCTCTCGAGGCGCCGTTGTCTGCCATATTTCCCACAAAATGCGACACCCGAAGCATGTGCGGCTGCGGCGACGTTTTCGGGCAAATCCGACCCAGCCGGCAGCGAGTGATCGCGTGAATTGCCCTGTTAGGGAAGCGTCCTCGCGGAAATGCCTGTTGCCTCGCCGGTGGGCGACACCCATCGGTGCTACGGCCCCGCGGTCGCTGAAAGTGGCCGGAATGCCGCCTGGCCGTTCGACGTCACTGCAGTTCGGGCCGATATGCTCTTAGCAATATCAGCGGTTATGTGGACCAGCGCAGGCGACGATAGCGGGAGCAAGCGAGTGGTTTGCCGATTCATAAGAGGCGGTCTCCCCGCCCAATACAAGGGAACGATGCCGCATGCGCGGCGGACATCATGCCGGCGCGATGCGGTGCACCGGTCGCAGGATCGAGGAGTCCGATGGCGACGCTGCTGCAGCTAAAAGCCTTCCTTGCGGTCATCGATGAGGGCGGCTTTACGGCTGCGAGTCGTTCGCTCGGCCTATCGCAACCGGCCGTCAGCCGGGCGGTCGCCAGCCTGGAAAAGGATCTGGGATCACCGTTGCTAATCCGCGAACGCGAACGCATCGTCCTCAACGCCGCGGGAAGACGCGCAGTGAAGCACGCGCGTGAAGCGATGCGGCACTTGGATCAAATGCGTGCCGAGGTTTCGGCTGCCGGACATGTCAGGGGCACGCTGCGGATGGCGAGTCTGCCCTTCACGACTGAGTTGCTGATCGCTCCGCAGCTGCAGAAGTTCTCCGAACATCACCCGTGTGTGGAGATCCGCGTCTTGGAGGGAGGCGAGCCGGAAATCCGAGATTGGCTTGACCTCGGGGCCGCGGACGCAGGCGTAATCTCCTTACCCGAAAACGGGCTCGAGGCAGCGTTTTTGAGCGCCCAGGACATGGTTGCAGTCATACCCTCCGAGCATCGCTTGGCAGATTTCGTCGAGATTCACTATTCCGATCTGGCCAAGGAGCCATTCATCCGCGCCACCGGAGGGTGCTCACAGGTCTTTATGGCCGTGGCCGGCCAAGTCGGTGTCGAGTTTGACGTCGCATTCGAGGCCCACGGGATGACTGCGGTGCTTGAGATGGTGAACGCAGGCCTGGGCGTAAGTATCTTGCCGGTCGCGGCAGTACCAGGTCCCTCACCCGGGATCGCCGTCAGGCGGCTGGTGCCAAAGACGATTCGCAACCTTGCAGTCGCCGTCAGCGCGAGCGCGGGCCCAGCAGCCCGAGCCTTCCTCGATCAGATCGCTGCTCTCGACCATAGTTAAGTTGTGCGATTCCGCTGCGGATGTGCGGATATTGCGACGAGCCACGAACGCACAGCGCGGGTCTTCGGCCGCGCGATGCTCTCTTACCCCGACGTCGACTGGGACACACGGTTTCGACGAAGCCTCTCTCGACGCGCCGCCCCGCGACGGCATCGCGCTGCGTCGCTTCATGTCGCGCCGGCGCGGCCCCGCGACCGTATCGATTAGCCGCCCGGCGGCACCACGGGCGGACGGCATGCGTTGGTGGTCGGATCCCACCACCAGCCGTTGTCGCATGCCAGCGGTTGCGGTCCGACACCCAGTGGCCGGCAGACGTTTGCCGTGGGGTCCCACCACTGGCCTGCGTCGCATGCCAAGGGCTGCGGCCCGACACCCACGGGCCGGCAGACGTCGGCCGTCGGGTCCCACCACTGCCCCGGGTCGCAAGCTAGTGGCAGCGGTGCCCCGGCGGGCCGGCACACGTTGGCTTTCGCGTCCCACCACTCGCCGTCCGCACACTGGGCCGAGCTCACCGCCGGCGTCGCGATCGTTACTGCGGCCATCGACCCCAACGCCACCGTGACGACGAGCACCAGACGGCGTATGAACTTTCTCAATGTGTGCCTCCTCCCCTAGGGGCGTATTCATCATCGAACCGAGGTCGGGCATCGCGGTCAAGCCGTCCCGCCGGACTGAGCCAGCGCGGCTAGCGTGAATTCTGTGACGAATGGCCCCGAGGGCTCGACTGACGAAGCCGACATCCGACGCCAAATTGACAAGCTCGCTGACGCCATTCGCGCCCTGGATCTCCAGGCGCTGATGTCGATTTACACGCCGGACGTCGTGTCGTTCGACATTGAACCGCCCCTGCAGCATGTGGGGTCCGACGCCAAACGCCGGAACTGGGAACGTGTCTTTGCCGCGTATGAGTATCCGCTCGGTTACGACATTCGCCAGCTCGCCGTCACCGTCGGGACAGACGTGGCGTTTGCACACAGCCTTAATCGGCTTAGCGGCACATTGAAGAGTGGCGCGACGACCACCGGTTTCTGGGTTCGGGCGACGACATGCTTCCGCAAGGTCGAAGGCCACTGGTTCATCGCGCACGACCAGGTGTCGGTGCCCCTGGATCTGACGTCTGGTGCAGCGCTGCTGAATCTGCGGCCGTGACGAGGCGGTTCACCCGAGCATTGGCAGTAGTTGGCAGTTCACGGCGTGGAGCTGGCAGCAGCCGTCGGGCTTCAATGCGGGTGGGGTCGATCCAACTTTCGAGGAGGCACAACCGACATGGCAAAGCTCGCGCTCCAGCAGGCCACGATCGAATACCAGGAGTTCGGACCGCAGGATTCAGCGCACCCGCCGGTGGTGTTCGTCCACGGCATCCTGGTCGACGGGCGACTGTGGCGCGACGTTGCTGAAGCCCTGGCGCGCCGCGGTTTCCGCTGCATCGTCCCGACCTGGCCGCTGGGCTCACACACGCACCCGGTCCGGGAGCCCTCGGCGCTATCGCTGTCCGGTGTCGCGGAGATAGTCAACGACGCGATCTTGGCCCTGGACCTTTCCGATGTGACGCTGGTCGGCAGCGACACCGGAGGCGGGATATGCCAGCTGGTCGTCGACGCCTATCCGAACCGAATCGGCCGCCTGGTGCTCACCAACTGCGACGCCTTCGACAAGTGCCCGCCCTTCCCGTTCGACGTCGCGTTCGAGTTGCTTCGTGGCCCCATCACCATCAAGGCCCTGTTGGAAGCGCTGCGGTTGCGGACGCTGCGTCACTCGCCGCTGGGCTTCGGACTGCTGATCAACGACCCCGATCCGCACCTCACCTCCGCCTGGCTGCAACCCTGCCTCGACGACGCCCGCATCTGCCGCGACCTGGCGGCGCTGCTGCGTCAGGTGGCCAATACCGATCTCACCGACGTGGCCACCCGCCTCCCCCGGTTCACCAAGCCGGTCACGCTGGTGTGGGGCCAGCGCGACCGCTGCTTCACCCCGGGCCTCGGCCGACGCCTGGCCGGGTTGTTCAGCAACGGGAAGCTGATCGAGGTGCCCGACGCGAAAACCTTTGTCGCCCTGGATGACCCGAATGCGGTGATCGACGCGATAGCGGCAATCAGTGCTGTGAGGGCCTAGCCACCCGCGGCACTTCCTTGGTCAGGTTGTCGAGCGCGGGGCGCGGAGGCCTGCGCCGGAGCGCCACCAGCGCCACCAGAGTGACGGATGCCCAAGGAGCGCGGGCAGGATCGCGAGAGGATCGAAGTAGGTGACGCGTTCGGTCGCCTTGCCCTCGCGCAGGACGAGTCGGTTGACGTTGGGCCATTCGGTGACCCCCCGTCCGACATGGGCATGAATCCGGAACTCGATGAACACCAGGTCCCCGTCCCCGCACCAACGATCGACTGTTGCGCGCATGTCTGGAAGGCAACACCAGATGCGTTGGAACTCGGCTTGTGCGGCCGCGATCCCGACCGTGGGAGCTGCGAGTGGCTGCCTCAGCACCACGTCAGGCTGCAGGAGCTCGGGCAATCGTCGCGGTGACGGGGCGTTCCAGAAGTCGGCGAATTTGCTGACGAAGTGTTCGGGGTCTGAGTGTGTGTTCACCCGATCGACCATGCCGTCGACGCGGTGCCATTTCGACACATGGCGTTGCCAAGAACTGCCACGCAGGGATCGACAGCTCTGGTGCGCCGCGAGGTGGTGTGTTGTCTTGTTTGGGGGGACAAGTTTGTGGTGGGGACGTAGCTTGAGATGCGGTGTGGGTGGTGGGTGGTGTGTCATGGGTTGGGTGAGTGGAAGGGTCTAAAGGTATGGATGGTGGGGGTGGGCGAGGCTGGTCGTTTGTTGCGGCGGGCTGTGCTGGCGGCTTTTGGCACTGAGGGTTGTGGGTGCGGGGTTAGCAGATGGCAGAGCAGTTCGTTGGCCGGCGAGCTGAAGAGCAGGCGGTTACTGATTTTTTGAATGCGGTGCCCCAGCAGTCGTTGGCGTTGGTCATCGAGGGTGAGGCGGGCATCGGTAAGACCACGCTGTGGCTTGATGCGGTGGGCCGCGCCGGTGCGCGCGGGTTTGCCACGTTGAGCTCGCGTGCGGCGGCCGCGGAGTCGGTGTTGGCGTATACGGTGTTGGGCGATCTGCTCAGTGAGGTGGATGAGTCGGTGTGGGCGGATCTGCCCGCCCCCCAACGGCAGGCCTTAGACGGTGCACTGTTGCGGACGCCGGTGCAGGCCGCCGACATCGATGCGCGGGCGGTGGCGGCGGGGTTTGTGGCCGTGCTGGCCCGGTTGGTCGCCCAGCGCCCGGTGGTGTTGGCCATCGACGACCTGCAGTGGATTGATACCTCTAGCGCCAATGCGGTGTGGTTTGCGGCGCGACGGCTTCCCGCCGGGGCGGGGTTGCTGTGCACCACGCGCAGCAAAGCGGCGGCCGCGCGGTTGCAGCTGCCCAGTCCGGTGGGGGTGCGCACGATCGGCTTGGCGGCGTTGAGTGTGGGCGAGTTGCATCAGGTGCTCTCACTGCGGCTGGGCAGATCGGTGGCCCGCCCGGCGCTGTTGCGCATTCACGAAATTTCGGGTGGTAATCCCTTTTTCGCGTTAGAGCTGGCCCGCGAACTCGGCGCTGAAGGGCGCACCTCCGAGCTGGACTTGCCCAGCAGCCTCAACGACCTGGTGTACTCGCGGATCAGCCGGGTCGGGGCCCAGGAGGTGCTGCTGGCCATGGCCAGCCTGCCCGATCCCACCGTGCCGATGGTGGCCGCCGCCACCGCCACCACCCCCCCACAGGTGGTGCACCTGCTGGCTAAAGCCGAAATCCAAGCCGTGGTCAGCATCGACGGAAACCAGCTGCGCTTCACCCACCCCCTGCTGGCCCACGGCGTCTACCGCGCCGCCTCCCCCGCCCGCCGCCGCAACATGCACCGACGCCTCGCCGCACTCATCACCCAACCCGAACTACACGCCCGCCACCTCGCCCTGTCCGACGCCACCGGCCAACCCCAAACAATCAAAGCCCTCGACACCGCCGCCGACATCGCGCACGGCCGTGGAGCACCCGCCGCCGCCGCCGAGCTGCTGGAGCTGGCGATCGGCCTCGGCGGGGACTCCCCGGAGCGCCGGATCCAGTCGGCGGTCTACCACTTCAGCGCCGGGGATGGCGACCACGCCCGAACCGTGCTGGAACAAACCGTGAAACGACCCGCGCCCGGAAAGCTGCGGGCGGCGGCGTTGCGGCTGCTAGGGCAATGGAGCTTGCTCGACGGCAGTTCGCGCGAGGCTGTCGAGCTGCTCGACGGCGCGCTCGGCGATGCGGGGGCCGACTTCGAGTTGCGCACTCTGATCTTGGTGCCGCTGTCATTCGCACTACTCAATGTCAGCCAACGCGATCGTGCCGCGAGAAGCGCTGACGACGCCGTGACCAGTGCCGAAGCGGACGGCCGACCCCACCTGGTCAGCCAGGCGCTGAGCATGCGGGTCATGGTGCGGTTCCTGCTGGGCGCCGGGGTCGACGAATCGGAGATGCGACGCGCGCTGGAGTTGGAAGATTCCGAAGCCCAGGTCTCCGCGCTGCTGCGCCCACGGGTGCAGCACGCCATCCTGCTGGCCGGAAGCGGCCGTCTCGAGCAGGCCCGATCGGAATTGCAGGACCTCAGGCGCAGCCACATCCAGCGCGGCGAGGAAAGCGAACTGATGGTGTTCGCCTTCCACAGCGGTCTCAACGAGATTTGGCGGGGCGACTTCGCGGAGGCCGCCCTCATCGCAGACGACGCGATGGAGCGAGCGCTGCAACAGGGCCGGGACTTGCCGCTCGCGGTGGCCCTCATGCTACGGGCCGCGGTCGCCGCGTACACCGGTCGCGAGCACGACGCGCGCCGCGACGCCGACGAGGCCCTCGTGGTCGGCGAGCGGTGTGACTCCCCTGGCTTGGTGACCTTGTGGCCGACCACCACGTTGGCCTTTCTGGATGTCTCCCTGGGGCACTACGACACCGCGCTGAGCACGCTCGAGCCGCTGCTGCGGGCCTTCAACGAGGCATCGGAGGGCACCGAGATCTTCGTCGCACCCTTTCTCCCCGATGCCGTGGAGGCGTTGATCGGTCTGGGCCGCCTGGACGACGCCGAGCCGTTGGTTGCCGCGCTGGAGCGCAATGGCCGTCGGCTCGACCGGCCGTGGATGTTGGCCGTGGGAGCGCGTTGTCGCGCGATGCTCATGGCTGGGGGCGGCGACGTGACCGGGGCCCTTGCGACCGCAGAGCGGGCGATGACCGAGCACAAGCGCTTACCCATGCCGTTTGAACGGGCCCGCACCCAACTGCTGTTGGGTCAGCTGCAACGGCGCCACCGCCGCCGCGACGCCGCCATCGCGACCCTGCAAGAAGCGCTGCAAACCTTCGAACAACTCGGCACCGCGCTATGGGCCGAGCGCGCGAAAGCCGAACTGGCACGCGGGAGCTTGGACAGACGCGGCTCTGAGACGCTGACCGCGACCGAGGAACGCGTCGCCGAACTCGCGGCCTCCGGAATGACCAATCGCGACGTCGCCGCCGCCTTGTTTATCAGCCCCAAAACGGTCGAGGTCAACCTCAGCCGCATCTACCGCAAACTCAACATCCGCTCGCGCACGGAGCTCTACCAAGCGCTTCGGGCCTGGAACCAAAATCGGAAATGAGTAGGTGAATCCCTGATGCCGGCTGTCGCCGGCAGCTATAGCGTCTTGGCGATGTCGGTGCCTAATGCGGAAACCAAGCGGTTTCTTGTCGAGTGGTACGGAGCGCAGACGCTCGCGCACTCGGTCGGCGAGACCGTTGATCATCTCAACAATCACGCCGCATCGATCTCGACGTGTGGCAAGCAGGTCCGGTTACTGATCGCGTTCGCCGTGCCGGCCGACGACTACGCGTTCGGCGTCTTCGCAGCCGAGTCCGCCGAGCTTGTGACCCAGCTGTGCGACGACGCCGGCGCTCCCGCAGAACGAATCAGCTCTGCCGTCGGATGGGTGCGAGCCCAGGACTGCTGACCGGCCCCGGCAGGGTGTCACGTGACGAGCGCGCTTATCGGTGGCCCGTTGGGCGCGATCCGTGACATCGAGTACAGAAGTTTCGCCCGTCTCGGCGCTGTCGATGAGTTTTTCATGCAGCACCGGTCAAACCTTTGAGACCACAAATCGACCGAAAGAGTGGATTTCATGTCCTCGGAGCAAAAAGAAGCCCTCCCGCCTATCGTCGACCACCAAACCTGGCGTGCCGCGCTTGATGAACTGCGCAAGCGTGAAAAAGCCGCCACCCGCGAACTGGATGCCATCGCCGCCCAGCGCCGCCGCCTGCCGATGGTTGAATTGCCCGACTACACGCTGATCGGCGCCGACGGGCCAATCCGGCTGGTGGATGTGTTCGACGGCCGCTCGCAGCTCATCGTCTATCACCACATGTGGTCGGATGGCGCGGAATGGCAGTGCGGCGGATGCACGGGCTTCACTTCCCAGTTCACCCGGCTGGAGTTCCTCAACAACTACGACGCCCGCTTCGTCATCGTCACCAATGGACCGATCGAACAGGCCCTCGCCTACAAGGAGAAGGTCGGCAACCGGATGGAGTGGTACTCGTCGTCGGACAGCTCGTTCGGCGCCGACATGGACGCACCGCCCGGCGGCGGCTTCGGGGTCAATGTGTTTCTGCGCGACGGCGATACCGTCTACCGCACGTGGCACACGAACGGGCGAGGCACCGAACAGCTCAGCCACACCTTCGGGCTCATCGACATCCTGCCGTGGGGCCGCCAGGAAGAATGGCTCGATTCGCCTGAAGGTTGGCCCTCGCGGCCCACATACTCGGGATGGCTCGACTCGCCCGACATCGCAGCCGCATATGGGCCCGGGACAAGTGAGGACGACCGATGACCGCGACCACCGAACGTTACGTCGTCACCCGCACCATCGCCGCCAGCCCGGAAGAGATCTTCGCCGTCCTGGCCGATCCTCGTCGCCATCACGACATAGAGCCCACCGACTGGGTGCGCGACGCGGTGGACACCGCACCGATCACCGGTAAGGGGCAGATGTTCGCGATGAACATGTACCTCACGCAGGCCGGCGGGGACTATGTCACCTACAACCTGGTCAACGTGTTCGACACGGCCCGCGCCATCGGGTGGATGCCGGGAGTGCTCGACGATGCGGGCAACCACACTCCCGGCGGCTGGTCCTGGCGCTACGACCTCGCGCCGAGCGGGGACCGCACCGACGTCACCCTCACCTATGACTGGAGCGCCACGCCGCAAGATTTCCGCGACCGGGTCGGCGCGATGCCCATGTTCGGCGAGGACTACCTCGCCGAGTCGCTCGCAAGCCTGGAGCGATCCGTCGCCGGCTAGCTCATTCGAGCGAACATGGTCACCCTGATTTTTCGGCGAGCCCGCCGCCGTGCGCCTTTCGCCACGGCGCCTCGTCGAGTTCGCGGATGGCCGCCTCGTCCGCACGCCGCACTGCGCTCATCGCACCGCTCCCCGCATCACCGCACCAACCCGCCGATGCCGGGAACGCCGCGCGTTCTCCCTCCCCGCGCTGACGATCTCCTTGAGCGTCGCGAACATCCGGTCAGGCCTATCGCGCACCGCACGCACCGCGGCCCGGGCAACCATCGACGTGGTGAGGAGCTGCGACGGGCGGATCTCGTGGTTGAGCACAAGGACAAGCATTTGTGTGGCTTTGGGATCTGCGGCGACATCCCGCAAGAACCGCGTGTTCAGCGGCGTCGAGGCACCTGGCGCGCCCATATCTTTTGCGAACCAATGCATTTCATAGGCGTCGTCGTCGCGCCAGTGCCACCACCGTTGCATGGCCTCGTCGGGACTGGTCTTGCCCAGCCCATCCTCGATGGAACGGGCCAGCCGATCCGCCTGGCGTAACGCGTCGCCGATGCCTTGCCCTGGCGTCGGGTCTTTGAAGTGTCCGGCGTCGCCCACGAGGACCCACCCGGGCCCGGCGGCCTCGCGGAAGTATCCGTGCCAGTTCGTCAGAACCCGGATCGGCCCGACGCGTCGCCCGCCGGCGAGCACATCGGCGAGCTCGGGCCAGGTCTGTATGCCGGCAGCGAAGTTGGCGTCCCGGTTTGCATGGAACTCGGCCTGTTTCGCCATATCAACCGCGATCGCGGCCATGTAGAGATCACCGTCGGTTGGACCGGCGAGGAATCCGAGGTCTCCCCGGCGACCAAGCCGCGCGCGCCCGTCCCGGTCACGCACATGCTCGAAATAGCCCCAGGCAAACGCCTTTCCAGGCGATGCGACGTGATATTCGCGGGCACCGACGAGCGAGGCGACGGTCGAGTGGCGGCCGTCGGCGCCGACCACCAACCGCGCTTGGATAGGGCCGGACGTTGTGTCGACGCCCGTGACGCGCCCGTCCTCCGTGATGAGACTCGTGACGCGCACGCCCGTGCGAACTTCGGCGCCCGCTGCCGCCGCCGCGTCGACCAGCAACGCATCCAGCGTCACGCGGCGAACGCATAAGGAGGGGTGGGGATTCATTGCGCGCTCAGCCGCCGCCTCGATACGAACGGCATCGTCGATCACCATCGTCATCCGATCGAGCGGAACCGCGCCGGTCCCCAAGACCGAGTCCAGAACGCCAAGGCGATCCAGCACCCGCACTCCGCATGGCTGGATGATGTGCGTTGATGGCGTTTCCGAGGGAAACCGGGCACGGTCAACTACACAGACGCTCAAGCCCCGTCGCGCGAGCATCGCCGCCAGCGGCGACCCGGCGCACCTCGCACCAACGACCACCACATCGAATCCCGGCATACCGCTCCTCCGATCGGTCGATGCGGCTTGGCCTGCGACGCTACCGAGAAATTAAGGGAATGGTAAGAGCTTCTTAGATAACGTTTAGATTAAGCGCCGTTGCCGGCGCGGGCGGCAACGGCGGCGATGCCATCACGCCGACCACGGTGGGTCGGCGGGCTCGCTGGACCGCAGCCCCGCTAATTGCCAGGGCCAGAGCCCATTTCGGCGATGAGATCGGCGAGGGCCAGGACCCGCTGAGCGTCGCGCACGTGCAGGCCTTCGATCATGCGACCGTCGACGGTGATGACGCTCTTCCCCTCTGCCTGAGCATGCTCGTACGCCGAGACGATCTTGCGCGCGTCGGCCAGCTCTTGTTGCGACGGGCCGAACACCTCATTAGCAGGGTCGACTTGGGACGGGTGGATCAGCGTCTTGCCGTCGAAACCCATCTCGCGGCCCTGGCGAGCCTCGACCCGGAACCCGTCAGGGTCGGCGATGTCGTTGTACACGCCGTCCAATATGGCCTTTCCGGCCGCCCTGGCTCCCAACACGGCCATCGACAACGCGGGCACAACCGTGGCGCGTCCGGGCACGTGCAGCGCGTGCAGTTCGTTGACGAGATCGTTGGTGCCGATCACCAGCGCGGCCAAGCGGCCGCTGGCCGACGCGATTTCCTCGATTCTCAGGAAGGCGCCGGGCGTTTCGATCATCACCCACAGCTGCAAAAACGTTGGTGCGCCGAGTGATTCGAGCGCCCCGACCAGCGCTCGCACCTGTTCGCCTCGCTCCACCTTCGGCACGAGCACGCCGTGCGCCCCCGATCGGGCAGCGGCGGCCAGGTCGTCGTCGTGCCAGTCCGTGCCAAACCCGTTGATACGCACCACGATCTCGCGCGGCTGGTAGCCGCCGGACGAGACAGCGTCGCACACCTGCGCCCGTGAGTCCTCCTTGGCGTCGGGCCCCACGGCGTCCTCGAGGTCGAAAACCAATACGTCGGCCGGCAGCGTTTTCCCCTTCTCCAATGCCCTCGCATTATTGCCGGGCAGGTAGAGCGCGGACCGGCGCGGACGGAGCGGCGGGGCCATGCTCAGGCCTGGGGGCCCGCAGACGGGGGCCAGTGCGAACCTGGCGAGGCTTCGCCGGGTTCGGCGTGGTCGCCACGGGCCAGCGGCACCCACTGCTCGGTCGGCGCCGGCTGCTTCGACGAGGGGAAGTCGCGCAGGCTGCCCGATGGCTTGGCGTCCCATTTGGCGAACGTCAGCGGGGTCTGCAGCCACGCGTGCAGCAGGCAGTAGGCGGCCTCGAGCGAGTCAATGTGGGTGCGCTCCCAGCCGTGGCTGCCGTCGAGCCCGAAGCCCACCAGTGCGGCCCGCGTGCCCGCGCCCGCCTCGATCGCCGCGGCGGCGTCGGAACGGTAGTAGCGGAACACATCACGCGCGCACCTGATGTCCCGCTCCTCGGCGAGCCGGCACAGTTTTCGGGTCAGGTGGTAGTCGAATGCGCCGTGCATGTCGGCCATCGGAATGGTGACGCCGTCCTCGATGGAATGCTGACCCGGAGCGCACACCGCGTTGTCCACCGAAATCAGCTCGGCGACGTCCGCAGGCAGGCCGTGGCTGGCGCCGTGGCCGACCTCCTCGGTGATCGTCACCATGATCATCGTGCGATGCGGCAGCAGCACCCTGTTCTCGGCGAAGTTCTTGGCCAGCGCGAGCGCGACCGCCACGCCCGCCTTCCCGTCGAGGTGGCGGGAGACGATGTAGCCGTCGGCGGTGAGCTCAGGGCTGGCGATCAGCGCAACGAAGTCACCGATGTTCAGGCCGAGGCGAAGCAAGTCCTCGCGCGAGGACACCTTGCGGTCGACGCGGACTTCGACGTGGTTCCAGTCCGTGGGCTGGGTGTCGATCTCGTCGCCGAAAGCGTGGCCACTGGACTTCAGCGGCAGCACTGTGCCGGTGACGAATTCGTCGGGATCGTCCGAAAAGATCCGCACCCGAGCGCCCGTGGCGAACCTCGCCGAAAAGGTGCCGATCGGAACCAGCTCGAGGCGGCCGTTGTCCTTGAGGCTGCGCACCATGCAGCCGATGGTGTCCGCGTGAACCGCCAGCGCCCGGTCCGTGGTGGGCGACTCACCCGCGAGCTCGGCGGCCAGAGCCCCGCGGCGGGTCAGCGAAAACGGCACGCCGAATCCATCGAGGATGCCGCCGATCAGCTGCATCACCGCATCCGTGCGCCCCGACGGGCTTGGCGTCTGCAGCAGCGCGAGCAGCGTGTCGATCATCCACGCGCGGTCGGCCTCGGCCATGGCCGGCGTTCGGCCCACGGTGTCTCCCTTCATGTCAGCTCGATTCGCGTTCAACCTACCGGGTCGCCCGCCATCATCGACCGGCGCCGGCTCATCGGCGGTCCGCGGTTCGTCTGCCCAGGTTCCGCAACATCATGCTCATCCCCCGTTAAACCAGAAAACGTTCGGCCTAAATGTTGTTGACGTTTCGTCTCGACTGCTATGGCTGCCATAACGCAATTCGGGGTTCTGCCCGGCGCCGACCGCGTGCACTGTTTTGCACGGCAAGCCACCGAGCAACAGGAGCGCAGGCAGTGCGGTCGACCACCTTCGCCATCAACAACCGGACGTACACCGTGCCCGACGCGCCCGTCGTTGTCATCTGCATCGACGGCAGCGAACCCGACTATCACCTGGAAGCGATGAAGGCCGGCCGGATGCCGTGGCTGAGTGGAGTGCTGGCAGGCCGGGGCAGCTCGTGGCCGGCACACTGCGCGATGCCCGCGCTGACCAACCCGAACAACCTGTCCATCGCGACGGGTCAGCCGCCGGCCGTGCACGGCATCTGCGGCAATTACCTCTTCGACGCCGAGCGCGGCGAAGAGGTGTTGATGAACGACAAGCGGTTCCTGCGGGCGCCGACGATCTTCGCCGCCGCCAACGACGCCGGCCTGGACGTGGTGGTGGTCACCGCCAAGGACAAGCTGTACCAGCTGCTCGGCGCCGGTCTCGTCGATCAGGGCCCGAGCCTCGACGGCAGCGGCACGCTCGTCGCACCCGCGCGCACCGGCATCTGCTTTTCCGCCGAAAAGGCCGATCGCGCCACCGCCGCCGGCAACGGCATCGGTAATGTTCTCGACCTTGTCGGCATGCCGCTCCCGCACGTCTACTCGGCCGACCTCAGCGAGTTCACGCTGGCCGCGGGCGTCGCGATCCTCAAGTCTCGCGAGGCCGACCTGATGTACCTGTCGCTGACGGACTACATCCAGCACAAACACGCGCCGGGCACCGCGGCCGCCAACGCGTTCTACGAGATGATCGACTCCTACGCAGCACAACTCGACGCCTTGGGCGCGATCGTGGTGCTCACCGCCGACCACGGCATGAGCGCCAAGACCGATGACACCGGCAGGGCCAAGGTGCTCTACGTCGAGGACGCGGTGCGCAGCATCCTTGGCCTTCCCGCCGCCAACGGGGAGCGCGTCGACGGCGTGCGGGTCATCCTGCCGATCACCGATCCCTACACCGTGCACCACGGAGCGCTGGGCTCGTTCGCCAGCGTGTACCTGCCCGCGCTCGCCCACCGCGATCGCGTCATCGAGCAGCTGTGCCGGCTCGACGGCATTGAGGCGGCCCATGATCGGGAGGACGCGGCGCGGACCTATGGCCTGCCCGCCGACCGGATCGGCGACGTCGTGGTGCTCGCCGAGACCGACACCGCGCTCGGCCGGTTCGAAGCGTGGCACGACCTCACCGGCCTGGACGCCCCGCTGCGGTCGCACGGCGCGCTGGGCGAGCTTCAGATCCCGTTCATCATCAACCGTTGCCTGCCTCGGCCCGACCTCGTCGATGAGTCCTACGGCCTGCCGGCGTCCGTGCACAACTACGACGCCTTCTGGGTGGCAACGACTCTCGTAGTCCAGCACCAGTCCGACGCCGCCTCGGCGGTGTGACCATCCCAAGATCGGTGGAAGACGATGTCTAGCACTTATCAAAAGCCCACGGCCACATTGGATCCGGTGGCAGTGTCGGAGGCGAAATTCGCCCGGCTCAAATGGCGCATGCTGCTCGCGACGATGTTCTGCTACCTGTTCTTCTACACCGGTCGGCAGACCTTCGGTTTTGCCATCCCCGGAATTCAGGCGGATCTGGGGCTGAGCAAGGGCACGCTGGGAGCCATCAGCGGCGCGATGCTGTGGTGTTATGCCGCCGGCCAAATGCTCAACGGCAATGTGGCCGACAAGTTCGGCGGGCGCCGCCTGATGACCCTTGGCGCGGTGCTCTCCACAATGCTCAACTGGTGCACCAGCTTTGCGGTGGGCACCAAGTCGCTGGCGTTCTTCTGGTGTGCCAACGGCTTCAGCCAGGCGATGGGCTGGCCGTCGGGCAGTCGGGTGATCTCGAATTGGTGGGGTCCGCACGAACGCGGCAAGAGTTTCGGCTTGTACACTTTCGCGGCCGGCATGGCATCGGTGGTGGCCTTCGTGACGTCGACCATCGTGGTCGACACCCTGCACTTGCATTGGCAGTGGATCTTCCGAATCCCGGTGCTGCTCATGCTGTTCGGCGGCATCACCTTCTACCTGCTATCGCGCGAAAACCCCAAGAAGGCCGGCGTCAAGCCGCCGGCGTCCCACAGCGGTGACGTCGAGCACGTCGAAGCAAACGCCGGGAACTCGCTGGATCGGTACAAGGCGGTGCTGCGCAACCCTAAGATCTGGTCGACGGGCGTCGCGATCGGTTTCCAAAATGCCGCCCGATACGGGTTGCTGATCTGGGTGCCGGTGTACTTCCTGGGCAAGAACTGGGCCAAGGGCGGCGGTGCCGTCAGCCCGCTGTGGATCTCCGTAGCGCTTCCAGTAGGCATGGCCGTCGGCGCGCTGACCAACGGCGAATTATCCGACCGCTTCTTCGGGTCCCGTCGCGACCGGCCGATCATCCTGTTCATGCTGCTCGGCGCCGTCTTCGCGATGACCATGTATCTCGGGCATCTCGGGACCTTCGCCGGCATCGTGGTGCTGTTCTTGACCGGGTTCTTCGTGTACGGCCCGCAGTCGTCCTTCTGGGCGCTGTGTCCTGACATCGCCGGCAAAGAGATGGCTGGAACCGCAACCGGTGTGGTGGACTTCTTCTCCTACCTGTTCGCCGGGGCGGCCGAGCCGCTGATCGGCCGAGTCATGGACCACACGGGCAATACCGCCCTGGTCTTCCCCATCGTCGCCGCGTCCTGCGTGCTCAGCGCCCTGGTTGCGCTGACCATCCGGCGTTGACTGCGGACACCGCCACCGTGGCGGTGTGGTCCGGCGTCGAGAAGGGATTCTCGCTGCAGTGCCAGCCGCTCCCCCGCCTGCGCCCCGATGAGGTGCTTGTTGCGGTGGAATTGGCCACCATCTGCGGTAGCGATCTGCATACCATTGCGGGCGATCGACCGACGCCCGTGCCGACCGTCCTCGGCCACGAAGCCGTCGGCTCGATCGTCGCGACGGGCGGTGCGGCCCACGGACACGACGGGCGGCCGCTCGGCGCCGGCGACCGCGTCACCTGGACCATCGGGACCGCATGCGGCGAATGTCGCCGGTGTCGGCGGGGCTTGCCGCAGAAATGCCTGAGCGGGCGCAAGTACGGGCACGAGGCGATCGACGACCACTGGCGGCTCAACGGCGGGCTGGCCACGCACTGCCATCTGGTCGCGGGCACCGGCCTGGTCAGGGTGCCGCAGCGTCTCCCGGCCGCCGTGGCGGCGCCGGCCAATTGCGCCACCGCGACGGTGGTGTGCGCGGCCCGACGCGTGGGTCTGGGCGCCGATGATTCCGTCGTGGTGCTGGGCTGCGGCATGCTCGGCCTCACCGCGGTCGCCTACGCCCGGGGCCGGGGTGTGCAGCACGTCATCGCCTGCGACGTCGACGGGTCACGCCGCGAGATGGCCCTCGAATTCGGCGCCGCTGCGGCCTGCGGTCCCAACGAAATTGCGAGCGCTGCATGGGAATACGGCGCCGATGTCATTTTCGAGCTGTCGGGTGACCGCGCCGCCGTGCGGGCGGCATTCGACATCGTCGATGTCGGTGGCAGGATCGCACTGGTGGGCTCGGTGTCGCCGGGGCCGGAGATCGGCTTCGAACCCAGCGGTTACGTCAAGAACCTGACCACCGTGGTTGGCTGCCACAACTATCGGCTCGACGATCTGGCCGAGGCCGTCGACTTCCTTGTCCGCACCGACTCGCAGGAACCGCTCGCGGGCCTCGTCCCGCACCCCTACCGCCTACATGACATCGACATCGCGGTCGGGGCCGCCCTCAGCGGCGCGGCCCCGCGCATCGCAATACAGATGTGCTGACCACGCGCGCAGCAAGGAGCCATCGATGACCCAGCCCCATCCCGACCATCTGCTCAACCACGTCGACGGCTTGTGGAAGCCGAGCGTCGGCGGGCAGGTGCGCACCAACCTCAACCCGGCCAACACCGACGACGTCATCGGGGAGTTCAGCGAGTCAGTCGCCGCCGACGTGGTCGCCGCGATCGACGCGGCCGTGGCCGCCCAACCGGCGTGGGACGCCGCCGGACCCATCGCCCGCGCCGAGGTGCTCGGCCGCGCCCGGCGCCTGGTCGAGCAGCGCGTCGACGAATTCGCCGCCGCCATCACCCGCGAGCAGGGCAAGCGGTTATCCGAGGCGAAGGGCGAGGTGCACCGCTCGCTGGCCATCCTCGACTTCACCATCGGCGAGGCGCGCCGCATGAACGGCGTGACCACGCCGGCCGAGGAACCACGCACCATCGCCATGACGTTTCGCCGTCCGCTCGGGGTCGTCGGGCTGATTACCCCGTGGAACTTCCCGCTGGCCATCCCGATGTGGAAGGTCGCGCCCGCGCTGCTGGCGGGATGCGGCGCCGTGCTCAAGCCCTCACCACTGACGCCGCTAACGTCGACGCTGCTGGTGCAGGCGTTCGCCGACGCCGGCGCCCCGGCCGGCGTCCTCAATTTGATCCAGGGTGATCGGGAAGCCGGTGAGGCGCTCGTCGCCGATCCGCGGGTGGCGGGCATCTCGTTCACCGGCTCGCTGCCCGTCGGACAGGCCATCAACCGCGCCGGCGCCGGGCGACTGATGCGCACCCAACTGGAGCTCGGCGGCAAGAACGCGTTGATCGTCCTCGGCGATGCGGACCTCGACGCCGCCGTTGACGCGATCCTCCACGGCGCGTTCGGCCAAAGCGGGCAGCGGTGCAGCGCGACCAGCCGCGTCATCGTGGACCGCAACGTGCACGACGCCCTGCTGGCCCGACTGGTCCCCCGCGTCCAAGCGATGCGGGTCGGCCGTGGCGACCAGGACTGGGCCGACGTCGGCCCCGTCGTCAACGATGAGCGCCAGCGAGCGTGCCTGGGCGCCATCGAGAAAGCGGCCGACGAGGGAGCCGAAATCGCTTGCGGCGGAAAGCCTCTCACCTTGGAAACCCCGGGATACTTTGTCGAGCCGACGGTGCTGACCAACGTGGCGTGGGACAGCGAACTGGCTCAGGAGGAGGTGTTCGGCCCGGTGTTGTCGGTGATCGCCTGCGAGGGATACGACGAGGCGATGCGGATCGCGAACTCCGTCCGCTACGGCATGTCGGGCACGATCTTCACGCAAAACCCATCGCTGATGTTTCAGGCACTGCAGGACTTCCAGGCGGGCATGCTGCACGTGAACCGGCCGGGTGTCGGTGCATATGCCCACCTTCCGCACGTGGGCGCCAAGGCGTCCCAGCTCGGCGCGCCGGAGTGTTCGCCCGACGTGTGGGACTTCTATACCGATCTGCGTTCGGCCTGCATCCAGTACTGACGGGTCAGGCGGGCCAGGAGGCTATGCCGCCGACCAGCGCGACGAACGCCTGCTCCGGCGGCGTCAGCACGCGGTCGGCCCGCCGCACCAGATACACCGTTCGACGCGGCGGCGGCGGATCGACCTCCAGGGCGACGAGGGTTCCCGACGAGCGCTCCCGGGCGGTCACGTGTTCGGAAAGCAGCGTGAGTCCGAGGCCGGCATGCACCGCCTCCTTGAGCGTGTCAGGCCCCCAAAGGTCCCACTGATCGGCGGCGTCCAATCCCCACGACCGAAGCGCCGCCTCCTGCTGCCGACGGGTCGCCGAGCCCATCTCGCGCAGCAGAAAACGTTGGCCCGCAAGGTCTTTAGGCCGGACGATGCGTCCGGCCAGCGGCGTTCCGGCGGGGGCTACCAATATCATCGCTTCGGAGAACATCGGCTGTGCGATCAACTGCTCTTCGCGGGGGGTATCGGCGCACAGGCCCAGGGCCACCTCCCCGTCCAGCAGCCAATTTTCCACTGTGTCCTCGTTGCCGACGCGAATCTGACACTCGACCTTGGGAGCCCGTTCGGCGAAATCGGACAGCAGTCTTGGCAGCAGATAGGTCCCCAGCGTGGTCGTGCCGGCGATCGACAGCCGACCCGCCTCGAGCCCCTGGAAGCCGGCGGCCGCATGCTGCAGGCTTTCCAACAGTTCGAACACCTTGCGGGCGTGCGCGACCGCCACATCACCGGCCGGCGTGGTGCGCGCACCTTTGGTGCTGCGCTGAACCAACGGCACACCGAGCGAAATCTCGAGATTGCGGATGTGGTTGGACACTGACGGCTGGCTCATATAGAGCTTCTTCGCGGCTCCGGAAAACCCGCCCGCCTCCACGACGGCGATCAGCACCTCGAGCTGGGTCAGGCTCACCATTTCGCAGAGCAATGTTACGGGCCGGCAGGCGACGCCGACGGGCGCGTAGCTCCCCATTCGCGTAGTCCACTACGCGTGTGCCCGCGACCGCCTACCGGTGACAGTAAAGAGTGGCCGCGCCATTGGCGCGGCCGATACCAACGACCTCAGGAGCCTGAAATGACCATTGACAGCAACGCGCCCCACGCCGAACCGACGCTGGCAACGAAGGAGCCGGCCTGCAAGAGCCAGCCACCGGTGGATCTGCTCAGCGATGTGCGCGAACGCCCGGTGCCGAGCCCCTACGACGTGGCGAGAAAGTGGTGGGTGTGGTCTGGTGTCACGCACATCGGCGACTGTGCCTTGCAAGACGAGATGCTCACGATTCGAGCCGACGGGACGGCCAATTTCTTCGCACACGTGAAGTCAAGTGACGATGGCGACCGGTGGGTGTTCTACGGCGGCATCTCGTTGTTCGACGTGCACGGCGTCGTGCTGTGGACCAGCCCCAAGCTGGTGGGCCCCCCGATGACGTGGGAGGACGAATGGACGACCTGGGACGAGAATTTCAACTTCCCGGTTGTGTGGTTCGACTCCGCCGCGGGCGCACGGATCAACCAGGCACACTGCTGATCGTCGATCCCGAGGGCCCGATACGCGAGGTGCCGGCCTTCAGAACAGGTAGTCGACTACGCGTGACGCCCTACCAGCGGCTTCATAACGTGTTCTTCGACAGCCGCAAACCACCCCCAGGGAGCTGAAATGTTATCTAACCCAACGGCAGCGGCGTCTCACCGGGATACCGTTGAACCCTTACCTGCCGATCACGCGTTGCAGACACCTTTTGTGGGGGGAGGGGTATCTGCAGCAACGGGCTCCGGGGAAGCGCAAGGCACTGTCTCCGCTTCCCCGGAGCCCGTCCTCATCACCGAGCAGCAGGTGATGTTCGCAACCGCCGCGGTCGGCGCGGCATCGCGCACCGCCGTGGTCCGACGCGGCTGGATCGTCCTGCTCTGGCAACGGGCGTCGCGGTGGCCCACCAGCCAACCTGAGCCGCGCAGCCGCTACGCGCGACTGCGCTCCAGCTACATCGAGCACGCCGCCATGGCCCGCGAAATGGAACGACTGTGAACGAACTCGTCATGCTCATCGAAGGCGTGGTACTGATAATTCTCAGCATCGGAATCCACAGCCTCACCGGCTGGTTGGAGCGCTGGGACTACCAACGCCACCGCGAGGATTGAGGCGGCATACTCGCCAGGGTTTTGCCGTCGACCGCGCGACACAACCTCCGCATTGGCGTGTGATCCAGCAAAACGTGTCACGCTATTCGAGAGCCGAGTTTGCCGGTGACTGACCGTCGAGCCTTGGAGGCGAGTGTGTCGAGACATCTGTCAGCATGGGCTCCGGTCATCGCGCCGGGGATGATCGTCGCGGGTGTTGTTCTGGTGTTCGTCGGCGCGCCCGGGGCATTCCCACCGGGGCTCACCCGCTACACGTTCGGAGACCACGGACCCGGGGGCTCGGACATCAAATCGCAATTGCCAGCAGCACTGCACAGCGACCTCTGGCTGATCGCGGGCTACGGGATGGTGCTGGCCGGATGCGCCGTGTTCTACCGCATCCGGGCACGCTCCGAATTGGGCTGCCTCGTCGCTAATTTCGTGGCTGCCGCAGTCGCGGTCGCGGTGATTGCCGACCTGCTCGAAGACTGTCTGCTGTGGATGACGTTGACGCCGGCACGGGACGTCCCCTCGCTACGCACGGCCACCGCAGCCGCTGCCACCGTCAAGTTCTGCGCGTTTGCCGTGGCGGCGGTCGGGCTGATCGCCTCCCTCGGGATCGTTCTGCGCGGCGTGATGGGCATCTACCAGGCATACGCATGGCATCACAGCCAAGGTGTGTCAGTGCCCCAGATGTTGCGGCCGCTCAGAGCATTTCGGTGGATAGGACTCGGTGCGCGCGATGAAGCTGCCCCGACGCCATGGTGGGATGCGGTGCTGGCACCGTCGGATTCGCCGGTGCCACCGACGACCGACGAACTTGTCATCGAAAACCAGCAGAGCTGGGTGCGCGCATATGACGTGCCGGGCGTCACCAAGGCTCTGGAGAATCGCACCGAACCGCTTCGGGCGCTGTGTCTTTCCGGTGGAGGCGTACGGTCGGCCTGCGTGGCGATGGGTGCCATGCAGGTTTTTTCCCAACCATTCGGCGAAGCCGGCACCGCGCTGCGGAGGGCGGACCACACCGACGCGACCACCCTGTTGGATCGCCTCGATTACGTCATTTCGGTGTCGGGAGGCGGATATGCCGCCGGCGCGCGGCTGCTGGGGGTACAGGCCAAAGATGCGGACTCGGAGCGAAAGCGAAGAGAGGACCACCCACAACCGGACGAACCACCACGGAACATCGCCCCGATTTCGAAGCGGTTTGAAGAAGGATCGGCCGAGTTCGATCATGTTCGCCGCGGATCGAGTTACATCGCCGACTCGCCGCTCGGCTTGGTTCGTGCCCTCGCACAGGTTCTCAAGAATCTCTTGGCCTCCCTGACCACTATTTTCACCGTTCCGGTTCTCGCTGGGTCGGTGGTCGGCTGCCTGCTTGCCCAGATCCCGATCGCAGCGTTTCCCCCAGTGTCGGACGTGCGTCCAGCCGCCCATCAGCAAAGCCTGTCACTTGACGCTGGCTCCGCAGCCTATTGGGCGGTGGGCTTTTTCGCCGCCACGGCTGTGCTGTTCACCATGGCCGGGGTGGTGATCGAGTGGGGATCCAATAGCCGGCCCGGCGAGCTTTGGCGGACGCGGATGTCAGGCGTGGCCCGGGTGTGCGCCGGATTCGCGGTGGTGGTCCTCACGCTGACGATCGTGGTGCCCGGATTGATGCGGCTCTGTTCATGGGTCGGCACGCACAATCCATCCCGCCCGGGTAGCGCGTTGGCCGCGGCGTCCGGCGTCGTCGGACTCAACTACATAGCCGCGCTGATCGCGATGATCTGGCGCGATAAAAACAAACTTGTCCAAACCGCCGCCTCCGAACCATCCCCGTCGTTCCTGAAACGCGTTCTGCCGCAGGCGGTTATCTCGTTGCTGCTGACCGTGGCAACCCTGGCCGTGCTCCTGGCCGTATGGCTGGCGCTCCTCGGCAGCTTCGCCGCCGGTTTCTTCAAGACGGCCATCGAAAGCGGACAGGGCGTCACTGGCGTTGTGCACTCGGGCTGGTGGTTGGGCGGTCTGGCGCTCATCTTGGTATTCCTCGGCTTCGCTGATGTGACGTCGCTGAGCCTGCATCCCTTCTATCGGCGGCGCCTGGCACACACTTTCGCGGTGCGGCGAATACCCGCGGAAGGCGTTCCTAACGCAGCCGTGCGGTATCCCAACAGCGAGCCAACCTGGCTCCACCGGTACGGATACGCGACAAATGGTCCTAAGTTCGTGTTCGCCTGCTCGGCCACCATCACCGGCCCCGACAAGCCCGCGCCCGGACTCAACGCTGTGTCGTATGTGATGAGCGCGGACTACACCGGCGGGCCGGAGCTCGGTTGGTTTGACACCGAGAAACTGTTCAAGGCGTCGCCGCCCCGGATTCGCCGGGATCTGACAGTAGAGGCTGCGGTCGCGGTGAGCGGTGCGGCGTTCGCTTCGGCGATGGGGCGGCAGGACAAGGGAATCGAGAAGTTACTCGCCGTTTCCGGCGCGCGGCTGGGCACCTGGCTACCCAATCCGAACTTCGTTCGCCAACTCAAGGAAGCCGAAAGCGCGCGCAAGGAAAAGGTCGACGGCCCCCTAGATGCCGAGCACCAGCTACCTCGGGTATGGCCGAAATCGCTGCCGACCGTCCGCGGCGCGGGATACCTGTACCGAGAGATCCTCGGTATCAACAACAAGAACGCCCGGCTGGTGCAGGTAACCGATGGCGGCCACTACGACAACTCAGGCCTGGTCGAGGCGCTGCGGCGTCGGTGCCAATTGATCTTCGTCGTCGACGGAGGCGGCGATCCCCCGCCGCTGCCACTCGGTCTCGCAGACGCTCTTCGGCTGGCGAAATACGAACTGGGGGTCGACATCGCGCTGTCAGAGACCGGTCCGTATTCCGTCGAGAGCATCGCGCCGGGCTCTGGGACACAGTTCGCCGAGGATAACGCGCTGGCGGGCCTCAACGGCCGCATCACGCGCGGTGCGGTCGTCAAGGGCACCATCACGTATCCGGCCGCGGCGGGCCTGCAACAGAAGGGGAGGCTGATCTTCGTCAAAGCCGTAGTGTCCCAAGCCTGCCCGTACTGGCTCCTGACGTATGCGGCGTCCAATGAAATCTTTCCGCACGATCCGACGTCGGATCAGTGGTTCAACGAGGGGCAGTTCGCCGCCTACACCGAGCTGGGCCGCGTCATCGCCAAAGAAGCCGTCGAATGCTTGAGGCAGGGCAAGTGGATGGATGCGGCCGAAACAACTCAAGAAGATGCCAAATGAGGATCAGCACACAAGGGTTGCTGGATCCTCATCGAGCGATGCCATCAGTGATCGGATTGGAAGACCGACGGCGGACCCCAGCCGGGGCCGTTGAAGCAGCTATCCCCGTGTTGCTCTGCGCAACTCACCAGCGGTTCGGGAGGCGGTGGCGGCGTGGGCGTCGGGCCGGTTTCCGGGATGCTGAAGTGCGACGCATCGCGGATCGCCCCGTTGTCCTCGCGCAGCCTGTAGTAGGCACCGGCCTCACGTTCCCGGTAGAAGGCCTTGATTTGGTAGGGCACCGGAACGTGGGGATCGGTCGCGACGACCAGCTTCCACTGCCCATCGACCACGTTGGTGCTGTTGGCCCAGTACTGGCCGCCTGACTGCCGCGGGCCTACCAGGACAACCACGCTGTCGACGTCTTTTTCAGCGGAGCCCGCAACTGTCACCGCAGTGCCCGAATCGTTAATCGCCACTTGGTCAAACGACCCGCGCGGGGATGGCTGAATACGGGTCGGTGAGGTGATGGTCGTCGGTGTGGCGGCCGGTCCCGCGGAGTTGTTGGGTCCGGAACCACCGTCGTGCATGAGCGCAATGACGATGGACGGGACCCCGGTGAGAATTGCCGCGCCGATCGTGCCGATGAGCCCCATTCGGGCGACCGACATAGAGGGTCCCTCGCCGCCGTCCTTGCGCTTGCCGGCGCCGACCGACTTCGGCTTGCGCGATCGCTTCTGTCCCCCCGGTGCGCTGACCGGTTGTGCGTGCGATGTCATGGCGCTACCTCCGTACGGAGAGCTTGTGCTTGCAGTTGTGTCGCCTCACGGCGTTTCGATTCCCACTGGTCGCGGGGCGCGCAGAAGCAG
>NZ_LZIR01000076.1 GCF_001667035.1 Mycobacterium sp. 852002-51057_SCH5723018
TTCGGCACCAAGGGCGGCGAGATCGAGATGAACGGGCAGCGGGTCGCCGTCCCCGTCTCGACGGACCAGATGAAGACGATCGCGCGGCTGTCGGGCGGGCAGTCCTACACCGCCACGAACCTCAGCGAGCTCAACAAGAGCTACAACGCCATAGAGAACGACATCGGGTATCGCACGGTGCCCGGTCCCGGCAGCGCCGGCTGGCTGCGCCTGGGCGTCGTCGCCGCCCTGATCGCCGCGGCGCTGGCCCTGCTGATCAACCGGCGCCTGCCGACCTGAACGCTCAGGCGGGCAGCCTGCGGTTCAGGAACTCACCGGCCAGGACGGCGCCGGCCAGCAGCACCGCGCCCAGCAGCATCCAGGCGAGGCTGGCGTCGCCCTTCACGGTCTCGTAGCCGATCTGGCGCTGCAGCGTGGAATAGACGCCCTCGAGCGACTCCAGGCTGTCAGCGTGAAACGCCTGGCCGTCGGTGATCTTGGTGATTTCCTGCAGCGTCTGGTCGTCGACGGGCACCGGAATGGTGGCGCCCTCGTACTCGACGGTGCCGTAGGGCGTGCCGAAGGAGATCGTCGAGATCTGCACCTCCTCGGCCTTGGCGGCCCGGGCAGCGGTGAACGCGCCCTGCGGCGCGTTGGGGTCGAGCGGCACGTTTTCGGCGCCGTCGTGCGGATCGCTGGGATTGGTCGGCTTGTTCTCGCCGCCGTCGGACAAAAGCACTATGCGGGCGGTCG
>NZ_LZIR01000077.1 GCF_001667035.1 Mycobacterium sp. 852002-51057_SCH5723018
GGCCATAGCCCGGCGGGGGGCCGTAGCCCGGCGGGGGGCCGTACCCCGGCGGGCCGTATCCAGGGGGGCCGTAGTACCCGGCCGGCGGCACGCCGCAGCCCGGCGGCGCGCCGTAGCCCGGCGGCGCGCCGTAGCCGGACGGCGGGTATCCGGCCGGCGCGTGCCCACCGGGCGGTGGAAGAGCCGGATAGCCAGGCGGCGGCGCGTTCACCGTGCGCAGCGGCCTTCGAAACGGCCTACAAAACCGGCTCTGTGGCCGGGCCGGTCGTTTGTCATGGGCTCCATCCTGTCGGCGGTCCGGGCATTTCTCAATCATGGCCGTGGTGGTGGCGCGTAGCGTCTCGGTCATGGCGGAACTCAAATCCCGGCTCCGGACGGACCTGACCCAGGCGATGAAGACCCAGGATAAATTGCGGACCGCGACCCTGCGCATGTTGCTGGCCGCTATCCAGACCGAGGAGGTCTCGGGCAAGCAGGCCCGCGAGCTCTCCGACGACGAGGTCATCAAGGTACTGGCGCGAGAATCGCGCAAGCGCGGCGAGTCGGCCGAGATCTACACGCAGAACGGCCGCGGTGAGCTCGCCGCCAACGAGCACGCCGAGGCACGCATCATCGACGAGTACCTGCCCACGCCGCTGACCGAGGCCGAGCTGGCCGACGTCGCCGACACCGCCATCGCGCAGGTCGCCGAGGAAATTGGAGAGCGGCCGGGCATGAAGCAGATGGGCCTGGTGATGAAGGCCGCCACGGCGATCGCGGCCGGAAAGGCCGACGGTGCGCGGCTGTCCGCGGCGGTCAAAGAACGGTTGTAGGACACGCCCGTAACGGGCATCCGAAACCGACTCTGACGCAACGGTTTCCGTGGCCGAGTGATCAGAGCACTATCCGGGTGCCGTCACCGCCCCGCCTGGTGACGCGCCGGGCGTCGAGCTGTTCCAGCAACGGCACGGCGACCCGCCGGGTGGTGCCCAGCGCGCGTTTCGCTTCGCTGACCGTGAAGGGCTGCCGCAGCGTCTTGAGAACGTCGGCCGCGCGATCCAAGGCGTCGGCCCCGAGCACGACGCCGTCGGCGACCCGGGTAAGCCGCCCGGCGCGCACCGCGGCCGCCAGCTCGCGGGCGCCGAGCTTGAGCTCGGCCAGTTCGTCGGCCTCCGGTGCGCGAAACGGTTCGGCGGCCAGCCACCGCTCCACCGTGCGCACCGCGCTGTCCACGCGGGGCGGCAGGTTCGCGCCGGGCGGCCGGACCACCCCGTCGACCACCTCGAGGCCGGTGCCCTCGAGCAGCTTGGGCACCAGCTCGGCGGCCGGCAGCCCGACCCGCTGCCGCAGCGTCTCCAGCGGCATCCCCGCCGCGATGTCGTGATCGGCGGCCCAGCGCCGCACCGTGGCCGTCGCGCACTCGCGCCGCGCGGCCCACCACTGCGGGTCCACTACCCAATCGCCCACCCGCTGACCGGACGGCGGCAAGCCCATCGCGCGCAGCTCGTCGGCCCGCGCGCAGTAGGGCGGCCGAGCGCGGCCGGTCGCCAGCTCCGCGGCACGGGCGCGCGCCGCGCCGCGGCGGCGCAGCCCCGGCGGCCGCACGTCGAGCACCTCGAGCCCGGCCGCGATCCGATGCTCCCCCGGATCGCGCAGCAACCCGAGGTCCCCGACCCGCAACGGCAACGGCCGATCCAGGCGCAGCCGTGCCGCATCCGCGCCCAGCCGGCGCACCTGCACCGGCACCGCGGCGGACCCGATGTGCAGCACCAGCTGGCGGTGCAGCTTGTCCGCCGACCGCAGCGCGACGTCGATCTCCGCCGTGTCCCGCCACGCGCCCGGGGTCCGCACGGTGTCCCCACGACCGATCTGCTGGCGGTCCACGCCCCGCAGGTTCAGCGCCACTCTGGCTACGGGGCCCACCGCGTCCTCAGGGCGGCCCAACGACTGCAGGCCGCGGACCGTCACCCTCCGCCCGGCGTGTTCGAGTTCGTCGCCCACCCGGATGGTGCCGGCGGCCAGCGTCCCGGTCACCACCGTGCCCGCGCCCCGCACGGTGAAGGAGCGGTCCACCCACAGCCGCACGTCGGCGTCGCGGTCGGGTACCGGCAGCCGGTCGGTCAGCGCCACCAGCTCCGCGCGCACGCGCTCCAGGTCGGTGCCCAGCGCGACGGGCGCGCCGGCGAGGGACGTGGTCGCGAACCGTTCGCGCGCCTGCGCGATCGCCGGGCCGGGATCGGCGAGGTCGGCCTTGCTGATCACCAGCAGCGCGTGACGTACCCCCAGCGCGTCCAGGGCCGCGAGGTGCTCCTCGGACTGCGGCATCCAACCCTCGGTGGCGGCCACGACGAACACAACGGCCGGGACCGCCCCAACGCCGGCCAGCATGTTTGCCACGAACCGCTCGTGGCCCGGCACGTCGACGAACGCGACCTCACGGCCGCCGACCTCGGTCCAGGCGAAGCCGAGGTCGATGGTCAGGCCCCGGCGCTGCTCCTCGGCCAGCCGGTCCGGCCACATGCCGGTGAGCCGGTGCAGCAGGGTGGACTTGCCGTGGTCGACGTGGCCCGCGGTGGCTATGACGAACACGCGCGCACCGCGGCAACCAGCAGCTCGTCGTCCTCCGGCGCGACGGTACGCAGGTCCAGCAGGCAGCGGCCGGTCTCGATCCGGCCGACCACCGGCGGGCTGCCGCTGCGCAGCGCGGCGGCATAAAACTCCGGCAGGCTCACCGCGGCGCTGGGCAGCTCGACGCCCGGCGCGCCACCACCGCCGACGGCCGCCCCGCAGTCCACCGCTTCCGCGTCGGGCAACTGGGCGGCGAGCCGCTCGGCGCGGGCGCGCAGCTGCGCGGCGTCGGCCACCAGCGCCTGGGCCACCGGAGGCGGCGGACCGGTCAGGGTCGCCTCCAGCGCGGCGAGGGTGAGCTTGTCGACCCGCAGCGCGCGCGCCGCCGGATGCCGGCGCAGCCGCTCGATGAGCTCGGCGTCGCCGAACAGCAGACCTGCCTGGGGACCGCCGAGCAGCTTGTCACCGCTCGCGGTCACCAGGTCCGCGCCGTCCCGCAGCATGGAGGTGGCGTCGGGTTCGTCCGCCAGCACCGGATGCGGGGCCAGCAGCCCGGACCCGATGTCGACGACCAGCGGCGCGTTCAGGTCGGCCAGCTCCGCGACGCTTACCGCCGAGGTGAACCCGGTGACGTGGAAGTTCGACGGGTGGACCTTCAGCACGAAGCCGGTCTCCGGTCCGATCGCCTTGGCGTAGTCGCGCAGGTTGGTGCGGTTGGTGGTGCCGACTTCGCGCAGCCGAGAACCGGTGGACGCCAGCAGCTCGGGAATGCGGAAGCCGTCGCCGATTTCCACCAGCTCGCCCCGGCTGAGCACGATCTCCTTGCCGGGAGCCAACGCCAGGGCGGTCAGCAGTAGGGCGGCGGCGTTGTTGTTGACCACGTGCACGCCGCCGGCGCTGGGCACCGCGCGGGCCAGCGCGGCCAGCGCGCCGCGGCCACGGCGAGCGCGCCGGCCCGTCGCCAGGTCGAACTCGACATCCGTCGTTCCGGCGGCGGCGACCACGGCGTCGAGCGCGGCCCGAGACAGCGGCGCCCGGCCCAGGTTGGTGTGCACCACCACGCCGGTGGCGTTGATGACGGGCCGCAGACTGGACGCGGTGGCCGGCAGCGCGGCGACGGCGTGCTCGGCGACGCGGTCCGGCTCGATTTCTCCCGCGCGCGCCCGCTGCTGGGCCTCGGCTATCACCGACTTCACCAGCGCGCGGCCCAGCACCCGCTCGGCCGCGGCCAGCCGGGGATCGGCGAGCAGCGTGTCGGTGCCGGGCACCCGTCGGCGGGCGTCGCTCATCTCAGGCCCCAAGAGGATGGCGGAGGCGGACGGGAATCGAACCCGCCAACGGCAGCATCTGCCGCTCGACGGTTTTGAAGACCGCGCCGGTCACCAGACCGGACACACCTCCCGGGGACCATGCCGACATTATGGACGCGTGCCCTACCGACTCACTCAGTACGCCCACGGCGGCGGCTGCGCCTGCAAGATCCCGCCCGGCGAGCTCGAGGAGGTGGTGCGCGGGTTGACGGCAACCGCGCCGCGCGACCCGCTCGGCGATTTGCTTGTCGGCCTGGCCAGCGGCGACGACGCTGCGGTGGTGCGCATCGCGGGCGGCACCGCGCTGGTCGTGACGACGGACTTCTTCACCCCGGTCGTCGACGACGCGTACGACTGGGGCCGGATCGCGGCCACCAACGCGCTGTCCGACGTCTACGCGATGGGCGGGCGTCCCGTGGTCGCGGTGAATCTGCTGGGTTGGCCGCGGGATGTGCTGCCGTTCGAGCTGGCGGCCGAGACGCTGCGGGGCGGGCTGGACGTCTGCGGTCTGGCCGGCTGCCATCTCGCCGGCGGGCACAGCGTCGACGATCCGGAACCCAAATACGGGCTGGCCGTGACCGGGATCGCAGATCCAAACCGGTTGTTGCGCAACGACTCAGGGAAACCCGGCACGCCGCTGTCGCTGACCAAGCCACTCGGCATCGGCGTGCTGAACAGCAGACACAAGGCCACCGGAGAGCGCTTCAGTCAGGCGATCGACGCGATGACCATGCTGAATGCCGAGGCGGCCGCCGCGGCGCTGGCCGCCAGGGTCGAATGCGCCACCGACGTCACCGGTTTCGGCCTGCTGGGACACCTGCACAAGCTGGCGCGGGCCAGCGGCGTCACGGCGGTGATCGACTCGGCCGCGGTGCCCTACCTGGACGGGGCGCGCGAGGCGCTGGCCGCCGGCTACGTCAGCGGCGGCACGCGCCGCAACCTGGACTGGGTCGCCCCGCACGCCGACCTGTCGGCGGTCGGCGAGGACGACGCGCTCCTGCTCGCCGACGCGCAGACCTCCGGCGGACTGCTGATCGCCGGTGAGATTCCGGGCGCGCCCGTCATCGGCGAGCTGGTTCCTCGCGGCGAGTACACGATCGTGGTGCGCTGAGCCGAAGCGGCATCGGCGTGAAGCACTAGGGTAAGGGCATGGCACTCCCCAAGATCTTCCTGGAATGGCCCGTCCTGCGTCAGCTGCGCTCGGAGGACAAGCTCGGCCGCGGGTCGGCCGTGACCTCCAGGCACACCCGCGCCATTGCGCCGCGCACCACCACGGCCGACCGGGTCGTGCAAAGCGTGTGCCCTTACTGTGCTGTCGGCTGCGGGCAGCGGGTGTACGTCAAGGACGAGCGGGTGGTTCAGATCGAGGGCGACCCCGACTCGCCGATCTCGCGAGGACGACTGTGCCCCAAGGGTTCTGCCAGCGAGCAGCTGGTCAATTCGCCCGGCCGGCAGCTGCAGGTGCTCTACCGCGCGCCCCGGGCCACCGAATGGGAGCCCCTCGAGTTGGACACCGCCATCGACATGATCGCCGACCGGTTCGTGGAATCGCGCCGCCACACCTGGCAGGACATCGACAAGAAGGGTCACCCGCTGCGCCGCACCATGGGTATCGCCGCGCTCGGCGGTGCGACGCTGGACAACGAAGAGAACTATCTCATCAAGAAGCTCTTCACCGCCGCGGGCGCTATCCAGATCGAGAACCAAGCCCGTATTTGACACTCCGCCACGGTTCCCGGTCTGGGAGCCTCCTTCGGGCGCGGCGGCGCCACCCAATCACTGCAGGACATGGCCAACGCCGATTGCATCGTCATCCAGGGCTCCAACATGGCCGAGTGCCACCCGGTCGGTTTCCAGTGGGTCGAGGAGGCCAGGGCTCGCGGTGCCCGGGTGATCCACGTCGACCCCCGCTTCACCCGCACGTCGGCCGTATCGGACAAGCACATTCCGATCCGGGCCGGCTCGGACGTCGTCCTGCTCGGGGCGCTGATCAACCACATCCTCACCAATGACCTGTGGTTCTCCGAATACGTCGTCGCCTACACCAACGCCGCCACCCTCATCAACGAAAACTTCAGGGACACCGAGGATCTCGGTGGCCTGTTCTCCGGCTTCGACCCCGAAACCGGGCAATATGACACGTCGACGTGGGCGTACGACGAACAAGATAACGGCCAGATAGAGTCCGCCGGCGGCCGCCACACGCACGGCGCCACCGCCTCGCCGAGCGCGGCGGGTGACGAACACGGCAGCGGTGGCCCACCGCTGGCCCACGCCCGGGTGAAGCGCGACGAAACCCTTCAGCACCCGCGAACGGTATTCCAGATCCTCAAGCGCCATTACGCCCGCTACACGCCGAAGATGGTCACCGACGTCTGCGGCATCAGCCGCGCCGATTTCGACTACCTGGCCCGCTCCATCGTGGAGAACTCCGGGCGCGAGCGCACCACCTGCTTCGCGTACGCCGTCGGCTGGACACAGCACACCCTGGGTGCCCAATTCATCCGCACCGCAACGATTTTGCAGCTCTTGTTGGGCAACGTGGGCCGGCCGGGCGGCGGCATCATGGCGCTGCGCGGCCATGCCACCATCCAGGGCTCCACCGACATCCCGACGCTGTTCAACCTGCTTCCGGGCTACCTGCCGATGCCCAAGGCCGGCATGCACGACACCCTGGCCGACTACCTCGACGCGGTCGGGTCGAAGAAGCAGAAGGGCTTCTGGGCCAACGCCGACGCCTACACCGTCAGCCTGCTCAAGGCGTGGTGGGGCGACGCGGCCACGGAAGACAACGACTGGGCCTACGACTACCTGCCGCGGCTGTCCGGCCCGCACAGCACCTACGAGACCGTGATGAGCATGCTGGCCGAGGAGGTGGAGGGCTACTTCCTGCTGGGCCAGAATCCCGCGGTCGGTTCGGCGCACGGCCGGATGCAGCGCCTTGGCATGGCCCACCTCAAGTGGCTGGTGGTCCGCGATCTCAACCTCATCGAGTCGGCCACCTGGTGGAAGGACGGCCCGGAGATCGCGTCGGGTGAATTGAAGACCGAGGACATCGAAACCGAGGTGTTCTTCCTGCCCGCGGCCAGCCACGTCGAGAAGGCGGGATCGTTCACCCAGACGCAGCGGCTGGTGCAGTGGCGGCACAAGGCCGTCGACCCGCCCGGTCAGTGCCAGAGCGAATTGGCCTTCTTCTACGAGCTGGGAAGGCGGATCAGGCAGCGGCTGGCCGACTCGACCGACGAGCGCGACCGGCCCTTGCTGGACCTGACGTGGGACTACCCCACCGACGAAAACGGCGACCCCGACGGCGAAGCGGTGCTGGCTGAGGTCAACGGGTGCCAGCTCACCGGGCCCGGCGCGGGCGAGGCCCTATCGTCGTACACCGAGTTGCGCGCCGATGGTTCGACCGCCGCCGGTTGCTGGATCTACACCGGGGTTTACGCCCACGCCACCAATCAGGCCGCGCGCCGCGTTCCGCACGGCGGTGAGTCCCCGAGCCAACTGGAGTGGGGCTGGGCGTGGCCCGCCGACCGGCGGATCCTTTACAACCGGGCCTCGGCCGACCCCGACGGCAAGCCGTGGAGCGAGCGTAAGCGCTACATCTGGTGGGACGACGATCAGCGCCGATGGGTCGGGCACGACGTGCCCGACTTCGTGGCCGACCGCGCGCCGGGTAGCCACCCCGATCCCGATCTCGGCGGGCCGGACGCGCTGGCCGGCGACGACCCGTTCATCATGCAGGCCGACGGCAAGGGCTGGCTGTTCGCGCCGAAGGGATTGGTCGACGGGCCGTTGCCCACGCACTACGAACCGCAGGAATCCCCGGTCGCCAACGCGCTGTATCCTCAGCAGCGCAACCCCGCGCGAATCGTCTTTCCGCGCAAGGACAATCTGAGCGCGCCCAGCGCCGGGGAACCCGGAGCCGACGTTTATCCCTATGTCTTCACCACCTATCGGCTCACCGAGCACCACACCGCGGGCGGGATGAGCCGATGGCTGCCCTACCTGTCGGAACTGCAACCGGAGATGTTCTGCGAGGTGTCCCCGGAATTGGCCGCCGAACGCGGCCTCGAGCCCTACGGGTGGGCGACGATCATCTCGCCCCGCGCGGCGATCGAGGCCCGGGTGTTGGTCACCAAACGCCTTGCCCCCCTTGTCATCAACGGCCACACGGTGCACCAGATCGGGTTGCCGTATCACTGGGGCGTCGGCGGCGACGCGGTGGTGAGCGGGGACGCCGCCAACGACCTGCTCGGCGTGACCCTGGATCCCAACGTGCAGATCCAGGAGTCGAAGGCCGGGTCCTGCGACATCCGCCCGGGGCGCCGGCCGCAGGGCGAGGAACTGCTTCGGCTGGTCGCCGAGTATCAGTCTCGCTCGGGCGCCACAAGCGAGACCGGCAATCTGCGAGTTGGCGCCGAAGCCTGGGAAGGGGGAGCCGATGGGCCAGCTGACCGGGCCGACTGACCCGACCACCGACGCCGGTTGGGCAGAACCCAAGCCGCGCAAGGGGTTCTTCACCGACACTTCGATCTGCATCGGGTGCAAGGCCTGCGAGGTGGCCTGCAAGGAATGGAACCGCAACCCGCGCGACGGCGAGCTGGAACTGTTGGGTTCGTCCTACGACAACACCGGCGCGCTGGGAGCCAGCACCTGGCGGCACGTGGCGTTCATCGAGCAGGGCCGCGACCGCATCGAGGAGGCGCGCGAATCCGGCCGCGCCCTAATCGATCTGGGCATGCCCGCCCTCCCCGGCCGCACTGAAAGCCCAGACCTCACGCCGCCGGACACCCCGGAGTTCCGCTGGCTGATGTCGTCAGATGTGTGCAAGCACTGCACGCACGCCGGCTGCCTGGACGTCTGCCCGACGGGTGCGTTGTTCCGCACCGAATTCGGCACCGTCGTCGTGCAGGACGACGTCTGCAACGGATGCGGAACGTGCGTGGCCGGTTGCCCGTTCGGCGTGATCGAGCGTCGCAGCGAAGGCACGTATGCGACGCCGGCGCAACAACCGGATCGTCCGGCCGAAAAGCCCGTCACCGGTGTGGCCCAAAAGTGCACCCTGTGCTACGACCGTCTCGTCGATGACCAGATACCGGCGTGCGCCCAGACCTGCCCGACGACGTCGATCAAGTTCGGTGACCACGACGACTTGGTGGTCAAGGCGCGGGAAAGGGTCGCCCAGCTGCACGCCCAGGGTCTGAGCGAGGCCCGCCTCTACGGCGCCAACGAGCACGACGGCGTGGGTGGCATCGGGTCGATCTTCCTGTTGCTCGACGAGCCGGAGGTCTACGGCCTGCCGCCCGACCCGCGCGTGTGCACGGCTGATCTGCCCCAGATGTTCAAGCGCGCCGGTGTGGCCGCGGCGGGCATGGTTGCCGCGGCGGCGCTGGCCTTCTGGAGGTCCCGGTGAGCACTTCCGAATACGACAGCCTGCGCCCGCCGGAACCCGCGGGCGGCAGGCGTGGCGGCAAGCGGCAACGCAGGGGTCGCGGCGGCGGTGGCGACGGTTCGCGCGAGATGCCGATGGTGCCCGAGGCCGAGTTCACCTCGTACTACGGGCGGCCGGTGGTCAAGCCCGCGCCGTGGGGTCACGAGATCGGGGCGTACCTGTTCCTGGGTGGCGTCGCCGGCGGCTCGGGCCTGCTGGCGGCGGGCGCCCAGCTCACCGGCCGCGCGAAGCTGCGCCGCAACACCCGGTTGACCGCCCTGGCGGCGGTGCTGCTGAGCCTCGTCGCGTTGGTCAAGGACCTGGGCCGGCCCGAGCGTTTCCTGAACATGTTGCGCACGTTCAAGCTGACCTCGCCGATGAACCTCGGCTCGTGGATACTGAGCTCCTTCAGCGCCGGGATAGGGGTGGCCGCGGTCGCCGAGGTCGACCGCTTGACCGGGGAGCGGCTGCCGTTGGGGCCGCTGCGTCCGGTGTTGCGCAGCATGGAAGGACCGGCCGGCCTGGGGGCGGCGGTCCTCGGACCGCCGCTGGCGGTCTACACCGCGGTGCTGCTCGGCGATACCGCGACCCCCACGTGGAACGCCGCCCACGAGGACCTGCCCTTCGTGTTCGTCAGTTCGGCCACCCTGGCCGCCTCGGGGTTGGCGATGGTCACCACCCCGGTGGCCGAGGCCGGCCCCGCCCGGAAGTTGGCCGTCCTCGGCGTGCTCGGTGACCTGGTGGCGACCAAGCTCATGGAACGCCGGATGGACCCGGTGGCCACCGAGCCGCTCCACCACGGCAACCCGGGGCGGATGCTGCGCTTGAGTGAACGACTGGTGATGGCCGGCGGACTGGGGACGTTGATCGGTGGCCGCAACCGCGGCGTCGCAGTGGTGTCCGGCCTGGCCCTGGCGACGGCGTCGGCGCTGACCCGGTTCGCCGTGTTCGAGGCGGGCCTGGAATCGGCGCGGCATCCCCGCTACACGATCGAGCCGCAGAAACGCAGGCTGGCGGCGCGGCGGGCGGCCGGCGTCACCGGCGACTCGATCACCACCGCGGGCTGAGGAATCTTTCGCTGCCGGCCGTTCGCGAGCGCGCCGCACGTCACGCCACGGCGGATAATTGCTCGATTTTCCGCCCTGGCGTTACGCCCGCCAGCCAAGCGGGTAGACGGGTTGACATGACGAATTTTGGCTACACTCTGATGACCGAGCAGAGTGGACCCAAAGACCTTGTGCGATACGCGATTTCAGCCGAGGAGAGCGGGTTCGACTTCGAGGTGTGCAGCGACCACTTCTCGCCGTGGCTGACGTCGCAAGGGCACGCGCCCAACGCCTGGACGGTGTTGGGCGCGGTGGCGCACGCCACCGAACGGGTGGACCTTTACACCTATGTGACGTGTCCGACCATGCGGTATCACCCCGCGATCGTCGCGCAGCAGGCCGCCACCGTGCAGATCCTGTCCGATGGCCGGTTCACGCTCGGTTTGGGCAGCGGTGAAAACCTCAACGAACACGTCGTCGGCAAGGGCTGGCCGACCGTCGAGCGCCGGCACGACATGCTGCGCGAGGCGATCAAGATCATCCGAGAGCTGTTCGGCGGCCACTTGGTGAACTGGCGCGGCGACTACTTCCAGGTGGACTCGGCGCGCTTGTGGGATGTGCCCGACGTCCCCGTCGGCATCGCGGTCGCCATGGGCGGCCCCAAGGCCGTCGAGCGGTTCGCGAAGCTGGCCGACCACCTGGTGGCCGTGGAGCCCGACGGCGAACTCGTCCGCGAGTGGCACGCCGCACGCCAGGCCGCCAACCTGGCCGGCGGCGGACGCGTGGTGGGCCAGATACCGGTGTGCTGGGATCCCGACCGCGACGCCGCCGTCCAGCGCGCCCACGACCAGTTCCGCTGGTTCGCCGGTGGCTGGAAGGTCAATGCCGACCTGCCGACGCCGGCCGGCTTCGCCGGCGCCACCCAATTCGTGCGGCCCGAGGACGTCGCGGAGAGCATCCCCTGCGGCCCTGACCTAGACGCGATCGTCGACGCCGTGCGGGCCTACTGGGAAGCCGGGTTCACCGATATCGCGCTCGTCCAGATCGGCGGAGCGTCGCAGGAGCTCTTCCTCAAAGAGGCCGCTCAGCCTTTGCTCGATGCGCTGCGTAGCGCGTCCAGCTGATCGGACGTTTGGACGCTGCCTGCCGGGGTATCCGAGTGCCATAGTGGGCTTCGGGCTACCACTGGCGGTTTGATGGACCAACAAAGACCGCGGACAGGGCGAACGGGCGGCCTGCAAGTTATTGCGCGACAGTAGGTTTGCGCTGGCCTTGTTCTGCGGCGCAGGAGAGTCGACGATGAATGATCCATCTAGCAACGCCACGGCGCCTTTGGTGAGGGCGCTTGCGGGCGCCAGCTTCGGACTGGGTCTCGCCGAGTTGGTGGCCCCCGGCAAGGTTGCTGCGGTGGCTGGAGTGGAGGACACGCGGCTCTCGCGCCGGGTCATCCGAGCGTTGGGGGCGCGCGAATGCGGGCACGGCGCGGCCTTGTTGGGCGGGTCGGACAAGCTGGTCTGGACGAGGGTTGCCGGCGACGCCCTGGACGTGGCGCTGCTGGGCGCCGGGGTGGCCGCCCGCGGCCCGGGGCGGCGCCGCCGGGGCGCGATCACGGGCCTGGTCCTGGGTGGGATCGGTGCCGCCGACCTCTATGCCGCGGTGCGCAGCACCGGCAACGGCGGCGGGCGACACGCCAACACCATGCACCACCGCACCCTGCGCGCGGCGGTCACGGTGCGGCGCCCGGTCGAGGACGTGTACGGCTTCTGGCGCGATCTGGAGAACCTGCCCAGCTTCATGTACCACCTGCAGTCGGTCACCGCCGACGCCGACGGTCGTTCGCATTGGGTGGCCAACGCGCCGATCGGCCAGCCGGTGCACTGGGACGCGCAGATCACCGAAGACCAGCCCAACAAGCGGATCGCGTGGCAGTCGCTGCCCGGTTCGTCGATCCAGAACGGGGGCAGCGTCGAATTCACGCCCGCCGCCAACGGTGACGGGACCGAGGTCCGGGTCCAGATCGGCTACCAGATGCCGGGCGGCGTCCTGGGCAAGGCCGCCGCGACCCTGTTCGGCGAATCACCCGAGCAGCAAGTCAACGACGACCTTCGGCGCTTCAAGCAAATCATCGAAACGGGTCAGGTGGTCCGCTCGGACGGCTCTCCGGAAGGAACCGTCGCCGGTCGGCAGATGCATCAGCGGCCCGCGCAACCGAACACGCGCGAAGGAGCCGGGGCATGAAGGCCACCGTTTGGTCGGGCCGCAACAGCGTTGAGGTGCAGTCGGTTCCGGACCCGAAAATCCTCAACGACCGCGATGCGATCGTGCGCGTCACCTCGACCGCGATCTGCGGCTCGGACCTGCACCTCTACGACGGCTATATCCCCACGGTCAAGCGCGGCGACGTGCTCGGCCACGAGTTCATGGGTGAGGTCGTCGAGGTCGGCAAGGAGGTGAACAACCTCGCCGTCGGTGACCGGGTGGTGGTGCCCTTCCCGATCGCCTGCGGGGCCTGCTCGGCCTGCGAGCGGGAGCTGTTCTCCCTGTGCGAGAACTCGAACCCGAACGCCGGCATCGCGGAGAAGTTCATGGGCCATTCCCCGGCAGGCCTGTTCGGCTATTCGCACATGCTGGGTGGTTTCGCCGGAGGCCAAGCCGAATACGCGCGGGTGCCGTTCGCCGACGTGGGACCCTTGAAGATCGACGACGACCTGACCGACGATCAGGTGTTGTTCCTGTCGGACATCCTGCCGACCGGCTACATGGGTGCAGAGATGTGCGACATCCAGCCGGGCCAGGTGGTGGCGGTGTGGGGCGCCGGCCCGGTCGGCCTCTTCGCGATCATGAGCGCGTTTTTGCTGGGCGCATCGAAAGTCGTTGCCATCGACCGGGTCCCGTATCGCCTGGAGCTGGCCGAGAAGATCGGCGCGATACCGGTCAACTTCGCCGAAACGTCGGTGCTCGAGGAGCTGCAGGACATCACCGCCGGGCGCGGACCGGATCATTGCATCGACGCGGTCGGCATGGAGGCCCGCAACAGTTTCACTCCCGTGGATGCCTACGATCGCGTCAAGCAGGCGATGAGACTGGAAACCGAACGGCCGCACGCACTTCGGGAGGCGGCCCTGAGTTGCCGCAACGGCGGCACCCTGTCCATCGTCGGGGTGTACGGCGGGCTGATGGACAAGTTCCCCATCGGCGCGGTCATGAATCGGTCGCTGACCATCAAGACCGGCCAATGCCACGTGCAGCGTTACATGCGTCCGCTGCTGGACCGGATTCGCCGCGGTGACATCGACCCGACCATCGTCATCAGCCACCATCTGCGGCTCGACGAGGCGCCGCACGGGTATGAGATTTTCAAACACAAGCAGGACGGCTGCACAAAGGTTGTCATGAACCCTTAACCCAGAAGGGAGTACCGCGATGTCAAATGAATTGCAAGGCACAAAGATTGCCATCCTGGCGGCTGACGGCGTGGAGAAGGTGGAACTCGAGCAACCGCGCGAGGCCCTCCAGCAAGCGGGCGCCCAGGTCGAGGTGCTGTCGCTGAAGTCCGGCGAAATCCAGGCCCGTAACCATGATCTCGAGCCGGCTGGGTCTTTCGACGTCGACCGCAAGGTTTCCGACGCGTCGGTAGGCGAGTTCGACGGCCTGGTGCTTCCCGGCGGCACGGTGAACCCGGACAAGCTGCGTCTCGACGGTTCGGCCGTTTCGTTCGTACGCGACTTCGTCGTATCCGGAAAGCCCGTCGCCGCAATCTGTCACGGTCCCTGGACGCTGGTGGAGGCCGGGGTCGCGGTGGGACGAACACTGACCTCGTATCCGAGCATCCGCACGGACCTGCGAAACGCGGGCGCACATGTGGTGGACGAAGAGGTGGTCGTCGACGGCAATCTGATCACCAGTCGCTCACCGTCGGACCTCCCGGCGTTTTGCGAAGCGCTCGTCAAGCAATTGGCGCACGCCACTACGGGATAGCCACCGCACACCGAAAAGCTGCTCGGTTTTAACGCGCCGGTTTGCGGGCATTACACAGGCCAGGCCGTGGATTGCCACGGCGATCCTTTAAGGGCTTACGAAAGGCCGACGTTGACAACCACCTATCCCGAACCCACCATCTCGGTGAGGCACAATGTGTATCAGCCGCAGGAAGATTCCCGGTTGCTTGTGGACGCGATGCACAACACCGCGCTGATACCGGGACGACGGGTTCTCGACCTCTGCACGGGTAGCGGATTCGTTGCCATGGCGGCGGCCGAGATGGGCTGTTCCAGCGTCACCGCGTTCGACATCTGCCCGCAAGCGGTGCGATGCGCCCGCACCAACGCGGCGCTGGCCGGAGTACCGGTCGACGTCCGCGAAGGCTCGTGGATGGATGCGGTCGACTGCGCGCCGTTCGACGTCGTTGTGGCCAATCCCCCTTATGTCCCAACCCCACCGCGCGACGACTCGGCACTCATCGGCCCTGGCGCCGGCCCGTCGTGGGCCTGGAACGCCGGCTCCGACGGACGCCTGATCCTGGACCCGCTGTGCGATGCGGCCCCGAAGCTGCTGTGCGACGGGGGATCCCTGCTGCTCGTGCACTCGGCGATCGCTGGCGTCCAACAATCGCTGGATCGCCTGAAATGGGCCGGGATGGAAGGCGAAGTCATTGCGTCCATGTGGATTCGGTTCGGTCCCGTCATGTCGGCGCGGGCACGGTGGCTGGAGGAGACCGGCCGGATCCCGCCCGGACGCCGGGAAGAGGAACTCGTCGTGATCCGGGCCGAAAAGCCATGACGACCACTCGGGTGCAGGTGGTGCCCAACGGGCCCGTGCTGGTCTCCGGACCGGTTCGCATCGAGATGCCCGGCGGTGACGTCGTCGAGTCGGATCGGTTCATGGTGGCCATCTGCACCTGTCGGCGGAGCCAGGACTATCCGTTGTGCGACACCAGCCATCGACGGTGCCGGACGATGAAGAAGGATCTGCGCCGGATGTCTAATCCAGCTGATCGAGCGGCCTACGCAACGACGTCCGATCCTGCTTCCACGACTCCATAATCCTGTCCGCCAAGCGGTTTTCGACCGCGGCATGCGCGCGGATCCCGAACACGACGTCGGCGCCGAGTTGGGGCTCGCGGGCGACGAGATCACCGACGACGTCGAGGCGCACCACCTGTTCGTGCACCGCGTCGGCTTCGACGTGCTCGCTGTAGAACTCGATGCACGCGGCCGGCGCCTGCATCCGTTCCAGCGCCTGGACCATCCGCCGCGATCCCGGTGGCGAGGTGATCTCCGTCGAGGCGAAGTGCCCGATCGCGGCGCCCCGCAGCGATCGGTGCAGCCCGAACAGCGACATGAGGTTCACCGCCGCCAACGACTCGGCGGGGACGGCGTCGAGGTAGGCGAGATACGTCGAATTCAGGCCCGCCGCCGCCAGGAGATCGGCGAAGAGCTGCTGGTGCAGGCGCGGCCCCTGACCGGCGCCGTACTCGTCGAACTCGATGGCCACGAAGGCCGCTTTGGCGGTACCCATCAGCCGGGGAATCGCCCATGCGTGCGGATCCCCCTCCTTGAGGTGATACACCGATCGGTGCACGAAGTACTCGCGCATCTGCTGCCAGCTCCCGGTGTCCCGCAGGAAGTACGACGGGCCGGTGCCGTCGGCGGGTTCGTGGCAAATGGCGTCCATCTCGGCCGCCGCCGTCTGGTCGGGTTCGATGGGACCGACGTCGCGCCGCACACCCGCCAAAAAGACCCGCTCCAGCTCGCCGCGCAACTGCAGCAGCGCGGGATTCCACTCCCAGCTGGGATCCACACCGGCAAAGCCGCGATAGTGCAGCTCATAGCACATCGACAACGCCAGCTGGAGATCCAGGCCGTAGGGGTCGGAGTCCCGCACCGACGCGCCGATGCGGGCGAGGTGGTCACGCGAGGGCGGGCCGGCTAACGCATGACGGACCGCCGTCGACAGCGGTCCGTGCGCCGCCGGCAGGGCGGGTTCGGCCGTGATGGATGCGCGGGTCACGCCGATGACTACCCGCCAATCGGGCTCCGCAAACGGGGCTTTCGGCGTCACTGTCCTTGTTCCGGTAGGCCGAAGGTGATGTCGAGGGTCGTGCCGGTGGGGCTGCTGTCCACTTGCATTGCCTCGCTGAGCGTCCGCATCAGCACCAGCCCGCGACCGCTGTTGCCAGGGTTGGCGGCCGGCGTCTTCCACGAACCGGAGTCGGTGATCCGAGCCTGGAGCTTGCCGTCAACAATTTTGGCTTCCAGCAGCATCGTCCCGACGCCGTGCCCGCGGTATGCGTGCTCGACGCAGTTGGTGCACGCTTCGTTGACGACGAGCACGATGTCGCCGGCCAGCGCATCCGGGACGTCGACCGAACGTAGCCACGCGGCCAACCGGTGCCGGACGTCGACCAATTGGTCTGCGGTGGCTGCGCTTTCGATGCGGAAGTGTTTCGGCTGGTGCCGGTAGACCACCATCGCGACATCGTCGTCATACCCCGATGCCGGGGCGAGTGCGCTCACCACCGCGGCCGGAACGGCGTCCAGTGGCAACCGCATCGTGTCGACCAAAATGTCTGCGGCGCGGGCGATTCCAATGTCGATCGATTCGTGTTTCCGCTCGACGAGGCCGTCGGTATACAGCATCAGCGCCGATCCTGGCGGAAGCACGCGGGAGGCTTGCGGGCGCGGTTCGTCCCGGCGGACCGCGAGCGGCACCGACGCCGCGTCGGTCAGCACGCTCGTCCTCGCGGGCGCCGGCCCGGCCAGCATCGCGGGCATATGGCCGGCGTTGCTGTAGTGCAAGACACCGGATTCGGTGTCCAGGATCGCCAGGAAGACGGTGGTGCAGTACGCATCCGGAATCAGCGACGCCGCCGAGTCGAGTTGCTCGAGCAACAGCGCCGGCTGGGCGCCCGTGATCATCAGCGCGCGCGCCGAACTGCGCAGCTGGCCCATGATCGCGGCCGCCGGCAGGCCACGACCCACGCAGTCGCCGACGACGATGCCGATGCGGTGATCGTCGATCGGCAACACGTCATACCAATCGCCCCCGATCTCCAGCGGCGGGACCGCGGGTTCGTAGCGGACGGCAAAACCCGGTGGCGGCTGCACCGAGGGCAGCATCGCGCGTTGCAGGGTCAGCGATGTCTCCCGGGCACTCTCGAACTGACGCACATGCTGCATCGCCAGGCTGAGGTGCCCGATCAGAACCGTGACCAAAAGCCGGTCCTCGGCGCTGACCCAGCGAGGTTTGCGAAGCTCCAGCAACAGCGCGAGGTCTCCGGACCCGGAAAGCACCGCGACCAATCCCTGTGCCTTACCGGGGTTTTCGGGACGCTCGACCGTCTTGGCAGTCAGCGGCAGCTGATGACGCGCGTCCTGGAAGGTATCCCGCAACCAGGGATCCATTCTGCGCCAGGACGGTTCGACGGGCTCCCCGGCGATCTGGACGGTCGGATCGCCCCCGCCGCTGGGCCATGACACCGCGATCACCCGCTGGACGTCGATCGCGGTCCGGCACTCCTCCAGGGTGATCGACAACAGCTCGGCGACGGTCTTGGCCACCGCGACGGCCGTCGCCAGGCGCAGGACCGCGCTTTCCCGGGCCGCAAAAGCCCGTTCGGCGGTGATGTCTCGAATCGTCCCCACATAGACGGCCCGGTCGCTGTCGGTCTCCTTGACCGCGTTGATGCTCACCATCACCCAGGAGAGGTGGCCGTCGCGGTGCCGAATCGGCGTTTCGTACTCGGCGCTGCCAATGCTTCGCACCAGCGATTGTTGTTCGCGCGAAGTCTTTTGGTCGACCAGCCACGGGTGCGGCCACCGGTAGGGCAGACCGTCGGCGGGGTAGCCGAGGATCTCGATGAAGGCATCGTTCACCTCGATCACCGAGCCTTCGTGATCGGCCACGAAGAAACCCTCCTGCAGCGAATTCACCAGGGCCGAACGGAATTTGTCGCGGTCGGCCAGCCCCTCGGCACGGGCCCGTTGTTCCTCGTAGCGCCTGGTGCCGTCGAGAAATCCGCGCGTCGCCACGTCAAGCGGCGCCAGCGTCTGCAACAGGAATTCGAGCGCGTTCGGTCTATCGGATGGATAGTCCTCGGCCAGCTCGTGGACCAGGTGGAAATGCTGCTCGACGATATCGAGCATGCTGATCTGATCCTGCAGGGCGCGGCGCCCAAGCTCATGGCCGACCGCCAGCGTGTCCTCGTCTCGCGCCTGCAGGTAGGCGCGCAAAGCGACGGTGTATCGGACCCGAAAATCGTCGCTGGCGCTCATGTCGTGACTCCCCGGTGGCGGGCCGCCAATACCATCGCATCGTCGGTTTCCTTGGCGTCCTTACCGAGGACTTCTTCGGCGATGACGACGGCTGGGGCAGCGAAGTCGATGTGGTCCAGGTAATCCTCGGAGATTCCGTCGGTGCTTATCACGAGCAGGTCACCAGGTCGGATCGAAACTACCTGCGCCGGTTTGATTTCCGGTATGCGGTAGCCGACGATGCCCGCGGTCAGGCGTGCACTGGATCGGACGTTAGGACCGGTCGGGGCCTTGGTCACCAGATCGGCGGTGACGTTGCCGACGCCCGCCCACGTCAGCGTGCCCGCGGCAAAATCCACCCGCGCCAAGGTCATTGCGACTCCTCTGGTGCCGGCCAGCACGCGGTGGCAGAGCTGGATCAAAACTTCGAGCCGCTCAGAACTGGCGTGTTTGACCACATCGACGGCGCGCAGCGCAGCTTCTGCGGCGGCCGGACCATGGCCGAGGCCGTCCACCACGCCGAAAAGGGCGGCCTCACCGTCGATGTCGACCGCCATGCCGCGATCGCCGGAGGTGAACTCGCTGGGCAGAGGGCGACCCGCCCTTGCCCACTCGATCGGCCCCAGCCGGCCATGTTCATGCATGGTTACGCACGGGCCGGAACCCATTTCCACATTTCGACGACCGTTCCGCGGCCCAGAGCCGAGTCGACGACCAGCCGGTCCATCAGGCGGCGGGCACCGGGCAATCCCATCCCCAGCCCCCGACCGGTCGAGTACCCGTCTTCCATCGCGCGCTCGACGTCGGCGATGCCGGGGCCTTCGTCCTCGGCGCGTACCACCAGGGCCTTGCGGCCCTCTCGCTCAGCCACCGTGACGCGGACGGCGCCGCGACCCGCGTAGCTGGTGATGTTGCGCGCGACTTCCGAGATCGCCGTGGCGATCATCGTGACGTCGGTCAGCGAGAACCCGAGGTCGAGTGCGAGCTGATGTCCGGCTTTGCGTGCGGCGACGATGTCGTCGGGGTTATCGATATCGATGACGATGTCACCCGCCACCGTCGCGCCCGATCGTCGATTTCCCAACTCCCGGTTGACGATTCAACAGCGCAAGGCCCTCTTCGAGGTCCAGCGCGGTGTTCATGTCGTCGAACGCCAAACCGAGTTGGACCATCGCGAAGGCCACCTCTGGTTGCAGACCCACGATCACCGTGTCCGCGCCGCGCAACCGCGTCATGTGGGCGATGGTTCGCAGCGATCGGGCGGCGAACGAATCCATCACATCGATGGCGGTCACGTCGACGATGATCCCCTGCGCGCGGAACCGGCTGACCCGATCCATGAGGTCGTACCGCAGCCGTTCGGCGTCGGAGTCGGTCAGCGCGGCCTGCACCGAAGCGATCAGAATCGCGCCCTGTTTCAGGATGGGGACTGGCATACCGTGCTCGTGTTAGTCGTGCTCACCCGGTCAGCTCGCCGGTGCGCGTGACCTCGTAGCCCAGCAGGCGTTCGGCTTCCTCGATGCCGCCCTGCAGGTCGCCGACGGCGTTCATCTTCGACAGGTCCAGCCCGATGGTCACCAGCGTCAGCGCGATCTCGGAGGACAGGCCGGTGATGATCACGCTGGCACCCATCAGCCCCGACGCGTCGACCGTCTGCACCAGGTGGTTGGCCACCGTGGAGTCGATCGTGGGCACACCCGTGATGTCGATGACGACCACCTTCGCGCGGTTCGCGCGGATGGCCCGCAGCAGCTGCTCGGTGACCTGGCGGGCGCGCTGACTGTCGAGCACGCCGATGATCGGCAGGATCAGCAGCTGCTCGCGCACCTGCAGTACCGGCGTCGAGAGCTCTCGGATGGCTTCCTGCTGCTGGCGGATGATGCGCTCGCGTTCCTGTACGAAGCTCACGCCCACGGTGTTGGCGATGCGGTTGGCCGCCGGCTCGTAGGCGTCGAGCACCCGATTGAGCATCTCGAATTCGGTCTGGTACTTCTCGAACAGCGAGCGCGCCAGCACGTCGCGCAGGAGCAGCACGATGCCGAGCACCTCGTCGGTCTCCACGCCTCGCGGGATGATTCGTTCCGACAGGTCGCGCGCGTAGGCCTGCAGCGCCTCGACGCTACCGGTTTCGAGCACCTCCACGTAGTTGTCGTAGACGGCGGTCGCTTCCGAGAAGAGCTCCTCGGGGGTCATCGCGGTGAGCAGTTCGGCCTCGGTGATTCTTCGGGCCCACTCCTCGCGCAGGACCGTCCGATTCTGTCGAAGGTGCTGGACGAGCTGCGGCAGCAGGCCCTCGCTGACCGTCTGCGCGGCGACGCTGGTGGTTCCGAAATCCGACGGCGAATCTGACATCTGGCCTCCCATGTGCCGCGTCGCGCTCCGCAGTGCGCAGCGCCCACCGGGGCCACGCGCAATGCCTATGGGGAGACTAGCCTGGGTTATCGCGGCGCAGGTGTCTAGGGCTTATTCTTCTTCCAGTTCGCACGGCAGGTTAGGCTTGCACCACACTTGAGGCCTGGGACGAAGGATCGCCATTGTCAGCTCCTGATTCGATCACCACGTTGGTGGAAGACCACGATGGGGTCTCTGTGGTCAGCGTCAGCGGCGAAATCGATCTGGTCACCGCTCCGGCCCTCGAACAAGCCATCGGCACGGTGGTCGCCGAAGGCCCGACGGCGCTGGTCATCGACCTGTCCGCGGTGGAGTTCCTCGGCTCGGTCGGCCTGAAGATCCTCGCCGCGACCTACGAGAAACTCGGCAACTCCACCGAGTTCGGTGTTGTGGCGCGCGGTCCGGCGACTCGCCGGCCGATTCACCTGACTGGTCTGGACAAGACGTTCCCGCTGTACCCGACCCTGGACGACGCCTTGACGGCCGTGCGCGACGGCAATTTGAACCACTGACACAACTCATCTCATCAGCGCAAGGTTTCGCCAGAAGCTGACCAGGCTATCGGTGCCGCCGAATAGCGTTGTGAAGTTTGTGGAGTCGACCAGCACGACGTCTCCGGCCCGTTGCGCGTCGGGTGGCATCCAGATCAATGCATTGAATTCGGTGTTGCCCGCCTCCGTGAACGGATGCGGCCGCGTCGGATCCACCCGCTGCCGGCCCAGCACCCGCAGGTGGTCGCCCTCCGGTGCGGTCAGTTCGTAGTGCGGCAGATGCGGGTGGAAGTTGAACGTGGTGACGTTGTCCAGCAGTCCGGGCGCGTCCAGGTCCGGAAAACCGTTCAGCGGGGCGATGCGGTTGGTGCCCTCGATGACGGCCGGCCTCAGGCCCCATTTGTTGAGGACGGGAATGCCGAGCGCCGTCATCAGGGAACGCGTGTATTGGCTGAAGCGCTGCTGGCGCGGGACCAGCGGGTCGCCGTGGTGTAGGTACTCGACCTGGCGTTGGTTTGGGTCGTCGGTAAGGCCGACGTCGTGGTGTGGGGCCAACAGTAGGCACGTGCCCTCTCGCTGCAGCCAGCACTGGATCGCGGAGACCTCCTCGGGATGTGCCTCTTCCTGTGCGAGCACGTGATCGAGTCCGAACACCATGAGGGTGTCGGTGTCGGCCAGCACCCGCTCGTCGAGCGGTAGGTGGTAGCCGGCTTGGTCGATGCGTTGGAACACTGCGACCGGGTGACCGGTCACCTCTCCGGCAAGTTCTTGGAAGTGCAATGTCGAGCGGTGGAACAACTCCAGCGTTCCGGCGATGCCTTGCAAGAAGTGCGCCTCGTCCCACTCCGCTGCCTCGTAGTTCGGCCAAGCCACCCTGCGGACCTCGGTCATTGTGGAGAATCGATTGTCCAATGCGGCGGGATCGCGTTGGGCTTCCCAGGGGTAGCTCCAGGTCCAGTAGATGCTGATACGGCGACCGCCCGCCGTCTGTTTGCGCGCAACGTGCGTCTGGTTGTAGGTGCGTGCCGCTGCGCTCATGGTGTCCTCGCAAGATACCTGAGGCCGTTCATGCCGGGAAGGAAGAAGTAGGCGCCGCCGGTGAGCGTGGTGAAGGCGGGCAACCCCTTGAGAACCTTGCGGATCGGGCGCTTGGGGATCTTGTATTCCAATGTGCCGTCCTGTGTTCCGCAGATCGGATCACGCTCGTTGCCCAGCTCGTGGAAGGTTCGGTCGTTGATCCACACGTTTTGGGCGAACTCGAATTGACGGACCAGGCTGGCGCAGATGATGAATGCCGCGATGCCCCGATCCGCGCCGTCGTCCTCGGCCCCCGCAGGTAAGGCGTCGCCGTAGGTCGCCCCGCGCCGGATCATCCGGCGACGGTTCATGTTGACCGTCGTGTCGCGCGGATTCAGCCGGCGGATGTGGGAGCCCAGCGGCACGGCATACCCGAATGGGTCCATCTCTTTGTAGTTGAAGGCGTTGTTGCGCATGGGGTCTGCGCCCAGTTGCGGGTTGTCGCGATCGGGCGCGAGGACCAGCGGTGCTCCGCTTCGCCACCGGCCCATCAGTTTCGCGGCCATCAGGTCTTGCCCCTCCGGCGTGTCCGCATGCTGTTGCAGGTAGCTGCGGAAGAGGCCGACATGCTCCCGCAGCCGCCGATACGCCATATAGCTGCCGTTGCGTGACAACTCCTCGGGCTGAGGCAATTTCGGGATGACGCCTTCCTCGTCAAGGTAGCCGAGGATGAACTCCCCGGGTTTCAGCGGTCCGCCGGAACCGGGTGTCGACTCCTCTCCGGTTCCCTCGATCACCGGTTGTGACAATCGGTCCCGGAATCCGAAATGGTCGTGGGCGTAGTCGAAGGGTGGCGTCGCGTTGAGATCGAGATAGGACAACACCCGCACGCCGGGACATCGGGCGACCAGGTCGGCGTGCACCGCGGTGCAACGCTGGTGCTCGGCGTCGTTGCGGGCGAACAGGATTGCGATCGCGTGCAGTGCATCATCGGCCAACCCGCCCACCCAATTGTCGGGGGAATTCGATCCGGTGTCACCCAGGATGTCGGCGCGCGCGGCCATCCCCTCGCGAAACTCATCCGGGAAGGTGGCCAGATGGTCTTCCGAAACGCCAAGCGCCCGAAGGCCGTTCCAGGTGAAGGCGAGCGTGATCCATCGATCCTGGCTATTCATCGTCTTTGTGGCGTCGGCGCCCGACTGGACCTTGTCCACCAGCTCACCGAGCCATGCCCGTCCACCCGCCGGGTCGCCGAACGACAGGAATTCGTACCGACCGGTAATCGCTGGTGTGCGTGTCACCAGGATGTGCTGGATGTTGTCAAGGTCAAGCATCTATGTGCCCGGGCGACTAGCTACTGCATCTGGTCGAGCATGTCGGAGAAGGCCGCCTTCAGCCGGAGCGCCTTTTTGATCTCGTCCGCGGTGACGTAGGGGTATTCGCCGTACTCGAGGAAGCTGGGGAAATGGTGCTCGCGCACAAATCTGATGAATGCCTCCGGGTTGGTTTGCCAGTCGTCTGGAAAGCCTTCCAGGTGGGTGAATGCCGTCGTGACGCCCGACTGCGAGAAGAGCTTGATCGCATCTTCGGTGTACTTGTCGAAGTCGGTGTCGAAGATCCCTTGGTATTGGAAGTGCAGTCCCGAGCCCACGTCGAAAAGGACCCATCGCAAGTAGTGCAGGCGCAGCGGAGCGAGCAGATCAGGCTGGGCTTCGATTGCTGCCTGGATCGTCGTGCCGTACTCGCGGATCGCGTCCTCGCGCCCCGGCTTGACCTTGGCGATGATCGAGAACCCATAGCAGGCGGGTGTCCTCGGGAAAACCGGTCCGGACCTGCCGCGCTGGAGTTCGAAGTATCCCTCCCGCGGAATGGCCATCGCGGCGGGTTTGCTCCATTCGTGGTCGTTCACCGACACCGTGGCTCTCCCGCTCAGTTGGGGACGTTACTCCTCGATCCTCCTCCTCGGGGCGCCCCGCCGGGAAGGCCTTCGGAAATTGAAGGCGCGGCGGCCGGTGTTCAAACGCCTGGTGGGATGATTAGGGGCATGGATGTCGACGTCGATCATCCGGAAGATGACCAGCAGTGGGACCGGCGCAGGCGCGGCGAGACCGAAACCGAACGGCTGGACCGCAATTGGAACAGCCTGCTGCAGGAGCTGCGGGTAGTGCAGACGGGGGTGCAGCTGCTCACCGGGTTCCTGTTGACGCTGCCGTTCCAACAGCGCTTCGACGTGCTCACCGAGCCGTTGCGGATCGTGTACCTGGCGACGGTCGGTTGTTCGGTGGGCGCAACCGTGCTGCTGGTCGCCCCGGTCGGCATTCACCGGCTGCTGTTCCGGCGGCATCGCCTGCAGGTGCTGGTGTCGGCCGCGCACCGGTGTGCGTTTGCGGGGCTTGCGCTGCTGGGCACGGCGCTAACCGGGGTGACGCTAATCGTTTTCGCCGCGGTGGCCGGGCGCAGCGCTGGCCTCATAGCGGGCGCCTGCGCCTTGACGTTGTTCGCGTTCTTTTGGTGGCTTTTACCGCTGCTGTTGCGCACCCGCGGTATGTAGCGCGCCACCGCTCAGCGGCCAGGCACCAGCGCCGCGATGCGGGTGGAGTCGAGCTGGTCCAGGAGATCCTGCGCATCCGCGAAAATCAGCGCCGCGCCCGCGGCCTCCAATTCCGCGCGGGAGATGCCCCCGCTCAACACGCCTATGCACGGCAACGCCGCGGCCGTCGCGGCCTGCGCGTCCCATACCGCGTCGCCGACGAACACGGCCTGGTCGGCTTCGACACCGGCCCGGTCCAGCGCGACCTGGACGATGCCCGGTTCGGGTTTGGCGGTGTCGACGTCGCGCGACGACGTCGTCACGGAGATGACGTCGTCGCAGTCGAGTGCCTTGAGCAGCACCTCGAGTTCGTCTTCGGGCGCCGAACTGGCCAGCACGACTTGCAATCCCAGATCGGCGACGCGGTGCAGCAGGGCGCGCGCGCCGGGCAGCGGCGCCAACAGCGACATGGTGTCGGCGTAGTGCCGGCTGTGTCCGTCGCTGAGCCGGTCCTGCACGTCGTCGGGGGCGTCCTCGGACAAGGTGCGGACCAACGTGTCTCCGTCCATGCCGATGCAGCGGTGGATCTTCCAGGCGGCAACGGGCATGTCCTCGGCGTCGAAGGCGCGCTGCCATGCGTAGACATGCAGGTAATTGGAATCGACGAGAGTTCCGTCGACGTCGAATAGGACGGCGGGCGTGCCCCTGGCGGTGTTCATGTGCCCGGCATACCCGCGCCGGCTTCGGCTGACACCACCGTTTGGCCCTTTGGGCCTGCGGGTAGACCTCGACGAGATCACCGATGCGCTTCCCGCCGGATCCAATCTGCAAGCTGCCCAATCACGCTGGTGCACAACATCATTCACGAGGAGTGACGTGAATTACCTGAAGAGCGACCCCGTCGATCACGAACGCACGTTTCGTCGGCATGCCGGGGAGACCCTCATTCACGGCCCGCACGCGCCCGGTGTGTACGGCGTGATCGTGGCTGCGGGCGCCCTGATCGTCGGCTTGTTCGCATTCGCGACCGGGCACCTTCTGGCCGGCTCGGTGGCCGCCATGCTGGCCGTCCTGCTCTCTGTGGCGAGTGCGGCCTGGCTGCTGCACACCCACCGCAAGGTCCGCGACGCCGAACTGCGCTGGCACGCCACGCATTCCGACGAGCCCGCGCCCCCGCCCACCAGCTAGACGCGGGCGAGCTAACGAAAGCATTGCCCCTCCCGAGTGGGGCGCAGAGGTTTATTTGTCCTCCTGACCGGGTAGAAGTGCGCCATGCTCGACACGTCCCGCCCGTTTCGTCCGGCAAACGGCACCGCCGGCCCGGACAGGCGGGCAAGTGTCCCGGGTTTGGTGGCGGCGGCGATCTGGGCGGCCGGCGCGGTAGCCGGCGTGGTCGCGTTGGTAGTCGGGCATATCGGGTTGGCAATCGCGGCGCTCATTGTTGCCGTCGTAGCCCCATGGGTCGGCCTGGCGTGCGTGTCGCATGGGCATCGCCCGACCTACACCGTCGTGCCCGTTGGCCGGCGATTGGCGGGTGCGCAATTTTTTGGCGCGCATAGGTGTGGCTGAGACCTGAACTGGGTAACGACTGACCCACGGGTGAGTACAGGCGAGTGCGTCAACCCGTCACCGAGCAGGAAGGAACCACCGATGACGACCACAAGCGACTACGACGCACGCCGGCTTTCCGACCTCGAGACCCAGGACGCGACCTCGCTCCGCGAGCTGGCGCCCAAGCGGCCCGTCGCGACGGCCACGGTCGTCGATGAGGACCCCAACGACATGGTGTTCTTCGAGCTGCCGGGCGCGGACCTGTCCGGTGAAGAGCTGTCGGTGACGGTGATTCCGCCGCGGTCCGACGAGTTCACCTGCTCGAGCTGCTTTCTGGTGCAGCACCGTAGCCGGCTACGGAAGTCGAGTTCGGGTCTCCCGGTGTGCGCCGACTGCCTGTGAGGCCCTTTTAGGCAAGACACGGGCGGGGGATTGTTGACCAACGGATAACGCCGTGTTTCTGTCGTCAGCGTGGCCGCATCCGCTCTTCGCCGGGGGGAAGCGCCCGACGCCCTGAGCCGTCCACCCGGGCTGCCCGCGCCGCGCCCGCTTCGTTCCGTCTTCGCCGCGGCGTATGCGATCGCCTACCTGGTCGGCGGCGAGCGCCGGATGCTGCGGCTGATACGCCGATACGGACCCCTCATGACAATGCCGGTCCTCAGCCTGGGCAACGTGGCGATCGTGTCCGACCCGCAGCTGGCCAAGGAGGTTTTCACCGCACCGCCCGACGTGCTGCTCGGCGGACAGGGTGTGGGACCGGCGGCCGCGATCTACGGCTCGGGATCGATGTTCGTGCAGGAGGAGCCGGAGCATCTTCGGCGGCGCAAGCTCCTGACGCCGCCCCTGCACGGCGCCGCGCTCAGCAGCTACGTCCCGATCATGGAGAAGTCGGCCCTCGCCGCCATGCACAGCTGGCCCGTCGACCGCCCCTTCGAGATGCTCACGGCGGCCCGGGCGCTGACGCTGGATGTGATCGTCAGGGTCATCTTCGGAGCCGACGATCCCGCCGAGGCCCGGCGACTGGGCCGGCCATTCGAGCGTCTGTTAAACCTTGGTGTCTCAGAGCAATTGACGGTCCGCTACGCGCTGCGCCGCGCCGGCGCGCTGCTGGTCTGGCCGCAGCGGGCCCGCGCCAACAAGGAGATCGACGACGTCGTCATGCCGCTCATCGCGCGACGGCGAAATGACCCGAGCTTGGCCGACCAGCTCGACATCCTGGCGTTGCTGATGTGCGCCCGCGGAGATGACGGAGAGCGGCTGTCGGACAGCGAGATTCGCGACGACCTGATCACCTTGATGCTGGCGGGTCACGAGACCACCGCCACCACGTTGGCCTGGATCTTCGACTTGCTGCTACACCATCCCGACGCGCTGCGACGGGTGCTGGACGAAGCCCTGAGCGGAGAGGAGGCCTTCACCACCGCGGTGGTCCACGAGACCCTGCGGATCCGCCCGCCCGCGCCATTCACGGCCCGCGTTGCGGCGCAACCGGTTCCGATCGGCGGCTACCGCATCGACGCCGGAACGCGAATCGTCGTCCATATCATCGCGATCAACCGAAACCCCCGAATCTACGATCATCCTAACGAGTTCCGCCCCGAAAGATTTCTGGGCAGCCGGCCCGACACCTATGCATGGGTTCCGTTCGGGGGCGGCGTCAAACGCTGCCTGGGCGCGACCTTCTCGATGCGCGAGCTGATCACCGTGCTGCACACCTTGCTGCGTGCCGGGGAGTTCGCCGCGGTCGACGAGCAGCCGGAACGGATAGTGCGGCGCTCCATCATGCTCGCGCCCCGCTACGGCACCAGGGTGCGGTTCCGCCCCCTGACTGACCGAATCGGGTAGGCGTCGTTGCCGCAAGAGTCGAGTAGGCATCCCTAGACTTGGCGACGCATGGTTTGGGGGCCCAGCGCTCCACATCGCCGACGTCAAAGCTGTTAGGGCGAACGGATGTCGGGTCGTGTGATGCGCTCGCGAAGAGGACAACGAGATGACATTGGTAGAAGCATTTGCGGACGGAAGCGTGCAAATGGCCTCAGCCGGTACGCCGTGGTGGCTTCCGCTGTTTACGGCCGGGGCCGGCCTTTTAGGCACTATCCTCGGCGGTCTGATTACATTCTTCACCTCGACGTCTGCCCACCGCCGGGAAGAAAAAGCAGAGCGTGAACGCCAACGACGGGATCAGATTCGTGATGTCTCTGTAAGGTTCATGCAGGCGGTGTCCAAGCAATCCCTCGATAGCGCAAAGATCAAAGAAACCGCGGCAGAACTTCAGGAATTGATGGATCGGCTAACCAACGGCGACGACCCCACTGAGTCGCTCGCCGCGTTCAAGAACCGAGGGTTCGATCCGGAAAAGTCGCGATTGACGCCAGCAACATCGCAGCTGGACATCTTGAACACGGTACTGCAGGCGATTGGGGCGGTCGAATCAACCCTGTCGGAGGCCGGTGTGATTGTTGCCGAAATGCGGCTGCTCCTCCCGAATCATATTGTCAGGCTGGCGGGCTTAGTTGCGTCGGCCCGCTTCACTCAGCAACTGTATTCGGCGCTGCCGACAACGAATAAGTTTCAACAGCCTGGCGACATCAGCGCCTTGATGAGTCGATTCGTGAACGCGGTCCGGTCAGAATTGGGAATGGATGAATTCGTGCCCCTGGAAGTGCGGCTCGAAAATCTGGAAGCGATGGTGGGCGATGCTATCGACCCAAGAAAGGTGCCCAATAATAGCTGACTTCAGGAAACGGTAGTCGGCACGTGCGGCTTGTCGAAATCACACCGGTTCACCGCAATGCCGGTTTGTCATACCCCTCAGATAGGTTCATCCGACGAGCCCGGTCGGCAATAGCACCTCGAGGAGTCATGGACAAGATTCTCGGATCCTTGGTCGTGTTCGGGTTCGCTCTGCCTTGGTTTTTCACGCAGAGCGCCACCGGCAGCGTGCCGGCGGGAGCGGCGGCCGCAATGGCCGGCCTCGTCGCGACGGTCGGCGTCCTCCTATGGCTTTCGGCGCAGAGGGACCGCTTTCGAGTGCGATTGCAGCGGCGGCGTGATCTTAAGTGCGCCTCGTCCGCGATGGCGGCAGTCGACGAGATGCCGGGTGTCGAGTTCGAAGAATTCGTCGCGGCACAGCTACGAACGGCGGGTTGGAGCGTCAGCCACACCGCCAGCACCGGTGACTACGGTGTTGATCTGATCGCCAGGAAAGGGGGCACCCGCATGGCGGTGCAGTGCAAGAGGCTGGCCAGAGCCGTCGGTGTCGCGGCCGTGCAGCAGGTGGTCTCCGGCGCGCTACACCACCGTTGCAACCATGCGGTGGTGGTGACCAATCAGGGGTTCACCAAGGCGGCCCGGCAGTTGGCGAGCACGCACCGTTGCCGCCTCGTCGGACGCGAGCAGCTGCACATCTGGACACGCACGTCCGCGGGCGCACCGATTGACGGTAGTGCGAGCCGCACGCGTTTCGAGGTGGACCGATCGGGGTAGGCCCAGCCAATGAAAAAGGGCGTGTCCTTCGCGGCCGCGGTACTTGCCGTCAGCGTCGCACCGTTAGGCGCATGCGCAAACCAGGGCAGTAACCAGTCCACGACGTCCCCCTCCTCCAGCGCGCCGCCCGGCACCGAGCGGATGACCACCCAGTTGAAGGGCGCCGACGGGAGCCAGGTCGCCACCGCCACCATCGATTTCGCGAACGGCTACGCGACGGTGACCGTGGAAGCCGGCGCCAACCAGGTCCTGAGCCCGGGTTTCCATGGGCTCGAAATCCACTCGGTGGGCAAGTGCGAGGCCAACTCGACTGCGCCCGCGGGAGGCTCGACCGGAGACTTCAACTCCGCCGGAGGCGTGTACCAGGCGTCGGGCCACACCGGCTATCCCGCCAGCGGCGACCTGACCGCGTTGCAGGTGCGCACCGACGGTTCGGCGAAACTCGTCACCACCAGTAACTTGTTCACCGCGGCGGACCTGCGAAACGGCTCGGGCACCGCGCTGATCATCCATCAGAGCCCCGACAACCTAACCAATACCTCCACCGGCGATTCCAGCAAGCGGCTGGCCTGCGGGGTGATTGCCGCGGCGACCGCGACGACGACCTCGTCCACCACGGAGACGACCACCGTCATCACCACCACGACCGCCGTGCCACCGGCGTCGACCAGCACCAGCACGAGCACCGTCACGGTCACCAGTAGCGTCCCGACCGTCACGACGACGCCGAGCAAGGCCATAACGACCACGAGCGTTCCGCCCGGCGGCTGACCGCTTAAAAGGAACGTCACCTGTGGTGACAATGGTCGGGGTGGCGGGATTCGACCCCACGGCGGGCAGTCTTACTGCCTCGATCTTGGCTGCGAAGATTAGGAGCCGGCGATTGCAGCCATCAGGGCGGGAATAAGGCCACCGAACTCTGTACCGCTCAATGGAAAGGACGTCAGCGTCCCGTCGGTCGACGTCAGCGTAGTTATAACGGGCTGTGGGGGAGCCATCAGCCCTCCAAGGGGAACGGAGAACTCCGCCGTCGTGTAGCCGGTGTCCGAAGGCACCGGGAACGACATCGACACGGTTTGTTGGCCAAAGAAGAAGCCGTTCACGGCACCGGCTGGCGCGTTGACCAGTGCTTCGGCGGCGGCAACGGGGTTCCCGGTCTGCACCGCGTTGGCGAATGCAGTGCTGCTATTAGCGAGCGCAATCGCAACATTGGCCTCTGGACCTATAGCGTCAACAGCAAGCACATACGGCGTCGGCACCTCGAGTGACCCCGACGTCACGGTGACCCCGCCCACTCCGAGCAGCGATGCGGTCCCACTCATCGTTAGCACGATGGGACCGAATGGAGTTGGCTGATAGTAGACGGGCATGCTGAACGTCGGGTCAATCACGCTGGTCACGGCGTCCAGAAGGCCGGCTCCGGTCCCAACCAACGGCTGCCCCAACAATGCCTCGCTCGGCGCATTCAGCGCGTTCAACAAATTCTGCTGGACATTGGCGGCCTCGGCGCTGACATACTGAGCCATGCCGGCGTTCAACGCGCCTACGAACTGATCATGGAATGCCTGCGCTTCGGTGTTGAGAACCCGAAAATTCTGGCCGAAGTCTTCGAACAGCTGCGCGATCGTGGTCGACACCTCGTCCTGGGCCGCAGCCGCTATCGCGGTTGTGGGACCCGCGCCCGTTCTCGCTGCGCTCAGCGCGGAACCAATCCCGTCCAGAGCCCGGGCCGCCATCGCAACACTGTCCGGCACCACGCTGACAAACGACATCAGGCTTCCCCCACATCTCGCCAACTGGGTCGAGTATCCAAACACAAATTAATCACCGCTGCGGCTCTGCTGAAACCTGATGGGCGCTGTCGGCAGAAATTGTTAACCAAACGCTAACCCGGTGACCGCTCCTTGGGGCAAGCATCGCCGGGCGATCAGAGGCAAACCGACTCCCCGACAGGCCTGGCCGATCCCGGCGTCGCGACAGCGCGTCCCTTTGTGCCGCAGCGAGTCTTGAGACATCACAGGGTCGGGGTGGCGGGATTCGAACCCACGGCCTCTTCGTCCCGAACGAAGCGCGCTACCAAGCTGCGCCACACCCCGCTTGAAGCCACGACAGCCTATCGCACCGGCCCGGCGACTGGCCAAACCGCAGCACAGCGGGCTAGCTCCACGTGCAGGACCGTTCGAATGCGCTCAGCGCCTCGGCCGGGCCCTCCGTATCGAGGCCCTGCGCGCGCACCCACTGGTCGCTGAAGTAGGTGTCGGTGTACCGGTCTCCGCTGTCGGCGAGCAGGGTGACCACCGACCCGCTGCGGTCCTCGGCGGCCATCTCGGCGAGCAGGCCGAAGGCGCCCCACAGGTTGGTGCCCGTCGACGGCCCCACCCGCCGGCCCAGGACGGCGCTGACGTGGCGGGCGGCGGCGATGGACGCCGCGTCGGGCACGGCGACCATGCGGTCGACCACGCCCGGTAAAAACGACGGCTCGACCCGCGGCCGCCCGATGCCCTCGATCCGGGACGACGCGGGCATCACCACGTCGTACCGGTCCTCGGCGTAGGCGCGAAAGAACGCGGAGTTCTCCGGGTCGACAACGCACAGCCGCGTCGCGTGCCGGCGGTAGCGGATGTAGCGACCGATTGTCGCGCTGGTCCCGCCGGTGCCCGCGCCGACCACAATCCACTCCGGGATCGGGTGCTCCTCGTCGCGCATCTGCTCGTAGATCGATTCGGCGATGTTGTTGTTGCCCCGCCAGTCGGTGGCGCGTTCGGCGTTGGTGAACTGGTCCAGGTAATGCCCGCCGGTCTCCTGGGCGACACGCTCCGCCTCGGCGTACACGTGGCTCGAGTTGGCGACGAAATGGCAACGGCCGCCTTGTGATTCGATGAGCGCTATCTTGGCGGCGCTGGTGGACGCCGGCATCACGGCGACGAATGGCAACCCCAGCAGCGCCGCGAAATAGGCCTCCGACACCGCCGTCGACCCCGAGGACGCCTCGACGACCGTGGTGCCCTCGCCGATCCACCCGTTGCACAGCGCATACAGGAACAACGAGCGCGCCAGCCGGTGCTTGAGGCTGCCGGTGATATGGGTGCTCTCGTCTTTGAGGTACAGCGCGATGTCGACGTCACCACACCAGGCCGCCGGCAGGGGGTAGCGCAGCAGGTGCGTGTCGGCGCTGCGCCGGGCGTCGGCCTGGATCAGCCGGACCGCGTTGTCCGTCCAGTACCGCGACCCGCCGCGACTGGCGATCCGGGTCGGATCGCTCAATGCACGGAAGCTGTTGGCTGCGAACGGGATAGGTCGCTGGTGGAGTCCCGGTCGCCCATCGGGGCGGCGATCAGCGTCAGCAGGGTCGCCTCCGGCCGGCAGCAGAATCGCACCGGCGCAAACGGTGAGGTGCCGATCCCCGCGGAGACATGCAGCGCCATGTTCGCGCCCCAACGTGACGGTCCCTTCGCCCGGGAGCGGTCCAGGCCGCAGTTGGTCACCAGGGCGCCGTAGAACGGCAAACACAGCTGCCCGCCGTGGGTGTGGCCGGCCATCACCAGCTGGTAGCCGTCGGCGGCGAAGCGGTCCAGCACCCGCGGCTCTGGGGAATGCGTCAACCCGAGCCGCAGGTTGGCCGCCGGGCTGGCCGGACCGGCGATCGCGTCGTAGCGGTCCCGGTCGATATGCGGGTCGTCGACGCCCGCGGCCGCGATGTGCAGGCCGGCCACCTCGAACTCGCGGCGGGTGTGGGTGAGGTCGAGCCACCCGCGCTCGGTGAAGGCCGCCCGCAGGTCCTGCCAGGGCAGCGGCTCGCCCCGCAGCCGGTGCGTCGGTTTGGTCAGGTAGTTCAGCGGGTTCTTCAGCCGCGGCCCGAAGTAGTCGTTGCTGCCGAAGACGAAGACGCCCGGCCGCGACAGCAGGTCACCCAGGGTCTGCACGACCGCGGGCACCGCCTTGGGGTGGGCAAGGTTGTCGCCGGTGTTGACGACCAGGTCGGGCTCCCAGCTGGCCAGCTCGCGCAGCCAGGCCTGTTTGCGGCGCTGGTGAGGCAGCATGTGCAGATCGCTGATGTGCAGCACCCGCAGTGGTGTGGAACCGGGGGTCAGGACGGGCATGGTTATCTCGCGCAGGACAAACGCGTTGCGCTCGACGAATGCGGCATAACCGATGCCGGCGACGGTCGAGCCGAGGGCAGCCGCGCCGGTCCGTAGGAGAACGGGCATAACTTCAGCCATGCAGGCAGCCTACTGCGGGTTGCGCTTTGGCAGCGCGATCTGGCGCGCTTCGCGCTCTATGGGGGCGGCTGCCCGGGCGGCGGCGGAGGTGCCAGCAGCGGGATGGTGATCGGCGGCAGGCCCGGGATCTCCACCACCTGCGATCCCACCGGCACCGGGGCGCCCGCGGGGGGGGGCGGGGGGGC
>NZ_LZIR01000078.1 GCF_001667035.1 Mycobacterium sp. 852002-51057_SCH5723018
CCGTTCCCCCTTGTCCCGCTCCCCCCCGCCCCCGCCACGGGGGGTCCCCCCTCTTCGAATGCGCGCCCCTCCTCCCCTCATACCGGCCGCCGTCGTGGGGGGCCCGGGCCCCCCAGCGGGGCGGCCTCGGCGATGGCGGCGCGTCAGGTGTACAAGGTCGCACCGATCGAGGCGCTGGCGCCGGTTGGGGTTTCGGCCGCGGACCGCGTGCCGCGCTGGTTGCGGGCCGCGTGCGGGGTCGCGGCCGTCGTCGTTTTCACGGCTGCCGTCGTGCTGGTGCTGCACCAACGAGGCGTCGTGGCCTTCGTCGCGATGTCGGCGGTGTTCTCGGCCGAGATAGCGCTTGGCTTCGCCCTCACCGTGCCCATCGTCAAGGCCACGGCCGCGACGGCCCGGATCTTCGGCTCCGTAGGGGCGCTGGCCGCGGCGACCATCGAGCGCGCGCCGCGCAGGGTGTGGGCGACGGTGATGACGGTGCTCATCGCGGTGGTCACCACCGTCACGATCACCGGCACCAACGCCGACATGATCTCCTCGGCGCGGGGCATCTTCTCACCGGTCGCCGACGTCCCCGTGTGGGTGAGCGCGAATCCCCCGGACAGCTACCCCAGTGACGCTCTGCCGCAAGGCCTTTCCGAGAAGCTGGCCGCGTTGCCGGGAGTGCAGCGCGTCACCGCTGGCGCGGCCGGGTTCGCCGAGGTCGGCGGCACCCGCGTCATGCTCGACGGGTTCTCCTCGGGAAGCGCCGATCCGCTGTACCGCGCGCTCGACGACCGCGTTCGCGACCAGGTGCTCGCCGGCCGCGGCGTGGTGTTGTCGCAGAATCTGGGAAAGACCTTGCGCGTCCGGGTCGGCGAGCAATTGCGGATGCAAACGCCCCATGGCGTGCGCCAGACCACCGTCCTGGCGTTGGTGCCGTACTTCTCGACGGTCATCGGCACGGTCGGGATGAGCCTCGATCAACTGCGCTCGTGGTTCGACCGCCCGGTGGCGACCACGCTCGAGATCGCCGCCGCGCCGGGTGTGGACCCCAACCGGCTGCTGGCCGATGTGCGCCGGGCCGCGCCGCCGCCGACCTACGTGTATGACGGTGGCGCAAAGCTCGCGGGCCTGGAGGCGCCGATGCACCAAAGCATGTTCATCGCGAACGCCGTGTGGATCATCGTCGTGTTCGTCGCCGCGGTCGCGCTGCTCAACACGCTTACGCTGTCCGTGTTGGAGCGGCGCCGCGAGATCGGCGTGCTTCGGGCGATGGGATCCAGCCGCCGGTTCACGTTGCGGATGGTGCTGGCCGAGGCGGCGGGCATCGGGGTCGTCGGAGGTGCGCTGGGCTTGGCGTTCGGGCTGACGGATCAATGGTTGTTCAGCCTGGTGAGCGGGGACATGATGAATTTCCAGGTCGCCTTCCGGCCCAGCTCCATGGCGCTGGTCTTCACCGTGGGCGCGCTAGCGATCAGCCTGCTCGGCTCGGTGCCCCCCGCGCGGCGCGCGGCGCGGCTGAACATCATCGAAGCCGTCAGCGTCGAGTAGCCCCGCCGGCGGGCGAAATCAGAAGCCGAGCGGAAGCAGCGCGGTGAACAGCGGGGCCAACGGATCGGTCACCGGGAGGGCGATCGAGCTGTTCAGGAACGGCGCAACCGGGCTTTGGAACGTCAGGATCGTCTGCCCGGGCACCCCCAGGCCCAGCGTCGGTTCGGCCCCAGAGGTCACCGCCGCGTTGAAGAGCGGGCTCACGATGTTGGTCGCGACGAAGTTGTTGTCGTCGGGATCGGCGAGCGAGGTGGTCGAGAACAAGCCCCCGAAATTGGTGGTTTGGCTCATGAAGTCGGGGTCGCCGGGCACCGGGTTGGTGACCGGCGGCAGGCCCAGCGCCGTGGCGAGCCGCGTGGCCAGGCCGTTGAGCGACTGCTGCCATGGCGGCAGCTGCGCGACGGCGGCCGAGGCCCCGGAGTGATAGCCGGCCATCGCCGCCACGTCCTGGGCCCACATTTGCTCATACTCGGCCTCGACGGCCGCGATCGAGGGCCAGTTTTGCCCGAACAGGTTCGACATCACCAACTGCACCAGCCCGTTGCGGTTGGCGGCCACCAGCAATGGGTGCACCGTCGCGGCCTGCGCAGACTCAAACGCTCCGGCCACGGCGCGCGCCTGTCCGGCCGCCCCCGACGCCTGGGTCGCCGCCGCACCAAGCCACCGCGCGTACGGGGCCGCCGCGGCCGACATCGCCGCCGCCGCAGGGCCCTGCCACGCTTGACCCGTCAGGCCCGACGTGACCGACGAAAACGACGACGCGGCAGACCCCAATTCGGAGGCCAGCTGGTCCCACGCCGTGGCCGCGGTCAGCATCGGGGCCGAACCCGCACCGGAGAACATCCGCGCCGAATTGATTTCCGGCGCCAACATCGAATAGTTCATCACCACAGTCCATTTCTCGGCGGCCCGCGACGATCACGCCGGCGGCATCCTCACCGACGACGTGCCCCGTGTTCCACTAAACGAGATCCACACCCGAATGGTTCAGTGTGATCTACATCACACGATGGGCCGCCTTCGATGGCGGTGGCGAAGCCCTGCAGGTGCGGTTTGCACGGGAACGGCACTGGAGTTCGCACGCTGCGCAGCCCGCTGGTATCGAAACCGGCAGCGGCGATGGCGTCGACGGTTCGGCGGTTCGGGTTGCAACCGGAGGCCAACCAGGACCATGGCTTGGCGACCAGGTCCTGCAGCCGGCCCATCGTCCCTTCCCCGCGGACATGTTCGAGGACGACCAACCTGCCCCCCGGGACCAGCACGCGCCGGATCTCGCCCAGCGTGGCGGCTACGTCGTCGACCGAGCACAGCACCAGGCCGGTGTGGACAGAATCAAAACTGTTGTCCGGGAACGGAATCGACTCCCCCGTCCCGTCGACGATATCGACCGCGGTGCCGTGCCGGTCGGCCAGGCGAGCCGCCATCCGCCGAAATGCGGCCGCCGGTTCGACGGCGGCGACCGACGTCACCGCGGGCGGCACAAACTTCAGGTCGGTCCCGGGTCCCAGCCCGACCATCAAGAGCCGCCCGGTCGCTTGCGCGATCGCGGCCCGCCGATAGCGGTTGTAGAAAAGCCGGTCGAAGATCGGCTGACCGAGCCGATAGACGTAGGGGAACAACGGGTTTGCGCGCGTTATCTGCTACCTAGATCCAGTCGGAACGGTGGATATTCGTCACGCATCAACGATACATAGACCGCCACCCGGTAGCGCCAGCGGACGAGACCCATGAGGAGGTCGAACATGCCGGGATGGACCTTGCCGGTGCACAGCAACCACACCGCCGAGGTCACGCAAAGCACTTGCAGCAGGGGTTCCATCGACCAGCACAGGAGTATTTGTGGAAGCCCGAGCAGCCACCATTTCACCAGTACGGACCATCTCGCGAGCCGCTCGGGATAATCAACCTGCAGATCGCCGGGATAGTCGGGGCGTGAGGCCAGCGTGAACGGCGGGTATTTATCGGTGCTGTTCATCGGGAAGCGGTAGTTCATCACCCGCCACGACCAGCGCAGCACGCCCACGTTGAAGTCGAAGATGGGCCGGGGGTAGCGCCCGGTACCCAGGATCGCGACACCGGCAACGATCGTCAGCAGCGGATACACCAGATAAAGGAGTATCAGGATCGGGTAGTGCGGGACGGCCAGTAGGCACCACTTGACGAGGCATAGCCAGCGCGAGGGTGCCTCGAGATCACCGCGCACCCGCACGGGATCGGGCGTCGTGGGGGCCGCGCTCAGTTCCGCGGTTTGAGGAGCGGTCACGGGCGTCTCTCCGCGGGAGCCAGGGTCCGGAGGCCACGGTCGATCTTCGCCGACATCCGGCGGTGGCTGGTCCAGCGCAGGAACGCGGTCAGCATCGAGGTGTGCAGCCCGTCGGAGAGCAACGCCGCGGGGCGCAGCACCGACTCACTGTGCGCAACTTGCAGCGACGCCACCCGCGACACCGGCCCGACCCGACGGCGCCTCGTCTTCTCGTACCTGCGCAGCGCCCGTGAAAGCTCGCCGTCGCCGCCCGGCCCGCCGGATAGGGCCGAAAGCGCCTTGCACAACACCATCGTGTCCAGCAGCGCCTGGTTGGTTCCCTGCGCAAGGGTCGGCGGCATTGTGTGGGCGGCGTCGCCGAGCAGTGTCACCGGGCCAGGGTGCGACGCACGGGACATCGGATGCCGAAAATGTGGGTACGGCGAACCGACCAGATGTTCGTCGGTCAGACGGTTGAGTACCAGGTCGACGGAGTCCGACCAGCCGCTGAAGGTGGACCGGATCAATTCGATCGGACGGCGCGGGCTGACGAAGTCGTGGGACCACGGCATGTCGAACCACCACTGCACGTCGCAACCGCCCGCGGGCCACACGCCGCTGTTTCCCCGCTCGCCGATGACGATCATCGCTGCACCCTTGTCGGCGAGTTCGGGAAGCGTGACCAGGCCCTGCCAGCTGCACCAACCCGTCGGCTCAGCGGCGGGTGCCCCGACGACATCCCGAACGATCGAATGCAAGCCGTCGGCACCGATCAGCAGATCGCCCTCGACGGTGTCGCCCTCTTCGAACTCGACCCGCACGCCTGCGGGCGTGGTGTCGACGCTCACCACGCGGCGGTTGCACCGGATGCGGTCGGCCGGGAAGCCGTCCAGCAGCCGTTCCAGCAGCACACGGCGCGGGACCATCCGAACCGGTGCACCCAGCCGGTTCACCATCGCGGTCACATCCAAGGTGGCCAGCCGCCGCCCACCAGAGGTCATCACCCGCACGCTGGAGAGCAATTGGCCGGACCCGTCCATGTCGACGCCCAGCTGCCGCAGCACGGTCTCGCCGTTGGACCAGGTAGTCACGGCCCCGCCACCGGCGCGCGTGTCTTTGCGCCGATCAAAGATGGTGACATCGTGGCCGTCGCGCAGCAGCCCCCTGGCGACGGAAATGCCGCTCACGCCGGCGCCGATGACAAGTACCCGAAGCGGCCGGCGCGTTGGCCCTCGAACCTCGAGGGCTTCGGCCGGTGGGCGCTCGGATGCCTCGCTGGGGCTCCCCACTCTGGGGATACGGAGGCGCGCGGCGATCGGTTCAATCCGGATCAGGCCGGCGTGCCACCGATCATCCCGTGCAGGTCGTCGATCGACCATGGTTCGGCGTCGTGGTGGTCGCGATAGCCCAGCACGCGTGGCGCCGGCCGGTCGAAGCTTCCGACGAATCCGCCCGCAGCGACGAAGATTTGACCGGTCACGCCGCGCGCCATGTCGCTGGCCAGGTAGGCGTAGAGCGGGGCCACAAACGTCGCGGGAGCGCTATCCAACGAGGCCCGCATGGTCATCTCGTCCAGCAAGCCCCGGCGGTACAGGTCCTCGATGTGTTGTTCGTACTGCACACCGGAAGACAACCGGGTCCGCGCGCCGGGGCACACCACGTTGGCCCGCACACCATGGGGCTTCAGTTCTGCTGCGATGGCCGTCGTCAGACCGTTGACGGCGCCCTTGCCGGCAGGGTAGCCGGTGCCGCCGTAGTCGCCGAGAAATGCCACCGAGCTGGTGTTGACGATCGAGCCGTGCCCCTGTGAGGCCATCACGCGGGCCGCCATCCGGCAGGTGTGGAACGCCGTGCCGAGGTGGGCGCTGATCAGGTGGTCGAATTCGTCCGGCGAGATGTTCAGGATCGAAGAACCGGCCGGTTCGGCGATGCCGGCGCAGTTGATCAGGGCGTCGAGCCGCCCGAACGTGTTCATGCATTCGTCGACGAGCGCGGCGGCTGTTCGCTCCTGGTCTGCGGCCCCGACCACGGGTGCGGCTCGTCCGCCCGACTTCGTGATTGCCGCGACGGTCTCGTCCACGGCCTCGGCGTCGCGGCCGTTGACCACGACGCCGGCGCCCAGATTGCACAGCAGTTCGGCGACCGCACGTCCGATGCCGCGGCTGCCGCCGGTCACCACCACGCCGCGCCCCGCCAGTAGCTCGTGGCTAGTCATTGCCGCGGCTCCGGAACGCGTTGTGCCCACGCTGTTCTCGATGCACCGTCGCGACCATCAGCCGAACAGTAACGGGCCGACCCGAAAATGAGAACCGGCCCGGCGCAGCGTGGCTATCGCTGCGCGCTCGTCGGTCCCGGGCTGGGCAGCGTCGACGATTTTAAGGCGGTGGCCCCAGCGAACTTTCGAAACGATCGTCGGTCGACTTCCCGATTGCCATGCGCCGATCAATCGCGGCTTCATGCTGGCAGGCGTATAGTTGGCCGGGAAGTCCGCTCTGGACATGTCGCCGTTTAGCTCAAAGCGGTTATTCAGCCGCACGGCTGTTGGGCTTGGAAGTGGCTCCGGCGATATCAGCAAGTCACCCGCCCCTCATCATTGCGTGCGCTGACAACCGACTGATCCCGCGGACACGGGTGCAGCGACAGTGACGGTAGAGGCAACTGCGAAGTCGCCCGCTGCACGATCCAGAGGAAGTGGGCCCCGCCATGCAAACCCATTCGTGCGCTTATGTTTTACCGCTGCGTCGCATCCAGAAGACGCGCGTCAGCCGATGACCGATGTAGCGGTCCCGACCCGCGCTACCCGAACAACCAGCACCGATGATTCCTACGACGACGTTGTCGACATGTTCATGGTGCTGCGCCAGCTGCCCGCCGAATCCCATGAGTACCAGCGGCAGCGCGAGCGCATCGTGGCCCGATGCCTGCCCCTCGCCGATCATGTGGCCAGCCACTTCGCGCGCCGCGGCGAAAACCTCGAGGACCTGACCCAGGTCGCCCGACTGGGGTTGATGAATGCCGTCAACCGGTTCGACCCGTCCAAAGGACCCAGCTTCATCGGGTTCGCGGTTCCGACCATGATGGGCGAGGTTCGGCGTTACTTTCGCGACTACAGCTGGGGCATGCGGGTGCCGCGCCGGTTGCGCGAACTGCACGTCCAGATCAGCAGGGCCACAGGCGATCTGGCACAGCGGCTGGGGCGCGCACCCACCGCCGGCGAGCTTGCCCAGCTGCTGGAAGTGCCCCGCGAGGAAATCGTCGAATGCCTCGTCGCGGGCGATGCCTACCGGCTGGATTCCCTGGACGCGCCCATGAGTCCCGACAGCTCGGGCAAACCCCGGGTAGTGGCTGACGCGGTCGGTGGTGTCGATCCGCAAATCGAGCACATCACCAACCGGGAAGCGGTGCGAGCCCTGGTGTCGGCGCTCCCGGAACGTGAACGTCAGGTGCTGCACATGCGATTCTTCGAGGCGATGACCCAAAGCCAGATCGCCGAGCGAATCGGCGTGTCGCAGATGCAGGTCTCACGCATCCTGGCCCACACCCTGAGCTCCCTGCGCGACCAATTGGAGTGACGGTTTCATCGCGGCCGGGACCTTCGGGGCGGAGCGATGTACTGTGCGATTCGGGAACGAGTCGACTGTCTCGCCAGAAAAGGTCCAGAAGGAGCGCGATGCGATGAGGATTTCTCGGACGGTGGTCGCGGGCGTCGCGGCGGCGACGGCGCTGACGGTTTCGGTGGCCGGTTGCGGCAGCAAGCCGGCACCACAGCCGTCGACTTCGGGATCCGCGACGTCGGCGCCGAAGACCAGCGGTTCGGCGCCGGCTTCGTCGGCGCCGGCGCAGCCGACCGACTACACCGGGCTGCTCATCCAGGCTTCAGACATCAACGCCCCGATCAAATTCAACGGCAGCCCGCCGACCGCCAACCCGAACGGCCAGCCGGGCGTCGCGACAACCTTCAGCACCGACGACGGCAGCCACGTCATCAAAGACACCATCCTGGTGTTGGCGGATCCCGGCGCCGCCACCGACGCGCTCAACGCGGCGAAGGGTGGGCAGGGTAACGCCGTGACGAACCCGAAGACGGCGCCGTTCAACGTTGGCGCTGGCGGCACCACGCTGACCGGGAACTCGCCGGACAACTCCAAGGGCGTATTGGTATTGCTGTTCACCGAGGGCAAGGCGTTCGTCACGCTGGAATTCGACGGCCCCGTTGACTCGCTCCCGCCGGAGGAGTTCGTGACCGACGTGGCGCAGAAACAGGACGCGGCCGTCAAGAAGGGGCTCGGCGGCTGACCGCCCGGGTTGACTTCGGCGCCGCCACAGCAAGGGGCGGCGCAGTTCGATGACCATCATCGGCAACCTGCCCGCTCATGCGCTGTGGCTGCATTTCGTCGTGGTGCTGGCGCCCCTGACCGCCCTGCTCGAGCTCGTGTGCGGCTTGTGGCCGGCCGCCCGGCGGGGCCAATTGTTGTGGGTCACGCTGGCGCTGGCCGTTGCCACGATGGTGCTGACGCCCATCACCATCAACGCCGGGGAATGGCTGTATGGACTGAGGGCCAAGCCCAGCCCGATCCTGCGCGAACACGCCGACCGTGGCGAGTCGATGATCTACTTCTCGGCCGCTCTGCTGGCGGTCGCGATCGGACTGGTGCTGCTGCGCTTGCTCGAACGACGATCCGCCAACCGCCGGACGGTGACCCGGGTCATCGCGGGCTTAGTCGTTCTGGCCGTCGGGGTCTCGGCCACGATCCAGGTTTACCGCATCGGTGATGCCGGCGCCCAGTCGGTGTGGGGCGGCGAGATAGCGCGCCTGAAGAAGGCCAACGGAAGTTAGCCGGATCCACCCGACATCACGTTCAGCGCGACGCGGGCCCACGCGTTGTTGCCGTATCCGCGCGGATTCCACAGGGACGCAGCGGATTCCGGCTGCAAGGCACCCGTGTCGTCCCAGGCGCGGGCGGTGATGCGCAGCGGTCCCGGCGCGACGTCGACGAGCAGTGACCATGGCCGCCAGGACCATTTACCGGGCGCGGCGTGTAGCTCGGCCTGCCGCCAGCTGAGTCCGTCGTCGAGGGACACGTCGACTCGCTCGACGCTGCGGCCGTCGCCGGCGATGCCATAGCCGCGAATGGTCAGCTGACCCGGCGCCACCCGCTCGTCATCGGTGGGATCGAGGATGTCGCAGCTAAGCGCCAGAGACGACAACGAGATTCCCTCCCCCGCCGCGACGGAATCGGCGTCGGCGTCCGGCGGCAGGATCCGGTAATCGTGCGATTGAAAGTAGTTCTGCGACGGGCCCGGTTGGACCGTGATGTCGGTGACCCACTTGACGCTGCGGGCACCGATGTACCCGGGAACCACCAGCCGTACCGGGCCGCCGTGGGCCCGGGGCAGCGGTTCGGAATTCATCTGCCAGGCGAGCAGAACTTCCGGCGACATCGCCTTCTTGAGCGGGATCGACCCGCCGTAGGGCTGTGCGGGCTTGGCTTCCTCGGCTATGTCGGGAGCCTCGAACGCGACGTGCAGCCCGTCATCTCGGTCCGCCCCCGCGGCGGCCAGGACGTCGGCCAGCCGGACACCGCGCCACTCGGCGGTCGAGATTGCCCCGTGCGCCCACGGCTCTTTGCCGGGTATGGGCCGCACCCGCAGCAGCTCGGCGCGCCGATTGCCCGCGCACACCAGCGTCGCCACCACACGGTGCTGGGTGTATTCGGTGGTCAGCTGGTCGTAGGTCAGGACGAGCGGCCGCTCCACACGCCCATCGACCGTCAATTGCCACTGTGAGGGCGCGATGTCGGGGAAAGGGCCGTGATTGCGGGCATAAAACGCGTCGACCGGGGTGATGTCGCTGCCGGCCAGTACCGCCGGCGGCGGTTCGGCGTTGTACGGATCGTTGCTATGCACGACCATCTCACCGCGCTTGCCCCACAGTGCCGTGGTAGGCGTCATGGCGATCATTCTTACCGTCTCTCGCTCGGCTGGCGTTACGAGAAATCGTTCCTCGTTTCGACGGCCGGCGCCAGGGGTGCCCACCTTGTGGGCTCACAAGCCTGCGTTGTGGCCTGGTGACGCTCACAAGTATGACTTGTAGGCTGTCCGTCGGAGGATCGTGATGCCGCTTAGCGCCCATATGCCAGACCTTTCCGCGCTGGAGATATTCCTGGCGATCGCCCGCACCGGCAGTATTGGCGCCGCGGGCAGGGAATTCGGGCTGACGCAGCAGGCGGCGTCGGCGCGGCTGGCATCGATCGAGGCTCAGACCGGCGTCGTGTTGGTCGTCAGGACGCCGCGCGGCTCGCAGCTGACAGCGGCCGGGGTTGTCGTGGCCGAGTGGGCGGATCGATTGCTCGACGTCGCCCAACACGTGGACGCCGGGTTAGCATCACTGCGATCCGAAAGGCGCAGGCGCGTCCGGGTCGCGGCCAGCCTGACGATCGCCGAACAACTCATGCCCCGGTGGCTGGTGTCGCTTCAGGTTGCGGCCCGCCGACTCGGCGCCAGCAGTCCCGAAATCATCATGACCGCGACCAACAGCGACCACGCAATCGCCGCCGTGCACGACGGCACCGCGGACCTGGGCTTCATCGAGACCCCTTATCTGCCAAAGGGATTACACACCCGGGTAGTCGGGCACGACGAGCTTGTGCTGGTGGTGGCCGCCGACCACAAGTGGGCTCACCGCCAGCGGCCCCTGTCCGCCGCGGAACTCAGCCGCACACCGCTGGTGTCCCGCGAACCGGGGTCGGGGACCCGCGATGCGTTGACCGCCGCCCTCCGGCGGGCGTTGGGCGAGACAGCGCCCCAAGCGCATCCTGCCCTCGAGCTGTCCTCGGCGGCCGCGGTCCGTGCCGCGGTGATCGCGGGCGCGGGCCCGGCCGTCATGAGCCGGCTGACGGTCGCCGACGACCTCGCCATCGGGCGGCTGCGGACGGTCGCCGTCCCCGAGTTGAACCTGAGCCGCCGCCTCCGCGCCATCTGGGTGGGCGGACGCACACCGCCGGCGGGGGCCGCCCGGGACTTGCTCACCCACATCAGCGCCCAGGCCGCTCGTTAGCAGCTTTTCCCGCCATCTGATCCATCGCCGAACGTGCAGCCACCGCGAAAAATTGCCCCAGAATTCGCAACCAGTACACGTTCGGTGGCGCGAGAAGCTTAGCCGCCCCCGAAAGGTTTTCTCGGCCAGCCCATTCGATCGACTGCCGGTAGCGGGGCAGCACCGGTTGGACACCGATGCGCCATCGCATCACGCGGTGGGCGTCAGAAGAAACAGGCGAAATTCGCGGCCGCCGGCTCGATCCTGGGCGATCTGATAGTTCGGCCAATGCGCCAGGACCTCGGCCCACGCCCGGTCGCGTTCTTCGCCGGCGAGCAACCGCACGGTGGCGGTGAAGCCATGGCCCCGCCTGCGCACGCTGACGCGTTCTGCCGCTTTGAGATTCGCCGACCACGACGGGTGACGTTCCCGGCCCCAGTTGGAGCCGACCACCAGCAACCCCTCCTCGGCGGGCACGTATTGGACCGTGGCCGTGCGGGCCAGCCCGGTTTTGCGTCCCGAGGTGGTGAGCTGCACGTTGGGCAGGCCGGTGAGGTCCAGGACGCCGAGGCGTCCAGCGGTGACGAACCGAAGCAGGGCTTCGAGCAAGTCGGCGATCCGTCTCCCTCTGAGCACCAGCCAGCGGTATGCCGTCGGGTTTCGCGCCACCCGCTGCAGCGGATTCACGCGATCACTGTATTCCCCGCGACCGCGGAGCGGGCATCGCCACGATGAATTCATCTTGACCGCGGACGATTTCGGATGCGCCGGCCGGGATAGGACGGCCGACCCTCCGTCGCCACGATTAAATAAATCGCTTGATTTAAGCCGTAGGCCGGGGTTCACTGGGGCGATGACCGCCGAGCGGATCGCCCGCTCCCCCAGATCGACGGGCACCCGTGAGGCGCTCTTGTCGGCCGCCGAGGTGCTGTTCGCCGAGCGCGGCATGTACGCCGTGTCCAACCGACAGATCAGCGAGGCCGCCGGCCAGGGCAACAACGCCGCCGCGTGCTATCACTTCGGGACGAGGACCGATCTGCTGCGCGCGATCGAAAGGAAGCACCGGCAGCCGATCGAGGCGTTGCGCACGCAGATGCTGGCCGACGTCGGTGATTCGACCGACCTGCGGGATTGGGTGAGCGCATTGGTGCGCCCCCTCACCGATCACCTCGCCGCGCTGGGCACCCCCAGCTGGTACGCGCGGTTCGCCGCGCAGGCGATGGCCGACCCCACGTACCGCCACGTCGTCACCAGGGACGCGCTGACATCCCCGATGCTGGTGAGAACGATCGACGGCATCAACCGTTGCCTCCCCGACTTGCCCAGGCGAGTGCGCCACGAGCGAATCGTGATGGTGCGCAACGCGCTCATGCACACGTGCGCCGAGCACGAGGGCGCGCTGGCCGAGCACGGGCCGCCGTCGCGTTCCAGCTGGCCGGTCGCCGGCGAGGGGCTCATCGACGCGATCGTCGGCCTGTGGCGCGCGCCGGTCCATGTGAGCGCCGCCGATGAGAACCGAGGAGGACGATGACCGACATCCCCACCGCCACCGAGATCCCCGAGTTTCCCATGACGCGGGCACCCGGTTGCCCGTTCGCGCCGCCTCCGACGGTATTGCAGTTCAACGCCGATAGGCAGTTGAGCAGGGTCCGGATCTGGGACCGCAGCACACCGTGGCTGATCCACGGCTACGACGCGACACGGGCGTTGTTCGCCGATTCGCGCGCCAGCGTCGACGACCGGCTGCCGGGCTATCCGCACTGGAACGAGGGAATGCTGGCGACGGTGCACACCCGGCCGCGCTCGGTGTTCACCTCCGACGCCGAAGAGCACACCCGATTTCGCCGGATGCTGTCAAAACCGTTTACCTTCAAGCGTGTCGAAGCGCTTCGCCCCGCGGTGCAGAAGATCACCGACGACCACATCGACGCCCTGCTGGCGGGGCCGCGGCCGGGCGACATCGTCAACACCCTGGCGCTGCCGGTGCCGTCGCTGGTCATCAGCCAACTGCTCGGCGTGCCCTACGAGGACGCGGACTTCTTTCAGCAGCAAGCCCACCGGGGCATGGGCCGCTACGCAACCGCCGAGGACACGGCGCAGGGTGCCGCCTCGTTGGCGAAGTACCTGGCGAACTTGGTCCGGGCCAAGATGCAAAGCCCCTCCGAGGATTTGGTGTCCGACCTCGCCGAGCGGGTCAACGCGCAAGAGCTCAGCGTGCGCGAGGCCGCGCAGTTGGCCACCGGGGTGCTCATCGCCGGGCACGAGACCACCGCGAACATGCTCAGTCTGAGTGTGGCGGCCCTGCTGGAGCACCCCGATCAGCTGGAGCTGATGCGCGACGCCGACGACCCGAAGGTCATCGCCACCGGCGTGGAGGAGCTGATGCGGTATCTGAGCATCATCCAGACCGGTCAGCGTCGCATCGCCGTCGAGGACATCGAGATCGGCGGGGAGACCATCCGGGCCGGCGAGGGCATCATCCTCGACGTCGCGCCGGCGAACTGGGATGACCGCCAGTTCCCCGACCCGGACCGGTTGGAGCTGCGCCGCGAGGACGGCCCGCACGTCGGATTCGGTTACGGCCGCCACCAGTGCGTTGGTCAGCAGCTGGCCCGGATGGAATTGCAGATCGTTCTGCCCACCCTGCTGCGCCGCATCCCGACGCTGCGGCTCGCGGTGCCGCTCGACGAGCTTCCGTTCAAACACGACTCGCTGGCCTACGGTGTTTACGAGCTGCCCGTCACCTGGTGAGAGAGGCGATCGGAACGAAGGGACGCTGATGCCTGGTCAAACCCGAACCCTGTATCCGGAGGGCGTGATCGGCGCGCCCAAGCACCGCCGCGGGCGCGCCGCGGAAGCGACCACCGGCCTGCCCGCCGGGACGGAGGTCTTCTCGGCCGACAACCACATCTCGGTGGCCGACGACATCTTCTACGAGCACTTCCCCGACGACCTGAAGGACTATGCCCCCCGGATCTGGTACGAGGACGGCGCATACCTGCTCGGTCGCCCGGGCCAGTCGATGGTGGTCGGCGATTTCAGCGCCGTGCTCATGCAATACGACGACCTTGCCGGCGCGGCCACCAACAACATCGACGCCCGCATCCGTGAGCTCGCCGAAGACGGGATCGACAAGGAATTGGTCTTTCCCAACGCGGTGCTAGCCCTGTTTCACTATCCCGACAAAGACCTGCGCGAGCGGATTCTGCGTATCTACAACGAACACGTCGCCGGCGTACAGGAGCGCTCTGGCGGCCACTGCTATGGGGTCGGTTTGATCAACTGGTGGGATCCGCGCGGCGCTCGGCGCACGCTGGCGGAGCTGAAGTCGTTGGGGCTCAAGACGTTTCTGATGCCCCTGAACCCGGGCAACGACGACAACGGCCACGTCATCGACTACTCGAGCGCGGCGATGAGCGCCGTGTGGGACGAGATCGAGGAGGCCGGGATGCCGGTCACCCACCACATCGGCGAAAGCCAGCCGAAGTGCCCGAGCGAGGTCAACAGCGTCGCGGTTGCCATGATGGTGAACATCGACTCGTTTCGGGAGATGTTCTCCAAATACATCTTCGGCGGCATCCTCGACCGGCATCCCGGGTTGCGGGTCGGCTGGTTCGAGGGTGGAATCGCTTGGGTGCCACCGGCTCTGCAAGACGCCGAACACGTCTTGGCCTCCTACCGGCACATGCTCAAACACCACCCCGAGCGCGAGATCCGCTACTACTGGGACAACCACATGTGCGCCTCTTTCATGGTCGACGGCCTGGGCCTCGACCAGATCGACGACATCGGAATCGACAAAGTGATGTGGTCGTCCGACTATCCGCACAACGAAAGCACTTTCGGCTACTCGGAAAGGTCGCTGGCCGCGGTGGTCGACGCCGTCGGTCCCGAGGACGCCGTGCAGGTCGTCAGCGGCAACGTCAGAAAGTTTCTGGGCGTTTAGCATGAGTCACTCACTCACGGCCCGGGGCTCGGTGATCGACATTCCGGATGAGCCGGATTGGGCGCGCATGCGTTCGGAGATCGGCGCACGGCTTCGCGGTGCGATGGCCGACCACGGCGTCGACGCGCTCGTCCTGTTGATGAACGGCTACGTAGGCTATGCGACTGGCGCAATTTGGCCCTTGCTCGACGCCGGCCTTTCGCATGTCGAGCGCCCGGTGGCGGTCGTACTGGCCGACGACGAACATCCACACCTGTTCATGCCGTTTCGCGGCGGCGCCACCGCGGAGCAGCCGGTGCCCGAGGACCATCTGCACGGCCCGGTTTATCTCGAATTCGACCAGGGGGTAGCGGAATTCGCCCGCGTGCTGGCCGATTTGATCCCGCGGGACGCGACCGTCGCCGTCGACGAGCTGACCGGCGCCATGCGGCGCTCGGCGGCCACACTGTTCGGACCGACGCCGCCGTACGACGCGGCGATCGTCGTCGGCGCGGCCCAGTTGGTCAAGACCCGCGACGAGATCTCCTGTCTGCGCCGTGCCTCGCGCATCACCGAGGAGGCCGTGGTGGACGTGCAGAAGGCGTTGACGCCGGGGGTTCGACAGATCGACCTTTCGGCGATGCTGGTGCGCCGCGCTTTCGAGCTGGGCGCCACCACCAACATGCTCGAGGCCATCTGGCAGGTGATGCCCAGCTCGCGGGAGGCCGGTGTGTGGACGACCCACGGTGATCTCGCGCTGCCCCTGCTCCCCACCGCGCGCGAACTGGCCGCCGGCGATGTGTTGTGGACCGACATCAGCATCAGTTACGCCGGATACTGCTCGGACTTCGGGCGAACCTGGCTGGTCGGTGCCGAACCTACGCCGCGGCAGCGGGACCAATTCCGTCAGTGGCGCGCCATCCTGGACGCGACGCTGTCGGTCACCAAGGCCGGTGCCACGTCGGGTGACCTGGCGCGCGCGGCGATCGCTGCCAACGGCGGCCGCAAGCCGTGGCTGCCGCACTTCTATCTGGGCCATGGTATCGGCACCTACCCCGCCGAAGCGCCGATGATCGGCACCGATCTCGGCGAGGAATTCGACGACAACTTCGTCTTCCCGGCCGGCATGGTCCTGGTGCTCGAGCCGGTGGTGTGGGAGGACGGCACGGGCGGCTATCGCAGTGAGGAGATCGTGGTGATCACCGAGGACGGCTACACGCCGATCACCGACTACCCCTACGCACCCTATGGCGACTGAGGTCGCGCCCGACCCCCGCCCGCTGCGGACGGGGCGCCGGGAACGGGCCCTGGCCCAGATGGACGCGCACGACCTCGACGTCTTGGTGTTGGGGCGACAAGCCAATGTCCGCTATGTCACCGGCGCGCCCCAACTCTGGATAGCCGGGACCAGGCCGTTCGGCCCGGTCTGTGTGGTGGTCCGCGCCACCGGGGACATCTACCTCAACAGCACCGACGACGAGGGGGTTCCCGACGAGATCGGCCGCGACCACCTCTACGGGCTGGCCTGGAATCCCATGACCCTCGTCGGGGTGTTGAAGAGCATCGAGGGCGCGGCGTCGGCGCGGCGGGTCGGAACCGATGCGATTACACCGACTTTCGCGGCGTTGCTGCCCGAGGCGTTCCCGAATGCCGAACTCGTCGACGCCGAGCCGGCCATGCGCGCGGCGCGCCGGATCAAGACGCCCGACGAGATCGCGGCGATGGGCCCGGCGCTGCGTGTGGCCGAGCGTGGAATCGCCGCTGCCGTCGCGGAATTGCGGCCGGGGCGCTCCGAACGCACGCTCACCGGGGCCGTGCTCGAGGCCATGGCCGCCGGCGGGGTGAGCACCCCGGCCACCCAGGACGCCGCGTGGGTGACGCCGCGGGAGCACCCATGGCGGCGCCCGGGTGCCACCGGCGAGGTGAGGGCTGGCGACCTGGTGGCATTGGCTGCCGGCGCGCTCGCGGACGGGTATGTCGGCGAGGTCGGCCGGACCTGGGTGGCCGGCGATGCCGCCGACGGGCCGGCCCGCAAGCTCTTCGGCCGCTCGAATGCCTTGCACGAAAGGTTGATCGGCGCCTGCCGTCCCGGCGCACCGGCCAGTGGGCTGCTCACCGCCTACGAGGCGGTCGGCGAGGCGCTGCCGCCCATGGCCGTCGCGCACGGGCTGGGCCTGGGTTTCGATCCACCCGTCGTGACCGAAACCCTATGTGCGGCTGGCGAAGACGACCGCCTCGACGCCGGGATGGTGCTCGCGGTAACCGGCTACGTGTGGCAGCAGGGCGTGGGGGCGGTGTTCCGCCGTGACACCGTCTACATCACCGAGGAAGGCGCCGAGGTGCTGACCGCCAGCCCGTTGTGGGATGGGGCCGGCCGATGAGGCATTGCGGGCGGAGCGCTTTGTAGAACAACACCACTCGCGCGGCCAGGGGGTGCGGAGGCGTCAGATCTCGCTAATCCCTTGTGTCACAGTAGGTTCGAGTCCTGCGGGGGGCACAACTGTCTTCGCAGCTCAGAGCCTATTTTTGAGGTCGGACTGAATCGCCGCACGATATACGCATGACATAGCTTCCGCAGTTCAAGCGAACCACTGTTTGCTACGAACAGAGCCGCCACCTGGACGCGCTGCGCCTCGGTCAGAGCGGTGGCCACCCGGCGACGGCGGCGCGAATCTTCACGTTGGAGATAGAAACGTCAGCCCATCTGCTGCATTCGGCGACGACGCTTGTACTTTCGCGACTTGTTATGGCGTTCACGGCACTCGGCGCAGCGGCAACCCGAGTCGTAGGCGAGGTCGCTTCCCCGGCTGCGATCCTCCCGCCGAGTTCGCCGACATCGACCACCCCCTCCCTTGCCGCTGGGGCAGCGACTTTCGCGGCCGGTCGGCTCTAGCCTCCCCAAGGATTTCCCAAGGACTTCGCCGCAGAATCGGATGCGCGGCCCAACACGAGGTGCCCTCGACCACAACATAAGGAGAAGTCATGAACACCAACCCAAAAGGAAACCCACTGATCAAGCGCAGGTTTGTCGCGATACCCGCCACCATGATGGCGTTCGGCGGTCTGGCGCTTGCCGGACTCGGCGCCGGGTCCGGCGTCGCACAAGCCCTGCCCTGTTCTAACGACGTTACGGACGTAGACTACTGCGGTCACGTCGGCGGCGGAGGCGGCGGCCACGGCCACAGCCCATTCGGTACTGGTCCCGGTCAGATTGACCTCACCCCCGGCGTTACGAAAAACGGTCCGATTAATCTCACACCGGGCGTTGGACCGGCCACCGCGCCGGGAGCCGGTCCAGCTTGTTTACCCCCTCGGCGGCCCCTTGTTCCTCACGTTCACTGCTGACGGACAAGCACCGGATAGGTCACAGCAAGAGGCCCGCGCCGTGGGTTGGCGGGGGCCTCTCCTGTGCGTTGTTGCTACGGCTGCCTGAGGCGGGCCACCGTTGCCTTCGGGAGAGTATTCTTTCCGCAGTCGGTACCACCTGAAGACTTTCTGGGCCGGCTGGCGCGATGAACAACACCCAGATGGCACGCCAGTTGCCGGTGTCGCCCGTGACGACCACCAGTCCGCGTGACTCCAGCGACCGGATGGCCTTGCACTCAGCCGGTGAGTGGGATGGTGACGTGCAGCGACGTGCCGATTCCCGACGGACTGACGACCTCCATGTGACCGCCTAGCACTTCGACGCGGTCCGTAAGCCCGATGAGTCCGGAGCCTTTGCGGGAATCGGCTCCGCCGATGCCGTCGTCCTGAATCGACAGGCACAGATCGTCGTCTTTGATTTCTGCGCAGACCTTCACCTCGGGGGTCGGGAATATTTGGCGGCGTTGGTCAGCGCTTCGGCACCACGTAATAGGCGGCTACCTCGACCGAATCGGCCACACCGTAGGCTTGCTCGCGACGAGTGGGATTCTGACGCACACGGTCGCTACCGGCGAGACAGCTTTGGACGCTGTTGAGAGCAGCATCGCCGCGCTGCGCACCGGCCCAGCCCTGGCCGCGGCAAATGTGCTTGTGCTGCACCCGAATACGTGGTACGCGATGCGTAAAGCCACGGACAACTACGGCCGGTATTTGATCGCGCCGGACCCGACCCGCGACGTCACCGATAGCTTGTGGGGTGTGAGCGTCTTGCAAACCACGCAGATCGCGCCCGGCGCGGCTGTCCTGCTGGACACTAGCAAGTTCGGCCGTATCCATTTGCGCGAGAGTTTGTCGTTACGCGTGGGGTTTGCTAACGACGACCTGATCCGGAATTTGACTAGTTCGTCGCCGAGGAGCGGTGGTTGCTGGCTGTCGAGCGGCCGGCGGCCGTCCTAAGTGTGACCGGCTTACCGACCTCGTAGAAGCTGGGTGTGTGTCACCATCATCGTGTAGAGATGTGGATCTATGAGCATGAGTGATCCGACGCTCGGGATCAAATTCCCGAAGGGGAAGCTACGGTCCGCGACAACGCAATTGCCGGCGAATGTTAATCCAGGTGTGTGGACAAAGTACCGCTCGGTGGCCGACGTGCCTCTTCCCCAATCGATCCATCGGTCAGACCTCGCCAAGCTCGCTGCTAAGACGGATTGGCCGAACGACGATCAGGTTCGAAAGCTGTTTGTGATGACTATGGCTTGGGGGTCAGGGACGACGAATGGTCGCGGCCCGCGATACACAGAAGCGGCGTTGAGCAGTGTGGAGAAGCCGGCGCTCAGGGCCCTTCGTGAGGCGCGGAACCTGCTGCAAAGTAGCGACATCGCAGGCGCATACGATTGCGCCTCGCAACTGGACGGTGTTGGTCCACCATTCCTTACGAAGTGGCTCTGGGTGGTCGGCACGACCGTGAAGACTCCATGGACTCCTCTGATCCTCGACAGCCGCGTGTGGAAAGGACTCAGGCAACTCAGGTGGGACAGTCAGCGGGCTGCTAATTCAAACCGGTGGGGCGACCGCTACGTCGCCTACCTGAAGGCATGCGCGGCCTGGGCTTCGCAGCTCCGAGAAGAGCTTCCGGAAGGAACGACGCCAGAAGACATCGAATACTCATTGTTCATGTGGACAACCTGACTTCAACCATCTCTAATGGCCGTCCGGCAGCCCTTCTGCACTCCCAGGGCACGTCAGCTGTTGGCGTAGCTCATCGCGAGAAGCGGCTCGGCCTGAGCTAGCTGCGCATTGTCGGTGATCCGAATCTCGAGATCGCCTGTCCCGTAGTGACCGATCTTGCTCATATCTCGCGTGAAACCATCGACTAGCTCGACAGTCGTTGGGTCAACTTTGGCGTAGACGACGAGTGTGTTCGAGTAGGGATGTAGTTCGACACAGGCGAAGTTCTTGATCCTTCGGTATGCGAAGTAGAACTTCCTCTCGGTCTTTGTGACGTCGTCGCCCATTCCTACTAGCAACGCGTCGAGGTCCCTGAATAAGTCGAGAAATGCGGGTTGACCTTCCGCAAGCAGTTGTGCCGCTGTCTTCTCCACTTGCTGCGATCGTGGACGAGCCGGCGCGGAGCTGCCACTTGCGTCATCGTCAGCCATAGGGTTGGTCGTCGATGTGAGAAGTTCGAAGGCAATTAACTCGCCGCCGAAGTCGCGGTAACGAATCAACTCGATGCTTCTCTGAATCTGTTCCACCGCATACTCGTCGTACTGATTGAAATCGCCGGCGATGCAGAGGAGCCTTGGATTCCTCCAGTCGATCTCTAGCTTCTCGGTGGGGAGCGACTTCATGACCAATAGTTCGAACTCGGCTTTGTGGTCCATCAGCCAGTCCAGGTAGAACAAGCCCTGATTCACGACGTTCTCATTCCTGGACCGCTTGTACTCGAAGATGACCGGCGATCTGTTCTCGTCTATGCCGATCGAGTCGATCCTTCCCTTGTGCTTCCGGCCGGTGGAGTATTCCGACGCAAGGAACTTGACGCCGAAGAACGTCTCCATGTTCGCCTCGATCAGGTGCTGGAGGTGACGCTCAAGCTCCATCGCGGAGCCCTTCAACTCCTCTGCCTTGGAGTTGACGATGCGGAACAGCTTCAGATCGCTCATGTCTGATATCTACCCGAACGCGCCACCGCTCCCACCCGGTGGGGGCCGAAAGCTGCCCGTGATGTGCAGTCGAGACCGGTAGGGGCGCGAAACGCTCGGCGGCGCGCCTCGTCGCGACTCGGTAAGCGATCTGCTGTCTCCCCCGACGTCATGTTTGCAGGCGATTTGCGTCGAACCCGCACGTCACATGGTGCATCGAGCAGACTTCCGTAAAGTTCCCCCCTTATGACTTGAGGCGACGATCTCCGACTGTGCGCACAAGCGCAGTAGCGGGTTTGCCTTAGGGCCGGTTCCGAGGTTTTACCTGGCTCCACCGCAGGAAAATTACCGGCCCTTCAGGTGAATCCGACGGTCGCATTTCCCACTCCCATTGCAGTCCGCTGCCTATAGAGCCATCGTCTTCAGCGCTTTCGACTAGGCGCTGTTGGTCAGAAGCGAGTTCGTAAACAACGGTTATGCTGTCGGGTTTCAGCTCGCTTTCGTAGATGGTTATCCCTTGCCTGAAAGCCGGGTCGTATACCGCGAGCTCCTTTAGTTTCGAATAAATCGTCTCGAGCACCGACCCAAAGTAGGGGACCGCCATGCCCGGAGGTAGAGCCCCTTCAGTCTGCGGAAGTGGTTCGTGCGGCGATGCTTCGGCTTCCAAAGTTCCAATCGACGAAGTCGACCCACGAGGCGGAGAAGGTTGCTGACGTACCGCGCTGGCGTCCCGGGACTTCAGCGAACGCTTGACGCGATTACTACGAACGGTCGCAATCGCAGCAGCCGTAACGGACAGGCCGGCACCTACTACCATGCCTGCTACGGGAATTAAGTCATCGATCATGCCTGCTCGCGTTGATTCGCGTCCTCATGCGGGCCAGGCGCGCCTGTTGCTCCCGCCTGAGCCTGGGTCGGATCATTCGTAAGGATGTTGGACCTCAGAGCTAGAGCCGTTCCTTCCTCCATTGCCCTAAGCCAGATGCTACCTGCGCCGAGAACCAACGCGAGGCCAAGAGAGCAGAACGAAACATCCGCGACATGCCTGAGGTGAGCGGCATCTTTATCAATTTGACCTCGAGAATCGTTGTGAGCTGCGAGCAGCGTTGACGTGACCCCGGCCTCATGGTTTTTTGTGTCAATTTCTCCGTATATCCACGCTCCGCATATGAGAAATAAAAACGCTGCTGCGACATTTATGAAAGCAATGCCGGGGTGGGGCATTGATCTGCTTCGGTCTATCAGGACGAGCCAGATCCGGACCATGAGGTCCCCTACAGAAGCACTTGCCAACACAACCGACGTAATAATCACCTCACCACCCGAGAGCACCTGGAAATCGAACAGATCCCAAAGGTGTTGCAGTGTTCCGTTATCCCAGCGTTGGTAAGAGATGCACCCAAGCGGGATTAACGATACGACAACGCCGAAGATGAACCAGCCTGTCAAGCTGTACTTAAGTGAAGTTGGATCGGCTAAACCCAAAAACCACTCCCTAAGACCATTGAACCGGGAATCGGCCAACAACCCTCCTGATGCTGATGCGGCCACATAAGCAACTGAGGTTTGCTCTTTGGCCAGCGACGGAGCTTCGTCGGAAGCTGCGGTCTCCAAACCAGATTTTCACCAGGAGCGGTCTCAAAGTCAAAGTTCCAGAGGTCCTTACTCGAAGAGGATTACCCCTGAGGAGTGTTAACCCGGCGTGGCTGGCGTCGCTCCGCTGGTTATGTTCAGCGAACCGGGCAGGGTCTGGTTCGCGAGGCTCGCAGCGTACGCGTTGGGAGGCTCCGTGAAGTTCACGTTTGGTGGCACGGCACTGACCACGTTGATGATGGGGTGGCCAATTTCTGGCCAGGCGAAAGCGAACATCTTCCAGCATCTCTTCGGAAATCCGTTTCGCTGGAATGTGAGCCCGCAGGGGCGGTAAGTGCGCGGGACGGGGGGCAGCTCGAAGGAAATTAAAAATTCGAACCCGGCGATCTGGATGAAGCCGGCCAGAATTTCGCTGCCCATGCTCGCGGGCCGAAGCTGGACGGAGTTCTGTCGCACGGGATGATCCCAGTTCTGGTTGTGAAGCACGTACATGCCCCAGTGCGGTGGCCATTCCGCTCCGCGCCACAGAATTTCGGCGAGCTGCTGTGTAGAGACGCCGAGGCGGAACCGATAAGCCCGCTTGCCCTCCACCTTCACGGCACCCGCCTCGACCGCGCCCCAGATGACTTTCAGCAACCACAGTTCAAGGTACGGACCGCTGATCAGGGTGAGGTCCCGCTGAAAGTAGTTCCCCTGGAACCGCATAACGTCGAGCTGGTCGGCGCGGAAGTGATGAAAGAAACCAGTTGCCATCGTGTCCAACGGTGAAAGTGCATGGTTGTGTCGCCCGCACAGCATCCGCTTCGCCAGCGAGTTCATCCCGATGGCTTTCTGTTTGACGTTCTTATCCATCCACGCTGCTCCATCCACCATGACCACTTTCTTATCGGCCGAGATGGCTTCGAGCAGGTCTTCAGTCAGATAGTGCTCCAGCGTGAGGTCGTCGCTGCAATCGTTGCTGCGACGGGCGTAACAGCCGGGGTTCGCGTACCCGGTCCGCTCGTCAGTTAGTAGGGCAGGCGGGCGTGGAGCGATCCAAGAGTGATCGCTGGCGCGATGGCAGTTGTGCGCCTTCTCTAGTGATCCGCATGGGCACTCGTCATCGGGTCCCAGGCCGAAGAATTGTCCGCCTTCAGGAACGTCCGCGACCCGCAACACCGATTCACGGAGGTCTTCAATGGGATGCTCCAAGCCATCGCTCACGCGTCAAGAATACTGAAGACTACTGACAGCACTTATAAAGAGTTTTTCGTGGAATCGCGGCCAACCACGAACCAACCCTTACCACCACCCCGAACGATTTCTGCGCTACGACGACGAAGACCCGTCGTCCGCCAAATCGCCTATGTCGTGACGCTCCCACAGGCTCAACAGGTTTGACAGCATCTGCAGGGGCGCGCGCACGCTCTCGTCGTCCCGGATCCGGTGATCCATGCGGCTATTCGGTGCGTCGGCCCCGAACCGCTTGCGAATCAACGCCGGCACATCCAGCAGCCACGCGACCCCCATCGCGGCCGCGTACAGCAGCGTGTGCCGACGCAAGCGGCCCGGATGGAGGCGCGGGCCGCCGCAGTGTTCCACCTCCGCGACGAACAACCGCAGCAGTTCGTCGAAATGCCTGTCCCACAGGTCGGTTTCGGCACCCGACATGGCGCCCCAGATCGCCATGCCCAGGTTCATCTGGCCGACACACCCCCAGTCGAGCAAGCCGCAGCGCAGCACGCCGTCGGCACCGCGCCAAAACCAGGCGTTGTCGACGTTAGCGTTCCAGTGGCACAGCGCGACGTAGTCGGAGTCGGCGGCGAGCTGGTGCGCGATCGTCCGGTCGTGCTGCGCGACCCGCGGAACGTCTTCGCGTAGGCGGGTAAGGAACCGTGGCGACCCGACATTCGCGGGCACCAGGCCGGGATTGGTCTGGACGAATTCGGTCAGTTGGACCAACCTCCGGTCCAGCGCGTCCGGGCACAGCGGCGTTCTCTCCCCCACCGTCGCCGCAGGCACGTCCGGCGGAAAGTGCGCCGTCAGGACCGATGGCAGGCGCCCCGCCCGGTGGGCGCCGGCAAGGCGGGCCAGCGCGGTGAGCAGCGCGCGATAGTGCTCGAATTGCTCGGGCATGTCGTAGTCGAGGCACTTGTGGTATTGGCGCTCGATGCCGTTGTGGCCGAATGCGATTCGCTCGGTGATGACTATTCCGGTGCCGGTCGAGCGGTGGTAATCGGCGAACTGCACGGCGGGTACCGCGATGGGGAATCCCGGCGCCCGGGACAGCGACGCGAACCGGACCTCCGGTTCCATCTGCGTCCTCCCGCGGTCGCGCATCGGGTTGTCGAAGTCGCGGGAGAATTTGACGAACAGGTCGGTGTGCAGACCCGGCTGCGGCCGGTCGTAGTGGACCGACAGCACGGCCTTGCGTCCGGTGCTGCCGCCGGCGACCTCACGAAACTCGGTGATGCCCGTGATCCTGTTGTCGTCGCCGAGCGCCCCCGAGGCTTGAAACGCGTCGGTGAGAAACCGCGCCCCGCCCTCACGTAGGCCGGCGGGATCGGCTGGGAATGGCAGGCCCAAGTGGTCGCCGGTCACATGCCGGTGAATCCCCTTGTCCGTCACCACGTCTGTTCGGCCGCGCGCACCAACATGTGGTTGACGGACACCCGTCGGTCGCGCGTCACCATGTAAAGGACCGCATCGGCGATGTCCTCGGGGCGCAGCTTGACCATCCCGGCGGTCTGGCGCTCGATGGCTTCCCGCGACGGTGCGGCCAGGTGGCTGAAGATCTCGGTGTCGACGGTGCCGGGACCGACCACTCCGACGCGGACCCGCTTACCGAGCACCTCCTGACGCACGGCCTCGCTGAAAGCGTTCACGCCGAACTTGGTCAGCGAATAGACCGCGGTGTTGGGCCGGGACACCCATCCGGCGGTGGAACTGATGGTGACCAGATCGGCCACCCCGCGCGGTGCGCTGGCCGCGGCGTCGACCAGGTGTGGCAGCGCCGCGCGGGTAACGTAGAGGACGCCTTGCACGTTCACGGCCACCATGTCATCCCAGTCCTGCAGACGCGCCTCGGCCGCGGGGGCGGATTGCATCAATCCGGCGTTGTTCACCACAGTGTCGAGCCGCCCGAACTCCGCGACGGTGCCCTGAACGGCGGTCGATACCTGTTCGGCGTCGGTGACGTCGGCGGCCACGACCAGCGCGGTGCCACCTGCGGATTCGATGTCGTCCTTCAGTTCGGCCAGCCGGTCGGCTCGGCGGGCCAGGAGCCCCACCGCGGCGCCCTGTGCGGCCAGCGCCTTCGCCGTCGCGGCGCCGATTCCGCTGCTGGCGCCGGTCACCAGGGCCGCGGTGCCCGCCAGCAGCGCCGTCATGTGCCGCCCCCAGCGGGCGATCCGGCGCCGAGGACCTCGTGCAGCACATAGTCGGTGTCCTCGCCCAGGTCCGGTGCGCCGCGTGCGATCCGGGCCGGGGAGCGCGCCAGCAGCCAGGACGGTCCGATGATCGGCCGCTGCCCTTCGCGGTGATCGCTGACGAAGCGGTACAGCTCGCGGTCCCACAGTCGCTGATCGCCGATCACATCGAGGGCGGTGGCGCTCTTGTTGGCCGCTACCCCCGCCGCGCGCAGGCGGTGCGCGAGCCCCTCGGCGTCGTGGTTACGGGTGAGGCGCGCCAACTCGGCGTCCAGCGCTTCGGCATGACGGTGTCGCGCGTGCATCGTGGCGTAGCGCGGATCCAGGGCCAGCTCGCCGGCGTCGAGCGCGTCGCACAGCCGGCGAAATTCGGCGTCGCTGGAAACGGCAAGCGCGAGCCACGCGCCGTCCGCGCAGGGGTAGCAGCCGTGCGGGCACATATCGGCGTGGCGGTTGCCGTTCGGCCCCAGCCGTTTTCCGGTGAGGCTTTGTTCCAGCAGGCAGTCGCCGACCATCGAGGAGAGTGTTTCCACGGCCGACACGTCGACGAATTGGCCCGCGCCGCTGAGGTCGCGATGCAGCAATGCCACTACGGCAGCGTAGGCGGCGGCCGCGCCGACCGTGGAATCGCCGTAGCGCATGCTGGTCCCGAGCGGGGGGCCACCGGGGTAGCCAACCAGCGACGCGAGCCCGGCGAGCGCGGCGAAGCATGGCGCGTAACCGGTTTGATGCCCCAGCGGCCCGTCGTTCCCCCACATCTTGATCGACACCGAGATGATGTCGGGCTTGATCGCTTTCAGCTGCTCGTAGGCCAGGCCCTGCCGCTCCATTGCACCCGGGCGCAGGTTGTTGATCACGATGTCGCTGCGGGCGATCAGCTCGCGCAGCCGCGCCATGCCCTCGACCGACTTGATGTCGAGATCCACGCTGAGGATCTCGGGATTGATGCTCAAAAAGTAAGGGGCGTGATTGAGGTCGGTGCCGCCGTAGGCGCGCATCTCCTCGGGGTTGGCGGCGGTTTCGACCTTGATCACTTCGGCGCCCAGCATCGCGAGCAGTTTGCCGGCGTACGGGCCGGCCCACACCTTGGTGAGCTCCACGACGCGCACCCCTTGCAGCGGTCCGCCGCGGGGCTCCCTGGGCGGCTTGAGCTGCGCCGACTTGACCACCAACGACTGGCGGGTAGGAGGGCGGTCCAGGAATAGCGCGGTGTGCTGACCGAGAGCCGGTGCCGCGGAGGTGATTTCGGCCGGGGATGCGCTGAGCGCGTACGGCACGGTGGGGTAGGCCGCATCGCCCAGCGCGGGGTGGCTGACGTTCTGGAAGAAACCGCGGTGGCGGTATTGCGCCGAGCGGCGCAGATCCGCGGCCTCGTTGACCGGGACCAACGGCACGCCCAGGCGCTGCGCTTTGTCCGCCGCGCGGTCCTTGGCCACGCCGAGCACCCAGGCGGCGAACCCGCGCCGAAAAGCGGCGACCTTGTCGACAGTGACGGAGAACTCCAGCCAGTCCTCGTCGAAAGCGTCGAGCCATTCCGGGTGGCCGAGGAGTTCCTTCACGCCGAGCCAGTGCGCGCGGCTGGTCATGTACAGGTACACGTAGCCGTCGGCGCACGGGAAAAACGATGCGGGGCCGGCCTGGTCGTAATCGTCGCGGCCGCCCGCGGCGGGAACCTCCCCGGTGATGAATCGGCCCAGGATGCAGTCGGCCCGGGAAACCAGCACGGCATGCTGGGAAATGTCGATCTCCTCGCCCCGGCCGGTGTGCAGGCGCCCGAACAGCGATGACGCGACACACAGAGCCGCGTCCAGCCCCGCTTCGTAGTCGGTCAGGAATCGTCCCGGCCCCTGCAGCGGCGGCTTGTCCGGATCGGCGTGGCTGGGCGTGTGATACCCCCACCCGCTGTCATGAAAGACGTTGATGCTCTGGGCATTCCCGGCGGCAGCATTCTGCCCGTAGGGGGTGATCGAGCAGAACACCACGTTGGGGTGCCGCCCGGACCAGTCCGCGGCGCGGTCTTCGATGACCGCGTCGGCGGTGGCGATCAGCTGGTCCAGACGCTCGGCGCCCGGCGTCGAGTCGGCGTCGAGAACGACGGAGCGCTTGTTCGTGTTGAGGTAGGCGAACAGTGCGCTGCCCTCGGGGCCGGCGTCCCGAGCGACGACGGGTGCCATCGCCCGGGTGGGGCTGCCGCACCCCGGCGCCTCGACCTTGATCACGTCGGCGCCGAAGTCGGCCAGCAGTTTTCCGCAGTACTCCCCCGCGACCGTTTCGGCCAGCTCAACGATCCGGATACCGGCTAGAGCCGCCATGCGCGTGTCAGGGCTTCTTGCGCCCCGAGCGGCTCAGGCGCCACTCCGGCGGAAAGTTCATGTCGTTGTCCTTCACCACGTTGTTGAGACCCCTGCTGAAGGTTCCCTCGGTGAGGTCGACGTCGTTCTCCTGGTCGTTGGCGATCAGCGGCAGCATGCCCTCGACCATCCCGGTGAGCAGGCTCCCGAAGTACTCCCCCTTGTGCTGCTTGTACAGCTCCAGGAAGGTCTTCTGCACCGCGACGGTGTCGGTGGGACGAGAACGGGAACACGCCATCGCGTACTTCAGCGTTTCGTCTTCGAGCTTTTCGCGGGGCACCACGCTGTTGACGAAGCCACACTCGTACATCTCTTTGGCGCTGAACGGCCGCCCGGTGAACAGCATTTCGGAGAACTTCCGCAGCCCCATCGTCTCGGCCCACCACCACAGGCGCGGGCCCCAACCCACATAGCGGAAGGCGGGATGCCCGAAAAGCGTATCGTCGGAGGCGATCACCAAATCGGCGTCGCCGGCCTGATAGAAGTGCCACCCGTAGCAGTACCCCTTGGCTTCGATGATGCTGATCTTGCGCAGCTCCTGCAGCGGGCGGTTCCCCGCGCGCGCCTTGGCGTAGAAGTCGGTCACGGTGGACAGGTACCGATACGAGCCGCCTGGCGGGTATTTGACGTCGTCGTCGTTGATCGCAAGCTCATGCAACAGCGGCATGCCGGGGTTCTCGAGCATTCCGCGCTGTTCGGGCAGGTCCCCGCCGCTGCCGAAATCCTCGCCCTCGCCGCGGATCACCACGACCTTGACATCGTCGTCGACGTTGCACTTGTGGATCAGATCGGCGTAGTTCTGCCGCATTCCCAACGTGGTGGAGTTCTGCGCCTCCGGACGATCGAAGGTGATGTAGGCGATTCGGTTCTTCGTGTCCTTCTCGAACTTGATGTACTGCTCGGCTTCCTTCTTCATCTCTTCGTAGTCGTATTCGGGCATGGTCCTCTCCAATTCGTCAGTCTCTACTTGAGCAAGCTGCCTGCGTCGACAGGAAGCGAAACGCCGGTGACATAACGAGATTCGTCAGAGGCGAAGAACAAAACGGCGTTGCTGATGTCGGCGGCCTCCACCCAGGGCACCGGCAAGGTGTGCATCATGGTCGAGATCGGCGCGAAGTCGTCGGGTCCGGGGTTGGGCAGGTCCGGGCGAAAGAGCCGATACGTGTTGTCATTCATCACCATCGTGGTGCTGACCTGAGTGGGCAACACCGAGTTGACCCGGATCATGTCCTGGCCCAGTTCCACGGCGAAGGCCCGCATCAGGCCGAGGACGCCATGCTTGGCGGCCACGTAGTGGCCGGTGTTCTGGTAGGCCTTGCGGCCGCCGACCGAGCTGGTGAGCACGATTGAGCCACCGCGGCGACCCGAAAGAATGTGGGGTACACCCGCTTTCACGGTGTGCCACACGCCGCTCAAGTTGATGTCGATCATGTCCTGCCAGACGTTCTCCCGAATCTTGTGCAGCTTCCTGCCGTCGGTACCCACACCCGCGTTGGCGACGATGATGTCGAGCCGCCCGAGTTGTTCCACGCCGCTGTCGACGGCGGCTTTGAGCTTGTCGTAATCGCGGACGTCAACTTGGGCCGTCACGATGCGGCGGTTGTGGCCCTTGACCAGGTCCGCCGTTCCGGCGAGATCCTCAGGGGTCGAATGCGGATAGGCCAAATTGTCGATCGGTCCGCAGATGTCGATGGCGATGATGTCGGCGCCTTCCTGCGCCAGGCGCACGGCATGACTGCGGCCCTGACCTCGAGCCGCGCCGCTGATGAATGCGACCTTGCCCGCGACCCGGCCGGTCATCTGGGCACCAGGGCGGGCATGGATTCCCAACCCCGCACGGTCGACGTGGGGCTGAGCATCGCGTTGGTCATGTCGACCTCCCATTCGGGGAATCGCTTGAGAATTTCCTCGAGCGCGACGCGCCCTTCGAGTCGCGCGAGTGCCGAGCCCAGACAGAAATGGGTTCCAACGCTGAAGGTGAGGTGCGGTCGGGCGGTGCGATGGATGTTGAAGTCGTTTGCGTCCGGGCCGAACTGGCGGGGGTCGCGGCACGCGGCACCGAGAAGCATCATCATCACGCTGCCTTCGGGCACCGTCCGGTCATAGAACCTGACGTCGCGGGTCACGAACCGCGAAACGTGGGGCGCGGGTGGCTCGTAGCGCAGCACCTCCTCGATGGCCTGCGGGATGAGCCCCGGGCTTTGGGCGAGATCCCGACGCTGATCGGGGTGCTCGGCGAGAACCTTTCCCGCCCAACCGATCAGGCGTGTCGTCGTTTCGTTGCCCGCTCCGGCGACGACGTTGAGGTACACGAGGATCTCTTCGCGGGTCAGCCGCCGGGTCGTTCCCGCCTCGTCGACGAACTCGACGTTGAGCAGCTCGGTCATGATGTCGTCGGAAGGATGCTCGGCGCGCCAGTCGATGTAGGCCTCGAACTGCTCGCCCACCGAGAGGCCGTGTTCGGCGGCCTTCATGGGCTTGCCGGCCTCGGTGCGCAGCTGGGCGTTGCCCCGGTCGCGGATGTACTCCTGGTCGTCCTCGGGAATGCCGAGCAGCATGCTGATGACTTTCATGGGCATTCGCGCACCCAGGTCGGCGACGAAGTCGAATCGGCCCGAGCCCACCAGCGGATCCAGGCATTGAGCGCAGAACTCGCGGATCATCGGCTCCAGCGCCGCGATCCTGCGCGGCGTGAACATCCGCGACAACAGCTTGCGGTGCACGTCGTGGATCGGCGGGTCCTCGAAGATCAGCATGCCCGGCGGGATTTCCAGGTTGGCCTTGATCAATTCCAGGATCGCGCCGCGCGCCGAGCTGAAGGTGGTGTGGTCGACCAGCGCCTTGGTGACGTCGGCGTACCGGCTCAATGCGAAAAAGTCGTATTCGGCGTTGTAATAAAGCGGCGCCTCGTCGCGCAGGCGCGCGAACATCGGGTACGGGTCGGTGATGAGCTCGACATCGTACGGATCGAAATGAACATCGCTGTCGGTGCTCGTCGTCACGAAATGCCTCCTACCGCTTCCGTTTCCGGATTTCCGTAAAGATGCCTGCCGCCGGTTCGCGTCAGCGCCGAATCTGTTCGGGCAATTTGTACACTCCGCTTAAATGCTTTTGCCTCGGCAGGGCCTACTCTATTCTCGTAGAGAACCATACCGCGGATACTCTGGCAAGACCCGGACACGACACTCAACCGGATGCGGCCACCCGGCGGCGACGCGCCGGACGCCCGCCGCTTTCGGTCAGGCGGCCCTTGATGGGACTTTTCAAAATGCCGGCGGCAATAGCCGACAAGATGCCGTCGAGCTGCTCTGCGCTGTCCACGATCCGGTCGCCGTGGGCCGACCGCATCAGCAGACCGTTGATGAACGTCAGCGTGACATTGCTCAGATCCTCGACCACGGCCGGATCCAAATCGGCGCCGTGCGGCATCAGCTGCACCAGGATTTCGCGGTGCAGCTTGGTGAATCCGTCCGTTGCCTGCTGCAGAATCGCGGCGAGCGCGGGGTCGCGGCTGGCCTGCATGGTGAGCTCGTACCTGGCCTTCGTCCGGGACAACTGGGGCTCGGTGCCCGCCTGTATGACCACCTGCGACAACCGCGACGGCAATGGACGCTTCCCCGGCCCGTCCGCGCCGTCGGCGACGGATTGCAGCGTGGCCAGATCCAGCTCGGCCAGCCGCTCGGCCACCGCGCGCAACAGCGCCGAGCGGGTTCGGAAATAAAACGAGGTCGTGCCGTCGGGCACGCCGGCCTTGCGGTCGACCTTGAGATGACTCAGCCCCTTGACCCCGTCGCCGGCCAACAGCTGGATCGCCGCATCGCACAGGTCGCGGCGGCGCTCGGCCGGGTTGGGCTTGCGTCGTTGCGGTACAGCGGATGTGGGTCGGGCCATGAGCAGTAGCTTTCCTGCCGACGGACGTGGAGCTAGTTAGCTTGAACCACGAGGCTACTCTATATTTGTAGTGTCAGCAAAAGGGTCGCAGCCGCTTCGACGTCGACGCAACACAAGCAGGTATCGCCGCCACAGTGTCTGGGGCGGCGATACCTGCCGCGGGTCGCTTCGTCGGCTGCCCGGAGCCGAAATGCGCTGCGGCACCGCTTTATTAGTGGCGTTACACGGCGAGCAGCCTCTCGAAAAACTCGCGATAGTGCATCAGGGCCAAGCGGAGGTCTTCGGTGGACGCTTCCTCCCCGCGAGCCCACTGTTCTTCGAGGCGCGAGCGCGCGTGGGCGAAACCAGTCGTTAGCTGTTCGACCAGATCAGAGACCAGATGATCAGCCTTGTGGACACACTCCTTCGGATCATCGACAAAAGCCGCCTGCACGGCGGCCCACCGCGCGCGCAAGTCCCCGAGTTCTTCATCGGCGAATAACGATGGCTTCGTTGGTGATTCGGCTTCCTCGCCCGAATGCCCCGCAGGCACTGCCGCAGCCTCACCGGTGGGCGCCGTTTCGCCGGGAGCGGTCGAGGGGTCCGCCGGCGTGACCGGCGGCTGATTTTGATTCTGCTCCTGACCAAAAGGCGCTGGTGCGCCCAACGGCGGTGACGGCTCGCCAGAAACGGTCGTGGGGTTGGCCGCCGTCCGCGTCGTGTGCTCGCCGACCGGACCCGTTCCCGACTGCGGGGCCTGGGACTCAGGGTCCGAACCGGTCAGTGTTGGATGATCGTGCGTTGTCATGCGCTTGCCTCCTGTGACGTGTTGTCATCTGTTGTGTTCTCGAGCAACTTTTCGAACAGCGCCCGGTAGTGCACGAACGCCTCCCGCAGCTGTTCGGTGCTGACGTCCCCGTCCTGCTGCTGCGCAAGGTGAATGCCGTGCGCCGCGCGGTAGTTCTCGACGATCTGCGGGTGGTCCACCGAGATGTCAGCCGCCCGCTGATCGAAGTCGTCGACCGGATAGCCCCGCGCGCGCATTGCCGCGTTCACCAGACGATCGGCGACACCTACAGCGGTCGCCGGGTTGTCGACGAACTGCGTTTGCACCTGCTGCCAGCGGGTGGCGAAGTCCGATAGCGCCGACGGCGTCAATGGAACGATGTCGAGTGTGTCCCGCTTACGTTCGCGAGCGGTCAGTTCCTTCTCGGCGGCCTTCGGGTCACCCGTCCGCGATACCAGACGCTCGTACTCGCGGCCATAGTGCTGCTTCATACGCGCTGTTTTCCTGCGGCTGCGCATCAAGCTCGCTACGACAACCAGCGCGGCGACCACGATAACGACGGAGGCCGCGATCAAAATCCATTCCCAAACGGGCATCTCGTGCTCCTCTCATACTCGTGTCGAATAGCCCAGCCCGCGCCGAGGCAAACGCCCATTTTGTGGCGTGCACCACGAAGCCGGCTCCAGCGATGTGGCCGACGGATGGTTTCAGAAGTAGTGCCGGCGGCCGCCGATAGCGCGTCCGGTGTGACCCACGATCGCCAGGATCGCGCCGATGACGACAAGGATGATCCCGATGGTCCACAGGATTGACATCTTGAGCAGGAATCCTGCGATCAGCAGGACAATGCCGAGAATGATCATGGTGAGGCCTTTCTTCTCGCAGTCGCTGACGGAGACTGGTCGGGTCGGTTGGCCCGACGCTGACTTCAGTTGACCACCCCTAAGGGGGGCAGCAGTACACCCCTAGGGAGGTAATGTCCCCGACATGCCTCCGCGCGCACCGATCACGGTCGCACTTGTCGATGACTACGACGTCGTCGTGAAAGGGGTGGCCAACATGCTGGACCCGTACCGCGACCGTGTTGCGATCGCAGAGCTCGACTCCACCATCCCCGTCGATGACGCCGTCGACGTCGTCTTGTACGACTCATTCGCCCAACTCGAATCCGATCATGAAGAGATCGGGGTCCTGGTTGCGAATCCTCGGGCGCGGCGAGTTGTGTTCTACACCTGGAACTCTCACCCCGATCTCATCGAAAGTGCGCGGAACCACGAGCCCAGGGCTATCTATCGCCGATCATCGAAGAGCAAGTCACTTCGGGGCGGATCGCATTGACCACCCAAACACCCCGAGCCACCGACCAGTTGGCCAAGCTGGCGGGGCGGCCCGCTTGACCGGACCCCGCGGATGAATACAGATCGGCTGGGTATCGGTTTCCTCTGCGGATTCGGGCTTCCGCCAGTCGAATTCGTCAACCTCACCGCGGACCTTGGCTGCGGGTACATGTCGGCCGTTGTACGGGGCCAACCGCTGGTGCCGCTCGGCTACGCGCCGTTCTCGCTGCAGGACGCGCAAACGCGGCGAGACGTGCTCGCCGCCATGGATCACCGCGGCGTCACCATCTCGCTCGGCGACGGGTTCCTGGTGCTGCCCGACGCCGACATGGGCAGCTTCTCGGGGGACCTCGACGCGCTGGCCGAACTCGGTGTCCCGCGGATCAATGTCGTCAGCCTCGATCCGGATCTGGGCCGCACCTTCGACCAGTTCGCGGTGCTGACGGAACTGGCCGCCCAACGTGGCATCGACACGGTGGTCGAACCGGTCCCCGGCCTGACCGTCGGCGACCTGCCCACCGCGCTGGCCGCCCGAAAGCACGTCGGACGGCCCGACTTCCGCGTGTTGATCGACACCATGCACCTGGTGCGATCCGGGGCCGGCGCCGCCGACGTCGCGGCCGCCGACCCCGACTGCGTCGGCTACGCCCAACTCAACGACACGACGCTGCGGCCGCGCATGGACAATTACATGGAGGAAGCCATGTTTGAGCGCATGGTTCCCGGCGAAGGCGAACTGCCGCTGGGCGACATCCTGTCCGCGCTTCCGCCCGACATCGTGATCGAACTCGAGGTGCCGCGGCGATCACTGGCGCTGGCCGGCGTCAGCCCGATCGATCGACTGCGCCCGTGCGTCGAGGCCGCGCGCCGTTTGTTGTAGTCAGGCAGCCTGCGGGCCGATCGGCTGGAAGGCTCGCTCTTCGATGTCCTGGTCGATGATCAATGCGGTCCCGGCGGCCAGTTCCCGCCACATTCCCGGCAATCGAGTCAGCGGCTCAGACACCACCACGCGGGCATCATCACCAAAGTGCTCGAATTTTTCGTTGTCCGGATACAGCATCCGCACCGACTCCGGATCTTCGCTCACGTAAAGGGTATTCGCTTGCGGCCCGCTGGCGTAACGGGCGGCGTACAGGCGTACGCCGTCGCTGAGCCCTACCGTCATCTGGAGGGCGGGTTCAGCCACCTTCGCCGCGGCGGCGACCGCTTCAATGTAACCCGCCATCCGAGCGATCCCGGCGATCGGATCGTCCGTGAGGCCGAAGGTGAGCGCGAGGTGGAACATCAATTCCGAATCGGTGGAACCGGCGATGTTGCCAAACAAGTCGGGATGCACGGCGAGCAGCAGGTCCCGGCGCAACTTGTGATATCCGCCGATATATCCGTTGTGCACAAACAGCCAATTGCGGTAGCGGAACGGGTGACAGTTGCTCTGCTGCACCGGAGTCCCGGTCCCGGCGCGCACGTGGGCGAGGAACAGCGGCGTCCGGATCTCCGTGGCCAGTTCCAGGAGATTGTCATCGCCCCACGCCGGCGTGATGCTGCGAAACAGCGCAGGTTCCGCGCGGTGCTCATACCAGCCCAGCCCGGTGCCGTCGCCGTTGGGAATCTCCATGTTAGGGGCGTGCCTGCGGCTCTGCTCGATAAGCGACCGCGGCGGATCGTGTAGCAATTCCCGGGGCGCGATCGGGCTGCCCAGGTACCCAACCCAGCGACACATCTGCGTCTCCTTGCCTCTAGTTGCCCGAACGTGAGACAGCCTGCTCGCGGATCACTTTGTGCACGAAGGCCAACTTGCGGACGACCGGTGGCGGGATCTGGAACGGGTAGAGCGGGTTCTTGCCCATCGCCGCGTTGACCCGATTGAAGAACACCGCCAACCATTTCCAGTCATCCAACACCTGCTCGATCGGTGCATCGTCGTGCGACGCAACGGGAACGACGTCGCGCGGGAAAGAGAAGCGAAGCCTGTTGGCGTGCAAGATCAGTCCCGCCTCACAGCAGGTGTCGACGAGGTCGGTGATGTGCAGGTAGTGCGCGAAGCACTCGGCGAAGTCCTCCCAAGGATGCATCGTCGCGTATTCGGAAATGTAGGAGTCGCTCCAGTTCGGCGGGGCACCGAATTTGTAGTGACGCGCGATCTCCTCTTGATAGTCGGCGCGTTCGTCGCCGAAGATTTTGCGGCACTCGTCGAGATAGCGCGCCGCGCCGGGATCGCGTTCCACCAGAACGCTCTGGTAATAGTGGCCGACCTCATGCCGGAAATGACCCAGCATGGTGCGGTAGGGCTCGCCGAGGTGCACCCGCAACGACTCTCGATAGGCGTCCAGCGACTCGACCAGATCGATCGTGATCACCCCGCCCGCATGACCGATCACGATGCGCTCGCCGCCCGTAAAACTGGACAGCAGATCGAATGCAAGCCCTCCGTCGTGACGCCAATACGGGTCGACCGGCAGCCCGATATCGACAAGCTGATAAATCAACCGCCGCAGCGCAAACGCGGTGGACATCAGCTTTTCCATGGCGATGGTGTCGTCCGCCTCCGGCTCGCGACGGATCAGCGAATCGGCGAGGCATCGCCCCTGCTGGCCGCCGAATCCCTGTTGCTCGGGAACCAGCCAATTGCAGCCGAGGGTGACCGATCGCGTGCACGCGACCCATGCCTGGCCGTCGAGTACGGCCGTGCCCGATGAGGTCGCGACCATGGTTTGGCTTGGGATGTGCAATCCCAGCTCGGCCGAGCAACTCGGGCAACGCCGCGACTCGAATGGTGCGAAGCCCCGACAAACGGGGCAGGCGAACGCGCGCACGGATCCATCGTGGCACGGTCTGGGTGCGCTTAGCTCGGTTCTCGGAGCGGGAGGCCGGCGGCGCGATAAATGGCGTCGATGACGGTCATGTTCTCGATCGCGTCTTCCGGAGTCGTCCTGATCGGTTCGCGGCGCAGCACCGCCGCCGCGAAGACGTCGAGTTGGTAGGCGTAGGAGGCGCGTCGCCCGAAACGCTCGACGCGCCTGCCGTCGCGTGAGCGGACCGTGAGCCGATGGAAAAGGTTGGGCAGCACCGGATTCAATACGCGCACCTCGCCGTGTTCGCCGACCACCTTGGCGTTGATCTGCAACAGGCGTGCCGACCACATCGAGCAGCGGACCCGGCCGGTGTGGCCGCCGGCGAACCGGACCTCGGCGGTCATGGCCCGGTCGACTCGCGGGTCGCGCAATTTTGCTTTTGCCCAAACGACTTCCGGCGTCGAACCGCCGAACGTGCGGACCATGTGAACCGCGTAGCACCCGGCGTCCATCGTGGCGCCGCCGGCGAGCGAATAGTTGTAGCGGATGTCGGAAAACCTCGGCAGCGGGAAGCACAGCGCGGCCTCCACCCGCTTGAGCTTGCCCAGCTCGCCCGACGCGATGATCTCCTCGACGCGACGAGTCAGCGGGTGATAGCGATAGTGGAAGGCCTCCATCACCACCCGATCCGAATTCGCGGCCAGTTCGGCGACCTCACGGGCCTCGGCCGCGTTGGCGGTGAACGGCTTTTCGCACAAGACATGCTTGCCCGCAGCCAGCGCCGCACGCGTCCACCGGCCGTGCAAGCCGTTCGGGAGCGGGATGTAAACCGCGTCGAGGTCGGGGTCGGCGATCAGCGCGTCGTAGCTTTCGTGCACCCGCGGAATGCCGTGCTTGTCGGCAAAGGCCCGCCCGCGCGACGCATCGCGCGCCGCCACGGCGGCCACCGCGACCTCGCTGTCTTCCTTGGCCGGGTTTACGAGCGCCAACGGTGCGATCTGGGCCGCGCCCAGGATGCCGATCCGCAACGGGCTCCCCTGTCCAGACACGGAGCCGACGCTAGCAGCTGGTCATGTCTGGCCGCGGCCATCGCCCAAATCGACGCCAGCGTGCGGCTCACTCGCACTTTTCCGCGCTTGCGTCGATCTCGGCGGCTATCGACGGGCGAAGGCGGGCGCGTGCTCGGGCCGCACCCCGACGCCGATGAAGTACGCCGGCAGGAACGAGAGCCACGGCAGCCGCTCGATCACGCTGAACAAGGCCGCCGGCGGCGTGGGGTCGGCGCCGCGAAGCAGCGGGCCGAGCAGCCGCTTCTGCAGCACCCGTTGCACCGCCTGGGTCACCGCGGTCGGGAAAAGGCGGCGGCGGCGGACGGCCGCCAGCTCGCGAATCGTGACGCGGTGTTGTCTCAGTGGTTCGGCCAAGATCGTCGCGGCCGCAACGGCGTCCTGGACCGCCAGATTGATGCCGACGCCTCCGAGCGGAGACATCGCGTGCGCGGCGTCGCCGATGCACAGCAGCCCGTCGGTGTGCCAGGGGCGCAGCCGATCCACCCGGACGTCGAGGTGCTTGATGTCGTCCATGGAAGTCAGGGCAGCCACCGCCTCGGACGCGTCCGGCAGCAGCGCGCTGACATCGCGGCGGAACTCCTCGATGCCCCGAGCGCGCAACTGGGCGTCCGTCCCTTTGGGGCCGAGGTAGGCGATCTGGTCGTAGCCTTCGCGCGGGATCACACCGAGCGCCTTGCCGGGAGCCACGCGCGGCAGGAAGGAGAATTGCGCGGCGTGTTTGCGCGGCAACCGGAACCACCAAACGTCGAAGTTCACCGGGTATTCCCGCGTCTTCAGGCCGGTCTCGCGGCGCACGATCGACGACCGGCCGTCGCAGGCCACGATCAGCTCGGCCCGCAACTCACCGGGGCCGTCGGGCCCGTGGTAGCGGACCCCGGCGACCCGGCCGCCCTCCCGCAGCAGGCCCGTGGCTTCCGTCTTCATCCGCAAGGTGAAGCTCGGCTCTGCCTGGGCCGCGTCGGCGAGCAGGTTGAGCAAGTCCCACTGCGGCACCATGGCGACAAAGGGATGGGGTTGGCCAAAAGGCCCGAGCCGCCCGAAGTCGACGTAGGTCACCGAGCGCCCGTCGGACTCAAACTTCGCGTTGCTCACCGCGGTGAAGGGCAGCTTCGCGAAGCGCTCCCACAGGCCCAGCTCGTCGAGTAACCGCATCGTGGTCGGATGCACGGTGTCGCCGCGAAAATCGCGAAGGAAATCCCCGTGCTTCTCCAGCAGCGTGACCTCCACGCCCGCCCGGGCCAGCAGCAGCCCGAGGACCATGCCGGCCGGGCCGCCGCCGATGATCGCGCAGGTGGTTGTCTGAGCCATCAGCGCTCGAAGGACTGCAGGTCGGCGTCGAACACCGAGACTGGGTCGAGGATCACCCCGGTTTCCTCCACGTAGCGGTCCCACAGCGCCACCAGCTCGGTCAGCTTGTCGGGCCGCACCGCGGCCAGGTCGTCGGTCTCGCCCGGGTCGGCGGACAGGTCGTAGAGCTGCCAGGCGCCCGAACCGTACGGCACGGGCAGATAGAGCGCCTTCCAGTCGCCCTGGCGGATTGCCCTGCGCCCGAACAACTCCCAGCCGGTGCCGGTCTCGGCGTCGTGCACCGCTTCGCTGTCCCCGGCCAGGTACGGAACCAGGGAGCGGCCGCGCATGGGTTCGACTTCGCGGCCTTGATAGCGCCCGTTGTGGGCGGTGCCCGGATGCGCGATGCCGGCCAGTTCCAGCACGGTCGGGGCGATGTCCATGACGGTGGTGAACGCCGTGCCGATCTCGGCCTGCCGGGAAAAGCCCGGCCAGGTCAAAAAGCCCACCACCCGGATCCCGCCCTCGGTGGTGAACGCCTTGTGCAGGCGCGACGGCGCCGTGGCCGCTTGCGCCCAGCGCGGCCCGTACCAGATGAACGAGGTGGGGCGGCCGAGGTTGTCGAGGCTGTTGTCGCAATACGTTTCGATCTGCGCGACGATTTGCGGCCCGCGCAGCGGCATCGCCTCGACCATCGCGCCCTCGGCGCCGTTGTCGGACAAGAAGATCACCACCGTGTTGTCCAGTTCACCGGTGCCCGCCAGGTAGTCGATCACCCGGCCGATGTTCTGATCCATGCGGTCCACCATCCCGGCGTAGACCTCCATGCTGCGGGCCGAGCGCGCGCGCTCGTCGTCGGTCATGTCGTCCCACTCGGGGGCGCCGTCCGCCACGACGGGGTGTGCCGCGACGTCGGGTGGGCACAGACCGAGCTTCTTGAGCGCGGCCAGGCGTTCCTCCCGCAGGGCGTCCGGACCCGCGTCGTAGCGGCCGCGGTAGGTCGCGATGGACTCGTCGGGCGCCTGCAATGGCCAGTGCGGCGCCTGGAATGGCAGGTAAGCGAAGAACGGCCGGTCGTCCTCCGGAGAGCGTTCCTGGAAGTAGCGCAGCAGCGTGTCTGTGTAGAAGTCGGAGGAGTAGAAGTCCTCGCCGACGGTGACGAATCGATCGTCCTCGGTGTAAAGCGTCTGCACGGGCGAAAAGCCGCCGCCCGCGGCGGGGCCGTAATGGCTGGCGCCGGCCGGCAGCAGCGCGAACGAGCGCTCGAATCCGCGGGCCCACGGCGACGTTTCGATGGTGTCGCCCAGATGCCACTTGCCCGACATCAGCGTCAGATATCCGGCGTCGCGCAGCAGCTCGGGCAGCGCCACGACCCGGTCGTTGAGGTGGCCCTCGTAACCGGGCGCGCCCTGGAAGCCGGGGAGCGCGACCTCGAGCATCGTGCCGATGCCGGCGACATGGTGGTCGGTGCCGGTCAGCAGCATCGCCCGCGTCGGCGAGCACGCCGGCGCGGAATGGAAGTCGGTGAACCGGATGCCCGCGTGGGCCAGCCGATCGAGGTTCGGCGTGTTGATCTCGCCACCGAACGCGCCGATGTCGGAAAACCCGAGGTCGTCCGCCACGATCACAAGAAAATTAGGCCGCGTCACGGTGAAGCATCCTGTCAGGTCCTGGGTCGGGATGGAATGTTTGACGCGACGCTGTGGTCGATATTGTCGGGATAACGCTCGATGCACGCCACGCCTTGACGTCGAAGGGGCACCGAAATGCTGGAACAGTTTGGGATGTCCATTCCGCTGGTCGCCGCCCCGATGGCGGGTGGCCCCACTACCCCGGCGATGGTGTCGGCCGCGAACCGGGCGGGTGCGCTGGGCATGCTGGCGGCCGGCTACAAGACCGTGGAGGCCGTCGAGGCCGAGATCAAGAAGGTCCGAGCCGAGGGAATCCCGTTCGGCATCAACGTCTTTGCGCCCAATCCCCTGCCTATCGACCCGGACCGCTACAGCGAATACGCCGCGATCGTCCAGAAGGAGGCCGACCAGTTCGACCTGACCCTTCCCGCCGAGCCGATCGAGGACACCGACAGGTTCGACGAGAAGGTGGCGTTGCTACTCGACGACCCCGTGCCCATGGTGTCGTTCACGTTCGGGATACCGCCGGGCGACGTGATCACCGCCCTGAAAAAGGCCAATAGCGTTGTGGTGCAGACGGTGACCACGCCCGACGAGGCAGCGCAGGCCCACGAAGCCGGGGTTGACATGCTGGCCGTGCAGGCTGCGGCCGCCGGCGGGCACTCGGGTACCCTCTCGCCGCGCAAACCGTTGACGCCCGTCCCGATCGTCGACCTCGTCAAGAGCATCGTCGCGAGGGTGCCGCTGCCGGTTCTGGCCGCGGGCGGGCTCGCCACCCCCGCCGCGGTGGCCGAGGTGATCCGGGCGGGTGCCACGGCGGCCGCGGTCGGCACGGTCTTGTTGCGCGCCACCGAAAGCGGCGCCTCGGCCACGCACCAGGCCGCCCTTGCCGATCCCGGTTACACAGAGACGGTCATCACCCGCGCCTTCACCGGTCGCCCCGCACGCGGCCTGCGCAACGCGTTCATCGACGCCCACGAGGCGGAGGCGCCGCTGGGTTATCCGGCGATTCACTACCTCACCAGCCCGATGCGCAAGGCGGCCGCCGCGGCGGGCAAACCGGACTACGTCCACCTGTGGGCGGGCACCGGGTACCGGCACGCCACCGCCGAACCCGCGGCCGACATTCTGCGCCGATTGGTCTCCGACCTCTGATCGATACCGACCCGCTTCGCGTGTCGGACCCCTCCAACTCTGAATGCCTTTCCCCGCCTCGCGGGGTATTGTAATCTGCGTTTAGTACGTACTGAACGAACAAAGCGAGGCCTATGTCTCCGGAAGAGGGCGAGTTCGTCGACCGCATAGGTTTGTTCTTCGAGCTGCTCGGCGCCAGCCGCACCATGGGCCGCATATATGGGTGGCTACTGATCTGTGATCCGCCCCAGCAGTCGTTGACCCAGCTAGCCGCCGCGCTATCGGTGAGCAAGGCCTCGATCAGTACCGTCGCCCGGCAACTGCAGGACGGCGGCATGGTAGAGCGGTTGCCGAGCCCGAATCGTCAACACCTCTACCGGGTCACGCCGGGCGGATTCACCAGCGTTCTGGAAACGCAGCTGTCGCTGATGCGTCGGGGCATCGAGCCCGCCGAGTTCGCTTTGTCCGTGTTGGGCGACGACCGCGCCGAGCAGCGACAGCGTGTCGAGGACTTCCGCGATTTCTGCGAGTTCTGCACCCAGGCCTATCGCGACCAGCTCATGCGGATGTGGACCGAATACCGGGAGGGAAGGAAACGGTCGTGACTCGGACGGACAAAGTCGACTTCACCAACGTGCCGTGGGGGTCGGTGGAGTGGACGAACCTGTGCACGTTGTACCTGCGGGCCTACGAAAATGGTTCGCCGGCACCGATTCTGGGCGATGCGGCGGCCGCGGAGGCGGTGGACCGCATCGATTACGACTGGGCCCGGATGCGCCGCTCGATGCGACCCGGGTCCAACCAGTACCTGGTCACGATGCGCGCCAAACAGCTCGACGACTGGTGCGCCGACTTCCTGCGCCGGCATCCGAACGCCGTCGTGCTGCACCTCGGGTGCGGCATGGACACCCGGGCGTTCCGGTTGTGTCCACCTGAAGACGTGCTGTGGTTCGATGTCGACCAACCGGACGTAATCGCGTTGCGACGCAAGCTGTACGACGACCGCGACGGCTACCGGATGATCGGCTCGTCCGTGACCGATGAGGCATGGCTCGACGAGATACCCACCGATCGCCCGACCCTGATGATCGCCGAGGGACTCATCATGTACCTCACCGAGCCCGAGGTGCGCAGGCTGCTGCAGAACCTCACCGACCGGTTCCGCGGCGGCGAGCTCCTCTTCGACACGACCTCGCCCATGGGGCCGCGGCTGTCCAAGGTGCTCACCAAGGGCATCACCAAGTGGGGCATCCGGGATGTCCGCGAACTCGAGCGATGGAACCCGCGGCTGCGCTTCCTCGAGCAGTCCCGCGTGGGGGCACTCTACGAACGCATACCCTCGGCGTCACTGCGGCTGTTGTGGCGGCTGGTCAACACCACACCGCTCGGCAACTACGACGTGCTCAATCGCTTCGCGTTCTAAAGTCATGCGGCGCATAGCCGCCGCGGCAATCAACCGGCCGCGCCGCGGGCGTACGGGCGCTGTGTCCCGATGACGCGGTCGATTGCATCGCTGACGCATTCTGGGTCCTGGTGCAGGAGCATGTGCCCGGCGGCGGGTCGGTGCAGGTGCGTGGCACCCCGCACGCTGGCTGCTTGGCTGCATCCGAAGCTACGGAGCGACGGCGCCCGTGACGCGCTTGTGCTCGATAGCCACGCAACAAGCGATTTTGAGCTTTTGCGCATTGTGCGCAGCGGCTTCTAGACCTGATTGCGACCGGCGGTCATCCGTGTCGGTCGCGGCTCCGAAGCACTACCGAGCGGATGTGACGGTTAACACGGTTAGGTCAGAAAGGGAGGCCCATGCCGATGGGATACGCGATGTACAGAATGGTTGCCGCCGGCGACGGTTCGCCCCAGTCCCCCTCCGGATATCGCTACTACTTGGTGGCCCATGCGATCGCGACGGCCCTGTTGCTCATCGCTTTGGTCGCTGCCATCTGGCAATTCATGGACTGGGTAGGCGCACCGTCGTGCCAGGCCGTCGCGTCGACGCCGCCGGTGTCCTCGGCGCCAGTGCTGCTCGACTCCGCCCAGGCCGGCGGACCACCCCGCCTGGCGGCGCCCGCCGAGGTCGCCCTCAACCGGGGAGACTGCCCGTGTCCGCACAGCGGTAGCGCGAAATCGCCCTAGAACGCGTCGGGGTCCTGCTGCACTGCGTCCGGCACGGGGTGGCGGTACAAGCGAGACGCGTTCTCCCAGGTGAACTTCCGGATGACGTCCTGGGGCAGATCGCCGATTTGCTCGTGGATCGTTGCTTGGGTGTGCGGCCAGGTGGAGTCGCAATGGGGGTAGTCGGCCTCCAGCATGATGTTGTCCATGCCGATCCGGTCGCGCTGCACGAACGACGATTTGTCCTCCACCGCGCAGAACCAGAAATTGCGGGTGAAAACCTCTGCCGGGGTAAGGCTTTCGCCATGTGCCTGCCAGGTGCCGTACATCGCGTGATAGCTCAGCATGTGGTCCAGGCGATCCAAAAGCCCGGCGACCCAGCCGATCCCGCCTTCGGACAGGCAGATCTTCAGGTCGGGGAACCTGCTGGGCAGACCTGAGTACAACCAGTCGACCCCCGCCGAGATGGCATAGGCGAAGAACAGCACCCCTTGCACATCCGGCGGCGCGTCGTCGGTGGTGGACGGTGAGGACCCGGAAGATCCGATGTGCAGGTTGACCACGGTGCCGGTCTCGGCGCAGGCCGCCATCATCGGATCCCAGTGACCCGAGTGGATGCTCGGCAACCCGAGCATCGCCGGGTTCTCGGTGAACGTGACGGCGTGAAAGCCCCGCTCGGCGTTCTCGTAGATCATTTTCGCGCCGAGCTCGGGATCCAGCAGCCACGGCAACTGACACGGAATGATGCGTTCGGGATACGAGCCCGCCCACACCTCGAGGTGCCAGTCGTTCCATGCGCGCACCGAGGCCAGCGCCAGGTCGCGGTCCTTGGTCACCTGCTGCAGCCGCTGGCCGGCGAACCCGGGCAAAAACGACGGGAAGTTGAGCGAGGCGTAGATGCCGTTCAGGTCCATGTCTTTGACACGTTCATGGATATCCCATGCTCCCCTGCGCATTTCGTCGAACCGGACCGGCTCGAAGCCGTACTCCGCCACCGGTCGCCCGACGACGGCGTTGAATCCCACGTTCGGCAATTCGCGGCCGTCGTAGACCCATGTCTGTCGCCCGCTCTCGGCCTCCACGACCTTGGGCGCGCGGTCGGCGAACTTGCGCGGCAGCCGTCCGGCGAAGGTGTCCGGCGGTTCGACGATGTGATCGTCGACCGAGATCACCGTGTAGCGGCGGGGCGCCCGGGGCGGATCCGGCAGGAACGTCACCGCGCGATGCTCGCCGGTTTTCGCGGTCGTGAAGTTCAGGTTCGCGGCCAGCTCATCGATCGATTTCACTCGTCAACCTCCTTGCGCGGCATCGCATCGAGTGTGCAATCGCGGCTTTGGGTGTGAAGTGAGGGCGAGGCCTGTCGGCGTGTCGCCACCCTGGATGCACACTGGACCGCCACGACGCATCACGTGAGCACGCCTGGGTCGGCCTTGATGGTCATCCGGGCGGCGCCGGCCCAATACACGTCGGCGGCCCGTTCGATGAGCGAGCGTTGCATGCCGGCCATGTCGGACCAGTTCATCTTCGCCGGCTGCTGGCCGGTCAGCATGACGTCATAAGCGAGCTTGCAGACCCGCTCGATCGATGCCGCGCGGTAGACGGCCTCCGGCAGGTTGCGGCCCGTCGCGATGACGCCGTGGTTGGCCAGGATGGTGAGGTTGGCCCCACCGATGCGGGCCGCTAGATCGGCTGCGCGGGCGGGAGTGTCGATCTCGCCGTCGTAGGTGTCGACGAGGCAGAGGTCATCGAGGTACAGCGATCCGGTTTGGTGGACCAGTTCGGGCAGCCTGCCCAACGCGGCGAGCACACATGCGTAGTAGGGGTGGTTGTGAATGACCACCCGGGCGTCGGCGCGGACACGGTGCAGTTCGGTGTGGATGTGAATGGCCGGGGTGACATCCCAGCGGCCGTGGACCACCCGCGCCTCGCTGTCCACCACGCAGATGTCCGAGGCGGTGAGCTCCTGCCACCACAGACCCCACGGGTTGACGAACATGTCTGTTTGGCCGTCGGCCTGCCAGGTGATGTGCCCGGCCATGTTCTCCGCGAACCCGATCGCGGCAAGGTGGCGGAAGGCCACCGCGAGTGCCTGCTCGTTGGACAGGTCGACGCCGATCGGGGGCACCACCGAGGGAGCCCAGACCTCCAGGCCGCCTCGCCGCGGGTCAGGAGCGTTCATGGTCGGCCTCCATCCTGGTTCGAATATCCTCGCGGAGTTGGCCTTTGGCAACCTTGCCGCCTGACGATCGGGGAAGCTCATCGAGGACGATGAGCCGTTCGGGTAGCAGCTCCTTGGACACCCCCAGCGCCAGCAGGTGCTCGACCAGCTCAGGCAGTTCGATGGTGGCCGAGTCGACGAGTTCGGTGTAGAGGCAGACCTTTTCGCCGAACACCGGGTCGGGCATCGCGACCGCCGCCGCCACGGCGATGGCGGGATGCGTCGCGACGGCATCCTCGACCTGGCTGGCGCTGATGTTCTTGCCGCCGCGCAGGATGAAATCGGAGGTTCGGCCGGTGACGGTGAGATAGCCGTCCGCGTCGATCTCGCAGATGTCGCCCATCCGCATCCACCCGTCGGGGGTGAACAGCTTGTCGTGATCGGTTCCGCCGAGGTAGCCGACGCTGGTTGCCGGGCCCCGGCAGGCGGGCTGGCCACGCCCGGTCTCGGTGACGTCCCGATCCCCATCGAAGAGCCGGACCCTCATTTCCGGGACTATGCGACCGCCGGTGCGCAATCGGCGTTCGCGCGAGTCATCGATCGTGGTCGCGCTCAGCATTCCGGTCTCGTTGGAGCCATAGAACTGCAGGATCGTCGCGCCGGTGAGTTCCTCGAACTCCGCGGCCGGCCGGTACGGCAACGCCTCACCGCCGGCAAACACGACACGCAGCGAGCTCAGGTCGTGCTCGCGAGAAGCGGGGTCTGCCATCAGCATGGTCAATTGCGTGCTGACACAACACAACACGGTGACCCTATGGCGCGCGATCGCCTCACACGCCGCGGCCGCGCTGAACCTCGGCAGGATCACGGCGCTGGCGCCGAGATAGATCGGAGTGGTGTGGCTGGTCCAGATACCGAAGCCGAAAGGCGTCGGAATGACCGGCAAGAAGACGTCGTCAAACGTCAGCAGCCCGTTGGCGACGGCCTTCTGGTGGAAGTAGTACCAACGGTTCTGGGTGTGCACGACGCATTTCGGCAGGCCTGTGGTGCCCGAGGTGGAGTTGATCAGAAACACGTCGTCGGGACCGGGTTGGGCTTCGTTCCCCAACTCCTTGGGCTCGGCGTGGGTGTCGAGCCGGGGCGCGCCGGCATCGCCACCCAAGACCAGCGGGGACACCGGGTATTCGTCGGCCACACCAATGGCGGCGGCACGGCGGCGTTGATCGCTGACCAGGATGCTGGGCTTCGCATTGCGCAGTATGGCAGCGACCTCGCGGACCCCGGCCCGCGCGCCGATCCCGACCACGATGGCGCCGCAGCGTTCGATCGCGACGAACAACACGTGGATGGCCGCGGAGTCCCCGTGCCACACCGCGACCCGATCGCCGCGCCCCACGCCGACACCGGCCAGCTGCCAGGCTAAATCGCTTGCAGCGCCGTCGAATTCGTGCCAGCTCAGGCATGCGCCTGGGTGATTGACGTAGGCGGGACGGTCCGGTGTGGATGCGGCGTTGCGGCGCACCGCGTCCGATAGCGTCGAGTCGGACCACCAGCCGGCGGCACGAAACCGGGCCGCGTCCTCGTCGGTGAAGGCCGGCGAGCCCACGGTAGCCAGCCCAGCGGCGCTCATCCCCAAATGATAGGAAAGCCGCCCGGCGTTGAGTCAGCGAGTGCTGCCGCTAGGGATTCTGTGGGGCGGGGGCGTTGTGTTGGTTGGCCCCCGGAATCCCCGGACGCGCGTGCGGGGTGGGACAGGTGCGACGCGGAATGCAGCCACAGTTGAGGCCGACGATGCAGGCGCCCCCGCCGACGGGCTGCACCGGCAAGGCGCCGCCGCCGTCACCGGCCGGCAGGGGCGCGGGCGTGACGCTGGACGACGTGCCGATCGCGGCAGTCGCCGGTTCATCCGAACCGCCCAGCCCCAGCCCGACCGCAAGAACCAGAGCGGCGCCACCGCACCATGCGGCGGCCCTCCTGCCTCTGCGATTCGCCATGGGTGTCAACTGTAATTTCTCTGCACGGGATGCGCACAGTGGCAGTGCGATGGCACTTCAATGCTCAGGAGGCGGTGGCCGATGAAAACCCGACGAATATCCGGGCTTTGGCCCGGGTTGCTCAGTGGCGCGGCCGCCGGGGCGGCGGGGACCACCGCCCTCGATGTGATCACCTATCTCGACATCGCGGTGCGGGGCCGGCCGACGAGCAGCACGCCCGAAAGAACCGTCGAAGCGATGACGCGGCTGGTCGGCCTCACGGTGCCGGGCACCGGCGACACCCTGGCCAACCGGCTCTTGGGCCTTGGCGCGCTCACCGGGTATGCCGCGGGCATCGGGATGGGCGTGATCCTCGGGCTGGCCTACGCGCTGGGATGGCGCCCCCGTCTCCTCGTCGCGACCCTGGTTGCGACGCTCATCGCGCTGATCGGCACCAACGGGCCGATGACCGTGCTCGGCGTGACCGATCCGCGAACCTGGGGCGTCGTCGGCTGGATCAGCGATCTGGTTCCGCATTTCGGCTACGGGATCGTGACGGCGCTCGTGCTGCACTACCTCTACCGGCCCGAGCCGGAGCTTCGAGACGCCATCGCGACGGCTGATGGCGTCGATCGCGGATCGAAATGAGCCGTGGCCGGTTACGAACGCCGCCGCCACGCGCCATCCGATATCAAGGAGGGATGAGCGGCGCACAGGTCACCCGGTTGCTGGAACGCCATCGATCCTCCGGGCGCACCTTCAGCGCCGACGGGATCTCGTCCTTCGTGCTCGACGACGGCCCGCGGGACTCGCCCCCGGTGGTCTGCGTGCACGGAGTTCCGGCCTCGGCCTACCTGTACCGCAAGGTGGTGCCGGCCCTGGCCGCCGAAGGCTTGCGCGGCATCGCCGTCGACCTGCCGGGGCTCGGATTCGCCGAGCGACCCGCCGACGGTGACTACAGCTGGACGGGACTCGGCCGCTGGCTGCTGTCGGCGATCGACGCATTGGGACTCGAGCGCTTCCACCTCGTGGTGCACGACATCGGCGGCCCGATCGGCTTCGAGGTGGCCACCGCGGTGCCCGATCGGCTGCTGTCGATGACGGTGTTGAACACGATCATCGAGGTGCAGTCGTTTCACCGGCCATGGCCCATGGAGCCTTTCGCGCATCGGGGCATCGGAGAAGCGTGGCTGGCCTCGATGCACCTGCCGGGCGCCTTCCTTTCGATCATGCGACTCGTCGGGGTGAGCCGCCGCGTCCCGGCCGCCGAACTCGCGTGCTGGTTGCCGCTGCTGTTCGGCGACGACGGCGGTCGGGCCTTCCTGAAGATCATGCGCGGCTTCGAACTCACCGCCGCCAAGCAGCGCCGCTACCTCGACGCGGTCCGCGACACGCCTTACCCGGTGCAGATCGTGTGGGGCGCGCGCGACACGATGCTCCCCTGGCGCCGCTACGGTGTTCAGGCCCAGCGCGCGGCCGGCGTGCGGGACCCAATCATATTGCCGGCCAAACACTTCCTGCAGGAGGACCATCCCGAGGAGATCGCCGCGGCGGTCCGTCGCATCGCGACCACAGGCGGCTAGCCCAGGACGCTGGCGGGCTCAGTCGAAGGATGAGTTCAGCGCGAAGCCCCGTTCCATTCAGTCCTTACCACGCGGCGGGGGCTGCACCTCGACACCGGTGGACTCATGCTCGGGTCCGGCGGCCGGGTGTTCAGCCGGGACACGCTCACGGAACCGCGTGGCCTCGCCGGGTTCCTGTGGCGCCGGCCGCCCGTCCTGGCTTCGATACGGCCCGGGCTTGGGCCGCGGCTTTCCGCCGGGGAACGCCAATCGGAAGATGCTGCGGTGCACCATGAACCACTGTTTGGAAAATCGCCCGGAGTTGTACGGCAGCTCGTACCGCTCGCAGATATCCTTGATCTTCGGGGCAATCTCGGAGTATCGGCTGCTCGGCATGTCCGGATACAGGTGGTGCTCCACCTGATAACCCAGGTTGCCGCTGATGACATGGAACAGGGGGCTGCCCTCGATGTTCGCCGCGCCGACTAATTGGCGGACATACCAACCGCCGCGCGTTTCGTTCTCGACCTCGTCCTGGCTGAAGGTGTAGGTCTGGTCGGGAAAATGCCCGCAGAAGATGATGGCATGCGCCCACACATTCCGGATCACGTTCGCCACCGCGTCAGCGGCCAGGGTGCGCAGATATGTGCTTTCCACGCCCGGCAGAACCCGGTCCAACAGCGTCGCCGCGGCGCCTACCCGTCCCTTGTCGGAAACCCTCCGCAGCGCTCTGCCGACGCGGGACTCTGCGGGCTGGTCGATCCTGCCCCGCAAGGCAAGCTGCACAAGTCCAAACGCGCCGGCGCTGATGAGCGGCCAACCGAGGTAGTCCTTGATGGCCTGCGAACGGGCCTTAACTCCAATTCCTTTCAGGTCCTTCCGCACCTCCGACCAAGGCTTCTCGCCGGCCCGGATCGCCTCGATGTCCATGTCGTGAACTGCCACGCCCCACTCGAAGAGCACCGTCAATAGCAAGTTGTAAAGCGGTTGGGCGAGGTATATGGGTCGCCATTTCTGATTAGGGTCGATACGCATGATCTCGTAGCCGAGATCTTTGTCCTTGCCCCGAATGTTCGTGTAGGTGTGGTGGATGAAGTTATGCGAGTGCTTCCAAGCCTCCGCCGTCGAGGCGGTGTCCCAGTCCCAGACCGAGGAATGAATGTCGGGGTCGTTCATCCAATCCCATTGGCCGTGCATCACATTGTGGCCAATCTCCATGTTCTCCAAGATCTTTGCCATACCGAGGCACGCTGTGCCGAGAACCCAGGCGGTTCTCGAGCGCGACGCCAGCAGTAGCACGCGCCCGACCACCACGATCTGCCGCTGAACCGAGATCACGGTCTTGATGTAGCGTCTGTCCCGCTCACCGAGGTCGGCAAACACCTCGTCGTGGATCGCGTCGAGTTCTTTCGCAAGTTTTTCCAGCTCCTGTTCGCCCAGGCGGGCGAGCGGACTTTCCACGGCCTTAGTCACATCCGTAGTGGTCACTGTGGCTCCTTTCGGTCACAGTTCGAGTTCGACATCGCCTTCGGCGGTGTTGATACAGATCCTCACGTCCTGTCCGGTGGGTTCAATGACTTCACCGGAGCGCAGGTCACGCATCTTGCCCGACTTCAGCGTTCCTACACAGGTATGGCAGATTCCGATTCGGCAGCCGTACGCAAGGTTTAGGCCGGCCTTTTCGCCGGCGTCCAAAATCGATGTGCCGCCGTCACATTCGACGGTCTTCTCGCTGTCCAGGAAGCAAACCGTGCCGCCTTCGCCGGCGGCGGCGTCACCACCGATCTTCGGTTGGAACCGCTCGAAGTGCAGGCGATCCGGATCGCCGTTGTTCTCCCAGTGCTCGATCAGCGCGTCGAGCATTTCGCCCGGACCCGAACAGAACGACTCGCGTTCACGCCAATCCGGGCACACCTCGTCGAGGTCGCCCGGCGAGAGTCGGCCACGTTCGGAGGTGAGGCGCAAATCCAGGCGCATCCGCTCGTGGCGGCGGTCCAGGTCTTCCAGGACGGGCAAAAACATGACCTGGTCGCGGGTGCGGGCGGAGTGAATGACGACCGCATCGCCCAGATCGTCGCGATGGTCGAGGCTGCGCAGCATGCTCATGATCGGCGTGATGCCGCTGCCGGCGCTGATGAACAGCAGTTTGGGCGGGAGCGGTTCGGGCAGCGTGAACACGCCCTCCACCTCGCCGAGCCGCACCAGGTCTCCGGATTGGATCTTCTGCACCAGGTAGGGCGACACCACCCCGCTGTCCACCTTCTTGGGGGTCACACTGATCAGACCGTCGTCGGGCGACGGATCCGAGGTAAGCGAGTACGCGCGCCAGTGATAAACGCCGTCGATGACCACACCCAGCCGCACGTACTGGCCGGGCTTGTGGCCCGGCCATTCGTAGCCGGGCCGGATCAGCACACTCGCGGCCTCTGAGCCCTGCGGCTCGACCCGCTCGACCTTTCCCCGCAGCTCCTTGGTCGTCCAGAGCGGGTTGATCATCTCCAGGTAGTCGTCCGGCTGCAAAGGACTGAACAGTTGCCGAATCGCGCGCAAGAACAACCGGCGTCCGCGTGGGACTTGGGGAGGAGCGCCGCGTTCCGCCATGGTTTCTACAGTACACAGTTGTACACTGAACGCAAGTAGCGGATTTAAATGTGCTGGGAAACAGCAGCTTTGCGATTTAGGGCATTGCACCGAGACGGCAGGAGTGTTTACTCAACTCGCCTTCAGGTGTGTTCGCGGTCACATCGCACGTGCCCTATGACTTGCCCATCCGCTCACCCGCGCAAACATCGCGCGGCGAAGACCATCGGATTTGCCGCCCAGCGTCGCGGCTATTGTCGGTGGGTGCTGATCGGGTTCCTGCTGGCTCTGGGCTGCTCGGTGTGTTACGGCACCGCCTCGGTATTGCAAGCCGTCGCGACACGATCGGTGGAACCCGCCAGCACGTCGGGTGTCGATGCCGTGCTGTTGATGCGCGCCGTCCGGCAGTGGCGCTATCTGGCCGGCGTCGGCCTCGACGCCGTCGGTTTTCTGCTTCAGGTGATGGCATTGCGCATGGTGCCGATCTACGTCGTCGCAGCGGCGCTGGCCGCCTCGATCGCCGTCACCGGCATCGTGTCCGCCTGGGCGTTGTCGGCGCGGCTGTCCCCGGCCGAGTGGACGGCCGTGGGAGTGGTCTGCGTGAGCCTGGTCGCGCTGGCCTGCGCGGCCGGGCCGGGGCACTTCCGTCATGCCCCGGCCGGACTCGGTTGGGCGCTGATCGGTGTGGTCGCCGCGCTCTTCATCGTCGGTGCCGCGGCGGGCCGTTTGCATAACCGGGAGCGCGCGCTTGCCCTTGGGCTTTGTGCCGGAAGCGGATTCGGTGTGGTCGAGATCGGCGTGCGCCTGATCGATGTGATCGACCCGACGAAAGCCGCCTTCTACACCCAACCCGCTTTGTACGCGGCCGCGGGTGGCGGCGCCGCGGGATTCCTGCTCCTCACCTCCGCCCTGCACCGCGGATCGGTGACCACAACGGTGGCCGCGATGGTCGTCGGTGAAACGATCGCTCCCGCGATAGTGGGCGTGGTGTGGCTGGGTGACACCGCCCGCGATGGTCTGGGCTGGCTGGTGATCGCGGGATTTGTTGTGGCGGTGGCCGGAACGCTGGTGCTTGCGCGCTTCGGCGAGGCGCCCAATCCGGCCGAAACCGGTTGAGCCACTTTGCTCTTGCATCAGCGGCAGCGCTGGCGCCGTGACAGCGTCCCCCTCGCGCGATGTTCACCATCGCCTCAACCGGTGGGCACCGGATGTAAAAACGCTGTCAATGTCCCGTAAAACTGCTCCGGCTCAATCGCGGTGATGCGGCCCGGCTGGGAAGATATGCGGAATAACAGGGCATTTTGCCAGTCCCCTCCTGACAGGAAGAAAGCCATGCCGACCTTTGAGACACGTCTCCGCCAGGAGTTGCGCGACTATGCCATCGAGCTGCGGCAGCTGGCGTACACGCTGCCGCACGGGGTTGGCGAGCACAGCCTGCTTCAGCTCTCCGACCGCATGCGCGCGGCCGCCGAGCAGGTGGTCCGCAAGGGCGCGTAGCCACCGGCGTGCGGTCAGCCGCCCTTGAGGCGAATCTTCCAGCGCACGAAGCCGAGATAGGCGATGCTGAGCAACACCAGCATGCCCATGTCGAACCACCACGCGCCGGCCGTGTGACGCCAATGCGAGTCATGCGGCGTCTGCGGGACCTTATCCTGCAGGCTGAGCAGGTCGACAGTGGAGGCTGACGACGCGAAACCCCATCTGGCCGGGGTAACCCAGGACATCTGGTCGAGACCGGTTCGCGCGGTAACCGGGATCATGCCACCGGAGAACACCAGCTGCGACATCACCGCCACGACGAGTAGCGGCATGATCTGCTCATTGGACCTGGCGATGGACGACAACACCAGCCCGAGCATCGCCGAGGTGACCGTGGTCATCGCGACGTCGACGAACAGCTCCAGATTGGGGATGCCCAACGCGACCGCACCCTGGGTGGGGCCACCCTTGCCGAGGATGGCGATGACCGTCACGATCGCCGACTGGATGACCGCGAACACGGTGTACACGCCGACCTTGGCCAGCAGGTACGCCGACGTGGACAGGCCGACCGCCTGTTCGCGCAAAAAGATCGGCCGTTCGCCGATCAGGTCGCGGATCGTCAGCGCCGTTCCCATGAAGACCGCGCCAACGTTGAGCAACACCAGGATTTGCGCCGGCTCCGTCGGCGCGGCTCCCATCGGGTTCGGCCTGCCGAAGCCGACATCGCCGGGCACCGACATCGACAGCGAACCCATGATGAACGGCAGCAACGCGAGGAAGATGAAGTAGCCGCGGTCGGACACGATCAACCGCACCTGCCGCCGCGCGATCGTCGAGAACTGCCGCAACAGGCTGGTGTGTGACGGGTCGCCCAGCTCGGCCGGTTTCTCGGCGGGTGGCGGCGGGGGCGGCGGACCCGTCCGCGCCAGGTACCGCGCCTTCGCCCCGTCCGGGTCGCTGGCGACCGTGCTGAAGATGTCGGCCCAGTTCGTCGTGCCCATGGCCGGGCCGATCTGGTTGGGCGGCCCGCTGAACGCGGTCTTGCCGCCGGGCGCCAGCAGTAGCACCTGGTCGCAGACGTCCAGGTAGGTCAGCGAGTGGGTGACCACCAGCACCACGCGACCGGCGTCGGCCAGTTGCCGCAGCATCGTCATCACCTGCCGGTCCAGCGCCGGGTCCAGCCCGGACGTCGGCTCGTCGAGGATCAGCAGCGACGGCCCGGTCAGCAGCTCCAGCGCAACCGACGCGCGCTTGCGCTGACCGCCCGACAGCTTGTCGACGCGGGTGTGCAGGTGCTGGGTCATCTCGAGTTCCTCGAGCACCCGGGCCACCACCTGGGCGCGGTCGGTCTTGGTGGTGTCGGGCGGCAGCCGCAACTCGGCGGCATACATCAGTGCCTGTTGCACGGTGAGCTGCCCGTGCACCACGTCGTCCTGCGGCACCATCCCGATCCTGCTGCGGAGCGAGGCGTACTCGGCGTGAACGTTGTGACCCTCGAAGGACACCGTGCCCGTACTCGGGTGTGTGTAGCCGGCCACCAACCGGGCGAACGTCGACTTTCCGGCGCCGGAGGGACCGATGACCGCCGTCAGCGTCCCCGGTTGAGCCCCCAGCGAGATGTCGTCCAGCAGGACCTTGTTGTTCTCGATCGTCCACGTCACCCCGCGCACGTCGAGGCCGCCGGTGCGCGTCGCCGTCGCGCTCTCGTCGCGGCGGGCCAGCGTGCCGCCGGCAAAGACGAGGTCGATGTTGCCGATCGTGACGACGTCGCCGTCGTGCAGAACGGCCGTCTCGACCCGCGCGCCGTTGACGAACGTGCCGTTGATGCTGCGGTTGTCATGGATCTCGGTGCCGTGCGGCGTCGGGATCAGGGTGGCGTGGTGGCGCGAGGCCAGTACCTCGGGAATGACGATGTCGTTGTCGTTGGCCCGGCCGATTTTGATGGCGCCGGGCGCCGACTCCATCGCCGCGCGACCGGGCCGCAGGATCTTCATCATCGACGTCGCGATGTTGGAGGTCTCGCCGGCAGCGGGTTCCGAAGTGGGAGCCGGCGGCACGTGCATGGGCTGCGCCCGGTAGATCTTCGGCGCCTGCTGCGGTCCGGTGTGCGGTCCCGACGGAGATCCGCCTGCCGGGGGGCGCGGCTGCGGCCAGCTGGGCGAGTGACCTAACACCGGTCCCGCTGGCGGAACGTTCGCCTGCGGTCCGCCGACCGGATGTGAGGGTTGGCGAACCTGGGCCGACGGTGACTGCGGCTGCCCCGGCCACTGCGCGCCGACCTGCTGCGGCGGCGCCTGGGGCGCGCGTGCGCTCGGCCCGTTCGGCGCGTTGGCGATCGGTATCGACGCCGTCAGCGGGGGCCGCCCCGCCGAGCCCTGATGGCGACCGACCTCGAAGGTCAGCGCCGGGCCGTCGGGGTTGCCGATGTTGACCCGCAGGCCGTCCTGGATGTCGACCACCGGCACGCGACGGTTGTTCACATACAGGCCGTTGAGGCTGCCGTTGTCGATGGCAACCCATCGGCCCTGGTCGAAACGCACGATCAGGTGCGTCCGGGAGATCAGGGGGTGTGCGACGCGGACGTCGGCGCGCAGGTCACGCCCAATGACGACATCTGTTCCTGCTGCGAAGGTGCGCTCGGATCCCTCGTACCGCACGGTCAGCACAGGCGGGGCTGGTGGGCTCACGAGGACCAACTGTATCGGCCATGGCGGCGATTGCAGACTAAGTCGTCAACGCGGTTTCAGACCGCCCCGACGACCTGCCCGTCGGCGCCGTTCCGCCGTCACACCGTAGCCACGCAGACGACACGCCGACGGGGGTGTGCGTGGCTTCGGGCTCAGCGCGGCGGCTAGATGACCGGCGATGCCGTGATCGGCTAGCCCGCCGCCGCGGTGACGCCCCGGTCCCAGCTCCTCGGCAAACTTCCGGCCGAAGCGGTGACCTCTTTGATGAAATCGCCGATATAGCGAATGGCCCGCCGTCCTTCGGGCAAGACGTCGGCCGCCAATGGGAAATCGTGAATTTGACCGTCCCAAAGGTGAAGGTCGCAACGAACGCCGCTGTATTGCAAACGTTCCGCCATGAGTTCGGCGTCCGGGAGCAACAATTCATCGGAGCTTACGTGAATGGTGACCGGCGGCAAGGATGACAGGTCGGCGTCCACCGGTGATTCGATACGGCGCGAGGTGCTCCCACGACCCTCCGGAATGCGCACCTCGCCCAGATATTGAGCGAACATCGACAGCGCCCCGCGGGTGAACATCGAGCACCTGCGCGCGTTGCGGTGCCGAAGCTTGCGCGCCGGATCGGCGTCGGTGAAAGGCGAGACCGTGGCGATTCCGGCCGGCTTGGCGAGGCGAGCCTCGATGGCCGCCAACGCGGTCATGAACGCGAGGTATCCCCCCGCCGAGTCGCCGGCCACGACGATCTGGTTGCCGTCATACCCGCATTCCTGCAGCCAGCGAAGCCCGGCCAGTCCGTCTTCGATCGCATCGGCTATCTGATGCGACGGCAGCTTGCGGTATCCAACCGTCAGCACCGCCGCATCGGCCGCCTTCGACAAACGGCTCACCAACGAACGGTGCGTGTTGAGGCCACAGGTAATGAACGCGCCACCGTGGAAGTAAAGGATGGCCCGTTTAGGAGATACGCCCCTTGCCCGAACCCATTCGGCGGTGCAGTTTTCCAACCGTATCGGTTCGATCTGGGCCGAAAATCGGCGCTTCGGCATCAACCCGGCGAAGGTGTCCACGTACTGCAACGGCCAGTGCAGATTCGGCTGAATGGCCCACGCCCGCACTGCGTTCTTCACGAGCAACCGGCTGGCTGCCGAAACCGCAAATGACTGCGCGCTGTGGCGATGGTGAATGCGCCGATTCATCGCCTGGCTTGGCAATACGCGGTATCGAACCGGGTTCATATGGATGTCCGATCTGCTCCTGAGTGGTAACCGGAGTACCCGCCCCGGACAGCGGAAAACGACCGGTGAATGCGCGGCAAATGTAGGCTTCGTCACGTTTTGTCATCGCGGAAAGCGGGTATCGGCGCTGACCACCGGCCGGTGGCCCAAGATATGGGCATGAACGAGGCGTCGCGCGCTGGCGCGCTGCTGGCCGACCGGGTCGCGGTGGTGACCGGCGGCGGGGGCGGCATCGGCGCGGCGACAGCAAGGCTGTTCGCTCAGCATGGCGCGCAGGTGGTCGTCGCCGATATCGATCCCGAGCTGGCGCACCGGGTGGCCGGCGAGATCACGACGTCGGGCGGGTCGGCCTTGCCCGTCGTCACCGACGTCCGCGACTCAGACCAGGTCGCCGCCCTAGCGTCATCGGTGCTGAATCGCTACGGCCGCGCAGACGTGCTGGTGAACAACGTCGGGCACTGGGTGCGCCACCCGGGGAACTTCGCCGACACCGACCCACAGCTGTGGGACGACCTCTACCGCATCAATCTGCACCACGTCTTCCTGGTCACGCGCGCGTTCCTGCCCGCGATGATCGATCGACACGCCGGCGCGGTCGTCAACGTCTCGTCCGTGGAAGGGTTGCGCGGCTATCCGGAGGACCCTGTGTACGCCGCGTTCAAGGCGGCCGTCATCCACTTCACCCGCAGCCTGGCCGTGCAGGTGGGCCGCGACGGGGTGCGGGTCAACGCGATCGGGCCCGACGTCACCGAATCGCTGCAGGTGCCGTATTCGCGGTGGCTGTCGGCCGACGAGCAGGCGCAGTGGCCGCAATGGGTTCCGGTCGGACGGATGGGGCTGCCCGAGGACCAGGCCCGCGTGATCCTGTTCCTGGCCTCGGACCTGTCGTCGTTTGTCACCGGCCACACCATTCCCACCGATGGTGGAACCGGCGCGGCCGGCGGCTGGTTCCGGTCGTCGCGCCGGCCCGACCGGGAATGGACCAATAGGCCCTTCGCGCCGTGAGCGCTCAGGTCAGCTTCTGGGGACGGACAGGGTGGCCTGCTGCTCGGTCAGCTGGGCGTGTTGCTCGGCTTGTTGAGCCTGCTGGAGGTCGAGTCGCTGTTGCTGTTCGGCCTGCTGCTCGGCTTGTTGCCTCTGCCCCCTACGGGGTCGCGACGCTGGGCGCGGGCCGGAATCGCGCTCGGTCGTCGATGAGCGTGACGGGTATGCCGTTGAGCGCGCCGTTGCCCGATGGCTCGTCGATAAACGTCGGTGGCGAAAGCACATTCGTGTTGGCACCCGGCGAGCTGTTGGCCACCCCCATCCGAGTGCCCGGCTTTCCATGCCCCCACCCGTGCGGCATCGACACCACACCAGGCTTGATCGCCTCGGTGACCTCGACCGGCACTTTGATCTCCCCGGCCGCCGATTTCACCGTGACGAGGTCGTCGTCCGTGACGCCGCAGCGCGCCGCGTCGTCGGGGTGGATCAGCAACGTGCACCGGTCTTTTCCCTTCATCAGCGCAGGCACGTTGTGCAGCCAGGTGTTGTTCGATCGAAGGTGTCTGCGGCTCACCAGAACCAGCGGCTCGGCCGGTCGCTCCATCCGGGCGGCCAGCCGAGGCAGGTCATCGAGGAGGTATTGCGGGGCGAGCCGAATCTTCTTGTCGGGGGTGCCCAGGATGTCCGGCAGCTGCGGAACCATTGGCCCGAAGTCGATGCCGTTCGGATTGGCCTTGAGGAGGTCCAATGTGAGGCCGCCCGGGTTCGCTCCGTACCGATCGCCGAAGGGCCCGGTCCGCAGCGTCAGGTCCAGCATCCGCTCCGGGCCGCCGTGGTCGTAGAGCTTGCGGATCGCTGCGCCGTCGAGCCCCTGGGTGAAGGCCAGGTAATCGAAGAAGCCATCGTCGATCGCGGCGACGTCGACGTCTTCGGCCGGCGTGCCGGTGCACAGGCCGGTCAGCCGGATCAGGATCTCCCATTCGTGCGGGCGGTCCCCCGGATCGAACACCGGCGCGGAGTAATTCGCGATGCTGTGGATCGCAAAAAGCAGGATGAGATCATCGTGGTGGGGTTGCTCGAGCGGTGACAGCCCGGGCAGGATCACATCGGCGTGCCGCGTCGTCTCGTTGAGCCAAAGGTCAACGGAGATCATCGCTTCCAGCATCGGCAGCACCTCGTCGAGCTTGTCGCCGCCGGGCGTGGACAACACCGGGTTGCCCGCGACGGTGATCAGTGCCTTGAGTTGCCCGTCACCGGCGATGGCGATCTCTTCCGCCATGCAGGACACGGGCGCCTGGCCGAGCACCTCCTTCGCCCCGCGCACCCGGGTGTGCCAGCGACCGAATTCCGGGAGGCCGCCCTCCAGGCCGGGGAGCGGCTGCGTGGTGATCGACCAGGCCGCCGGCTTGGGAAACATCGCTCCCCCGGGAAGGTCGAAATGGCCGGTCAGAATGTTGATCACGTCGACCAGCCAGCTGGCCAGGCTGCCAAATTCTTGATTGCACAGGCCGATTCGGCCATACACCACCGATTTCTGGGTGCCGGCGAGCTCGCGGGCCAGGAGCCGGATGCGCTCTGCGTCGATGCCGGTCACGGCGCTGACCCGGTCCGGCGGCCAGTCGGCGGCGACCCTGCGCATCGTGTCGACGCCGTCGACGTGCGGTCCCGGATTGATCAGGTCTTCCTCAAAGAGCGTGTGCGCCAAGGCCAACAGCAGAGCCGCATCGGTCCCCGGCACAATCGGCAGCCACTCGTCGGCGCGGGCCGCGGTCTGCGTGCGTACCGGATCGATCACGATCACCTTGCCCCGCTTGCGGATCCCGTCGATCAGGCCCATCACGTTGGGTGCGGCCAGCAACGACCCCTGCGACGCGGCCGGGTTGGCGCCCATGATGACCATCAGGTCGGTGCGCTCGATGTCGGGCACGGGAAAGTTCCACCACAGGCCGTACATCAGGTGCGACGAGAGGTTCTTCGGCCATTGGTCGACCGTTCCCGGCGAATAGGTGATCGGCATCCCGGACATGCCCATCAACACACCCGCGTACCTGGCCAAGGAAAACGAGTGCGCCAGCGGGTTACCGGTGTAGGCGGTGACCGCGCCGATCCCGTACTTTTCGATCACCGGGGTCAGCAATTCGGTGCAACGGCGAAACGCAGCATCCCAGCTGACCTCGTGCCATTGCCCGTCGACCTTGATCATGGGGCGGCGGATGCGGTCCGGGTCGTCGTGCAGCGCCGCCAGCGAGACTCCCTTGGGACAGATGTGTCCGCGGCTCCACACGTCGTCGCGGTTGCCGCGAATGCCCGCGACCCGGCCGCCTTCGACGCGAATCTCCAAGCCGCACATCGCTTCACACAGTGGACAGGTACGCACATGCCTGCCGTCGTCGCCGGTCGCCACCCACCCACTGTATTCCGCTACCGCGCGTAGCGGAAGTGGGCATCTCGCAGAAGGCGCCGCGCCCCGTAGATTTGTGAAATCAGCGATAGAAAGGGCTGCAGGTGCAAATCAGCGTCAATTGCTTTCTCAGCGACGACCCCTCGGGGTCGCTAGTCGACGACTATGTGACGGAACTCGCAATGATTCGCGACGAGGGATTCCGCCGAGCCTGGGTGGCTCAAATGCCGTGGCAGGCCGACGCTTTGACGGTGCTTGCGGTCGCGCTCCGCGAGGTGGACACGATCGAGGTGGCGACGGGTGTACTGCCCATCCAGAACCAGCACCCGATGCTGATGGCGCAGCGCGCGCTCACGCTCAGCTCGATCTCAGGCGGCAGATTCATCCTCGGGCTGGGCATGACCCATCGCATGGTCACAGAGGGGATGTGGGGGATTCCATGGGACAAGCCGGTGCGCAGGCTCGGCGAATACCTCGACGGCCTGCTGCCCTTGCTGGATGGAAAAGAAGCCAATGCCACGGGCGAGACAGTGACCACCCGCGGAACGGTGGGTGTTCCCGATGCGCCCGCGCCACCGGTGTACATCGCGGCCCTGGGCCCGCAGCTGCTGCGGCTGACGGGCCGACGTTGCGCAGGGACCGAGACCTGGATGACCGGACCCAAGACCCTGGCCGAACACGTCGGGCCCACGCTTCGCCGCGCGGCCCTCGAGGCCGGTCGTCCGGAGGGCGCGGTGCGGGTCGCCGCTTCGGTCCCCGTAGCGGTCACCGATGATGTCGAGGGGCTGCGCGCACAAGCCGCCGAGCAGTTCGCGCTCTACAGTCAACTGCCGTCATACCGGGCGATGCTTGATCGCGAGGGCTACCGTGACCCCCAGGATGCGGCGCTGATCGGTGACGAGACGGTCGTCACCGAACGTCTCGACGAACTGCGCGACGCCGGCGTCGACGAATTCATCGGTTATCCGTTCGACACGTCCGCCGAGGGCCGGGCCCGCACCCGCACCCTGCTGCGACGGTACGTCGAGTAGGAAAGGTCAGCCCGCCCAGGGCCCGAAGCCGCCGACCTTCTCGATGCGGATGCGGGTGAGAAATCCCGGCGGGGCATCGGCGGGCGGAAAGTTCATGTTGGGGTCGCCCAGAACCGGGTTGAGTTCCTTGAGCAGCGCGGGCGCCCCGCCCTCGACGATCCGCGCAGTTCCGTTGATGGAGAGGTAGGGCCGCATCCCGTGGCCCGACCCTCCCAACGACACGATGGTGACGGCCACACGCGGATCCTCGCGGACGTTGCGCACCTTCTTGTGTTCGGCAAGGTGGGCGGTGACGAGTTCGTCGCCGTCGGGTGTCGACTGCAGAGCGACCCAGACCAGGCTCACCTGCGGGCTGCCGTCGGGATTGAGGGTGACCAGGGTGGCGTCGGCACCCTTGCCGATGAGTTCGCGCGCGGCGTCGTTGAGTTTCATGTGATCTTCTACCGCCTTCTGCGGCTTTTCATTCCCTGGTAGGTCCCTGACCTTCAGCCCTGAGACACATTTGAATATGGCCTGTGCGCTGTACAAGCTCGAGGCGCCGGTCATAGCGTCGAGGCCAAGCGCACAAACCCATTTGGAAGGAACCATCGGGGTCGAACCATGACCGACCATCAGCAGCCGGCTGACCTCGAGTACCTGCGTTGCGAGGTACTCGATCGGATCGACGCGCGCCCGTTCGACGAATGGTCTCCCGCCCTGTTGCGGGCCCTCATCGCCGTCTTCGATCTGAATGGCGTGACGCCGGTAGCGCCCCGCGGCTTCCGGCCCTATCTCGTGAGGTAACCGCGAAAGTCCCACTCCTGCTTCATTTTCCGAAGGGGCCGTCGGAAGTGGCCTGGGGCGCATTAGGCTACGACGGTGGAGATGTGGGAGCTGGTGGCCCGTGAGCGGATCCGCGACACCCTGGCCCGATACAACTGGTCGGGCGACGCCGGCCGGCTCGCCGACCTAGCCGAGACGTTCTGCCCGGACGGAGTTCTGGAAATCCGCGGCATCGCGCCGCTGCGCGGGCGATCCGAGATTGTGGCGTTCCTCGGCGGCGTCACCGGGAGCATCGCCGTCGAGGCCGCCGTCAAGCCCATCGTCCGACACAACGTCGCCAATGTGCTGTTCACCGGGCTGACCCCGGAGCGGGCCCAGGTCTGGTCGTATTTCACCGTGTTCACCCATGTCGGGCTCGACCATTTCGGCCGATACCGAGACACCCTGGTGCCCGACGGCGACAGCTGGCTGATCGAGCATCGCAACGTGTCGACCGACTGGGCGGCCCCCAACTCGTCCATGGCTCGGCGGCCGCCGGACGGCTGAGTCAGGCCTGGAACACTATCGTTGCGTTGGGTTTTCGCGACGCCACGGGAGGACGATCATGCGTGCAGCCGAGGAAACCGACCGCGCCGTGGCGTACCTGCTGATGCGCCTGACCATCGGGGCCAGCCTCTTCGGGCATGGCTTGGTCCGGCTACCGAAACTGGGCGTCTTCCACGCGCAGTTGATGGGCGAGTTCAAGGCGTCGATGCTGCCCGCCTTCCTGGTCTCCGCGGGCGGCTACGCGCTTCCATTCGCAGAGTTGGTCACCGGAGTGCTGCTGCTGGCCGGCGCCCTGACGCGGGCGGCCGCCGTGACCGCCGGCTTGGTGATGATCGTGCTGGTGTTGGGCGCCACGTCGATCGAGCACTTCAACGTGATCGGCGAGCAGCTGCTGCACGCGATACTGCTCGCCGCCGTGGTCGCCTTCCGAAGCCACAACGCCTACTCGGTTGACCGCATGGTCGGTGGCCATAGGTCGAGCAGCGCGCAGCGCTCGTGACGCTGACTGCGTCGACCCGCCTTCTGGGGCGGGATCGGCCGCGTCGATGAACATTGGTAGACGAATTCGCTTTATGCACCGGCGCGATGTTTGCCGACCGCGGCTCAACGGCTACAGCTAGAACTTACGCCAATAGATTGCGGCCGACCCGCCCGTACGGGTCCAGGACGCTGACCGTCGGTCACTGACCAGCGGTCACGGTCGCGAAAGTGAGACGAGCGGGGATGCAGCGACTCAGCGGGCTAGATGCGTTCTTTCTGTACCTGGAATCGCCGACACAGCCATTAAATGTTTGCTGCGTCCTAGAGCTCAGCCCCGCGACTGCGCCGGTCGGATACAGCTTCGACCGTTTCCGTCAGGCGCTGTCGGTGCGCGTGGACGCCGTCCCCGAATTCCGTCTCAAGCTGGCCGACAACCAACTGAACTTCGACCATCCGGTTTGGGTCGACGACGATCGTTTCGACCTCGCACGCCATCTCCATCGTGTCGCCCTTCCGTCGCCCGGCGGACGGCTGGAGTTAGCCGAGATCTGCGGTCACATCGCCGGGCTGGCGCTCGATCGCGATCGCCCGCTGTGGGAGATGTGGGTGATCGAGGGCCTGCACGGCGCCGACGCGCTTTCGGTCGTCCTGAAGACCCACCACGCGGTGGTCGACGGGGTCGGCGGGGCCAACCTGCTGGGCCAGCTGTGCAGCGCCGTGCCGGACGCTCCGCCACCCAAACCGGCAACCCGCGCGGGCACGGCCAGTCCCCTGCAGATCGCGGCGTCTGGGCTGGTAGGGGCCACGCTGCGGCCTTGGCGGCTGGCCAAGGTCGTGCCAGCGACCGCACGCACGCTGGCCGAAACTGTCCTGCGCGCCCGCGGTGGTGGTCACACCATGGCCGCGCCGTTCGCGGCACCGCCGACGGCGTTCAACGGTTCGTTCACCCGGCGGCGCAATGTCGCCCTGACCACCCTCGACCTCGACGACGTCAAAACCGTCAAGAGGAAGTTTGGTGTAACCATCAACGACGTGGTGACCGCACTGTGCGCGGGGGCCTTACGGCAGTTTTTGGCGGACCGAGAGGAGCTGCCGGACAGCCCGCTGGTGGCCAGCGTGCCGGTTTCCGTGCGGGGCAAGTCCAATCGGCCGGGCCGCAACCAGACGACCTGGATGCTCTGCCGGCTCGAAACACACCTCGCCGACCCGGCCGAACGACAGATGCGCATCGCCGCCGGAAACGCCGCGGCCAAAGAGCACACCGCCGCGATGGGTCCCACCCTGCTGCAGGACTGGACGCAGGTAGCGGGACAGACCATGTTCGGCGCCGCGATGAAGCTGCTGCCGCGGATACCGCTGCCCGACAAACCGCCGCACAACCTGGTGATGTCCAATGTGCCCGGCCCGCAGGAACAGCTGTATTTCATGGGTTGCCGTGTTGACGCGATGTATCCGCTCGGCCCGATCATCGCGGGCGCCGCGCTCAACATCACCGTCATGTCACTCAACGGCCGGCTCGGCGTCGGCATCATCTCGTGTCCCGACCTGGTTCCAGACCTCTGGGACCTCGCCGACGCTTTCCCCGCGGCACTCAAAGAGCTGCTGAATTGCGGCGGCTGACCATCGGATGGGCGATTCACGTTGTGCCACTTACTGTGCCGCCGAAGCCCCGATCGTCACGACGCTGAGCCGGCACCCTTGCGGACCGGCGCGCCAGCCGTGGTCGACGCCCGCGACCACCAGGCTGTCGCCGGCGGCAAGCGGGTGCGCACCGTCGTCGAGGATCAATTCCACCGAACCGGAAAGCACGACGTCGAAGTCGACGGTGTCGGTGTGATGCATCGAAAACTCCGCGCCCGGCGCGTACTCGATGACCATCCACCGAATCGACCCTGGCGCAACGGCCAGGTCGAGAGCGTCCGCGGCGCGCCCGCCGGCGGCAATCGACGGAACTGCCGGCGTCGCACAAAGCACCGAATACAGCAGGCCCGCGAGGCCGGCATCGCCTTGCAGCACTAGTGGGTCATCGCGCACCGCGCACGAGCGGCCGAACGCGTCGACGCCGGTGATCAGCACGCGCCCAGCCGGCATGGCCAAAGACTCTAGATGACCGATCGGCGGAACACCGCTCCCGCCCGTCGTGGCGGCATGGCAGGGTGACATGCGTGGCAGACACTTCTGAACTCGTCCAGCAGGACCTGCGTGAAATCGAAACTCCGAAGGGAGCTTTGCGCTATTACGACCGCGGCCCCGACTCCGGACCGGTGGTGCTCTTCCTGCACGGCTCCGGCCCCGGGGTCACCGGCTGGCGCAATTTCCGCGGGGTGTTGCCCACGTTCGCCGAGCGCTACCGCTGCCTGATCCTGGAGTTCCCCGGCTTCGGCGTCAGTCCCGACTTCGGCGGCCACCCGATGATCGACGCGCAGGGAGCCGTGGTGCCGTTCCTGGACGCGCTCGCGGTGGACAAGGTGCACATCGTCGGCAACTCGATGGGCGGCGGCGTCGGCATCAACTTCGCCATCCGCCACCCGGATCGCATCGGCAGGCTGGTCACGATCGGCGGGATCGGCACCAACATCTTCAGTCCCAGCCCCAGCGAGGGCATCCGGCTGCTGCAGGAGTTCGTCGAGGACCCGACCCGGCAACGGCTCGTCGACTGGCTCAAGTCGATGGTCTACGACCAGGCCCTGGTCACCGAGGAGCTGATCGAGGAACGCTGGCAGCTGGCCACCGATCCCGAGGCGCTGGGCGCCGCGCGCCGCATGTACGGGAAGGCGGCGTTCGCCGCGATGACTTCGGCGATGGAGGCCTCCGACCGGCCGATGCCGTGGGCGATGATGCACAAGCTCGCGGCACCGACCCTGCTGACGTGGGGCCGCGACGACAGGGTGAGCCCGCCCGACATGGCGCTGATTCCGATGCGGACCATCCCGAATGCGGAACTGCACGTCTTCCCCAACTCCGGGCACTGGGCGATGATCGAGGCCAAGGAGGCCTTCGAGAGCACGGTGTTGGCATTCCTGTCCCGCGATTAGCTCAAGCGCGGTGCCGTCGCTTGCCTCGTGGGAATGATGAACACCCCCTCTGCGGTGACGGTGACCCCGCGGGTGTCGGCGATGTGGCCCTTGGCGAAGGTCTTTGTGCCCTCGATGCGGTCGACGTGTGCTTCGGCGCGCACCGGACCCAGCGGCGTTCCTCGCGCATACCGCAGGGTGAGCGTCCCGGTATACGCCGGACGCCCGGGCTGGTGGGCGGTTGCGCCGAGGACGTGATCGAGGAGCAACGCGCACACCCCGCCGTGGACATGCCCGGGCGGCCCCTCATAAGCGGCACCGAGTATGACCTCGGTCCATACCGCACCGTCGGCATCGCGATGAATCACGAGCGGGGGCGCGACGGGATTGCGTCTCCCGATCATGACGTTGCCTGACGCCAAGGGTTGTCCATCGGAAATCCCACGGACACCGAACGAGGCGGGCATTGGGGCATCGCTCAATAGCTCGACCGCGCGATCGACGTGTGCCTTCGCCGCTTCGACGGCGTCGGCGCCGGCCTCCGTGCGGATGGTCGCATCGATGAGTCGGCGAACGGACTCCGCCAGCGGCTCATACACCGGCGCGCCTGCGTCTCCGTTGTCGGTCACCGCTCACCGTCCCTCGAACCCGACACATCCCCCGCATCAGGAACCGCGGCCGGAACGCCTGCCAATCCCTTCCTGAGAAGTACTAATGATTCACAGACCGCGATCAGTCGGGAGATGTCGCGTTCATCCTCAAGCCGGCGCAACCGTGTCGCCAGTTCGTCGACGTCGATCATTGTGGGTCTCCCTCCAGGCTGATCGCCAGGTCGTGCAGGACGGACAACTGTTGGATGTAGTGATCCGCCGACCGCGCCCGCACCGAACATGTGACGGCCGTGGCGCCGGTCCCGCGCAGCGCCAGGAGCCGGCCGCGGGTGCGTTCCGGTTCATCAGTGGGGTCAACAGCTCCGTGGGTGCCAAGGACGACGTCAAATCCATCGGGCAGCTCGACCGCCGCCAACATCGCGCGGAGATCGTCGAGGCCGATGCCGAACGGCATCCACCCATCAGCCAGCTCGACCGCCCTGCGCAGCGATCGTTTCGTCCTGCCCCCAACCCATATCGGTACGCGAGGTTGAAGGGCAAACGGCCGCAACGAGATTCCGGAGTAAGAGAAGTACTTGCCCGCATAAACGGGTTCCGGCGTCGACATGGAAGCCCGCAGGGCGCGCAGCGCGTCGTCGGCCCGCTCGCCCCGATCCGCGAATGGTGCACCCAGCAGCTCGAATTCGGCCGCGAGCGAACCCACCCCCACTCCGAGCACGAGCCTGCCGCCGCTGATGCGGTCCAGGGTGCCGTACCGCTTGGCGATCTCGAGCGGATGGTGATACCCGAGCACCACCACCGATGTCACCAAACGTATTCGCGTGGTGCGGGCCGCGAGATACCCCAATGTCGCCAAGGGGTCCCAGTACACATCACCGCGACTGGCTCGATCTGCGATCGGCACCGCGACATGCTCTGAGCACGTGAGAAAGTCGAAGCCCAGGCCGTCGGCAGCCGCGGCAATGGCGGCGAGTTCCTCAGCGGAGGCGGTCGCTTCCCAGTCCCCCGCGACGCCGGGCACCCCGATCACGACCGGGGTGGCCAACCCCAGCCGCATTAGTTCTGGCCCAGGAGTTCCTGGACGGTTCGGTGCCCGCCCAGGACAATCGCGGCGCGGTCGGGTCCGCTGGCCTGGTGTGCCGTCCCGGCGTTGCCGCCCCCAATGAACACCGGGCCGTTGCTCAGATTGTCCAGCCCCTCGCGGGCCACGTCGGCCGGTTCGGAGACGTTGAGCCCGGTACGTCGAAGTTCAGACCTACCCGCTCCATGGCCGGCGTGCGGGTCAGGCCAAGGACGAGTTCCACTACGTCGACGCCGTGCTCGCGCAGCTCGAGCCAAAGGCTCTCGGCGAACAGCCGACTGAACGCCTTGACGCCCGAGTAGACCGACTGGCGCATCGAACCGAAGGTCGCAGCCATCGAGCCGACCAACAAAATGCCGCCTCGACGACGCTCCCGCATCGGCCGCGCGTAATGCTGCACCAGTTCGAGCATCCGCGTCACGTTGAGGTCGATCACCCGGGCAAAATCGGCGAGATCGGCGTCGAGAAACGGTTCGCTGCAGGTGTTGGCGCCGGCGTTGTAGATCAACAGGCCGACTTCGAGACCGGCGGTCTCGGCGGTGATCCGTGAGATCGCTTCGGGCTCAAGGAGGTCGACGGACAGCGTGCGGACCTCGGCGCCGATCTCGCGACACCGCCGCGCGGTGTCCTCGAGCGGTAACGGCTTGCGCGCGATGAGGACCAGATCGAACCCGTCGCCGGCCAACCGTTTGGCAAATTCGGCGCCGACGCCCTCTGAGCCCCCGGCCACCACGGCCCACGGACCGTACTTGGCGACGTCAGTCATGTGTTACTCCTCATTGTTGCGTGGCACCAGCGTCGACAGCCGGACTCAGCTGCACTAGAACTCGACCAGGACAGTGTCGCTGACCGGGCGGGACTGGCAACCCAGGATCAAACCTTCGGCGCGGTCTTGGGGTCCGAGTAGCTCGCAACTGGCCATGTCGACCTCGCCCGCGACAAGGGTCGCCACGCAGGAACCGCAACGGCCCTCACGGCACGAGTGCGGCACGTCGATTCCCGCGTCAAGCAACGTGTCGACGAGCGATTTGTCGCGCGGCCAGCGCAGCCGATGAACCTCACCGTCCAAGGCCACTTCGACGGCGGCGGCCTGCGCGTCGGTGCGCACGGCGGCCTCGCGTCGTCCTTCCGGCATGCGGCGATTCTCGCCGGGGGATCGGCTGGCCCACCGCTGTGTTTCCGATGGTTGGGAGGCGGCCACCCCGGCGTCCGGTCACCGGGATTTCGCGCCGCTGCGGGCCGTCGAGCACCTACCGTGGGCATTCGTGAACAGTGGCGATGATCGGCAGGCGTCCCACGCGGTGGACGTCGCGGTCGTCGGTGCAGGCTTCGCGGGTCTGTATGCGCTGCACAAGCTGCGCTCCCACGGGTTGACGGTCCGGGTGCTCGACAGCGGGCCCGACATCGGCGGCACGTGGTACTTCAACCGCTACCCCGGCGCCCGATGCGACGTCGAAAGCGTGGACTACTGCTACTCGTTTTCCGAGGAGCTGCAGCAGGAATGGGACTGGTCGGAGAAGTACGCCACGCAAGCAGAGATCCTGGCGTACATCAACTGGGTCGCCGACCGGCTTGATCTGCGCCGGGACATCGCGCTGAACACCCGGGTGATGTCTGCGGTACTCGACGAGCGAAGTTTGCGTTGGACGCTGACCACCGATATGGGCGAGCGTGTCACTGCCCGGTTCTGCCTGATGGCGACGGGTCCATTGTCGGCGGCGATGACCCCGTCCTTCCCGGGCCTGGATACCTTCGCCGGCGAGGTATACCACACCGCCGCATGGCCGCATGGCCCGGTGGACTTCAGGGGCAAGCGGGTTGCGGTCATCGGCACCGGCTCCTCCGGCATCCAGTCGATCCCGATCATCGCCGAAGACGCAGCACAGCTTTATGTCTTCCAGCGGACCCCCAATTACAGTGTGCCCGCGGGCAATCGCCCGCTCACCGACTCCGACCGTGCCGAGGTGAAAGCCAATTACGCGCAGCGGCGGCGGGCGTCGTGGCGCAGCTCGGGCGGCTCACCCCACGTCGCTCATCCCAAGCTGACGATGGAGGCCACTCCCGAAGAACGACGCGAGGCGTTCGAGAAGCGCTGGGATCTGGGCGGTGTGCTGTTCTCCAAGACCTTCTCGGACCAGATGATCGACCCGACCGCCAATCAGGAGGCCCGCAAGTTCTACGAGGAGAAGGTACGGGCGGTCATCGACGACCCGGAGGTGGCCGAGCTCCTGATCCCCACCGACCACCCGATCGGCACCAAGCGAATCTGCACCGACACCAACTACTTTCAAACTTTCAACCGGCCGAACGTAGAGTTGATCAGTGTGCGGGACACACCGATCGTCTCGGTCGACGCCAGCGGGATCAACACAAGCGAGGCCCACTACGACCTGGACATGATCGTGCTCGCGACCGGATTCGACGCGATGACAGGCGCGCTGGCCAAGATCGAGATCGTCGGCCGGGACGGCAGGCGGCTACGCGACTACTGGAGTGAGGGGCCGCGCACCTATCTGGGGTTGGGTGTCGACGGGTTCCCCAACCTGTTCGTGGTGTGCGGGCCCGGGGCCCCCGCCGTGTTGGCCAACATGGTGCTGCACGCCGAGGCGCACGTGAATTGGATCTCCGACTGCGTCGCCTACCTCGATGCCCACGGCTACACCGCGATCGAGGCGACGCCAGACGCCGTGGACGAGTGGGTCGCCGAGTGTGCCCGCCGGGCCGAGGCCACCTTGTTCACCAAGGCCAACTCGTGGTACCTGGGCGCTAACGTTCCCGGGAAGCCGCGTGTTTTCATGCTTTTCATCGGCGGGTTCGGCGTCTATGTGGACATCTGCAACCAGGTCGCCGAGGCCGGGTACAAGGGATTCTCACTGATCAAGGGATCGTAATGTCGGGCCTGCGTAGCCACCGGACGTGGGCCGGCGTCGAGTCGAATTTCGAGGGCGGCTGCGTCCGCTCACCGGGAAAGCCTTTGGGTCGGACACCAACTGCGGTAGACCATTAGTACGCCCCCCACACGTAAGGACGACATCATGAGCGAGCGGGTACTCGACCAGGTCATGGCCATGGCCGACCAGTTGCGCGATCAGGCCGCCGAAGCCGAAAGGTTCGGCCGGCTCACCGACGACACCGTCAAGCTCATGAAGGGGGCCGGCGTGATCCGGCTGCTGCAGACCAAGCAATACCAAGGGTTCGAGGTCCACCCCCGCGAGTTCGCCGAGACGGTAATGGCAACCGCGGCGCTCGACCCGGCCGCCGGCTGGATCGTCGGCGTGGTCGGTGTGCACCCCTACCAGCTGGCTTATGCCGATCCTAGGGTGGCCGCCGAGGTCTGGGCCGACGACGTCGACACGTGGATGGCCTCCCCGTACGCGCCGCAGGGCGTCGCCAAGCCCATCGACGGAGGGGCCGGCGGCTACCTCTTCAACGGCCGCTGGCAGTTCAGCTCCGGTACCGACCATTGCGACTGGATCATCCTGGGTGCCATGCTCGGCGACGAGCAGGGTGTCCCGTTGATGCCGCCGCGGATGCTGCACATGATCCTGCCCCGCAAGGACTACGAGATCGTCGAGGACTCCTGGAATGTGGTGGGGCTGCGCGGAACCGGCTCCAAGGACGTGATCGTCAAAGATGCGTTCGTCCCGGCCTACCGCACCATGGACGCGACGAAGGTGATGGACGGCACCGCCCAGCGCGAGGCCGGCATGACAGAGCCGCTGTATCTGATGCCGTGGTCGACGATGTTCCCGCTAGGCATCTCCGCGGCTACCATCGGCATCGCCGAGGGAGCGCTGGCCGCGCACCTGGACTACCAGCGCGAGCGCGTCGGGGCCACCGGAACCGCGATCAAGGACGACCCCTACGTCATGCACGCCATCGGAGAGGCAGCGGCCGACATCAACGCCGCCCGCCAGGAGCTGCTGGCCAATGCCGACCGCATCTACGACATGGTCGCCGCCGGCAAGGAGGTGTCCTTCGCCGACCGCGCAGCGGGTCGTCGCACCCAGGTTCGAGCCGTTTGGCGCGCGGTGTCGGCGGTCGACGAAATCTTCGCTCGCTCGGGTGGCAACGCGGCGCGGATGGACAAGCCCCTGCAGCGGTACTGGCGTGACGTACACGTCGGGCACCTGCATGCCATCCACGTCCCCGGCACCGTCTATCACGCGTCGGCGCTGAGTTCGCTCGGCATCGACCCTCCCCAAGGCCCCTTGCGAGCTTTGATTTAGCGAGGAGTAGCAGTGGGTGAGCTGAAAAGCCTTGGCTATATCACCATTTCGACCGCGGAGATCGACCGCTGGCGGCATTTCGCATTCAATGTGCTCGGGTTCGCCGAGGGCACTGGCGCCGACCCGTCGGCGCTGTATTTGCGGATGGACGAGCGCGCGGCCCGAATCGTCGTCGTTCCGGGTGACACGGATCGGGTGCTCACCATCGGCTGGGAGGTGCGCGATCACGCGGCCCTGCAACGGGTCAAGGCCACGCTCGACGGCGCCGGGCTCCCGTTCAAGCCGCTGTCCGCCGACGAGGCTGATGCCCGTCGCGTCGAAGAGGCGATCACGTTCGAGGATCCGGCGGGCCACACGCTCGAGGTGTTCCACGGTTCCGCGCTTGACCACAGCCCGGTGGTCACGCCGTTCGGCGCGAGGTTCGTCACGGGCGATCAGGGTCTTGGCCACGTCGTGGTGCCGGCCACCGATCCCAACGGGCTCTTCGATTTCTACACCGAGGTGCTGGGTTTCCGCTCCCGCGGCGCGTTCCGGGTGCCGATGCCGAAAGAGTTCGGTCCGGTGCGGGTGCGGTTCCTCGGAATCAACGAGCGCCACCACAGTTTGGCGATCGTCCCGGCCGCGCATCTGCGTGACCCGAGGGTGGTGCACATCATGGTGGAGGTCGACACCCTCGACGCGGTTGGTCAGGCGCTGGACCGGATCAACGCCGAGGGCGTCCAGTTGTCGTCCACCCTCGGGCGTCACACGAACGACAAGATGGTGTCGTTCTACGTCCGCGCACCGGGTGACTGGGACATCGAATTCGGCACCGACGGCATGCGCGTCGACGAAACCTATTACACCGCAGAGGAAATCACCGCCGACAGTTACTGGGGCCACCAATGGGTCGGTGACCTGCCCGCGGCGATGCGACCGTGATGTCCGAGGCGGACGTCACACCGATTCCGGCATCCTCGATCGCGTCGTGGGATCAGGAGGCCGACGTTGTCATCGCCGGCTACGGGGTCGCCGGCGCCGCCGCGGCCGTCGAAGCCGCCCGAACCGGTGCGGACGTGTTGGTCCTGGAACGCACCGGGTCGTGGGGCGGCGCGGCTGCGATGGCCGGCGGATTCATCTACCTCGGCGGCGGCACCGCGCTGCAAAAGGCTTGCGGCTTCACCGATTCCGTTGACAACATGGCGGCCTTTCTCAACGTCGCGATGGGCCCCGGCGCCGACGAGAACAGGGTCGCCGACTACTGCGCGGGCAGCGTCGCCCACTTCGACTGGCTGGTCGGCTGCGGGGTGCCGTTCAAGGCGGAATTCTTTTCCGAGCCGGGCTGGGAACCGATGGGCGACCAGGGCCTGATGTACAGCGGAGGCGAAAACTCCTTCCCGTTCACCACCATCGCCTCCCCCGCCCCTCGCGGCCACGTCCCGCAGATGTCGAACAAGAAGCAGGGCGAGGCGAGCGCGGGTTACATGCTGATGAAACCGCTCGTCGAGGCGGCCACGGCAGCGGGCGCGCGGGCGATGTACGACGTGCGGGTCCAGCGGCTGATCGTCGAATCCGACGGCAGGGTGGTCGGGATCCACGCCCGCCAGTACGGCAGTGAGCTGACGGTTCGGGCGCGCACCGGGCTCGTGCTGGCCACGGGCAGCTTCGCCTACAACGACGCGATGGTGGCGCGCTACGCACCGCGGATCGCCGGGCGCCCGGCTGCATCGATCGAGCAGCACGACGGGCAGGGCATCCGGATGGCGCAGGCATTGGGGGCCGATCTGGCCCACATGGACGCCACCGAGGTCGCCATCTTCATCGACCCGCAGCAACTGGTCCGCGGCGTCCTGGTCAACGCCCGCGGTCAGCGCTACGTCGCGGAGGACACCTACCCGGGCCGGGTCGGGCAGCTCACGCTGTACCAGCAGGAGAACACCGCCTACCTGATCATCGACGACGATGCGCAGCAAGAGGCGATGGCATCCTGGTCGCCCAAGTTCATGCTGCGGCAGGCGACTTGGGTGGCCGACACCGTGGCCGAACTGGAACGGGACATGGGGCTGGCGCCCGGTTCGCTGCAGGCGACCGTGGCCGCCTACAACGACGGCGCCGCGCGGGACGAGGATCCGCTCCTGCACAAAAAGGCTGAGTGGGTCCGGCCCATAGGTTCCCCGGTGGGCGCCATCGACTTGCGGGAGAGCACCGGCGGCTTCACCCTGGGCGGCCTGGCCACCACGCTGGACGCCGAGGTGCTGCACGTCAGCGGTGAGCCCATCCCGGGCCTCTTCGCCGCGGGCCGTTCCACCGCCGGAGTGGCCGCGTGGGGTTACGCCAGCGGCATCTCGCTGGGTGACGGCAGCTTCTACGGCCGCCGCGCGGGCCGGTCGGCAGCCAAGGGCTGAGCGCGCTCACGTCAATCGCCGCGGACGTAGCCACACTGCGAAAAGCCGCGCCGAAAATCTCAGCTTGGTCACCCGGCTTGGCTCAAATTGGTGCGCACCGTTACCGCGGGTGTTGGTAGGCAGCCGGGTGGTGCGAGCGAACTTCCTTATGCCCCAAGGTATTTGAGCGTAACCGAGCTCAGTTGTTTGTTGGTGGTGGTGGGGGTTGGTAGGGGTCATACCACCACCATTGGGCGCGTTCGCCGGTCGGTCCCGGACACGGCGCCACCGCGGGCCGGGGTTG
>NZ_LZIR01000079.1 GCF_001667035.1 Mycobacterium sp. 852002-51057_SCH5723018
TGGGCCAGTCAACGGTCCGCAGCGGCAGCCGCATTGTTCGCACCGTCGAAGAACGCCGCATGGAAGGACATCCCCTCGTGGTACTTCATCAGCAGCGGAGATCAGGTCATCACTCCAACCTCGGAGGACTCCATGGCCACACGAGCACACTCACAGATCACACACTTCAACGGTGGCTCGCACCTGACGCTGGTCTCACACTCCGACGCCGTCACGCAGGTCATCGAAGCTGCCGCGGCATCCGTGCACTGACCCGGATTGGTGAACGAATGGTGTTGCCGCGGCTAGTAGTGGGGATGCGACAGCGTTGTCGATCCACTACTTGGCCCCGGCGTACCAGGCAAATGAGGAGGCATCATGAGTCAACCATCGAATGGCTCGATCGAAACGATCTCGCATTGGGTCGACCGATTGACGATCCAGATCGACGACTCGTTTGACGGTTTCAGGAGTCGCTACGAGCGAGCAGTGCCGGAGTATCAGGCGGCTCGGTTCGATTCCCTGGTCGAGGAGGGCGCCGACTGGCAGACGGTCTTGGAGGCGACCGCAGAAAACGCCCCGCACCATTTCATCATGTACTGGTCGCGCGAATTCACTTCGCTGATGGGCCTGGCGGGAGACCGCGGCCGCTGCGTCGGATACCTCATGGGCAACCACACCATTGCCCAGAGGATGTACCGGTACAACCCGGCCGTGATGCTGTACGCGCCGCTGCGCACGGCCATCATGGAGGACGCCGATCAGGCCACGTGGTTCACCGTCAACCGACCCAGCACCCAGTTCGGCAGCTTCAACACGCCCCAAATCACCAAGGTGGGAAAGGAATTGGACCACAAGCTCGCAGCATTGCTCGAGCACCTCGGTGCGCCTGTGCCTGCCGTCCTCACCGAGTGAGAACGTTCGCAGACCATCGCTCAAGTGTATTCAAGGCGGGTCCCACATGGGTCCCGAGTCAAGGGCAAGGAATCGATGGACCAATACATTGACGTCGTCACATCGTCGATGGCTGGCGCTAACGGAATCGAATACTGCTATCGACGGCTGGGCATTGAAGGAGCCCTGCCGTTGGTGCTCCTTCAGCACTTTCGGGGCAATCTCGACAACTGGGATCCCGCACTGATCGATGCACTGGCGCAAAGCCGAGAGATCATTGCCTTCGACAACGCGGGCGTAGGCGGCAGTACCGGTACGGTGCCATCATCGGTAGCTGAAATGGCCCATGGTGCCATTGCTTTCCTCACGGCGCTTGGGTTACCGCAGGTCGACGTCTTGGGCTACTCCTTGGGCGGCTTCGTCGCTCAGGAAGACTCAGGACATCGGAGTGATGGTGGTGTTCGTATGGTGGTCGCGGCCAGATCGTCATGGTTTACCGCGGTTATTCACAATCCTTTTCGAGGCACCTCATGGAGGGATGTTCGATAAAGATCAATCGTCGCCAGGTCTTGGGAGGTGCGGGCTTGGCAGGGGCCGCCGCCGCGACCGGCGCAGGCGTCGATCGCCTGCTCTCCGACGGCACTCCCGGCTTTCGTACCGACCGCGTGGAGCCAGAGGACGAGGATGCCACCCGCTTTGGTGATCCGCGTCTACCCGCCGAGACGATAACCTCAAAATCTCATCTGTTCCGTCTCGGTGCTCAACCTCGCACCACTCTCGACGGCGGATCGTTCCAGCAAGCGGACGAGGACAACTTTCCGATCCTCAAAGGCCAAGAAGCCAGCATCCTGATGCTCAAGTTGGAGCCCGGCGGCATTCGCGAGCCGCACTGGCATCCCAGCGCATGGGAGATCAACCTGGTCACTAGTGGCGTCGCGACATGGGCCGTCATCGACGGCAACGGCAACCACGAGGCCTTCGATCAACACGAAGGAGACGTCGTGTTCGCCCCCCAAGGCTCCTTTCATTACTTCGAGAACAGGGGCCCGGGCGAGATGAACATAGTGATCATCCAGAACACCAGCGCCCCCGAAGCCAAGGACAATATCGGCATCGGTGAGTCGCTCAGCAGTCTTCCACCCCGGGTGCTGTCAGCCGTCTTCGGAGTTCCAGCAGAGACATTCAACTCCTTCAAGAAGATCGACGGCGCGATCACCATCCTGAAATCGTCGCCATAGCGCGGCGCACCGGCTGATGTTGATTGATGACGCACACCTCGCTGATCCCGTCACTAGACATGCAATTTGCGCAGCCGTGTCCCGGCTTGTTGGCGTGCCGATCGTGTGGGTCGTCACCAGCCACTCAGGCGACGATGTGGCCACGATCGCCGCCGACGTGGTCGACGTCGAGCGCTTCGAACCGCATCCGCTCACGGCGCCGGATGCGGTCGAGATTGGCGCCGCGCGGCTGAGTTGTCAACCCACATCCCGCCGCCGCCATCGCAGCGGCGATGTAGCCGCCCCACTACCCGCACACCGGTTAGGATACGACATGGCCACCACAAATCCCTTGCACTTCAATGTCTTTACCGCCCCCGAGAAGACCGTCACCGGCGACCGGCCCTACCACTTCGGTCCGCCGCTGGCCTGGGATCCGATCACCGCCACCCTGATCTACGGCGACTACGAAGCCATCCTGATAGACGCGCTGACCACCGTCGCCGAGGCCACCGCCCTGGCTGACTGGATCGCCCTGCACAACCGCGACCTGACCACCATCTACTGCACTCACGGCCACTTCGACCACTTCTACGGCATCTCCGTGCTGCTCGACCGGTTCCCCGCAGCCCGTGCGATCGCCACCCCGGCATCGGTCGACCTGATGAAGACCCAAATCACCGGTGACTGGCTGCGATTCGCCCAGCGACTGTTCCCTGGACAACTGCCCGCCCGCCGCCTCACCGCCGACCCCTACGACCAGCCCACGTTCACCGTGGACGGCCACGATGTGCACATAATCGAACAAGGTCGCACCGACACCGTGCACACCACGTCGGTACACGTCCCCAACCTCGACCTCGTCGTCGGCGGCGACGTCGTCTACAACCAATGCCACATGTTCGTCGGTGACAGCACGCCCGACAGCCGGGCCAATTGGATCACCGCACTCCAACGCCTGCAGGACCTCAACCCCACACACGTTGTGGCCGGCCACAAGAAGACCGGCGCCCCCGACACCCCGGACGCACTGCGCACATCGATGCAGTACCTCACTGACTTTGGGGTCCTTGTCGAATCCGAGACGAGTCAACAAGACATCTACGACCGAATGAACGACCTGTACCCGGACTGGGTCTGCCACCAATCCTGGCTGATGTTCAACTTCCCCGAGCTGGTCGCGGCGGAGTCCTGACGTGCTACGCGAAACCATTCTGGGCGCCTGGATTCTGGTCACCTACACCGAACAGGTCGACGGACAAGGGCCAGAACGACACCCGCACGGCCCGCATCCGGTCGGTCTGATCCTCTACACCGACGACGGCTACATGTCCGCACAGATCATGACCCCACATCGGGTGCCCTACGACGCCCCGGCCGTCGACGGCGGCACCGTGGAACAAACCGCAGCGGCCGCCAGCGGATACCTCGCCTACAGCGGCCCCTACAGCGTCGACGAGGCCACCGGCGACATCACCCACCACGTCACCGTGTCGCTGCTACCGAATTGGCTCGACCATCCCCAGCTACGGCACAGCCATTTCGACGGCGATCACCTCACACTAACCGCCCACACACCGCAACCCGACGGCGGCGATCTGGTCTCGACACTGATTTGGCGACGCCCCGAGCCGACCACTACCACGAGCAGTCATGATCGCCGCCTACGTCAATGAAGCGAAGACGAGCATGTCCACCCGGCTAGGCGGTGGAGGCCGATTCGAAGTTGAGAGTATGCCGGGGCAGGGCACCAAGGTCAGCGCGCTTATCCCGGTTTCCGTTGCAGCCGTTTGACGTTCGACGGCTCGCATCCCATCCGAGGCTCCTCGTCGCGTCCCGCGTCGCCTGCGGCGACGACCAGCTCTCGCAGCGCACCCGCGACCTCGTCGGGCAGGCACGCGCGGCCGTCGCCAATTGATCAGTGGTAGAGGTCGCTGTGGTCGGCTTTGATGAGGTCTGCGCCTTTTTCGCCCACCATGTACACCGTATTCTGGGGGCGGCAGTCCGGGATGAGCGGGATGACCGAGGCATCGACGACGCGCAACTTGTTGACGCCGTGGACTTTCAGCGCAGGGTCGACCACCCCTTGGTCGATGTCCTTCGAAAGCCGGTTGGTGCCGACCGGGTGATAGGACGTCTGGACCCGGTCTTGGATGGCGGTGCGCATCAGGTCGTCCGAATGGATGGGCATGTCCCAGGGGTACTGGTCGACCACGATGTCCTTGAACCCATCACCCTTGGTCAGTACGTCGTAGGCGAACCTGATGCCCTCCCGCAAGGCGATGATGTCGAGCTCATCGGAGAGGAAACTCAGGTTGATATTGGGTTGCTCCAATGGGTCGGCGCTGTTGAGCGTGACCTCGCCGCCGTCGTACACCGGGCGGACCAGATCGACCATCACCGTGATGTAGTCGCCTTCCTCGGGTGTCGGGTATTGCCACTGGAACGCGCTGCCGAACGCGCAGACGAAGTCGATTTCGAAGTGCGGCTGCCCTTCTGGTGAGAACGGGTCGCGCCCGCCGTTGGCCGCCTTGGCCGCGCGGTAGGTCGGGTCCTTCTCCAAGTACTCGTCGATGCGGGGAAATCCGATCAATTCCAGCAGTCCCGAGCCGACCGGGCCGGAATGGTCTGTCTCGTAAGCCCGCACGGCCGCATCGTGTTTGGCGCCGGAGCGCAAAAGGATTTCGTCACAGGCATAGCCGTCTTTGATGCGCAGGACGAAGGGGACGCCGGGGTGATCGACCAAGTGCTGCCCGACGTGTCGCGAGTCCACCACTACGTCGATGCCGTGCTTGGCCAGCTCGCGAGCTGGACCAATCCCGCTGAGCATGAGCAACTTCGGGCTCTCGAAGACACCCTGAGACAGGATGACCTCACGGTCGGCGTAGAAATTCAGCTCGTCGCCGTTGCCGTCGATGACCGTCACACCCTTGCAGGTGCGGTCGGTGTAATCGATGATCAGGCGCTTGGACCGGACCTCGGCCAACACCGTGACATTGTCCCTGTCCTTGACGAATAAGAAGCTACCATTGCGCTGTCCCTTGTAGATGGTGTTCACCGAGGTGGTGAGTCCATTCATCTCACCGTCGAAGATGTTGTCGGTCAACGGCTGGCCCGTCGACTTCCAGGCCGTCGTGACAGCGTCGCGGAACGGCACCATCTCATCGATGAGCTCGGCGTGGGAGATCGACAGGGGACCCCCGGAACCGACCTTCTTGAGCTCGGGCGGGTAGAGCCCGGCGTCGTCGTGATAGGTGGCGCTCTTCCGCAGGTACGGAACCAGCGGCTCCCAGGTCCATTGCTCGCCGCCGTACTCGGACCACCGGTCGTAGGTCGGTTTGCACCCAGGAACCCAGCTGAAGTAGTTGAGCGAGGAGCTGCCACCGAGAATGCGTCCGCGGGTGCACTGCTTGTCGGTACGCTCCCAAACCCCGCGATCAACGAACTTGGCCTTGTAGTCCCAGTCATGCTCGCCGTGACGCAGGTCCATCGCCTTCGACGGAGTGGTCGTCTCCGGAAGATCCCAGGGATTGCCAACACCCGCTTCGACAATCAGGACACTGACATCGGGGTTCTCGGCAAGACGGCCGGCAACGACGCAACCTGCCGTCCCACCGCCGACAACGATGAAGTCGTAATGCGTGGTGATGGTCATGAGTTCTCCCAGGCGTGATTGTGGTTCCGTTGGTTGCGGATTCGAGCCCCGCCCGCCACCTGATGCTGGACACTCTCGAGATGGGGAGTTGAGCGCGGTCGAGCAGCGGTATCAGGCCGTGTTGGCGGTGACCAGTGATGAATTATCGGTTTCGCAGGCCCCTTCGAAGGTGGGGTGTGGCGCCAAACGCCTTAATTTTTGAGGAAGGCATTGACGTCGTCGGCGAACTCACTATGGTGCTGAAAAAGAAATCCATGTCCGCTGTCGGGATAGATCTTGATGGCAGCGTTGGGCAGCAAGCCCGCCAGAAGATGGCTGTAGCGGGGCAAGATCATTCGGTCGCTGTCGCCGTTGGCGACGAATACGGGATGCGTGATCGCTGTCAGCCGTTCGAGCATGCTGTGGTTGGGAATGCCCCATTGGACAACTGCGTCGTAATGGGCGTTGCGAGTTGCCCAGTCCACCCCCTCGTCGCGGCCTTCGGAGCGAGCGAAGATGCGGCCCAGGAATTCGCCGCCGGCTGCGCGACTCGTCGCGCTCTCGGTGAAGAAAGCATGCAGCAGCTGGTCTCCGGTCGTCTGCGGCGAACCGACCGCATCGATGATGTCGTCGACCCAGCCGTGCATACCCGCGGCTCCCTGTGGTGCTGTGGCAGCCAATACAATTCGTTCCACGAGGTCGGGCCGGATCAATGCGATCTCTTGGGCGACGAACCCGCCCAGGGAGTAGCCCAAGATGTCGATATGCTCAAGCCCAAGTGCGGCGATGAAACCGATTGCATCATGCGCCATTTGGGTCACAGAGTGCGGTACAACACCGGTGCTGGAGCCCACACCTGTGTTGTCGAAGGCTACGACGACACGATCGCGGGCCAAGGCGTCCAGTAACGCCGGATCCCAATTGTCCAGATTGCCGCGGAAGTGCTGCAACAGCACCAATGGGCGTGCGGAGGCATTGCCGAACTGTCGATAGCTGTACGATATTCCGTTGTCGCCCACCGTTGTTGAGGTCGGGACGTCCAGATAGCTAGTCACTATTAATCTCCCATTCTTCCAGTTTGCGATTGGACGATCGGTTCAGCCGGCGTTAAGCGCTTCGGCAGCTTCCACGATGAAGTCGGTCAAAGAGGATTGGCGATCGCACGAGCGTCGTATCCCTGCTTCTGCAACGCCGCGACTTCGGCCCCCCCAGCTCGACGTGTCGGCGAAAGCACCGTGAACGAGCACGATGGTGGGTTTGGCGCCGCTCGGTGCGGGAGCGGCGGGTTCACCCGCGGCGATGGCCGATGGACCGAAAAGGACACATGTGACCGCGGCGGTACTCGCGAGTACCGCCACACGCAAGGTGAGCTTCGAACGTCCAAACATCATCACGTCCAATCTGTTTGGGCCGCGAACCACTTCGCGGCTTGCGCATACTGGGACCCTAGGTCGGATCGCGCACGCCGAAGCCCGTTGTGGACCTGTCAGGCACGCGCTGCACATCTGTGGGCACACGATGAGGCACGGGCCTCCTCGATCTCCTGGTCGCTCCCCACGGCCGACCGACTCGTCGGCCACGTATTCGGCGGCGGTGCCGGTTCGATAGTTGACGCCCGGATACCGTTAGGCGTCCTTCACCAGGTGCGGACGTCGGCGGCGATGGTCTCGGCGGTCTTGGCGGCGGCTGTCGGATCGAAGCGGGCGGTGATCATGAGGCCCATTTGGGCGGCGGTGAGCACCTCGGCCTTACGGTCCGGGTCATCGAGTCCCTCGATCGCGGTCAAGGCGTTGCTAAGTGCGCTATGCAGCCGCTTCCGGTAGCCGCGCACGATGTCGGCGACGGTGTCGTTGAGGATGTTGAGTTCGGTTGCGGTGTTGCTGATCAGGCAGCCGAGTTCGAATGACGGCCGCGCTGACGTGCGAATGCGACCCGCCAACGCGAGGAAGTAGGCGGCGATCTCGTCAGGGCCAGCATCGTCGGCTTCCATCGGTTCGATCAGCGGCCAGAGAATTT
>NZ_LZIR01000080.1 GCF_001667035.1 Mycobacterium sp. 852002-51057_SCH5723018
GCGGTCGCCTTCGGGCCGGACCCGCCGAGGCCTAATGCGCAGAATCCGATCCACGCGGTCACCGAAATCGTCGGGCATCTCACTCAAGCGTGCGGCCAGTGGGGCGCCACGCTGACCGACCTCGGACGAGGGGCGGACCTGCTCTTGACGGGCCGGGGCGAACAGGGGCTGGCCGCCAACGTCGCGGAGTACTACGGCATTCCGGCGGTCGCGCTGCACTTCTTCCCCCAGCGGATTTTCTCGACGGGAGCGCTGTATTCCGGCATGACAAGGGAAGCCGCCAACGCCCAGCGCCGCGCCCTCGGCCTTCCCGAGGCGGACGGCGCCGCACCCGCATCGCTGGAGATCCAGGCGTACGACGAGATGTGTCTGCCGAGGCAGGCCACCGAGTGGGTGGAACAGGGGCGGCCTTTCGTGGGTGCGCTTACGCTCGGGTTGCCGACGGATGCCGACGCCGAGGTGTTGTCGTGGATCGCCGCCGGGACGCCGCCGATCTGCTTCGGCTTTGGCAGCACGCCGATCGCGTCGGCCGCGGACACCGTCGCCATGATCGCCGGGGCCTGCGCGCAGTTGGGGGAGCGGGCGTTGATCTGCGGCGGTCCCAACGACTTCGGCGAGACTCCGCCTTTCGACCACGTGCTGGTGGTCGACGCGGTCAACCACGGCGCCGTCCTTCCGACGTGCCGCGCGGTCGTGCACCACGGCGGTGCAGGCACCACGGCTGCCGGACTGCGGGCGGGGATTCCCGCGCTGATCCTGTGGCTGTGGCTCGATCAGCCGGTCTGGGC
>NZ_LZIR01000081.1 GCF_001667035.1 Mycobacterium sp. 852002-51057_SCH5723018
TCTCCACCCCGTTATAGGTGACCTTCGACCCCGGATCCATCACCAACCCGGCCCGCGACGCCACCATCGTCAACTTCGCCTTCGGCGTGAAATCCCCCCGGAACTGCCCGTACACCAACACCAGCACCACGGCGGCGACGACCAGCATCGCGACACCGGCCCACTTGTACGGCGGGTTTCTCGGCGGGTTGATCTGCGCGGGCCCGGACGTGGTGGACATGGCGGCTACACCGTGAGCGCGAAGTTGGGGTTGACGCCGTAGAGCGCCAACGCGGCGGCCAGTACAACAACCTGCACCGACACCAGTGAGAAGCGCATCGATCGACCGACGGCCTCACCCACGCCGACGGGCCCGCCGCCGGCGTTGTAGCCGTAGTAGCAGTGGGTAATCATGACCACCGCGGTGATGATGATGGCCTCCACGAACGACCAGAACACGTCGTCGGGGCGCAGGAAAGTTCGGAAGTAGTGCTCGTAGGTGCCGTGGGATTGGCCGTAGATCACGGTCGTGGTGATCTGCGGGGACAAGAACGACATGATCATCGCCAGCGCGTAGAGCGGAATGATCACCACCAGCCCGGCCATGATCCGGGTGGTGCCCAGGAACGAGATCGACTTGACCCCCATTACCTCCAGGGCGTCGATCTCTTCGGCGATCCGCATGGCTCCCAGCTCCGCAGTCGCGCCGGCGCCGACGGTGGCGGCCATGGAGATGCCGGTGACCACGGGGGCGGCGATGCGCACGTTGATCAGCGCGGCGAAGAACCCGGTGAACGCCTCGACGCCGATGTTCCCCAGGGACGCAAACCCCTGGATGGCGACCAGCGAGCTACCGGACAGGGTCACAAAGCCGACGATCGCCACCGTCCCGCCGATGACGGCCATGGCCCCGGTGCCCATGCCGATCTGGGCGATCAACCGCAGCGTCTCCTTGCGGTAGTTGCGCAGGGCGTGGGGGATGTTCGCCAGGCACGACCCGCCGAACCAGGCCATCCGGCCGATGTCGTCGAGCCCGCGGCCGAACGCCCCGCCATAGCGGTTGAGGTTTTCGACCGCCCTCGGGAAGCGGGCGCGGACTACGGCACCGGTCGACATGTCAGCGCCCCGTCCCGAATCGCACACCAATAGTGGTCAGCACCACGTTCACCGCGTACAGCGCGACCACGCAGAGCACCACGGTTTCGTTCACGGCGGTGCCCAGCCCCTTGGAGCCGCCGCGCACGGTCAGCCCGCGGAAGCAGCCGACCAACCCGGCGATGAGGCCGAATACCGCGGCCTTGACCGTCGCGATGATCACCTCGGGCAGGCCGGTGATGGTGGTAAGGGTGGCCAGGTAAGCGCCGCCGGACACGTTTTGCAGGTAGACGCCGAAGAGGTAGCCGCCCACCAGGCCGACGGTGATCACCAGGCCGTTGAGCAGCGTGGCGACCAGGGTTGCGGCGATCACCCGGGGCACCACCAGCCGGTGGATCGGGTCGATGCCGAGCACCTCCATCGCGTCGATCTCTTCACGGATGGTGCGCGCGCCCAGATCCGCGCAGATTGCCGTCGAGCCGGCGCCGGCCACCACCAGCACCGTGGTCAGTGGGCCGAGCTGGGTGACCGCACCGATCGCCGCGCCGGCGCCGGAGAGGTCGGCCGCACCGAACTGGGCGAGCAGAACGTTGAGGGTGAAGATGAGCAGGACGGTCAGCGGGATCGAGACCATGATGGTCGGCAGGAAAGCCACCCGCATGATGAACCAGCACTGCAGGACGAACTCCCGCCACTGGAATGGCCAGCGGAACAGGGCTTTTCCGGTCAACACGCACATCCGGAAGAATCCACCGACGAGGGTCAGCGGCGCCTCCAGCTGATCACGCAGGTAACCCACCAAGTAGGGGCCGCGTCGATCTGTCGACGTCGAAGTCACCGCTTCCCCCTTACCCCGGCACCGCGCGCAAGGTGGTCCCGCGGCGGACTGTGTCGCACGCGTCGCCCCCTCGTTGCTACCCCTTCGTGTGTGACCATCGGCTCCCTACCCGCAAGTAGTAACGGAGACCACAGGAATGTACCCGATGGCCCTTCACGTGTGAACTGCATCCGCACAATTAACCCTTCGTGAAGCGCGAGCAAACGTTACAGTGTCCGTCAGCCCCCCTCCCTTGCAGCTGAATCCGTTGCAGCACTGTCGGTTTCGGTCATGTTCGCGGCCCCGTAGCGCACTCTCAGTTCAGTTTTGAGCACCTTCCCGGCGGGATTGCGGGGCAGCGCATCGACGATCTCGAGCGCCTTGGGATGCTTGTAGCGCGCCAGCCGCTCGGCGAGGAACTCTGCCAGGTCGTCGAGCCGCAACTCGTCGCCGGTCACCGCCGCGACCGCGATGGGCACCTCGCCCCACTTCTCGTGCGCCCGCCCGATGACGGCCACCTCGACGATCTGGGGATGGCCCGCGAGCACGTTCTCCACCTCGGCGCAGTAGATGTTCTCCCCGCCGGAGATGATCATGTCCTTCTTGCGGTCCACCACCCAGACGTAGCCCTCGTCGTCCATCCGGACGAGGTCTCCGGAGTGGAACCAATCGCCCGCGAAGGCCTCCGCCGTGGCCTCCGGGTTGTTCCAGTAGCCGCTCATCAACGTGGGTGCGCGGTACACGATCTCGCCGACCTCACCGACGGGGACGTCGTTCATGTTCTCGTCGACGACGCGGGCGGCCACCGTTGGGATCACCCTGCCGACCGAGCCGCGTTTGCGGATCGCGTCCTCGCCGAGCAGCATGCACGTCACCGGCGACATCTCTGTCTGGCCGAAAGCGGCCAGGATCTGGGTCCCGGGGAAAATCGCCGACATCTCCCGAAGCAGCGCATCCGGCGCCGGGGCGGCCCCCCACAACATCACCCGCAGCCTCAGCTCGCGCGGCCGTGCCCGCTGCTCGGCGCACACCGCCTGCCACTGAGCCGGTACCAGGAAGATGCCGGTGACCTTTTCGGCCGCCAGCACATCGAGCAACCGGCCGGGGTCGAACGCGCCCAGCGGATAGATCACGGTAGGGGTGCCGAGCAGCATCGCGACCAGCAGGTTGCCGATTCCGGCGATGTGAAAGAACGGAACACCGACGAAGCCGACGTCGCTGTTGAGGTCGGCGCCGTTGGTGTAGAGGCCGGTCATCGTCTGGCCGGTCAAGTTGGTGTGGGTGAGCACCGCGCCCTTGGGGCGGCCCGTGGTGCCCGAGGTGTACATGATGAGGGCCGGCGAATCGTTCGGGATGTCCACGGGCCCGTGCGGATCTCCGGGCTCGTTGATGAGGTCTTCGTAGCCGAAGACGCTGTCGTCGGTCGGAGCCCCGGCCACGACGATCGTGTCGAGCGACGGCTGGATGTCCCGGACGCCGGTGGCCACCGGGGCAAGCACCGCTTCGGTGATCAGCACGCGCGCTTCGCAGTCCTCGACCAGGAAGACGATTTCGGCGGAGGTGAGCCGAAAGTTCAGCGGGACCGCGATGGCCCCCAGGGAGTTGATGGCCAGCACCGACTCGACGAATTCGGTGCGGTTCAGCATCAGGATCATCACCCGGTCGCCGAAGCCCACCCCGCGACGGCTCAGCGCGTCGGCCAACGCGGTGACGCGGCGATGCAAGTCGCCCCATGTGACGGTGTTGCCCAAGAACCGCAGCGCCGTCGCGTTCGGCTGCATCAGCGCGTGCCGTTCGAGTTGGTTGACCCAGTTCTGCCGCCGAGCCAGGTAGGGCTGCTCGGTGTCCTGTGTCAGAGGGCTGGCCAACTGTGCGGTCAACTAACGCCTCCCCTTCACCTCTTGCACCGCTTGCGCCAGGTTGATATTTGATAAAACATGGTGTTGTGTGGGTCACACTATGGCTTTGACGCCCCCCTGACAAGACCCGGCCAAGCGCCCCCGAGCCCGTGAAAGCCCAGACAGCCCGCGTGAACGCACCGACATCTGCGCAGCCGAGGACCCGGCGGCCGCTGCGCCGGGCGCAGTTGTCCGACGAGGTCGCCGGCCACCTGCGGGCGGCCATCATGTCGGGGAGGTTGCGCCCGGGCACCTTCATCCGCCTCGACGAGACGGCGGCCGAGCTCGGGGTCAGCATCACGCCGGTGCGGGAGGCCCTGCTGAAACTGCGCGGCGAGGGCATGGTGCAGCTCGAGCCGCACCGCGGCCACGTCGTGCTGCCGCTGACCCGGCAAGACATCGAGGACATCTTCTGGCTGCAGGCAACGATCGCCAAGGAGCTGGCGGCCGCCGCCACCGACCACATCACCGACGCCGAGATCGACGAGCTTGCCCGCATCACGGACGCCCTTGCGGCGGCCGTCGGCTCCAGCGACGCCGAGACCATCGCGGGTATCGAGTTCGCTTTTCATCGCGTCTTCAATCAGGCCAGCGGCCGGATCAAGCTGGCATGGTTCCTTTTGAACGCCGCCCGGTACGCGCCGCTGCTGGTGTATGCGGCCGATCCGGAGTGGGGGGCGGCCGCGGTGGAGAACCACCGGCAGTTGGTGGCCGCCCTGCGCCGGCGCGATTCCGCCGCCGTGATCGAGCACGCGGTCTGGCAGTTCAGTGACGCGGCGGACCGGCTGACCGTGATGCTCGACCGCACCGGCGTCTTCGGCTGAGCCCGTGGCGATCGTGAGGGCGGCGCAGCCGGGCAAAGCCGGGTCGCCACCATCTTCCTAATTGGTGGCCAGCCTCCTAATTGGTGGCCAGCTGCTCGGCGCGCTGCTTGAGGTTGTTCGCGAGGTGGTCGAGCACGTTGTTGAGGAGTTGCTTCACCATCGGCGCGGGCACCGGCATGGTGGTCTCGACGTCCATGTCCACCGTCAGCAGGCTCGAGGCGCCGGTCTCGACGACGCTGAACAGCTGCTCCTGCTTGGAGAACAGGTCGCCCTGCTGCAGCACGGTCTGTATCTGGTTTTCCCCCGGGTAGTAGACGGCCTGGATGAAGGTGCCCTGCATGCCATTGACGTCGGTGTCGAGCCGCAGCTGGCTGGGACGCCCGTCGTCGTAGCGGGCGAGCACCCACAGGCCCTTGATCCCCTCGTTCCACTCCGGGTAACGCTCGAAATCCGCGACGATGCCCATGATCGATGCGGCGTCGGAGCTGACCTCGACTGTCTTGCTCAAAACTGGCATTGGCGAAGCATAGCGGGGGTGGACAGGGGCGAAACCGGCCGCCCTGAGCGCGATTTCGGCTAGCCGGCGATCGCAAACGCGGCGAAGCCGGGCGCAGCGGGTTGCCGCCATCGGGGCTAGCGGTGATCGCAAGCGCGGCGAAGCCGGGCGCAGCGGGTCGCCGCCATCGGGGCTAGCCCTCCACGCAGGCCGTCGACAGCAGCGAGCGAATGGCGTCGGGAATCGGCACGGGCTTGCGGATGACGCGATCGACGTAGACGTGCACCCAGTGCCCCAGCGCGGTGATCGGTTGCGCCTCGACTCGCTCGGCGCCCCGGAACACCCCGAGCCGGTAAGTGACGCTACTGCGGCCAAGCCGGGTCACGGCGAGCCCCACCGCGAGACGTTCGGGGAACTGCAGTTCGGAGAAGTAGCGGCAGCCCGACTCGGCGACGATGCCCAGCGCCGGGGTGGTGAGCGGGTCAAGCCCGGTGCTGGTGTTGATCCACGCGTTGATCGCGGTGTCGAACAGCTGGTAGTAGACGGCGTTGTTGAGGTGGCCGAACATGTCGTTGTCGGCCCACCGGGTTCCCACCGGCCACAGCACGGGGAAGTCTTCGCTGGTGAGCTTGTCCGGCGCGGGCGGAACCGTGGGAACGGACGGGCCTGAACTCATGGGCTACCAGTACCGCATGGCCTGCCGAAACAGGTCCGCCAGAACCGGTTTGCTCATCTCTCGCGGAGCGTTCTGCAGGAGACGCTGCTGAGGGTAAGCGCCCTCGGTCAGGGCCGCCGCGTCATCGTCGGTGTAGCCCACACCGCTCAGCCCATTCGGCATGCCGACCGCCCGCATGATGCGGATGAGTTCGTTGGCGAGCACCTCGCCCGCGTCCTTCACACCGGCGTCCCGCGTGTCGGCGCCGAGCAGCCGTGCACCCTCCAGATGCCGCTCCGGGCTGACCTCCGCCGTGAACCGGAACGACGACGGTGCGTTGAGGATGACGGCCATGCCATGCGGTACGAGCGGCTCATCGGCCGGGTAGCCCGAGGGGCGGAAGTCCCGTACCAGCCCTGCCACCGCGTAGGCCATGCCATGCGGTGCGTGCACGCCCGCGTTGCCAAACGCGATGCCCGCGAGCGTTGCGGCCCACATCATCTGCTCACGGGCCTCGCCGTCGGAGGCGTCGTCCACCGCACGCTTCAAGAACTGTCCCAGCTGGCGCAACGCCTCCCGGCAGCCCATGTCGCTCCACGGATTGGCGCCCTGGCTCATGGGTCGCAGGCTGGGCCGTTCGGGAGCGCGCCGCTGGACGTAGGGCCGCGCGGTGTAGGACTCCAAAGCGTGAGACAGCACATCGAGCCCCGCCGAGGCGACGACCTCGGGAGGCAGGCTCGCGGTGCAGTCGGGGTCGACGAGTGCCTCGGTGGGACGCAGCGCGTGAGAAGCGATGCCCGTCTTGGCCTTCAGCGACAGAAAGTCGAAGATCGCGATGCCCGTTACCTCGCTGCCGGTGCCCGCCGTGGTGGGGCATGCGATGTGCGGCTTGAGCGGACCAGGTACGGGTTTGCTCTCGCCGATCGGCGCGTTGACATAGGTCAACAGGTCAGCGGGATAGGTGGCGTACAGATTGGCGGCCTTGCAGGTGTCGATGACGGAGCCGCCGCCCAGCGATACGTAGCCATCGGGGTTCAGCTCTCGCGCGAAACGCGCCGCGTCCCGGAAGGACGCGTCGGTGGGCTCGACGTGTACGTCGGTATAGGCGACGACGTCCAGTCCGGCCGCGACGAGCGACTCGTGCGTCTTGGCGAAGATGGGCAGTTCGGCTACGGCGGCGTCGGAGAACAACGCCACCCGCCGCAGCCCAAGGGCGCCGGCTCTGTCACCCACCTCCGCCAGGCAACCGCGCCCGAAAGTCACCCGCGACGCGTCGACGGTGAAGGCTCCGTCGCACTCCCCAGCGGCAATCGGGACATTGCAGCACACCATCGGTGCCATCCTAGGGCGGATCAGCTTCAGCAGGCGCGGCGGAGGGCCTGACCCTGCAGGGTGAACAATCGCTCGGACTCAGACCAATCGGGCAGCAGCGAGTCGAATCCGTGACAGGTTCCCGGAAACACATGCAGCTCGGTGGAGACGCCGGCGCGAAGCAGCTTCAGCGCGTAGTCGACCGCTTCGTCGCGAAAGGGATCGATCTCGGCACAGGTGATCAAAGCCGGTGCCACACCGCTTAATCGGGTTCGGCGTGCGGGCACGGCGGCCGCGGGTCCCCCGTCTGCCCCCAGGTAATAGCGCCACATCAGGCCCGCTGCCTCGCCGTCGAAGGCCGGGCTGGCGCCAAACTCCGCCTTCGACGCCGTCTGGCGGTCGTCCAGCACCGGCTGGTGCAGCAGCTGGAACGAGAGCGCCGGCAGCGACCCGTCGGCGGCGCCGTGTGCCAGGCACGCGGCCAGGGTGGCGCCGGCGCTGCTGCCCGCCACCGCTAGGCGCGCCGGATCGATGCCGAGTTCCGCCGCCGCGTTGGCCGCCACCCATCGCAGCACCGCGGCCGCGTCGTCCAGGGCGGCCGGATAGGGGTGCTCGGGAGCCAGCCGGTAGTCCACCGACACAACGGTGCAGCGGCCGCGGCACGCAAGTTCCACGCACTGCCGGTGGTCGGTGTCGAGGTTTCCCAGCGCGAATCCGCCGGCATGGCAGTACACCACCGCGGGCGCCGACGACCCCCCACCGCGATAGATCCGCACGGCTACGCCGCCGGCGTCGGTGGCGACGCTGGCGTCATCGATGTGCACGCCATGTGCGTCGGTGTGCGCGGCGGCCTCCCGGCGGCGCTGGTCGAAGGGATCACGCATGAGCTGGATCGCGGCCGGTGAAAAGTCGGTGCGCATCGTGGCGACGGCGCGCAGCGCGGGCTGAAGGCGCGCCCAGCCGTCCAGCTCGGTCATCGCGGCTGCCCGTCCAGCGCCGCGACTCCGGAACCGGCGTCGGCGGCGTGGCCGGGCGTGGCAGGCGGCGCGAAGGCGAAGTCGGCGGGCCTGAATCTGCGCGTCATCCTCCAGAAGCTACGGGCGCTGCGGGGCCACTGCGTGACCACGCGCCCGTTGGGCGCGCGGAAGTAGTTGCTGCACTGGGTGGTCCACACGGTGCCGACCATCCAGCGGTCGACCTTGGCCATGAACTCCTCCATCGCCCGCGGGCGCACCGCGACGTACGCCTTGTTCTTGCGCCGCAGATATTTCAACGCCTGCACGATGTAGCGCGCCTGGGCTTCGAGCATGAAGATCACGCTGTTGGAGCCCACGTTGGTATTGGGTCCGTACAGCATGAAGAAGTTCGGGAATCCGGGAACCGCCATGCCGAGATAGGCGTGCGCCCCGTCGCGCCACACCTCGCGCAGCGTCGTTCCGCGCTCACCGGAGACTTCCAGCTGGCCCAGGTAGTCGGCCGCTGCGTAGCCGGTGGCGCACACGACGACGTCGACCTCGCGTTCGGTGCCGTCCTCGGTGACCAGGCTGCGCGCGCGTAGGCATCGCGCCGGGCTGCTGACCACCTCGACGTTGGGCCGAGTCAGGGCCGGCAGGTAGTCCGAGGAGAACACCAGCCGCTTGCAGCCCATCGGGTGGTCCGGGGTCAGCTTGCGGCGCAATTCCTCGTCTGCGACGGTCTTTTCGAGCATGCTCAGGGCGACCGCGGTGAACTGTTGGGTCTTCTCGCTGCCGTGCTCGATCACCGCGATGTTGGATTCGCTGCGCAGCCACAGCCGGGTGCGGTAGAGCTTTTTGGCGAACGGGATGTGGGCGAAAGCCCAGCGCTCCCGGCGGGTGTAATGGCGGTCCGGCTTGGGCAGTATCCAGGTCGGTGAGCGCTGCACCGAGTACACCTTGGCGGCCACCTTCGCCAATTCCGGCACCAGCTGCGACGCCGTCGATCCGGTGCCAAGCACCGCAACCCGGGCGCCCTCGAGCGGCACCGTGTGATCCCAACGCGATGAGTGCATCACGGTTCCGGTGAACGGTTCCTCTTCGACCAGGTCCGGGTAGAGCGGCCGGGTGAACAGGCCCACGGCAGACACCACGACGTCGAAATGGTGCCGCTCGCCGTCGGTTGTGGTCAGACACCACCGGCCCGCGTCGTCCTCCCAGTGCGCGGAACGGATTTCGGTGCGCAGCCTCAGGTGCGGCCGCAGGCGGTATCTGTCGGCGCAGCGCTGGAAGTAGGCCAGGATCTCGGGCTGCGCCGACCACAGCCGCGACCAGTGCGGGTTCAGGTCGAACGAGTACGAGTAGAGATGCGACTTGACGTCGCAGGCCAGCCCGGGATAGGTGTTGATCCGCCAGGTGCCGCCGACGTCGTCCTCGCGGTCAAAGATGGTGAAGTCGCGAAAACCCGCGCGCGACAGCAGGATTCCCAGGGCCAGGCCGCCCGGCCCCGCGCCGATGATGCCGATCTTCATCGCGTTTGCACGCATTGTCCACCGTCGACGACCAGCTCGGAGCCGGTGATGAACGACGCCTGTTCGGACACCAGGAACGCGACGGCGTCGGCGATTTCGCCCGGTTGGCCGATGCGTCCGAACGCCGATGACGCGGCGAGCCGCAACTGGGTGGCGTCGTCGAGCATCGGGGTCGCGATGGGCCCGGGAAAGACGGCGTTGACCCGGATGCCGAACGGGGCCAGCTCGGCGGCGGCGTTTTGGGTCAGGCCCCGAAGCGCCCATTTCGAGGAGCCGTACGCGCAGTGCCGTGGGAAGGGACGGATCGCGCCGGTGCTGCAGATGTTGACGATGGCCGCGTGCGCCGCCGAGCGGAGCTGCTCGAACGTCGCCTGAATGCCGAGGAACGCGCCCAAACAATTGATCCGCCAGGCGTTTTCGAAGGCCTCGGCGGTCTCGTCGGCCAGCGACGCCCGGTGCAGGACGCCGGCACCGTTGACCAGGGTGCGCACCGAGCCGAAACGATCGACCACCGCGCTCACGGCCGTCTCCCACTGCTGCTGGGAGGTGACGTCCAGCGGAATGCCGATCAGCCCGTCGTCGCCGAGTTCGTTCACCGCGGCGGCCAGGTCGTCGGCCCGCCGGTCGCAGGCGGCCACCGAAAAACCCTCCGCCCGCAGTCGTTTGGCAATGGCCCAGCCCTGTCCGCCGGCCGCGCCGGTCACCAGTGCGACACGCTGATTCATGATGACGGAACCTCGGGGCTGTCGGATAGGCCGTAACTGGTGACGAACTGGCAGCGCCGCCGCCGGAAACGCCACCGCCCGCTGGCTGCGGGGTCGCGGACCAGTTCGTCGTCGTACAGGGTGGGCCGCAGGTGCAGGTCGCCGGCCCGGACGAACAACACCTGCGACCGGGCGGTCGCGGTGTCGTCGTTGACGTCGATCCGGGACACTCCGGTCAGGTGCAGCCCGCGGGGTGCATCCCGGAACATCGCCCCGATCCCCTGCTGGCCGGCGAACGACTTGCCGTAGACGCAGAATTCGGCGTCGGCGGTGAACAGTTCGACGCACGCGTCGACGTCTCCGGCGTCTAGGGCGAGCGCGTAGTCCGCGATCAGCCCGCGGATCGCTGCTTCGTCGTCGGTCACGGTCCGGTCGCCTCCCGGAGGTGCTCCGCCGCTCCGCGCCGCAGCGCCTGCGATTCGGGCGCCAGCGTGATCATCTGGAATCCCAACCGCGCCATGGCGCGGCCCGTCGTCCCGTCGCCCGCATGGATGCCGGTGAGCAGCCCCGCATCGGTGGCCGCCCGGTGTATCCGGACGACGGCGTCCAGGACAGCGGGATGTTTGGTTGCGCCAACGGCTTCCACGCCCATCGAGATCGCCAGATCGGCGGGACCGACATAGAGCCCGGCCAGGCCGTCGACAGCGCAGATCCGGCTGAGCCCGGACAGCGCCGCGGCCGTCTCGATCATGGCGAACACCCTCACCCGGGACTGTAGGTCGGCGATGCGGTGACCGAGGCTGGCGCGCAGCGGGCCGAAGCTGCGCACGCCGAGCGGCGGGTAGCGGATGGCGGCCACCGCGGCGGCGGCCTGCTCGGCCGACTCGACCATCGCGATGAGGACGGCGTCGGCGCGCGCGTCGGCCACCCGCCCGATGGGCGCCGCGTCGGCGTTGGGCAGCCGCACCACGGCGCCGATGGGCACGTGCTCGATGCGCCGCAAGATGCGGGCGATGTCGGCGTCGTCGAGGTAGCCGTGCTGGGCGTCGAAACCGACGTAGTCGTAGCCGGCCCGGGCGAATTCCTCCGGCCCGAGCAGCGTCGGCACGGTGATCCAGCCGCCCCATATCGGATCGGTGCGGTTCAGCGCACGCGCAAAGTTGCTCTCCGGCACCGTCATTGCGCGATCGCGATCTTGATGCGCTCGGGATCGGGCCGGCAGGCCAGGTCGAACGCGGCCTGCACGTCTCGAACGTCTTGGACGCCGAAGGTGTGCGTGAGGTAGGTGGCGAGCAGCTCGGGATGCTCGTCGGCGAACTTGCCGGCAAGCTCCAAGACCCGCCGCCGGCCAAGCGTCACACCGGATTTCAGCGTCAGGTTCTTGCGCAGCATCATCCGCATGCTGATCGGGTAGGCGTCGTCGTCGGCGACGCCGAAGTAGAAGACGGTGCCCCCGGGGGTGGCGGCTTCGATGGCGTGGCCGAGGGTGGCCACCTGGTGGCCGACGGCTTCGATGACGACGTCGGCGCGGTCGTCTGGGGCGAGTTGGCTCACCCACCGGTCGCTGGTGGCACACACCGCGTCGTCGACCCCGAATGCCGTTGCGTGGCTTTGGCGGTCGACGGGATCGACCCCGGTGACGCGACGCGCGCCGGCCGCCTTGGCGACGTAGGAGAACAGCAGGCCGATCGACCCTTGGCCAATGATCGCCACGTGCCCGCCGGCCAGGTCCGGCAGTTGTTCGCAGGCATAGATGACGCACGCCAGCGGTTGCAGGCCGATGGCCTCCGCCGGGCTCAGCGCCGGATCGTAGCCCACCAGCATGTTGCCGTCGCTGATCACTCGTTCCATCAGTCCGTCGAACCCGGAGGCCCAGCCCACCACGCGGTCGCCGGGGCGGTGGTCGGGATGCCGGCTGGCGATCACCTCGCCGGCCACCTCGTGGATCGGGAACCCGTCCTTTTCGGCGGCGCTTTTCCCGTCGTCGCCCGGAAGCCGCCCCCGCGCACCGCGAAAGGCCGGCAGGTCGCTGCCGCAGACGCCGGCGGCCAGGAACCGCAGCAGCACCTGGCCGTCGTCCAGCCGGTCGGGCGTGGTGTCAGGGATCGATGTCCGCTGGAACGAATAGGGGGCGATGATCCGGTAGGACCACACGTCAGACCTCCACCGGGATGTTGTTCCATCCCCATTGGAAGCTGGATGGCATCCGCGTGGCGGCCTCGGCCTGGATCGCGTAGTCCGGCACGCGACGAAGCCATTCGGACAGCAGCACAGCGACTTCCAGCCGGGCCAAGTGATAGCCGACGCAGAAATGCTGGCCCCGGCCGAAGGCCAGCGAGCGACGGATGGGCCGGTTCCAGACGAACTCGTCGGGCTCGGGGTACTCGCGCTCGTCGCGGTTGGCTGAGGCGAGCAGCGTGATGACGCGCTGGCCGGGGCGGATCGTCTCGCCGTGAATGGTGAAGGGCTTGCGCGCCGTTCGGGCGAACCACTGCGCCGGCGCACAGTATCGAATCATCTCCTCGCGCGCGAGCGGCACGTTGTTTTGCGGGTCGGCGCGCACCGCGGCCAGCTGGTCGGGCCGCCGGCTGAGCTCCCACAGCCCGTGGGCGACGATCTTGGGCACCGTTTCCGTGCCGCCGATGAAGATGCACAGCATCTGGGTGGCCACTTCGACGTCATCCAGCGCGCTGCCGTCGGGCAGGCGGTAGCCCAGCAGGCCGTCAACGACCGGCAGCGCCTCCCCCGACGAGCCCGCGCGGCGGCGCTGGACCGACGGCACCAAGAACTCCATGTAGTTGGGCCGCGCCTCGGCGACCTCCACACCGACGCCGGGCTCGGCGAGGCTGCCTGCATTGACTGCAGCCAGCACCTGCGGCGCGAGATCGATTGGGATGCCGAGTAGTTCGCACACGACGGAGGCCACCACGATGCCGCCGTAGTCCTGGGTCAGGTCGAACGAGCCGCGCGGCAACAGCAGGTCGAGCCGCTCGTTGGCCAGCGCGCGGATCCTGGCCTCCAGCCCGACGACGGCCCTCGGCCGCAGCGGCGCGGAATGTGCGCGGCGGATCTCGCTGTACAGGTCGGTGTCGAACACCGCGTGGAACGGCAGCGGATGCAACGGCGGGTCGTCGACCGGCCCGCTGTTGTGCTCGGCCAGCACCGTCGCCGCGGGCAGCGTCCCTTCCGACGCGACGAAGGTGCCGTCGTTGACCTCCAGCACCCGCCAGACGTCGTCGAATCGGGACACGGCGAAGGTGTCCCACTGCGGCATGTAGTACACGGGATGGTGGTCGCGCAGAATTTGGTAGTAGGGCAATGGGTTTGCCATCACCTGCGCGTCGAACGGGTCGTAGGCGAAGTCCACCGGTGCGGCCGGGGTGCTCATTGCAGTGGCGACGGCGGTAGGGCCTGCAGAATCGAGTCCTCCCAGCCGTCGCGCAGGGCGGGCGCCACGCTCATCCAGGTGACGATCTCGGCCGGTGGGCTCTCCTTCCAGGACGGGTAGTGATTGGCGAAGCATTCCCAGCCGCCGTCCAGCGCCCAGTAGTGGATGACCTCGTTATAGCGAAAAGTCGTGGTGAACGAACCGAGCCAGCGCTTGCCCGTGCGCTCCGACCACGGGACGTAGAGGCGCTCCAGCTCGCGGATGTAGTCGTCTTGGCGTCCTGGCTTCGTCTGCATGATCTCCTGAATCACCACGGGCGCAGCGAAATTCGCCTCGGTCAGCTGCGCCAGTGTCTTGTTGCTGGGCCCGGGGTACATGATGCGGCCCTCCCCCGAGGCGCCGATGTCGGCCAGAAACGCCGACCATTTGCCGGCCGCGGCCTGATGACTGCCGCCGCGCGCCTGCGCGGCGCCGATCCTTGCGTACTCGGCGAACCCGTCGATCTCCCAGATGATCGTCACCTGCGGCCAGTGCCCGTTGTAGGGGGCGGTTTCCCAGATCGCGAACAGCCTGGCGCCGAGCTCGTCCATCATCGGCCGGTAGGTGTCGGTGAAGATCTCGGTGAAGCGGTCGCTTGTGCCGGATCCCAGCGAGATGGTCTCGTGCAGGTAGAGCAGTGTGTGGCTGTAGTACTTCTTCATGGGCTAGTCGAGCCGGACCAGCCCCGAATCCACCGGCGAACCGGGCGCCGCGTCACACAGCAACGTCTCGGTGGAATCGATTGAGTCACTTTGGATCCCGGCGGCCGCCAGTGCGTAGCGCTTGAATCTGCGAGCCGCCGCGCTGAGCACGTGCTGGGCGCCGGTCATCGTGCGATTGACTCCCAGCGGCCACCCCTCGCCCCACAGGGCCACTTCGGTCAGGCGGTCGTCGAGGGACTTGAGCACCCTGTCCCGCACGCGGGGATCGGCGTCGAACGCCTCGGCGCTCACCGCCAGCGTCTGGCTGGTCGATCCCGTCAGCGCGAACCGCGCCTCGGGCTCAAATGCTCGCACCCCGAGGATGCGCAGGGGGCGGGTATCGCAGTCGTGCATGAGCAGCGCGGTCACCTCCCACCCGGCCATCACCCGGTCGTAGAGCCAACCCCCGGCGAACTGCGCGACGTCGGCGGCGCTGGCCGCGACGACGTCCAGCCGATATCGCAGACACTCACCGCCTGCCCGGGTCACCCGCGCGGCGGTAACCCGGCTGTTGTGGCCAATGTCGAACGTTGGAGTGACCATCGATCCGTTCCTCACCGCCGCATTCAGGGATGCGTGGCGTAATCTACAGCGCTTGTCAGTGGGCTTGTCCTCACGGGACAGCGTGACACTTTCGCGGAAATTTGTAAAGCTCCGGCGGACCGGTCAGGGGCCGCGGCGGGCCTCGAGTTCGGCGAGCACCTCGTCGGTGTGCTGCCCCAGTTGCGGTGCGATTGAACGCGGCGCCCAGGGCGTGCCATGGAAGTCCGCCGGTGTGGCCACCATCGCGACGCCGGCTCGTGCTTCAGCTTCGTCGGGCACATACACGATTCCGCCGGCGGCGTGGAACTGCTCGTCAGCCACCACGTCCTCCAGCGTGTTGACCGGCGACCAGAAGAAGTCCGGCTCGCCGGCGAAGATCTGCGCCCACTCGTCCAGCGGGCGGGTCGCGAAGATCTCGTCCAACTCGGCGATGAGCGGCATCGCGTTGGTGGCGCGGGCGCGAGCATCGCTGTAGCGGGGGTCGGTCAGCCACTCGGGACGGCCCACCGCCCGACACAACGGGGGCCAGTGCCGGTCGCCCTCGAGGCCGACGATCCAGAACCGCCGCCCATCGCCGGCGGCGTAGTTGTTCATGCACGGGTTGCCCATCGATTCGCGCTGGCCGATCGCGATGGGCTGGCCGGTCAGCAGGTAGGTGTTGAGGTCGAAGCTGACGGTGTAGGCGCCCTGGCGATACAGCGAGGTGGTCACCAGCTGGCCCGTGCCGGTGCGCTCGCGGGCGAGCAGTGCCGCGCACACGGCGGCCGCCAGGGTCATGCCGGCCGAGTGGTCGCCCATGCCGCCGCGCTGAAAGGGGGGCGTGTCGCCGGGCCGGGTTAGCAGGTGGGCGACGCCGGCGCGGGACCAGAAGGCGGCCACGTCGTAGGCGGCGCGGTCGGCGTCGGGCCCGGTCTCGCCGTAGCCGGTGATCAGGCCGTAGACCAGGCGGGGGTGGCGGGCATTCACCGACGCGAAGTCCAGCCCGAGCCGCTGCAACGCGCCCGCGCGCACGTTGGTCAGGAAAACGTCTGCGTCGCAGAGCAATTCGAAGGCAATGTCGCGGCCGGCGTCGGTGCTGAGGTCCAAGACGACACTGCGCTTGGATCGATTGTCCATTTCGAACGGCGGGTTGACGCCCAGGTCGCAGCCCAGCATCCGGCCGAACAGGCGCCCTGGGTCGCCGGTGGGCGGCTCGATCTTGATGACGTCGGCGCCCCAGTCGGCCAGGATGCCCGCGGCGGCCGGGCCGGCCACCCAGACCCCGAGCTCGACGACCTTGATGCCTTCTACCGGTCCGGCCATGGTTGCCACCCTAACCAGCCGTTCTACAGCGGCGGATGGTCGGCAGGGCGCCGTTGAGTGTGCGCTCTGGGCGTTCGTTGTGTGTCCAGGGCGACGACACGCCGGCCCGCTCCGCCGCCACTGCACACCCATCGCCGCCACCGCACGCTCAATGCAGCGAGTGGATAACCGGCGGCGCAGCTGCAAGGCTCGTCACCATGACGCTGGTCGCCGGACGTGGTCCGCTCAGCTCCGACCCGGCCGGGCGGTTCTCGCCTCCGGTGCCCGACGATGTGGTCTACGTCGAGCCGCATCCGCGGCGCGTGCAGGCCATGCAAGGCGGGCGGTTGGTGATCGACACCGAGCGGGCGCTGTTGGTGCACCGCCGCGGTCGTCCGCTCAGCTACGTCTTCCCGATCGACGAGGTCGGCGACCTGCCTGTCGAACCCGAGCCGGAGGCGCCGGGGTTTGTGCACGTGGCCTGGGACGCGGTGGACGAGTGGCTCGAAGAGGGCCGCAGGCTGGTCTACTACCCGCCGAACCCGTACCACCGCGTCGACTGCCGCCCCACGAAGCGACACCTGCGCGTCGCGGTCGCCGGCACCACGCTGGTGGACACCCACGACACGGTGATCCTGTTCGAGACCGCGCTCGAGCCCCGCCTCTACGTCGATCCTGCGCTGGTACGCACCGATCTGCTGCGCCGCTCGGAAACTGAGAGCTATTGCAACTACAAGGGGTTCGCGACGTACTGGTCCGCGGGTGACGTCGACGACGTCGCCTGGAGCTATCCGGATCCGCCGCCGGAAAGCCTTCCCATCAAAGGTTTTCTGAGTTTCGACGCCGCTCGCGCGGACGTGATCGCAGAATTGCCCGCTAGCCGCCGTAGCTAGGACTCGATTGCTCTCTCAGCGTACCGGCGAGTTGGCGGCGTGCGGTGACGTCGAGCTTGGTGAATACCTTGCGTAAGTGGTACGCGACCGTGTTGGCGCTGATGAACAGCTGCGCGCCGATCTCGGCGTTGGTGGCCCCGCCAGCGGCCATAGTGGCGATCTGGGACTCCCGCGGAGTTAGGCCGGACCCCCTTGATAAACCGGGCTTTTCGGGCATTTGCTGACCAGTGGCCTCGAGCTCCAGTCGAGTTCGCTCGGCGTAGGCCGCCATGCCGATATCGGTAAACGTTTCAAACGCGACTCGCAGCTGAGCTCGGGCGTCACGTGGCCGTCGTTCGCGGCGCAGCCATTCTCCGTAGACGAGCCGCGCCCGGGCGATGGCTGGGCGCAAATTGGTGCAGTCCAAGCGCTCGATCGCCTCGTGATAGAGCAGTTCAGCGGACCTGCCACTGGTGACTAGTGCCCGCGAGTACCCGTAAATTCCCAGAGCCCAATCGGTCCCAGCAGGAAGAGCGCTCTCCGCCAGCAGCTCGAGGGCGTCGGCGGCCTCGCCGAGCTGCCCACAACGTGTTGCCGCTTCAATCAGCTCGGGCAGGAAAAAGTTCGTCCACAACTCTTGCGGGTGCTCGATACCTTTCCGGGCCGCGACGAGGGCACGGTCGTAGTGTCCGAGTCCGTTGCACAGAAGTGCGGTCGCCAACCCGATTGACGCCAAACCCATTCCCTCGCCCCGGGCAACCGCGTAGTGCGTGCCTGCCTGAATCAGTCGCTCCGTCTGCCGCTGGTCACCTCGCCACGCGGCGAGCGGAAGCGCGGCGTAGGGAAATACCGTCGTTGCCGTCGCGGTCGTAATCGAGTTGGCCTCCGTGATCAGTTCCCGAGACGCTTCGAAGTCACCACTCCACGTCAGCGCCGCCGCCAGCGAGTGGAGCGCTACGGGCAGCACACGTCGATCCTCGGCCACCCGAGCTAGCGTGACTTGCCGAGCGGGCAGCAGCTGCCAGGCCCGATGATCCCAAGCGATGATGGCAGCGTGGCACGCAAGCCACAGCCATCGCGTTCCGTCGTCAGGACCCGACTCATCCGCGCGGCAGAAACCGTCTACCGCCTGTCGAACGGGCCCCACCCCGGCGCGCGGACCTTCGATGATCAAGGTCGTCAGTCCATCCAGCAAGCGGTCGGATGGGCGTGGAGGCTCCTGCGCCCCAGGTGCGGCCTTGGCGGCCATGGCCACGTCGGCTATGCCGTTGCCGCCGGAGAGGCGGCCGGCGAATAGGACAGCCGACAATGCCTCGAGATACAGCTCGCGCGCCAGTGGGGCAGCACTCGCCGCGTACCCGTCGGCCAGCTCCAGCAATGCTGCGGCAGCGTCGCTACCGCACTTGGATGTGAACATCATCTCGCCGCGCAGAACTGAAGGTAAGGCACGGCCTCGCCCGACCAATGGTGCGTGCTCCGCGGGATCCATCAGCGCGCGGCTTCGCGCCCGCCCCGGACCCGGGCGTAAATCATGCCGAAAGTGTATCGCCGACCGTCAGATCAGACTCGGCTGTTGATTGCCAGCGGACTACCAGGTCTTGAGGATTCTGAGTCCAGGCGTTGCATTCATGATCTAGGTGGGCAAGGCGGGCGCCGTTCGCCGGGGGGCGCAAGACATCTGGAGGCAGCATGACCACTGTCCGCAACGCAATCCTCGACTTGCTCCGCGCACACAATCTGACCACCTTCTTCGGCAATCCCGGTTCGTCGGAATTGGCTCTCTTGCAAGACTTTCCAGATGATTTTCGCTATCTGTTGGGGCTGCAGGAGATGGTGCCGGTGGGGATGGCTGACGCGTATGCACAGGTCACCGGTAGACCCGCTCTGGTGAATCTGCATACCGCCCCTGGAATGGGCAACGCTCAAGGACAGCTATACAACGCATTCGTCAACAAGACCCCATTGATCGTGACGGCTGGAAACCAGCGGCGAACAATGCAGAACCAGTACTGCCTACTTACCAACGCCGAACCCACCATTGTGCCCAGACCTTTCGTGAAGTGGGCAGCCGAACCCGCTGTCGCAAGTGAGGCTCCCGCGGTGCTGGCCCGTGCCATCCATCTGGCGACCACGCCGCCGATGGGTCCGGTGTTCGTCTCGCTACCAATGGATGACATGCCCCTCGAACTCGACGACGCACAGACCATCGATATCGCCGCCATCCGCAACCGCTCAGTGATCCACGCGACGGGCTTCCCCGCAGAGCTCGCTCAGCAGATCAGCGGGCGATTGGAGTCCGCGAAGTCGCCGGCTTTGATAGTCGGCGGCGACGTCGAACGGTATGGCGCGTGGGACGCGGTGATCGGACTGGCCGAACGGACCCAGTCAGTCGTGTGGACTGCACCGTTGACCGGGTGGAGTGGATTTCCCGAGAATCACCCGCTGTATCAAGGCATCTTGCCGCCCGGTGCAGGCTGGATCTCCCGGATGCTGACCGGACATGATCTGCTGTTGGTCATCGGAGCCCCGGTCTTCCGGTACTACCCGCACGTGCCCGGACCTTATCTCCCCGAAGGCGCAAGTCTGATTCACATCACAAACGATCCCGACGAAGCCGCCCGCGCCCCCGTCGGAGATGCGATCGTCGCCGACCTGGCCAGCGCAGCCCGTGCGTTACTCGCGGCGGCAACACCGGCCCAGCGGTCCAGCCCTGCGCCGCGAGCTCCGGTCCCCGATCTCCAACACGAGCAGGTGCCCTTCAAGCCGGAAGCATTGTGGACGGCGGTTGGGCGAGCCGCACCGCCGGAAACGCTATGGGTCAGCGAAGCGGGCAGCAATGAGGTCGCCATCACGAACAGCATTCGACCGGGTCACCAATTCTCGCATCTATCGGCTTCGGGCGGTGGGCTCGGCTTTGGGCTACCCGCATCCATTGGCGCTCAGTTGGCAGCCCCGGATCGTCCCGTTGTGGCGTTAATCGGTGATGGGTCGATGCAGTACGCGATCACCGCGTTGTGGACAGCCGCGCAATACCAGCTTCCGGTCACCATCGTGGTCGCCTCTAACGCCGAATACGGTGTTGTCAAAGAGTTCGGCGTGTGGGAGAAGACGCCGGGCGTACCCGGGCTCGACGTACCGGGGCTCGACGTTGTGGCAACAGCGGCTAGCTACGGCGTGGATGCCCACGAAGCGCACACCACGGACGAGGTCATCGAGTTAGTGAAAAGCGGCATCGCCGATCGACGGCGACCCACCCTGATCAATGCGCGCACGACGCCGGTCGCCGGCTGATTCACCGTAGCGATTGCCAGATGACAGCCGTTCAACCACCGTAGCTAGGACGTCCCAGCTTCAGCTCGTGCTGGGCGATCATGTTGCGGAAGACCTCCATGGTGCCGCCGTAGATCCCCGCGGGCACACCGTGGCGGAAGATGAACTCGATGGCGCCGTCGTCGGCCGAACCCGGAGTATCGGTGGGCAATGCCGACGCCGCACCCAACATGTCCATCAATTCCGGTGACACGTCACGCATTGTCTGAATAAGCGCCACGCGACCGTACATGCCGGGGGTGGAGACCGCCGCTTCAATGCGGGCCATGCTGCGCCCGAGCCGGTATTTCGTCGCCTCGTCGTCGATCGGGCGCCGCCCGTCGGCATCCGGGGTGGAGAGGATCGCAGCGACCCCGTCGGCCGCCTCGGCCATCAGGTGTCCGTGCTCCGACATCATCGAAATGTTCTGCAGGCCATGCTCTGCAGGGTCGGTGACACCGTGCTCCGCGTCGAGCGCGAACCGCATCACCGTCCAGCCGCCGTTCACCTCACCGATCCGGTATCGGTCATCGACGCGTACATCGCTGTAATAGACGATGTTGGTGCGGTCGCCGTCGAGTGTCCGAATGCCCTGGATCTCGATGCCCTCCGAATCCAGCGGTACCAGAAACATGGTCAGGTTCTTGTGTTTTCGTCCCTGCGGGTCAGTGTTGGTGAGCAGGAAGACATACTTGGCGTTCTGCGCGTTGGAGGTGAACATCTTGGAGCCGTTGATGATCCATCCGTCGCCGTCACGCACGGCTCGGGTCTTGCAGGTCGCGACGTCGGAGCCGCCCTCGGGCTCGGTGTAGCCCAGGCACAGCCGGATCTCACCGGACAGCACGCCCGGCAACACCGCGTCGACGAGCTCTGGCGCGCCGAACTGCTTCACTAATCGGGCGACGACTGCCGTGGTGCCCCAGTGGAACCATGGGGCATGGGCACGTCCGATCTCGAGGTGGAAGATCCGGCGGCGCACCGCATCGAATCCGCCTTCGGACTCCAGCTCGAAATCCGAAGTCAGATAGCCCGCTTCGCCCAACGCCAAATGCAGTTGCTCACTGAAGTTTTCACCGGTCTCACGATCACGCCGGCGCACCTCGTCGGTGACGTGTTCGGTGATGAACTCCCGGAATTGATCGAAGAATTCCCGATCCTTGGGCGAGAGTGCTACGCGGGAAAAGTCCATGCGGCGTCTTTAATCCATCTAGGCCGCGTCGACCACGAGGTCACCGAAACGCTCGAGGGTTTCGAGCGTGTGCGCGATGCTGTCGCCCGGCAGTCCGACGCTCACCCACGTCACCCCCAGCTTCGCCAGCTTCTCCAGGCCGTCGAGGTAGGCGTCGGGGTCGAAGGAGTCGTCCGCTGGGCTGCCGCCGTCGAAGTTGGCGAACGTGACGTCGATCGCCGACCAATCCCGGCCCGCCGCATCGCATCGGCGTCGCAGATCCTCGATCCCGTCGCTGAGACGCTGCACCGAGTCGATGACGGCGGTGCCGGCCGTCTGCGCGAGTTGGGGCGGGGCGGGAAACGGACACCAGCCATCGCCGTACAGCGCCACCCGCTGGCGGGCGGCCGCCGTGTTGCCGCCGATCCAGATCGGCGGGTGCGGCCGGCTGATCGGGCGCGGGTGCGCGGTGATCCCGCGCGCACTGAAATGCCTTCCCTCGAACGAGATGTCGTCATCGGTCCAGATGGCGCGGATCACCTGCAGCGCTTCCTCGAAGAGCTCGGCGCGCTCGTCGTAGTTGACGCCCAGCGCCGCGAACTCGCGCTTCAGGTAACCCACCCCGACCGCCAGCGTGAATCGGCCGCCCGAGAGCAGGTCCAGCGTCGCGCCGGACTTGGCCACCACGAACGGGTTTCGATACGGCAGCACCACGATGTTGGGGATCAGCCGCAGCGCCGTCGTCCTGGCCGCCGCGAAGCCCAGCGCCACAAAGGGATCCAGGGCGTCATGCCCGCCGGCTTCCAGCCAGCGCTGCGAGGGTGCGGGGTGGTCGGTGAAGCCGAAGCCGTGAAAGCCGGCCGCCTCGGCCGCCGCCGCCACGGTCGCAATGCCCTCCCCCGCCGCCAGTTCCGGGTTGTACGGATGGCTGTGCATGGGGTGGGTGATGGTGAAGCGCATGACCGCGTCCTGTGGATCAGAACCGCGAGCGGGCGTCGATCGAGGTGTCGGTGGTGCGCAGCGGGCGGATCAACGCCTCTTGGGCGAAGGAGGCCAGCAGCTCGCCCTCCTCGCTGTGCACGGTGCCGCGGACGTACGACATCCCCGCGCCCACCTGGGTGCTCTCATGCGTGTAGAGCAGCCAGCCGTCCCAGTGCACCGGCTCGTGGAACGCAACGGAAATGCTCATCGGGGCGGTCGACACGGTGAGGTGCGCCTGGCTGGTGCCGATCCCGGGGTGCGCGCGCATGGTGGTGGAGATCCCCAGATGGCCGGTGAAGTACGCGACCAGCGCCTTGGCCAAGTCGTCACGCGACGGGATGGGGTCGTAGCGCAGCCACGCGTACAGCTCCGGCGGCCCGACCTCGTCGGGGCTGTTGACGTCGACGACGTCGACCAGCCGCAGCTCCCGCCCGATCATCGGCATCTCGGAAACGTTGGCATCCGCCGGCGGCGCGACCTCGGGCCGCGGCAGGTGGTGGCGGATGACGTCGCCGGTCGGGACGTCGGCCAGCGCCGTGATGCTCAGGCAGCGGCGACCGTTCTGATGCACCGCGACGACCGCGGTAGCGGTGGACCGGCCCTCGGCCACGACGTCCAGGACAAGCTCGATCGGCGGCCCGACGACGATCGCACGAGAGAACACCGCGTGTGCCGAGCGCACCGACTTGTCCGGGAAACGTTTGGCCACCGCGACAATCGCCTGCGCGAGCACCTGGGTGCCTTCCACAACCTGCCGGTCGTCACCAGCTGCGATGCCGGTGTCGCCGGTGAACCGGTCTTGCCCGTCGGCCTGCACGTCGAACAGATCCAGCAGACCATGCACCGTCCACTCGGTCTGCTCAGATTCTGTGGTCAAGTCCGCTCCACCTCTCGCTAGCAGCTCACGGCTCAGCGTGACACTTTGAGTAGGATTTGTAAAGCTTGGCTAACAGACACAGGGAGGCAACGCAATTGGGCATCGTGACCAGCACCTCGGAGACCGCCTTCACCCAGTCCGCCGAGGCCGTGTACGACTTCGTCACCAATCCGGCTAACTGGACCAAGACCTATCCCGGCAGCGCGCACATCGGCAAGCTGCCACAGCTCCCGCTCAAGGTCGGCGACACCTGGGAGGAAGCCGGCCCGGACGGCGACCGGATCTTTGGCTGGCAGCTGGCGATCGCCGACCGGCCGACGCTATTCGTCTTCAATTCCGTCGGCCGCCTAGGCCACGACCGCGACGGGAACGGCGGCCTCGAGGGCCGGATCACCGTGTCGTACCGGTTCACCAACCCCGGCCACGACATCACGCTGTTCTCCCGGACCATGACGATCGAGGCGTCCAAAAACGCTCCGCTGCCGGACCAGCTTTTTCAGCAGGCCAACCCCGCCAGGATCGACGCATACCACGCGGCCGTCGCGCGCGAACTGGGCGAGATTGACACCGGTACCGGCGGTGCGTGACACTTTTGCGATGTTTTGTAATGCGGAGGGTTTGTCAGGCGTGAGCGGATGATTCCCGAGCCCCTGGCCAACGGATTCTGCTTCGGCGAGGGCCCGCGCTGGTTCGAGGGCCTGCTGTGGTTCTCCGACATGCTGGGCGAGGCCGTGCACACCGCGGACATGCGCGGCTCGGTGACCACAGTGCCGCTGCCCGGCCACTCCCCGTCGGGCCTGGGTTTTCGTCCCGACGGCTCGCTGCTGATCGCCTCGACCGAAGACCGGCAGGTGTTGCGCTACGACGGCGAAGCCGTCGCCACCGTCGCCGATCTCGCCGAGGTCGCCCCGGCCAACCTGGGCGACATGGTCGTCGACGACGCGGGGCGCGCCTACATCGGATGCCAGGCGTTCTCGGGTGGCGTCATCATCAGGCTCGACCCGGACGACGGCGCGACCAGGGCCACTATTGTCGCGGGCGACCTCGACTTCCCCAACGGCATGGTGATCACACCCGACCGAAAGACGTTGATTGTGGCCGAATCCACCGGCCGGCGGCTCAGCGCCTTCACCATCGGCGATGACGGCGGGCTCACCGACCGCCGCGTCTTCGCCGAGGGCCTCGACGGGCCGCCCGACGGCATCGCCCTCGACGCGGAGGGCGCGGTGTGGGCCTCGATGACGCTGGCCCACCAGTTCGAGCGGATCACCGAAGGCGGCGCCGTCACCGACCGCATCGACATGGGCGAGCGGGTGGCCATCGCGTGCGCCCTTGGCGGCCCGCAGCGCCGCACGCTGTTTCTGCTGTCCAGCACGGACGCCTATCCCCAGCGCCTGGTGGGCACCCGGCTGTCGCGGCTGGACGCCGTGACCGTGACCACGCCCGGCGCCGGCCTGCCCTAGACCCCGCGGAGAGGCGGACGAGTGACGGATTCCTATTACGAGCTGATCGATGACGCCGATCCGCTGGGCGAGAAGTTCAATGCCACCGACCTGGTGCGCAGCACCTGGTCGGCGGCGATACAGCACGCCGCGCCCGTGTCGGCGTTGTTGGTTCGCGCGCTGGAGCGGTGCGAACAGCGCGACGACACGCGCCTCAGCCGGGTCGTCGTCGACCTGCTGGGGCCGGTGCCCGCCGACGGCGGTGTGTGGGTCCGCCCGCGGCTGAAACGCAGCGGCAAACAGATCGAGCTGGTGACCGCCGAAATGCAGGGGCTGGGTCCCGATCGCCGGCCGCGGCCCGTCGCCCGGGCCAGCGGGTGGCGCCTGCAGCGGCTCGACACCGAGTCGCTGGCCCACGCGGGGGCGCCGCCACCCGGGCCGCTGGCCGAGGCCCGAAGCCGCGACCTGGCCAAGGATTGGGATCGCAACTACGTGCACAGCCTGGACTGGCGATGGTTGACCCCGCCCCTGAACGAGGGCCCGGGGGAATCGTGGATCACGCCGACCGTCGACCTCGTCAAGGGCCAGACGATGACCCCGTTCGAGCGACTGTTCGCGGTGGCCGACTGCGCCAACGGGATCGGCAGCAAAATCGACATCACCAAGTGGACTTTCCTCAACACCGACCTGGCGGTGCACGTGTTCCGCGTCCCCGAGGGCCGGTGGGTCGGGATTCGCGCCGAGACGAACTACGGGCCGGACGGCGTCGGCACCACGGTCGGCACTCTGTTCGACGAGCGCGGCGCGGTCGGGGCGATCCAGCAGTGCGTGCTGGTGCGCCGGCGCCCCTGAGCCTGGCCGGGAAGCGAAAAGAATGTGACAGTTCGGCGATACTTCGTAAGGTTTCAGATATGAGCGTTCCGGCCCCCGCGATAGAGCCTGACACCTCGACGCGCCAGCGCATCCTCGACGCCACCGCGGAGGTGCTCGGCCGCAACGGCACGACCAAGCTCAGTCTGTCGGACGTGGCTACCCAGGCCGGGGTGTCGCGCCCCACGCTCTACCGCTGGTTCGCCTCCAAAGAGGACTTGCTGTCGGCGTTCTCACAATACGAGCGGCAGATCTTCGAAACAGGCCTGGTCAAGGCCACCTCCGGGCTGAAGGGCGCCGACAAGCTGGACGCCGTGCTGCGATTCATCGTCGAGTTCCAGCATTCGTACTCGGGCGTGCGGATGGTCGACGTGGAACCCGAGCACACCATCGCCCAGTTTTCTCGCGTCATCCCGCAGATGCGCGACGGTCTGCAACGGCATCTTTCCGGACCCAACGCCGCGGTGAAAGCGGCGACCGTGATCCGGATCGCCATCTCGCACTACATCGTTCGCAGCGACGACGCCGACGAATTCCTGGAACAGCTGCGCCACGCCGTCGGGATCAAGCCGTCATCTGGTTAGCCGATCCCCCGCGAAACTCGCCGCGAGCGTGCGTGTCTGTACGCCGACACGCCGTATAGCGCGTACAACTACGCACCCTCGCGGCCAAAGGTCAGTCGAACAAGACCGCCGCGTTGAGATATCCGGTCGGGTCGAAGGCTGCCTTGACCGCCCGCATCGCGGCGATGTCGGCCGGTTCTCGCGACATCCCGAGATAGGGCCGCTTGCGGCTGCCGACGCCGTGCTCGGAACTGACGTTGCCCCCGCACGCAGCGATGAGGTCCATCATCGGCCCGTACACCGCCCGCTCGCCGTCCGGCGTGCAGCGCAGCACGTTGAGGTGCAGGTTGCCCTCGCCGATGTGACCGAACAGCACCGGCACCGCCTCGGCGACGCGCGCGTGGATGAGCGCGACGGCGTCGCGGGCGAACCCGCTGATCGCCGACAGCGGCAGCGACACGTCGAACTTCAGCGGCGGCCCGTACACGCCGAGCACCTCGGCCAGGGACTCGCGAACGCGCCACAATCGTTGCTGCGCAGCCACATCCACGCCCACCGCGGGCTCCCGGCACAACCGCACACCGTCAAGTAGGTCGGCGAGCCGATCGGTCTGGTCGTGGTCGGCGGCAAGCTCGACCAACAGCAGCCAGTCAGCCGTCACCGGCGCACCCAGCCCGAGGTGCTCGGCCGTCAGCGCGGCGGCCCGGCCGTCGATCAACTCCAGCGCCGCGATCCCGTCCACGTCACGAAACGCCCGCCCGGCGTCGACCAGTGCCTCGAGGTCGGCGAACCCGCAGACCGCCGTCACCCGGTGCGACGGCGTCGGGTGCAGGCGCAGGTCCAGGGACGTGATGACACCGAGGGTGCCTTCGGCGCCGACGAACAGCGCCGGCAGGTCGTAGCCGGTGTTGTCGCGACGCACCATGCTGTGCCGGCGCAGCAGCGAACCGTCGGGCAGCGCGACCTCCAGGCCGACGACTTGCTCGCCCATGTTGCCGTAGCGAACCGTGCGCAGCCCGCCGGCGTTGGTCGAGGCCATGCCGCCGACCGTGGCGGTGTCGCGGGCGGCCAGGTCCACACCGAACACCAAACCCGCTGCGGCTACGGCCTTTTGGACCGCGGCCAGAGCAGCTCCGGAACCGACCTCGATGCGGCGCTCCACGGTGTCGACATCCCCGAGGGCGCACAGGCGTTCGGTGGACAGCAACACGTCGTCGTGTTCGGGGACGGTGCCGGCAACCAGCGAGGTGCGGCCGCCCTGCACGGTGACGTGCGCCCCGGCGTCGCGGCACAGTCGCAGCACCTCGGCGACCTGCTCGGCGGATCCCGGCCGCACCAGCGCGCTGGCCCGCCCGCGGTAGCGCCCGGTGTGGTCGACACTGCGACCGGCCAGCACGTCGGGATCGGTGAGCACGTGATTCGATCCGACAATACTTTTCAGGTCCTCCAGGCTGTCTGCCATGCTGGCGGTTATAGCACCGCTCAAGCGTGTCGAGCGAAGGGGATTGCTGCAATCCAGTGCGGACGCGAGGAGCGCCGATGTACGACCTTGAGGAAGTGATCAGGCAACGCCATTCGATCAGGATGTTTCTGCCCGATCGCCCTGTGCCACGGGAATTGGTTGACGAAGCGCTCGAACTGGCGATTTGCGCGCCGTCGAACTCGAACGTTCAACCGTGGCACGTGTTCTTCGCTTCCGGGGCGGCACGGGAGCGGCTGGTCGCAGCGCTGCTCGAGGCAGCCCTTTCCGGGCCGCCCAAGATCCCGCCGCTGCCGGCGGCGTTCGCCCACTATCGGAGTGAAACGGGCGCGGTGGTCTACGGCTCGATGGGCATCGCACGCGACGATCTGGCGGCCCGGCGCACTGCGGTGCTGCGCAACTGGGAGTTCTTCCGCGCTCCGTTGGCCGGCATCGTGTGCATGCATCACGAGCTGGGGTTGGTGGACAGCGTCGGCGTCGGGATGTTTCTACAGACCTTGGTGCTCGCGCTCACCGCTCGCGGGCTGGGCACCTGCGTTCAGGCGTCGATCATGGGCTATCCCGACGTCATCCGCGAGCAGCTGGGCGTCCCGGCGGAGTTCACGATTCTGTGCGGCCTGGCGGTCGGGTATGCCGACCCGGACTTCCGTGCGAACCACATCCGCGTCGGGCGACAGCCGATCGAACAGAACGCGGTGTTCTTGGACGACTAAGGCTTTCGGATGGCTCTTTAGAACTCCTTGTGCGGCACGTCGGTGACCAGGCCGCCGTCCATGACGAACTCGCTTCCCGTCGCGTACGACGACTCGTCGCTGGCCAGGAACAGCACGAACGTCGACACTTCCCGCGCCTCGCCCGGGCGGCCCATCGGGACCTTGACCATGTCTTCGGGCAGCTTGGCGGTCATCGGGGTGCGGATGAAGCCAGGGTGGACGGAGTTCACCCGGATGTTCAACGGCGCCAACTCCAGCGCGGCGGACTTGGCCAGGCCGCGCACCGCCCACTTCGACGCGACGTACGGGTGGACGGCCGGCGCGCCGCGCAGCCCCTCGATGGACGAGACGTTGATGATCGAGCCGCCCCCGGCCGCGATCATCGGCTCGACGGCCACCCGCATCCCGAGGAACGTGCCGGTCAGGTTGACGTCAATCACCTTCTGCCACTTGGCCAGATCGAAATTCTTCAGCTGCCCGAGTGCCACGATTCCGGCGTTGTTGACCAGCACGTCAAGCTTTCCGAATTCGGCTGTCGCCGTCGCGACGGCGGCGTCCCACTGGTCGGGCTGCGTGACGTCGAGGTGGACGTAGCGCACCGCGTCTCCGATTTCGTCCGCCAGCGCTTTGCCTTCGTCGTCGAGGATGTCGCCGATCACCACCTTGGCGCCCTCCTCGACGAGCAACCGCGCGTGTGAGGCGCCCATCCCCCGGGCACCGCCACTGATGAGTGCAACTTTGCCGTCTACCCGTCCCACCGAAGGGCCTCCTTTCGTTTAGGTGACTACCAGGTCGTTTGGCGCGTAAAGGCCCTTGCCGGTGACCAGCGGCAGGTCGAGCGTGGTCCGGATCCCGGGCGGCGCGGCGATCACCGCGGGGATGGCGTTGACGATGCGGCCCGCGGCGCCGACGATCGCGGCGTGATTGTGGTCGCCCTTGCGGCTGCTGGGAACGATGTCCACGGCGTAGGACGGTTCCCCGACGATCTCGATGCGGTACGAGCCGCCGCCGGCCGCCGGCTGCGGCCAGTCGGGCCGCAGATCGGGCCGCAGCCGGGTGATGTGCTCGATCACGATGGCGGGGCGGCCGTCGACCATGCCGCGGATCTCGAACTGCAGCGCGGCCGCGGTCCCCTTGGCCACGCGTCCGACCGCGATGTCGAAGTCCTCGGGCGCGGGCTCGCGCTGATATGAGTCGCTGATCTCGTCGATCTCGATGCCCAGGCCCGCCGCCAGCTGGCGGATCGCCGCTCCCCAGGCGATGCTGAGCACCCCGGGCTGCAGCAGCATCGGCACATCGTCCAGCGGCCGGCCGAATCCCATGTAGTGCATGACCTCTGGGCCGTCATAGCTCCCATAGTCGGCGATCTCCATGCAGCGCACCTGCTCGATGCGCTGGCAGGTCCCGGCGAGCGCGAACGGAAGGAGGTCGTTGATGAATCCGGGGTCGACACCGTTGATGAAGATGCTCGAATTGCCTTGTTGGGCGGCGCCTTCCACTCGGGCGATGTACTTGTCGGGCATGACGCCCCAGGGGTATTGCAGCAGCCCCGGCGAGGATCCGACGACGTTGAAGCCGGCGGCAAGGATCCGCATGACGTCGGCCATCGCCTCCGGTAGCCGGGTGTCGCCCATGGCGCAGTAGACGACGCACTCGGGCCCGGTGGCCAGCACGGCGTCCAGGTCGTCGACGGCGGCGATGCCGGTATCTAAGCCGGCCCCGCACAGCGTCCCGGCGTCCTTGCCCACCTTCTGCGGCGACGACACGCACAGCCCGGTCAGCTCGAACTGCGGATTGGTGACGAGCTCCGTGAGGGCCAGCCGTCCGACGTTTCCGGTACCGACGTGGGCGACGCGGATAGCCATGAGAGTCTCCGTCCCTCGAACGCTCAGAAACTTTTCTAGACAGTAGTCCACAATTTGTGAGACGCCTACCGCGCCCGGCGCACGCCCGGGGATGCAGAATGGAAACGCTCATGGCACAACGCGAGGACGTCCGATTCACCTCCGGCGGCGACCGGGTCAGCGCGTGGCTGTACCGGCCGTCAAACGGCGCGGGCGGCCCGGCCCCGCTGCTCGTGATGGCGCACGGCCTCGGGGCGGTGCGCACCATGCGGCTGGACGCCTACGCCGAACGTTTCAGCGCCGCCGGCTATGCCTGCCTGGTGTTCGACTATCGCAACTTCGGGGATAGCGAAGGCGAACCGCGGCAGCTGCTCGACATCGGCATGCAGCTCGCGGACTGGGCCGCGGCGGTGGCTTATGCGCACACCCTGGACGGCGTCGATCGCGATCGAATCGGGGTGTGGGGCACCTCCTTTGGCGGCGGGCATGTGATCGCCACGGCGGCCCGCGTGCCGGGCATCAGGGCCGCGGTGGCCCAGTGCCCGTTCACCGACGGCGTCGCTTCGGCGCGCACGCTCAGCCCGTTGATCTTCGCGCGCCTCGGTATGCTGGCGGCGCGCGATGTGGTCGCGGCGCGGTTGGGCAGAGCTCCGGTGACGGTGCCCGCGGCGGGTAACCCGGGCGAGGTCGCCTTGATGAACACGCCCGATGCGTATGCGGGCTATCTGCGGCTGGTGCCCGACGACCAAACGGTGCCCAACGAGGTCGCCGCCCGGCTGGCGTTGCGGATCGTCACCTACCGCCCGGGCCGGTTGACCGCGAAGATCGCCTGCCCAATCCTGTTCTGCATCTGCGAATCCGACTCGGTGGCTCCCGCGGTCCCCACCCTGCGCTATGCGGCCAAGGCTCCGCGGGGCGAAGTCAGAATGTACCCCGAGGGGCACTTCGACATCTATGTCGGCGACGCGTTCGAGCGCGTGGTCGCCGACCAGCTCGCCTTCCTGAACAGGCACCTCAAAGGTTGACCGCTTAACGGCGGACAAACTTGCCTAAAACCCCAGCCTTCCTGGCGGGACGGATCTACTCTCTGTCAATACCTAATACCCACGGTTGCGGATAAGTCCGGCTTTTGCAGGGCAGGGGTTCGTGGGGAAGGAGGGGGAGATGTCGTATTTAATAACCGCCCCTGAGGTGTTGACATCTACGGCCGCCGATGTGGAAAGCATCGGTTCGGCGATACGGGCGGCGAGTGCTGACGCGGCGGGCCCGACAACCGGTTTGCTGGCGGCGGCCGACGATGAGGTATCGGCGGCGATCGCCAAGTTATTCGCCGGCTACGGCCAGGAATACCAAGCGCTCGTCTCCCAAGCGGCGACTTTTCACGGCCAGTTCACCGCGGCCTTGATGGCCGCGGCCAACACCTACGCGCAGGCCGAGGCCGCAAACGCGGCGCTGGCGCAAACGCTGTTGGGGCCAGCGCCCGTCGCCGGCGGGTCGGGCTTCAGCGCACTGGCGACCACGCTCAGCTCCCCGTCCGGGGACCCGCTCTACGCGTTGATCATGGGCGGCACCAATAACCCGCAGCCCGACCCGATCTACCTGAACAGCGTCTACAACTCCTTCATCAAGCCCCTGTTCCCCACCGCCATCCCGCAGGCCCTGTTTACGTCCGAGCAGTTCTGGCCGGTGACACCCGGCCTCGGCAATATGACGTTCGGCCAGTCGGTCACCGCCGGCGTCGCCCGGCTGAACACCGCAATCAATTCGCTACTGTTCAACCAGCCGAACAATAGCGCCGTCGTTTTCGGCTATTCCCAGAGCGCCACGATCGCCACCAACGAAATCAACGCTCTGATGGCGGCGGGCTCCCCCTATCAGGGGCAGCTTTCCTTCATGTTGATCGGCGATCCCAATAACCCCGTCGGGGGCATCCTCGAACGTTTCCCCGGCTTCTACATCCCGTTGCTGGACACGGCATTCAACGGCGCGACCCCGCCGAACAGCCCCTACCCCACCACGATTTACACCGCCCAATACGACGGCATCGCCGACCTGCCGCAATACCCGCTCAATCTCGTCTCAGACCTCAATGCCCTCATGGGCTACTTCTTCGTGCACAACACGTATCCGCTGATGACGGCCACGCAGGTCGCCAACGCGGTGCCGTTGCCGACGTCCCCGGGCTACACCGGCGACACCCACTACTACATGCTCATGACCCAGAACCTGCCGCTGCTGCAGCCGATCCGCGCAATCCCCTTCGCCGGTCCCCCGATCGCCGACATCTTCCAGCCGGACCTGCGGGTGCTGGTCGACCTGGGCTACACCGGTTTCGGGCCCGGCGCCGACTATGCGAATATCCCCACCCCGGCCGGGCTGTTCGAGATACCCAACCCGCTGACGATCATCCCCGACCTGGCGCTGGGTACTGTGCAGGGCCCGTACGGCGCCGCGGTGGAAATCGGGGTGGAATCCGGATTGCTGTCGCCGTCCTACTTCCCCAACGCCTACCCATGGGTCCCCTCCATCAATCCCGGCCTGAACATCTCCCTGGGCCAGTCGAGCACCACGCTGCTCTCCCTGCTCAGTGGGACCGTCGGCAACGTACTGCACATCATTCCGCCGCCCGTCTTCCCCTGAGCCGCCGCTACAGGCCGAGCGGGGAATCCTGGCGGACCGATTCGTCGCGGATGAGGCCCCGCAGCAGCGCGGTGCTGAACTCGGCCGCGATTTCCTTGGCGGTGCGCCGCCCGTGCGGTCGCAGCCACCGGTAGCTGCCCAGCGTCATCCCGATGTAGCCCAGCGCCACCACATGCGAGTCGCATTCGAAGAACTCGCCGCTGGCGATCCCGCGGTCGATGAGCCCGTGCACGTGCTCGTAGACCTGGGCCTCCTTCTCGCGGACCTCGGCGACCTGGTCGGCGGTGAACCATTCGGTGATGTAGGGCTGCTCCTGGAAGTACACGGCTGCCCGCTCGGGGTTGGCCGCGATGCCGGTGAGCAGGCGGACCGTGTACTGGTAGAGGGCTTCGCGGGCGGTCCACGAGGGGTCGTCGTGCACGGCGGCCAGGGTGCCCTCGGCCGCCTGGCGGTAGATGTCGAACAAGATCAGCGACTTGCTGGCGTAGTAGTGGTAGACCGTGGCCTTGTTCAGCCCGATCACGTCGGCGACGTCGTCCATCCGGGTGCCGTGGTAGCCGCGGGCGGCGAACAGTTTGGTGGCAACGGCCAGCAACTCCTCGCGGCGCGTTAGCCCGTTCTCGGATGGCATCGGTACTCTCTATCGTCACGGCGCGCAGGGGCGGCGCGCCCCGCGGCAAGGCAAAGTATCAATCAACTGGTTGGACAGTTTAAGGCCACGGGCTCCTGTCGCGGCGCCGCCCATGGGACTAGACTTCTGAGTCGAACTGAGTCGCGAGTCGAGAGGTGGGGAAATGGATCCGAGTCCGGACTACGACATGAGCGACGAGATCGAGTTCTTCATGCGCTACGTGCCGTGGGGTCTGCGCGGCGTCGTCGACGGCAACGGCTACCCGCCGCCCCCCTACCCGCCCGTTTAAGAACCAACGTCGACCCGCCGACGCCGGTCAAAGCTATAGCGCCTTTAATTCCTCGGCGACCTCGGTCACCGACTTCTTCGCGTCCCCGAACAGCATCGTGGTGCCCTCGGCATAAAACAGCGGGTTGTCGATGCCGGCGAAGCCCGAGTTCATGGACCGCTTGAGCACGATCACCGACTTGGACTTGTCCACGTTGAGGATCGGCATGCCGTAGATCGGGCTGGACGCCTCATTGCGGGCCGCGGGGTTGGTGACGTCGTTGGCGCCGATGACGACGGTGACGTCGGTCCGGCCGAACTCGTCGTTGATGTCGTCCATGTCTTTCATGGCGTCGTAGTCGACCTCGGCCTCGGCCAGCAGCACGTTCATGTGGCCCGGCATCCGGCCGGCGACAGGGTGGATCGCGTATTTCACCGGCACGCCGCGCTCTTCGAGCAGGTTGGCCAGGTCCTTGACGGCGTGCTGGGCCTGCGCGACGGCCAAGCCGTAGCCCGGCACCACGATCACCTGGTTGGCGTAGGCCATCTGGATCGCCGCATCGGAGGCCGACGTTGACCTGACGTGCTTGTCGCCGCCGCCGTCGCCGGTCGGGGCCACGCCGCCGCCGCCGAAACCGCCCGCCACGATCGCGGGGATGGACCGGTTCATCGCCTTGGCCATCAGGTTGGTCAGGATGGAGCCGGACGCGCCGACGATCATGCCGGCGACGATCATCGCGGTGTTGTTCAGCGCCAAACCCGCCGCCGCCGCCGACAGCCCGGTCATGGCGTTCAGCAGCGAGATGACCACCGGCATGTCGGCGCCGCCGATGGGCAGCACCACCATCAGCCCGAGCACCCCGGCGGCCGCCAGCAGGCCGATCATCCACCACAGCGACACCCCGCCGCTGCCCGGATGCGCGTGCACGCCGATGACCACCGCGGCGGCGACGGCCGCGGCCAGCAGCAGCAGGTTGATCGGTTGCTGGGCCCTGCCGAAGCCGATGGGTGAGCCGGAGATGATCTCCTGCAGCTTGCCGAAGGCGATGATCGAGCCCCAAAACGAGATCGACCCGATGATCGCGGCGAACAACGACGCCACCACGATGTGCGCGGTCGGCGACTCGCCGTGCTGAAAGGCCGAAAAACCCGTCGTCTCAATGAATTCCGACAGCGCGATGAGCGCGACCGTGCCGCCGCCGACGCCGTTGAAGAACGCCACGAGCTGCGGCATGGCCGTCATCTTCGTCAACCGCGCCGGCGGGACGCCCAGCACCACACCCACCACCAGGCCGGCGATGATCAGCACCCATTGATCGGTGTGGCGGATCTTGATCAGCGTTGCGCCCACCGCGATGGCCATGCCCACCGCGGCGATCAGGTTTCCGCGCACCGCGGTCTTGGGCCCGGTCAGGCCCATCAAGCCGTAAATGAAGAGCGCGAACGCGATGATGTAGAGGACGGTGACCAGGTAGTTCATTTGGCCACTGACTCCTGGGTCGCTTCCGTCTTCTCGGCCTTCCCGGCTGCGACAGGCTTTTTGCCCTTGAACATGCCCAGCATCCGGTCGGTGACGATGAAACCGCCGATGACGTTCAGCGTGCCGAAAACCACCGCCACGAACAGGATGATCTGCACCGCGAGCGACGGGTGCTCGACCGCCCCGAACACCACCAGCGCGCCCAGCACCACGATGCCGTGGATGGCGTTGGTGCCCGACATCAGCGGGGTGTGCAGCGTGTTGGGCACCTTGGAGATGACCGCGAACCCGACGAACCCGGACAGCACCAGGATCGCCAGGTTTTGCAACAGCTCGTCGTACATCTAGGAGTCCTCTCCGATGGTCTGGCGCCGCTCCTCCGCATCGCTACGCACTGCGTCGTCGCCACCGCGCGGGCGGGTGACACAGGCCGCCGCGACCACCTCGTCGTCGAAGTCGGGGGCCAGCTTGCCGTCCTTGATCAACAGCTCCAGCAGCGCCGTGATGTTCTTGCTGTAGAGCTCGCTGGCGTGCTCGGGCATGGTCGCCGGCAGGTTCAGCGGGGCGGCGATGGTGACGTCGTGCTTGACCACCGTCTTGCCGGGCTCGGTCAGCTCGCAGTTGCCGCCGGTTTCCCCGGCCAGATCCACCACCACGCTGCCGGGCTTCATCGCCTCCACCGCCGCGGCGGTCACCAGCCGCGGCGCGGGCCGTCCGGGCACCAGCGCGGTGGTGATCACCACGTCGAACCCGCTGATCGCCTTTTCCAGGGCCTCCTGCTGCTGGGCGCGCTCCTCCTCGGTGAGCTCGCGGGCGTACCCGCCCTCACCGGACGCATCAATGCCGACGTCGAGCCACTGCGCCCCCACCGACCGCACCTGGTCGGCCACCTCCGGACGCACGTCGTACCCGGAGGTCCGCGCGCCCAGCCGTTTGGCGGTGGCCAGCGCCTGCAGCCCGGCCACCCCGACGCCGAGCACCAGCACGGAGGCCGGCTTCACGGTGCCCGCCGCCGTCGTCAGCATGGGGAAGAAGCGGGTCGACTCGGAGGCGGCCAGCAGCACCGCCTTATAGCCGGCCACGTTGCCCTGCGACGACAACGCGTCCATCGCCTGCGCCCGCGAGATGCGCGGGATGGCCTCGAGCGCGAACGCCTGCACCCCCGCCTCGGTGAGCGCACCGATCGAGTTGTCGGCGTTGCGCGGCGCCAGGAAGCCGATCAGGGTCTGCCCGCTGCGCAACCGGCGGACCTCGTCGGCGGTCGGCGGCGCGACCTTGACGACCACGTCGGCGGCCCAGGCGTCCCCGATCGTCGCCCCGGCCTGGCTATAGAGGTCGTCGGGAAGCAGCGCACCCTCGCCCGCACCCGACTCGACCACCACCGCCAGGCCGCTATTGACCAGCGACGCGACCGCCTTCGGCACCAGCGCGACGCGCCGTTCGTCGGTCCCGGACTCGGCGACTACGCCCACGGTCGTCTGCGGATCTGTCATGGCGCGTACATCTACTTTCCTTACTTCTACCGGCTTGCCGCAGACACCCTATCGGCCGCTACCAGAGCGGAATCTCTTGACCGTGCTCCGACGCCGGCCTGGGCCCGAAGTAGCGGCGCTCGGACTCGTCGATCGGCACGTCGTTGATGCTGGCCTCGCGGCGCGCCATCAACCCCGACGGGGTGAACTCCCACAGCTCGTTGCCGTAGCTGCGGTACCACTGGCCGGCGTGGTCGTGGCACTCGTACTGGAACCGCACGGCGATGCGGTTGTCGTGAAAGTCCCACATGCTCTTGCGCAGCGAATAGTCGAGCTCGCGTTCCCACTTGCGGGTCAGAAACGCGACGATCTCGTCGCGGCCGACGACGTGTTCGTCGCGGTTTCGCCACTGCGAATCGGGCGTGTAGGCGAGGCTGACGCGGTGGGGGTCGCGGGTGTTCCCGGCGTCCTCGGCGGCCTGGACCTTCTGCATGGCGGTGTCGAGCGTGAACGGCGGGAAGGGCGGGCGAGATTCGGTCACGACGTACATCGTGCGCGATGGGAATCGCGACACATAAACGTCTGTCACGACACGCCGCGGCCGCTCGCGACCTCTTATATCTGGCGGTATCCCCGAGCTTCGCGCCGGTGACCTGAAGCGACGCGTCAGAGCGCGTGAATTATCGTGACGGTCATGGACTTCGCGATGTCGGCCAAAGCGAGCGACTACCACAAGCGGCTGTCCGACTTCATGACCGAATACGTCTTCCCGGCCGAGGCCGAATACGACAAATACCGCCACGAAGCCGGCGCAGGCGACCACACCGTCCCGCCGGTGCTCGAGGACCTGAAAACCAAGGCCAAAGCGGCCGGCCTGTGGAACCTGTTCCTGCCGGCCGAGTCGGGGCTGAGCAACCTCGAGTACGCGCCGCTGGCCGAGATCACCGGCTGGAGCCTGGAGATCGCGCCCGAGGCGCTCAACTGCGCGGCGCCCGATACCGGCAACATGGAGACCCTGCACCTGTTCGCCACCGAGGAGCAGCGCAAGCGGTGGCTCGAGCCGTTGCTGAATGGCGAGATCCGCAGCGCCTTTTCGATGACCGAGCCCGCGGTCGCCAGCAGCGACGCCCGCAACATCGAAACCTCGATCGTGCGCGACGGCGCCGACTACGTGATCAACGGGCGCAAGTGGTGGACCTCGGGCGCGGCGGACCCGCGCTGCAAGATCCTGATCGTGATGGGCCGCACCAACCCCGAGGCGGCGAGCCACCAGCAGCAGTCGATGGTCCTGGTGCCGATCGACATCCCGGGCGTGACGGTGGTTCGCTCGACACCGGTGTTCGGCTGGCAGGACCAGCACGGGCACTGCGAGATCGTCTACGACAACGTCCGGGTGCCGGTCACCAACCTGCTCGGTGAGGAAGGCTCCGGCTTCGCGATCGCCCAGGCCCGGCTGGGGCCCGGGCGCATTCACCACTGCATGCGCGCGCTGGGCGGGGCCGAACGCGCGCTAGCCCTCATGGTTCACCGAGCCAACAACCGGGTGGCCTTCGGCCGCCCGCTGGCCGAACAAGGCGTGGTTCGGGAATCAATTGCCAAGTGCCGCAATGAGATCGACCAGGCCAGGCTGTTGTGCGAGAAGGCGGCATGGACGATCGACCAGCATGGCAACAAGGCCGCCCACCTGCTGGTCTCGCAGATCAAGGCGGTGGCCCCGCGGGTGGCCTGCGACGTCATCGACCGCGCCATCCAGGTGCACGGGGCGGCCGGCGTCAGCGACGACACCGTGCTGGCCCGGCTCTACGGATGGCACCGCGCGATGCGGATCTTCGACGGACCCGACGAGGTGCACATGCGGACCATCGCGCGCGCCGAGGTCGGTCGGGAGCAGTCCGCGCTCGCCGCGGCGGTTACCCAGCATGGCTGAGGCAGCCGTGCGGGAACTGCCGGGCGCGTGGAACTTTCGTGACGTCGCCGACGGCGCGACGGCCTTGCGGCCGGGACGGTTGTTCCGGTCCAGCGAGCTGAGCCGCCTCGACGACGACGGCCGGGCAACGCTGCGCCGGCTGGGCATCACCGATGTCGCCGACCTGCGCGCGTCCCGCGAGGTGGCCCGGCGCGGTCCCGGACTGGTGCCCGACGGCGTCGAGATCCACCTGCTGCCGTTTCCCGACTTGTCCGACCAGCAAGCCGAGGACGAGCAGGCCGGCGGTGCGGCGCCGCACGAAGAGGCGTTTCAGCGGCTGCTAAAGGGCGACGGTGGCGAATCCGACGGGTCGGGCGAGCCCGTCAACGAGGCCGCGGTCCGCTTCATGACCGACGAGTACCGCCAGTTCCCCACCCGCAACGGAGCGCAGCGCGCGCTGCGCCGCGTCGTCACGCTCCTGGCCGCCGGCCGCCCGGTGCTCACGCACTGCTTCGCGGGCAAGGACCGCACCGGCTTCGTCATCGCGACCGTCTTGGAGGCGGTCGGCATCGACCGCGACACGATCGTCGCCGACTTCTTGCGCAGCAACGACGCCGTGCCCGAACTACGTACCCACATCTACGAAATGATCCAGCAGCGCGGCGATACCGAGCTGACCCCGGAGGTGGTGACCTTCACCGAAGCCCGGCTGTCCGACGGGGTCCTCGGAGTCCGACCCGAGTATCTGGCCGCGGCCCGCCTAACGATCGACGAGGAATTCGGGTCGCTGGGCGGCTACCTCGACGACGCCGGCATCACCGAGGCCGACGTGGATCGCCTGCGCGACGCGCTCCTCGCCTGAAAACGGCATCCCCACTGGGGGCACCGCTCTACGCTGACTACGGCCACATCGTTGGCCGCGTCGGCCAGTCCGCGATTTAGACCGGGGACGCTCTTTCGTCACGGAGGAGGGGTCGATGACGTTCCTGATCACTGAGCCGGAGTCCATCGCGGCGGTTGCCGCGAACGTCGAACAGATTGGTTCGGCGATCAACGCGGCGAAGGCAGCCGCGGCGGGGCCGACATCCGGCTTCTTGGCGCCGGCCGCCGACGAGGTGTCGGCGGCCGTCACGAAGCTGTTCGGCCTCTGCGGCCAGGAGTATCAGGCCGCCGTCGCGCAGGCCACGCAATTTCACAGCCAATTCGTCCAAGCGCTCGCCGCCGCCGGCGGCGCGTATGCGGCGGCCGAGGCCGCGGCTTCGAACGCGCTCGGCGGCACCGGCGCGGCGGGGGCGGCCGTGAGCGCGACGTCGGCGCTGACGGACCCGGCCGTCGACGTTGCCATCGTCTTAGGCGGCAGCGGAAACCCGATACCGAGCCCGACATACATAAACGGCGTGCTCAAGTGGGCCACCCAGGGCGGCTTTACTTGGGGCAGCGTGGAGGCGCTCTTCACTCCCGAAGGCCTGTATCCGCTTACCGGTGTCAGAAGCTTGCCCCTCAACATTTCAGTGAGCCAGGGCGTAGAGATTCTCGATGCCGCGATCAAGCAGCAGATCGCGGCCGGCAACACCGTTCTCGTGCAGAGCTACTCGCAGAGCTCGATCATCGCCTCGATTGAGATGCAGCAGCTTCTGGCCAGCGCGACCCCGCCGCCGAGCAACCAGCTCTACTTCAATCTGTTGGCCGATCCGATGAATCCCAACGGCGGCCTCCTGGAACGCTTTGCGGGCCTTTTCCTCCCCAGCCTCGGCCTGGACTTCTACGGCGCGACGCCCGCGAACACGCCGTGGACGACCAACATCTTCTCGCTCGAATACGACGGCTTCGCCGACTTCCCGCAGTACCCGATCGACATCCTGTCGGACCTCAATGCGGTGGCGGGCATCGCCTTTGTGCACCCCACGTATCCGAAGATCGATCCAACGACGACCTCCTTTGTTCAATTGCCCGTCGAATCGACGTACACCGGCCACACCACCTACTTCATGGGGATGACACCGAATCTGCCGCTGTTGGACCCGCTGCGTTACGTACCGTTCGTGGGTACCCCGCTGGCCGATCTTCTCCAACCGGACCTGACCTATCTCGTCAACTGGGGCTACGGGAACCCGGCCTATGGCTATTCGACCGGGCCGGCCAATGTGCCCACCCCGTTCGGGCTGTTCCCGCCGCTGAGCGCAACAACCGTCCTGCCCGGCGACCTGGTCATCGGTGCACAGCAAGGAATCGCCTCCGCTGCAAGTGATTTCATGGCCGAGGGGGCGTCGGGCCTTTCGCTGCCGGACATTTCGCACTCCCTGTCGATTTCGTTGCCGTCGCCCACCACACTGCTGTCGCCGTCGTCGATCGGCGGCTTCGTCCAGTCGCTGGAAACGACCGACACCCATGTCGTCAACGCCATCAGTCAGGCGGCCGCCGACGGCTACTCCGTGCTGCTTCCGACCGCGGACATCCTCAATGCCACGGTGACCGCCATCCCGGTCTACGACTTCAACCTGTTCGTGAATGGGATAGCGCAAGCGGCGGGCGGTGACCCTGTTGGGCTCATCCACGCGATCGGCGATCCGCTCGCCGCGAGCGCGGGGCTGCTCACCGTCGCAGGTGGTGTCGAAGGATTGGTCCTCGCGGGAGCGGCGGCAGACACCATCAAAGCCTTCGTGTCCCTGATTCCCTGACGCTTAACCTCCAGCCGAAACGACCGGCATAGTGCGTTTTGTCATCCCCCGACGGCACCAGGGAAGACACGCAAAACCGATAGCGCAAAAAGCCACGCACGCTGGGGCGATCGCTCTAAGCTACTCGTGCCGGTTTCAGCGATGCGCCAGGTCAACGGGCTTGTCAGCCTCGTCGGTTCCGCCACCAGAGCCCCTGTGTCCGGAAGGGAAAAGCCGATGACGACCCTGATCACGCAGCCCCAGATTTTGGCGACGGCCGCACAGGATGCTTCTGCAATCAGTTCGGCGATCGACGAGGCCCGGGCGGCCGCGGCCGGCCCGACGACCACTCTGGCGGCGGCCGCCGAAGACGAGGTGTCGGCCATCACCGCCCAGTTCTTCGGCACATTCGGTCAGGAATATCAGGCGCTCCTCACCCAGGCGACCGCATTCCACAACGAGTTCGCTGCGACGCTGGCCGCCGCCGGAAACACGTACGCGCAAGCCGAAGCTCAGATCGCCGCCTCGCTCGGCCTCAGCGGCGGCGCCTCGGCCGCCCCCGTGTTCGGCTTCAGCCCGCCGGCAGACCCACAGGTCAGCCAGATCCTGGTCATGGGCGCAAGCGGCTTTCCCAACCCGACACCGAGCTACATTGCGGCCGTGCGCGCACTGTACTTGGGCAGGTACACCCCCAACAACACACCCTTGACACCGTTCATCAATGCCGTGACCACCGCGGAGGGCTTGTATCCCTTCACCGGCACCAAAGACCTCACGCTGGACATCTCGCTGGCCCGCGGCGTCACCTCGCTTGAAACCGCGATCTCCCAATCCTTCGCCGCCGGCGCCTCGTCCCTGGGCGTGTTCGGCTACTCGCAGAGCGCGATCATCGCATCGGTAGCGATGCCGCAGCTCCATAACGCCGGCTATACCGCCAACCAACTCTTCTTCACCCTGATCGGCGATCCAAGCAATCCCAACGGCGGCCTGTTCGCCCGCTTCCCCGGTTTGAGCCTGCCGAGCCTAGGGGTCACATTCGGCACGTCGACGCCAAGCGATCTCTTCCACACCACGATCTACACGCTCGAGTACGACGGCTTCGCCGACTTCCCGCAGTATCCCATCGATTTCCTCTCCGACCTCAATGCCCTTGCCGGCATCGTCTTCGTGCACGGCACCTATCCCGAGCTCACGCCAACACAAGTTGGACAGGGTTTCTTGTTGCCCGGATCAGAAAGCCTCGGCACCAGCGGCAGCCTGACCGACTACTACATGATTCCCACGGCAAACCTGCCCCTGCTGGAGCCGCTGCGTGCCCTCCCGTTGATCGGAAACCCGCTTGCCGACCTGGTGCAACCGGACCTGCGGTATCTGGTCAACTGGGGCTATGGCGACCCGAACTTCGGGTTCTCGACGGGACCGGCGAACATTCAAACGCCGTTCGGGTTCTTGCCGCCGCTCAGCGCCACCACAGCCCTGGGGCCCCTTCTGGTCAGCGGCACCCAGCAGGGGATCGGCGCCTTCGCCGGCGACCTGTCTGCCATGGTGCCAACCTCACCGCCGTCCCTTTCGCTGTCGAGCCTGACGAGCCTGCTTCCGGGCTCTGGATCAACCGGCGGTGCCCCACTGACCCTGCCTACCCTGACGTCCATTCCGTCGATCAACGACATCATCGCGGGCATCCAGTCGGCCAACACGAATATCGTCGGCACCTTGACCACCGACTTCTCCACGGCATACTCGACGCTGCTTCCGACGGCGGACATCGGGACGGCCCTCGTCGTGTCCATTCCGTCTTACGACGTCAACCTGTTCCTGAACGGCATCTCGGAAGCGGTCAGCGGCAACCCGATTCAGGGTCTGATGGATGCTTTCGGCGATCCGATCGCGGCGAACGTCGGATTGACCACGCTCGCGGGCGGGTTCGAATTCCTCTCCATCGAGAACTCGCTCGACACGATCTTGACCGGCCACCCCAACCCTGGAATCGACTGAGAACCGAGCCTAGGGTTCGAGCACGACCTTTCCGAGCACACCGCCGTCGGCCAAAGTCTGCAACGCGGTCTGGCCCTCTGAGAGCGGAAAGCGTTGCGGCGGAGGCGGTTTGAGCCCCAGGAAAACCAGCTGGCTCAGCCCCCACGCGAACAGGGCAGCCGAGCCGGGAACCTTGTTCAGATACTCGCCCCAGGCCACGCCGACCACGCTGACGTTGCGCAGCAGCAGGCGGTTGACCTTGACGGTCGGAATGCCGCCCGCGGCGAAGCCGATCACCAGCAGCTTGCCGTCGATCGCCAGCACCCTGATCGCGTCGTCGAAGGCAGGGCCCCCGATGGGATCGACGACGATGTCCACGCCGCGCCCGTCGGTGTAGTCCCGCACCTGGTCGGCCCAGCCGTCGGCGAGTGGCAACACCAGGTCGGCGCCGAGCGCGGCGACGTAGTCGGCCGCGGCCTCCCGGTGTACGACGCCGACCACCTTTTTCGCACCCATCGCCTTGGCGACCTGGATCGCCGCCGTGCCCACCCCGCCGGCGGAACCCAGCACCAGTACCGTGTCGCCCGGCCGCATCGCGGCGCGGCGCGCCAGCGCGAAATACATGGTGTTGTAGTTGACCAATAGCGAAACCGCTTCGGCATCGTCGAGTTCCGCGGGGCTGCGCATCACGTTGGGCACCGGAACGGCCACCTGCTCGGCATAGGCGCCCAAAATTCCGAACGCCGAAACCCGTTCGCCGACGCGGAAACCCGACCCCGCCGGGGCCGAGCGCACCACCCCCGCGGCCTCCATGCCGGGCACGAACGGTGGGGGCAGCTTCAGCTGGTACTCGCCCTTGGCCAGCAGCAGGTCCGGAAAGCAGACGCCGGCGGCCCGCACGTCGATCACGACGTGGTTGTCGTCGCCGCCGACGTCGTCGATGTCGGTGTACACGAGGCCGTCCGGACCGGACAGCCTTTTCACCACACAGGCTTTCATTGCCGTTACAGCTTGAAGCCGGCCTTTTGCGCTGCGGAGAGGTCGGTTATCTCCGACCAGTGGTCGGCGACGTCCTGCACCGACGGCGGCTGGTCGAAGTTGACGCCCTGATTCTCGAACAGGGCGACGCGCTGGACCTTGCCACCGCCGACCACGAAAATCGAACCGTTGTCCGCGTTTTCCTCGGTGCACAGATAGGCGACCACAGGCGCGACGAACTCCGGCGTCAGCTTCTCCAGCACCTCGGGCGGCAGGATGTCCTGGGTCATCCGGGTCGCCGCGATCGGGGCGAGGGCGTTGGCGTGGATGTTGTACTTGGCCCCCTCGAGCGCCAGCGTGTTGATCATGCCGACGAGTCCGAGCTTGGCCGCGCCGTAGTTGGTCTGGCCGAAGTTGCCGAACAGCCCGCTGGTGGAGGTGGCGACGACGACCCGGCCGTAGCTTTGCTCACGGAAATGCGGCCACGCGGCGCGGATGACGTTGTACCCGCCGTACAGGTGCACCTTGAGCACGGCATCCCAGTTCTCGAACGACATCTTGTGGAAGGTGCCGTCCCGCAGGATCCCGGCGTTGCTGACCACGCCGTGCACGGCGCCGAACTCGTCGAGCGCGGTCTTGATGATGTTCTCGGCGCCCTCGGGCTCGGCGACGCTGTCGTAGTTGGCGGCCGCGCGACCACCGGCCTCCTTGATCTCGTTGACGACGTGGTCGGCCATGTTGTGACCGGCGCCGGTGCCGTCGCGGGATCCGCCGAGGTCGTTGACGACGACGCTCGCACCCTCCCGGGCGAGGGTCAGGGCGTATTCACGGCCCAGTCCACCACCCGCTCCGGTGACGACGATGACGCGATCCTGCACTCCGGGCATCAGCTTCCTCTCTACGGTGAAAGATAGTTCCTAGCAGGTGATTTGGCGTAGCGGTATCAGAACATTCGGCGCGCCATCTTGAAGGCGCGGTTGGTGTACGGCGGGTAGATGAAACTGGACAGGTCGGGCCGCGTCGGTTTGGTCAGCACCGACTTGCGGTGGCTGAACTCCTCGAATCCGTATTTGCCGTGGTAGGCGCCCATACCCGACGCGCCGACACCGCCGAACGGCAGCTTGGCCGTGGACACCTGGAAGGCGATGTGGTTGACCAGCATGCCGCCGGCCGACACCTCCTTGATCACCCGCTCGCGGGTTTCGCGAGCCTTGGTAAACAGGTACGCAGCCAACGGCTTTGCCCGCGAATTGACGAAACGTATTGCGTCGTCCAGGGATTGGACGGTGACCACCGGCAGCACCGGCCCGAAGATCTCATTCTGCATCAGCGGCCCGTCCGGGTCCGGGTCGACGACCACGGCGGGCTTGATGCGCAGGGTCGAGGCGTCACAGTCGCCGCCGACGGTGACCTTGCCGTCCCCGCTGGAGAGGTAGCCGCTGATGCGGTCGAACTGCCGCTGGTTGACGATCCGCACGCCGTTCGGCTTGTCGGAGGTGAACTTCATGATGGCAGCGCCGATCTTGCTCACCAGCTCATCGCGAATCCTCGCGTCCGCCAAAACGTAATCGGGTGCGACGCATGTCTGCCCGGCGTTCAGCAGTTTCATCCAGGCGATCCGCTTGGCCGCCACGTCGACGTCGGCGTCGGCCGCCACGATCACCGGGCTCTTGCCGCCGAGCTCCAGCGTGCACGGGGTCAGGTGCGGCGCCGCGCCTTCGTAGACCTTGCGTCCGATCTCGGTGCCGCCGGTGAACAGCACCCGATCCATGCCCTGCGCGATGAGCTCCTGGCTGGTTGCGCCGTCGCCCTCGACCACGGCGATGGCGTCGTTGTCGAGGTAGCGCGGCACCAGCTCGGCCATCAAGTGCGCGGACGCCGCCGCGATCTCCGAGGGCTTGAGGATGACGGCGTTTCCCGCGGCGATCGCCCCGACCGCCGGGCCCAAGGTCAGGTAGAACGGGTAGTTCCAGGCGCCGATGATCAGCACGGTGCCGTAGGGCTCGTACTCGATCCAGCCGCGGCCTGGCAGCTGCGGCACCTCCAGCAATTGGTACCTGCGGCGCGTCCACCGGCGCACCCGCTTGGCGGCGTACTTCGCCTCACCGGCGGTGGTGGCGATGTCAGCGATGTAGGCCTCGAACTTGCTGCGGTCCAGATCCTCGGCCAGCGCGGCGGCGATCGCGTCCTCGTTCTCCTCCATCAGCTTCGCCAATTGCAGCAACTGCTGTTTGCGCCACTCGATGTCGCGGGTGCGGCCGCCGGCGAAGGTCTTGCGGAGCCGATCCACCGTCGCGGGGATGTCGACCGCGGCCGTCTTGGACGGGGTCCCATTCGCGGATTCGGATGTCGTCGGTGCAACCGATTCGGTGGTCATCATTGTCCCTTCCCTTGTGCACCTTCCATGAGCTTGCCCACCGCTACGGTCGCGGGCATTCATGGGTGATAACCGCGATCCTAACCATCCGGTTGGGTGAGCAGTAAGGAAGATCCTGGTCGAGAAGGGATCGGCTCAGGGTTTGATGGCCGTCACAAAGCTGTTCGTGAACGGCCGGTCCTCGGATTGCGGGGCGCGGCCTAGCCGCAGGGCCTCGTCGCGCGCATTGACCGTGCGCGTCGTCCACCCGTGCGCGCCGAACCAGTCGGCGGCTTCGGGGCGGCCCTCGTCGTCGAACCACAGATCGAACGGGTTGAACGAGGTGTCTTGGCCGCGCGCCTCGCGCTTGGCCCGCAGCTCTTGCCACTTCTGCTCAGCCTCGCGGCGCTTGGCTTGGTCGACCCCGAACATTTCGACGGCCACCCGGCTGCCCGATCCGCTCAGCTTGTCGATCGAGGCGAACATGGCCTCCTGCGCGGCCGCCGGCAGGAACGGCAACAGCCCTTCGGCAAGCCACGCGGTGGGACGGGCGGCGTCGAACCCGGCGTCGCGCAGCGCCCGGGGCCAGTCGTGGCGCAGGTCGACCGGCACCGGTCGCCGGTCGGCGACAGGGGTAGCGCCGTGGCCGGCGAGCGTCTCGGCCTTGTACTGAAGCACCTTGGGCAGGTCGATCTCGTAGACGACGGTGCCGGCCGGCCAGTCCAGCCGGTAGGCACGCGAATCCAGGCCGGCGGCCAGAATCACCACCTGCCGGACGCCCGACTCGGTGGCCTCGGCGAAGTACGCGTCAAAGAAGTGGGTGCGCACCGCCTGGTAATTGATCATGTGCTGGGAGTCGACGGTGAAATCCGCGTCATCATCTTCATCGGGACCGGCCCACCACGCCGCCACCTGCTCCCGAACCCCCTCGAGTTCGGGAGTAGATACCAGCACCTGGGCGAACTGGTCGCGGATCAGCGGATCGGCGCCGGCCGTCTCGGCGGCACGGGCGAGCGCGACCATCACCGCAGTGGCGCCGACGCTGGTGGCGATGTCCCAGGAGTCGTCGGCGGTGCGTCGGCTGACTGCCACTACAGCCGCTCCGCAATAACGAAGTCGGAGAATGCGTCCTTGTCGTCTGCCAGCGCGACACCCTCGATCCAGCGGCCCAGCCGACGCATCTCGTCGGTCGAGCGCTGCGCCCGCGCGCGCCAACCATGCTCGTTGAGCCACTCTGTGACGTCCGCGCGGTCGTCGTCGCGATACATCAGCTCCCCGACGTCGATGCTCTCCTCCAAGCCGATCTCGTCGGCGACCTTCTTGAACCGCTCGCGCATCTGCTGTCGCCGCTCGTCGGCGTGCGCGGGCGCGGTTTCGGCCGACACGCGGCTGCCGGCCGGGCTCAGCTGGCCGATCAGGGTGAACAACCGGTCCTGAGCCTCGGCGGGCAGGTACATCAACAGACCCTCGGCCAGCCACGCGGTCCGCGCCGACGGATCAAACCCCGCGGCACGCAGCGCCGCCGGCCAGTCCTGACGCAGGTCGATGGCGACCTCTCGGCGATCGGCCGACGGCGTCACACCGTTTTCCGCCAGCGTCGTGGACTTGTAGACCAACACCTGGGGCTGGTCGATCTCATACACCGTGGTGCCGGCCGGCCAGTCCAGGCGGTAGGCGCGGGAATCGAGGCCCGACGCGAGGATCACGATCTGCCGGATCCCGTCGGCGACGGCGTCGTTGAAGTAGGTGTCGAAGAAGTTCGTCCGCACCGCCTGGTAACCGCGCATGTGCTGGATGTGCGCGGCGGATTCGGAGTCGAGCTTCTCCACCTTGGCCGCGACCTCGGGATCGAGCATGGCCTCCCACAAAACGCCGGCGCCGGCGTTGGTGACCAGAAGCTTGGCGTACGGATCGCGGATCAGGGCGTCGGGTTGCTCGGATTCGACCGCCCGCGCGGCGGCCACCATCACCGCGGTGGTGCCGACGCTGGTCTTGATGTCCCAGGTGTCGTCGTGGGTGCGCAGTGAGCTCATCGCTTTGCTCCTTGAAATCGATCTAAGGGCGGACGTCAGGAATCGGAAGTCGGGCGGGCGCCGCCGAGACGCGCCCGCAGGAAGGTGCTGCGGACCGCACCGTCGGTCAGGTCTTCCGGTACGGCGCGGCCCAGCCGAGCCATCTCCTCGCGGTTGTTGACGACCTGAACGTGCCAGCCGTGGTCAGTCAGCCACTGAGCGGCATCGGAACGGTCGGGCTCGTGGAACGTCAGCGCCTCGACGTTCACGTCCAGGCCGAGTCGCTCTCGCATCCGGCGCCACCGTTGGGTGTTGCTGGACGAGTTCATGCCGAACGCCTCGATGGCGACCTGGCTGCCCGGCGCGCTGAGGGCGGTGAACTTCTCGAAGAGGCGGTCTTGAGCGTCGCTCGGCAGATAGGGCAGCAGGCCCTCGGCAAGCCACGCGGTCGGCTGGGTGCGGTCGAATCCGGCGGCCGTCAGGGCCGCCGGCCAGTCGTCGCGCAGGTCCACCGGGACCGGTCGCCGCACGGCCGTGGGGGCCGCGCCCTGCGATTCCAGGATTCCGGCCTTGTACGCCAGCACCTTGGGCTGGTCGATTTCATAGACCGTGGTGCCGGCCGGCCAATCCAGCCGATAGGCCCGGGAGTCAAGGCCGGCGGCCAGGATCACCACCTGCCGGATCCCGTCGGCAGAGGCTTCAGTGGCGTCGGCGAAATATTCGTCGAAGAAATGTGTGCGCACGGCCTGATAGTCGATGCCGAGGCGATGCGCCCGCTGCCCTTGCTCGTCGCCGTCCAACCAGGCCAGCTCGGGGTCGGTCAGCCGGGCCCACGCTGGGCCGGCCGCGGACACCAACGTCCGGGCGAACTCGTCACGGATCAGAGGGGTGGGTCCGGCTGTCTCGGCGGCACGGGCCGCGGCGACGCCCAGCGCGGTGGCGCCGACGAGTTCGGTGATGGTCCAGCTGTCGCCGGCGGTTCGTAATGAAGGCGGTAACGAGGCGTCCAGGTCAGTCATGTCGGAACCATGCTACCGAATAAGTTAGTTAGCCTATACGCTTTGTGCCCGATCTCACTGGGTTTGGTCGGCGCGGACCGCTTAGGTCTGGGACCGTCCGAGGGCGCCTTCCAGCAGCCGGCGCAGCACGTCGCTGATCCCCAGGATCTCTTCATAGCTGCGGATGTAGCCGGCATAGAATCCGACGCCGCACAGCACGACGATTAGTGTCTCGACCAATGCGGAGGCGTCGATATCCGGAGCGACCTCTCGACCCTCGATTGCGTCGTTGACGGCGGTCGTCAGAAATTCCCGGCTAATTCGCACCGAGTCGATTTGGGCACCGCTTAATTCCGGATGCCGTTGCGATTCCAGCACGGCGGTAACCAGAAACGCGGAGACGGCGGGATTGTCGGAATTTGCGCGCACCGCGGCGGAGATGAACGCCGTCAGACGCCCCACCAGAGTGCTCTCGCGTTCCGCCTGTCGGATGCCTTCCCCGATGACCAGCGCGTTGGTCTGCTCCAACACCTCCCGATACAGCAACCGCTTGGTGGAAAAGTAGTGGTTGATCGCGGGTCGGGTCAGGTCGGCCCGTATGGCGATCCCCTGGAACGTCGCCCCGTCATAGCCACGTTCGCTAAACACCAGGCGAGCCGCTTGCATAATCCGCTGGCGCGTCTCGTCTGCCTTGGCGGCAGGCGGCCTTCCGGGCCTGCGACTCGCCGTGGGCGACATTACTAAATTGTGCCACCACCGTGGTGCGGCATTAAAGCATTCGGCGGAATGCTGCCGAACTTTCCGGCTTGGTAGTCCTGCAGCGCCTCGAGCAATTCCACACGTGTGTTCATCACGAAAGGTCCATAGTGGAATACCGGCTCGCGAATCGGCTGTCCGCCCAGCAGCAGCACATCAGTGGCCGACGTCCGAGACGAGTCCTGGACCCGATGCGCCCCGACGGTGATCCGGTCGCCGCGACCGAGCACGGCCAACTGGCCCGAGCGAATCGGGTGAGCGGCCGGACCGACGTATCCGCTGCCGGACAACACGTACCCCAATGCATTGAAATCGCGTCGCCATGGAATGTTGAGCCGGGCCCCGTTTTCGATCGTGACGTGCGCCAGCGTGATCGGCGTGTGGGTGATGCCGGGGCCGCGGTGACCGCCAATCTCGCCGGCGATGATGCGGACCAGAGCTCCGCCATCGTCGGACGCGAGCAAGGTGGCGTCGTGGCCTTCGATGGCCTGATAGCGGGGCGGCGCAAATTTGTCTTTCTTCGGCAGGTTCACCCATAGCTGGACGCCGTGAAACAGGCCACCGCTTTCGACCAGTTCGGCGGGCGGCGTCTCGATGTGCAGGATGCCCGAACCGGCCGTCATCCATTGGGTCGCGCCGTCGGCGATCAGGCCGCCGCCGCCGTGCGAATCCTGGTGGGCGAACTTGCCGTCGATCATGTAGGTGACGGTCTCGAAACCCCGGTGCGGATGCCAATCGGTGCCCCTGGGTTCGCCCGGCTGGTAGTCGACCTCCCCCATCTGGTCCATGTGCACGAAGGGATCCAGGGCGGCGGCGCTGACGCCGGCGAACGCGCGGACCACCGGGAAGCCCTCGCCCTCATAACCGCGGGGTCCGGCAGTGATCGATCGGACCGGCCGTTCGGTGTCGGCGGGCTCGGGCGGCGCGATCCGCGCCAGCGTTAATGTGTCTGCGGTGACAGCAGGCAATTCGTCCCTCCTCAGTTAGGATACCCATATAACCGGACCAAAGTCCGGTTATTCCCCCCGGTTGTCACGGGACGCCTGGATGCTTGGATTGGGGACGTGAGCGAACCGGAGGGTGACGACCCCGCGCCCGCGGTCGCCCCGGCCGCGGCCGCGGGTGGACGATTCGGGGCGTCGATCAGGAAGTCGGGCTACCTGCAGAAGTGGCTGCTGCTCGGCGTCATCATCGGGTTCGTCGCCGGCCTCGGCGCCGTGGTCTTTTATGTCGTGCTGAAATACACCGGCGAGTTCCTCCTCGGCTACCTGGCGGGCTACCACATTCCGAGGCCCGTGGGGGAGGGTGGCGGCCACGGCTCGGCCGGCTTCATCCGCCCGTGGGCGATCCCGCTGGTGACGACGGGCGGCGCGCTGCTGTCGGCATTGCTGGTGGCGAAGCTCGCCCCGGAGGCCACCGGTCACGGCACCGACCAGGCCATCGAAGCGGTGCACACCGATCCCCGCGCCATCCGGTTCCGGGCGGTGCTGGTCAAGATGGCGGCAAGCGCACTGACGATCGGCTCCGGCGGTTCGGCCGGCCGGGAGGGCCCGACGGCGCAGATCTCCGCCGGCTTCTGCTCGTTGCTGGCCCGGCGGCTGAACCTGTCCGACGAGGACGGCCGCATCGCCGTGGCGCTGGGCATCGGCGCCGGCATCGGCGCGATCTTCGCCGCGCCGCTGGGCGGGGCCGTGCTGGCCGCGTCGATCACCTACCGCGACGACTTCGACTACCGCTGCCTGCTGCCGGGTTTCATCACCTCGGGAACCGCCTACGCGGTGCTAGGGGCCTTCCTCGGGTTCGATCCGCTGTTCGGCTACATCGACGCCGAGTACCGGTTCGAGAAGGCCGGCCCACTGCTGTGGTTCGTGGTGATCGGCGTGGTCGCGGCCGCGGTGGGCTACCTGTATGCCCGCACCTTCCACGCCTCGGTGCGCCTCACCCGCGGGCTGCCCGGCGGGCCGATACTCAAGCCGGCGTTGGGCGGACTGGCGGTCGGCCTGCTGGGACTGGCGATTCCGCAGATCCTGAGCAGCGGCTACGGCTGGGCGCAGTTGGCGGCCGACCGGAACTCGCTTCTGGCGATCCCGTTGTGGATCATCATCGTGCTACCGATCGCCAAGATCGCCGCCACCTCGCTGTCCATCGGCTCCGGCGGATCCGGCGGCCTCTTCGGCCCCGGAATCGTGATCGGCGCCTTCGTGGGAGCCGCAGTGTGGCGGCTGGGCGAGCTGTTCGGGCTGCCCGGCATTCCGCACGAGCCGGGAATCTTCGTCGTCGTCGGGATGATGACCTGCTTCGGCAGCGTCGCCCGGGCTCCGCTGGCAATCATGATCATGGTCGCGGAGATGACCGGCTCGTTCTCCGTAGTGCCGGGGGCCATCCTGGCCGTCGGAATCGCGGCGTTGCTGATGTCGCGCACCAACGTCACCATCTACGAGGCGCAACGGCTCAATCGGGAGACCGCCGCGGCGGAACGGGCCGGCGAGGCGCCCCCCGCTTAGGACTGCTGGCGCGCGCTGCTAGCCGCATCCTGCTCGGTGGCCGAGCCCTCGTGGGTCAGCTGCCCGCCCGAGTTCTCCAGGTGCGCGCGGACGAACCACTGGAACTTCTCCAAGTCGGCCGCCTGGTCGATCAACATGTCCTGGGTGACCGGATCGAGCTCCTCGGTCTCTTCGATGTATTTGCGGATGTCTTCGATCACACCCGTGTAGACCAGGTCCAGCGCGGCCAGATGGGACTGGACGCAGTCGCGGCCTACGGAATAGTCGTCCCAGGTGCGGTCCTTGAGGATGGCACCCGGCGTGCCCTGAGGCGACCCCCCAAGCGCCGCGATGCGCTCGGCGACGTCGTCGGCGAAGCCGCGGACCGCCTCCACCTGCGGGTCGATCATCTCGTGCACGCCAATGAAGTTGGGGCCCACCACATTCCAGTGAATGTGCTTCAGCGTCAGGTGCAGATCGTTGTAGGTGCTCAGTTGCTTTTGCAGCAGCTCGGTCAGGCGCGCCGCCTGCTTATCGGTCAGTCCGGGAATGGTGAACTGTGTCATACGAACTCTCCCTGGTTTCGTCACGTCTCCGACGTTGGTTACCCGATGACCGATGCTGGAAACCCAGCGGGCGCAAGGCCACAGCGGTCAAAGCCGGCTGATGTGCTGAACGGGGAGCCGCGCCCCGCGCCGGGGTTCGCGTGCCAGGCCGCTGGCTTCGAGCAACCGAACCACCCGGTGGCGGTGCGGCCGCATCGGTTCGAGCAGCTCGAGCATCCCCGCGTCGTCGACCGGGCGGCCAAGCAGCGTCCAGCCGATCATCTTCGGGATGTGGTAGTCGCCCACCGATAGCGCGTCGGCGTCGCCGAAGGCCCGCTGCGCGGTCTCGGCGGCTGTCCACACACCCACCCCGGGCAACGACGTGAGCGCGTCGCGGGCCTGCTCAGGCGGACGTGACGTCAGCCGTTCCAGGGAGGCCGCCCGCCGCGCGCAAGCCACCACCGACCGGGCCCGCCCGGGGTCGACGTTGGCGCGGTGGAACTCCCACGACGGGATGTGCCGCCACGCCTCGGCCGATGGCGGCACCCGCATCCCCGCCGGCGCCGGCCCCGGCGCCGGCGTGCCGTACTTGGACACCAGCAGGCGCCACGATCGGAAGGCGTCGGCGCCGGGCACCCGCTGTTCGATGATCGCCGGGACCAGCGCCTCGAGCACCAATCCGGTTCGGCCCAACCGCAGGTGCGGAACCCGTCGGTGGGCGGCGGCGATCGTCGGGTCCCGCGGCGCGAAATCAGACGCGTCGTCGTCGGCGCCCAGCGTCGCGGGCAGCATCTCGAGAAACTCCTGCGCGCCGTCGCCCCATGCGACGCAGTGGGCGGCGTTCGGGGCCGCGCGGCTGATCCGCGCCGTGACCGGCCCGGTGGGGAGCAGGCTGGTTCGCCAAATGGTGCCGTCGCCGGGGAGGCGGAAGCACGGGTCCCGCGGACCCCGGCGCAAGGGGGCCAAAGTGTGCCCGAAGCTGGCCGCCCCGGGGAACGTGACAGTGCGTGCGCTCTTCACCAACTCGTCTCATCCACGAAGTCACAGCCAGTTCTACGAAGCTGCTGATTGACCGCTACTCGTTTGCCACGACAGTATTGCGATGTGATGACGCCATTTGACGGCCCTCACACCGAGCTCGCCTGGATGTTCCTGCAGAGCATGAGCGAGGGGGGCGACTTGGACGAGGGCTTCACGCTGCTCAGCGACGACTTCACGTACTGGAGCATTTACACCCGCGTTTCCTTTGACAAGGACACAATGCGCAAGGCGATCATCTGGCGCAAACAGACCCTTGAGATCACCATCGATCTGCTTCGCTGCATCAGCGAGGGAGACACGGTGGTGGTGGAGGCAAACGCCTCGGGCACCAGCACCGACGGCGTCGAATTCGACAGCCCGTTCGCATGCATCATCGAAACCCGCGACGGCCTGATCGTCTCCATGCGCGAATACAGCGACACCCGCGCGACCGCAGCGGCGCTACCCGACTCGGCAAATCGGGCCTATTGAGCCGCTAGGAGTCCGAGACGCTGATTTCGGCCTTGTTGGGGTAGAAGGCGACGTGGCCCGCGATCGCCGCGACGGCCGGGTAGGGCTGTTCGTACGTCCAGATCACGTCGTCGACGGTGTCGCCGGCCGAGGTGGTAACGCTGTAGTAGCTGGCGTCACCTTTGAACGGGCAGTAGGTGCTGGTGTCGGTGCGGGTCAGCCGGTCTTCGACCACATCGCTTAGCGGAATGTATTGCACCGCAGGCAAAGTCGCCTCGCGCAATTCCAATGCCTCGGTGGTGTCCGCAACCAGCTCTCCGTTGACGCGAACCTGCACCCGTCCGCGCGTGGGCTCGACGGTGATGGGGTGTCCGGCGTTGGGTTCTAGGACTTGGCGGTGGCTCATGGGTGAGTTCTCCTCTTCACGCAGGTGTCATGTGTAACACCGGGCGCCGAGCGGGGCTTCCCTATTCGGCTTGGGCGGGGGCACTATTTTTCCGGGCGGTGCGCATCGCGGCCCAAAACCGGGCCGCCTCGCGGATCGATTCCTCGACCGGGCGGGGCTGCCAGCCCAACTCGCGTACCGCCTTGTTGTGGTCGACGGGGGCTTCGGCGCGCATCATTCGCACCGACGCGAGGCTGAGTTCGGCGTCTTTGCCGGTGAGGCGGGCCCGCAGGCTGCCCAGCGCCCCGAGGGCATACAGCGTCGGCATCGAAATCGAGCGGCGCGGCGCCGGCACGCCAGTCTCGTCGGCCGCGATCCGCACCACGTCTTTCAGCGCGATCATCCGTTCGGAGATCAGGTACCGTTCGCCGTTGCGTCCGCGCTCGGCGGCCAGGATCATGGCCCGGGCGGCATCGTCGACGCCGACGACCTCCAGTTGGATGCCGTCCATCAGGAAGGGCAGCTTGCCGAAGACCGCGCCGGCGATGAATGCACCATGCGGGGTGCGGCCCCAGTCGCCGCTGCCGTAAGTCGTTGAGACGCACATCGCAACCGCGGGCAACCCGGCGTCGGCCACGTAGCGCATCACCAAGTCCTCGGCCTGTACCCGGGATTGGACGTACGGGGTCAGCCCGTGCGGCTCGATGACGTCGTCTTCGGTCGCCACGTGCCCGTGCCGCCGGCCCACCGTCGCGTAGGTGCTGGTGAAGACGAACCGGCGCAACCCGGGCTCTTGGACGGCCACGTCCAGGACGTTGCGCAGGCCCTCGACGTTGGTGCGGAACAGCGGCGACGGGTCGCGCAACCAGGCGCGCGTGTCGACGACGCAGTAATACACGTCGTCGACGCCGTCCATCGCCTCGCGCAGCGTGACGGTGTCGAACACGTCGCCATGAAAGCGGCTGACCTCGAGGTCGTCGATGGCGCGGGTGTTGGCGGTGGCTCGCACCATCGCGCGCACGTCGAATCCGTCGGCCACGAGCTGGCGGGTCACATGCGAACCCAGAAATCCGTTGGCGCCGATAACCAGTTTGGGTTTGGGGCTCACTTAGGCTCCTCCGTATTGCTGCATCCAGCGCGCGGCGTCCTCGTCGAGCGTGCCGAGTTCCTCCGCCTTGCGGCACCACTTCAGCCCCGCGCGCAGGAAGCGCAGCGGGTTGTAGATGTCTTCTTCGCGGCTCCACTGGCCGTCGCCGGCATAGGTGATGATCGTGATGTTGGTCGCGCTGATGACGCTGCCATCTCCGGGGTCGCGCATCGGGTTGTCCAGTTCGAGAATGACCCGCCCGGTCGGCTCGTCGATGACCGACCACAGCGTCGGGAACGCCACCATGTGGCTGCCAGGGAAGGTTGTCATCGTCTGCTGAATCCAGTCGCGCACCTGATCGCGACCGCGCATGGTGCCCGCGGCGTGCTCGATGTAGAGCACGTCGGGCGTGTACTGCTGCACCCAGGCGTCCCAATCCCGGGTTTCGGCCGCCCGCGCCACCGTCGCCTCGAACTGCTGAAACGCAGAAGCGAGCTCGCTCCGGGAGAACTCTTGCGTGGTCACGCCAAAACTAGAACACGTTCTATTGACGTTGTCGAGCATTGGTTCGCCGGGGTCGCGGGCCGCGCCACTGCCCGCCAACCGAGCGTGAAGCTGTTGCGAGTTTCGCGCGCCGAACTCGCGACAGCTTCACGCTCGGCACCGCTGCTGGCCGGCTTCGGCGGCCGGCGGCCCGCAACCACGGCAGTTATGCGGGATAATCGGGGGATCGCTTCAGGTTGCACCCCACGGCGGGGTGGCCAGACGGCGGCAAGGAGGAACAAGCATGACGGCGCACGACAAAGCGATCCTGGCCGGCGGCTGCTTCTGGGGAATGCAGGACCTGATCCGCAAGCAGCCCGGCGTCATCTCGACCCGGGTGGGTTACACCGGCGGCGACGTCCCCAACGCGACCTACCGCAACCACGGCACGCACGCCGAGGCCATCGAGATCGTCTACGACCCGTCCGTCACCGATTACCGCGCGCTGCTGGAGTTCTTCTTCCAGATCCACGATCCGACAACGAAGAACCGGCAGGGCAACGACTTGGGACCGAGCTACCGGTCGGCCATCTTCTACGTCGACGACGAGCAGAAGCGGATCGCGCTGGACACCATCGCCGACGTCGACGCGTCGGGCCTATGGCCCGGCAAGGTCGTCACCGAGGTCAGTCCGGCCGGTGACTTTTGGGAGGCCGAGCCCGAGCACCAGGATTACCTGGAGCGCTACCCCACCGGGTACACGTGCCACTACGTGCGGCCCGGCTGGAAATTGCCGCGCAGGGCGACGGCCGGCCAATAAGCCTATTCAGCGTCGGCGGACCACGATGCGCCCGCCATCCTTGGGAATGAACGCGACGCCCCGCCCGTGCCAGCCCTCTCCGGGCCTATCCGTGGTCTCAATGGCGAAGTGCCGCAACACCGTTCGGAGCACGACGTCCATCTCCATATTGGCGAAGGCCGCTCCCACACACCGGCGGGTCCCACCACCGAATGGGATCCAGCTGAAGGTGGATGGCTTGCTGCCGATGTAGCGCTGGGGGTCGAAGCGCTCGGGATCCGGGAAAACGTTCGGATTGCCGTGTATCAGTCCGATGGCGACGATGATCGAATGCCCGCGGGGAATCACCCACTCGCCAAGCTGGAACGCCTTCGGATAGACGCGGCGACCCGCGAGATCGATCACCGTCCTGGCCCGCTGCACCTCCAGGATCGTCGCCTGGCGCAGCTCGTTGCCGGCGCCGTCGGCCTCCTCGACAAGTGCGGTCAACAAATCGGGATGGCGGCTGATCCGCTCGAATGCCCAGCCCAGCGTGGACGCGGTGGTTTCGTGGCCGGCTGCCAGCAACGTGAGTAGCTCGTCACCAATGTCCTTGCGCGACATAGCCGAACCGTCTTCGTAGGTGCTGCGCAGCAGCAGCGCCAGCACGTCGGTCCGTTCGTCGAACTGCGGATCCGCCCGTTCGGCGTCGATCAACCTGTCGACGACCACGTCGTATTGGCGCCGCCACCCGGCCAGCCGGCCCCACGGGGTCAACCGGCCATATGTCCGTTCGGGTTTCGGCAGGGCGGCCATGCGCGAGCCCAGGGTGACCCACGGCGGGATGAGCCGGCGCAGCTCGTCGAGCTCCGCGCCCTCGGCCCCGAAGACCGCACGCAGGATGGCGTTGAGGGTGATCCGCATCATCGGCGGCACCGTCGCGAAAGGCCGGCCTTCCGGCCAGTCAGCGATTTCGCGCAGCGTCTCTTCCTCGATGATGCCCTCGTAGTTCTTCATGCTCTTGCCGTGGAACGGCGGCGCCAACAGCCGGCGCCGCCTGCGGTGGTCGTCGAAGTCGAGCGCGAACACCGAGCCGGGCCCGAAAAACCTGCTCAGGTTGGGTTGGATGTTGCCAAGCTCCTCAGGGCTGGTGGTGAAGACCTGCTTGGCCAACTGCGGATCGGCGACCACCACCGCCGGCCCGTAAACCGGGAGGTGCAACGTGAAGGCATTGCCGTAGCGGCGAGCCAACCGTTGCATCATCCGCCGTCGTGAGATCGCAAAAACCAAGCCCTGAGCGAACTTTGGGAGCCGGCTCGCCGGAGGCAATCTGACGGCGGAAGCCGCCGGCGGGGCGGTGACTAGTTCGCTCATGGCGTTGCTGCTCCCTGTCTACCCCGGAACGGAGTGGTGGTACTGCGGTGTACCAAACGCTTTCCGGATACGGTACTCTGTGGTACCAGACCTGACAAGGGTGCCGTGCTCATCGAAAGGGGCGCCGGCCGTGACATCTGCGGTGACAGCGGCGGCTGACGAAGCGGTTCTCGGCGAGGTCGATCCGTTTCGGCTTCGGCTGCTCGACGGCTTGGCCACCTCGATCGGTGAGCGCGGCTACCGCGCCAGCACGGTCGCCGACATCGTCCGCCACGCCCGCACGTCCAAGCGCACCTTCTATGGCCAGTTCGCCAGCAAGGAAGAGTGCTTCCTGGAGCTGCTGCGGACCGACATCGAGCGGCTCGGCGAAAAGATTGCTGCCGCAGTCGATCCCGAAGCCGACTGGCACCGGCAGATCCGTCAGGCCGTCGAAGCCTACGTCGGGCATATCGAGTCCCGCCCGGCCATCACCTTGAGCTGGATTCGTGAACTTCCCTCGCTGGGTGGCGTCGAGCGTCCGGTCCGGCGCCGCGGGCAGCAATTGCTGTCCGACCTGCTGATCGGCCTCAGCGCCAGCCCGGGGTTCCGGCGCGCGGAGCTGCCGCCGCTCACCGCGCCGCTGGCCGTGATCTTGCTGGGCGGCCTGCGCGAATTGACCGCCGTGGCGGTAGAGGACGGCCGGCCCGTCCGAGAAATCGTCGAACCGGCCGTGGACGCGTCGGTAGCCCTGCTCGGCCCTCGACACTAGGCATCGTCGCCCGGCTAGGCTCAATTGCCGACCCCAAAACCCAACGGAGGATTGCGATGCGGCTATCGACCCGAAACCAGCTCAGTGGAACGATCACCGAGGTCGACCTCGGCAGCGTGATGGCCATCGTCAGAGTGAAGCTGGACGGCGGCGATCAGATCGTCACGGCGTCGGTCACCAAGGACGCGGCGCTCGAGCTCGGTCTCAAGGAGGGGCAGCCCGCGACGGTGTTCATCAAATCCACCGAAGTCACGATTGGCGTTGATTAGCCCGCCATGGCGCTGACGATGCGCGCCGAGCGCTTCTACGCGGACACCAAAAGGGTTGCGCTGGAAGACGTCCCGATCCCACAGCCGGGACCCGGTGAAGTTCTGGTCAAGGTCGCCTTCTGCGGGATCTGCCACTCGGACCTCAGCCTGATCAACGGAACCTTCCCGGCCCAGAGGCCGGCGGTCACGCAGGGCCATGAAGCGTCGGGCACCATCGCAAAGCTGGGCCCGGACGTGACCGGCTGGGCCGAGGGCGACCGGGTCGTGGTTGCCGCCGGCCGGCCCTGCGGGCGGTGCGCCAACTGCCGCCGTGGCGATGTCGTGAACTGCCTGCGGATCCAATTGATGGCCTTCGCCTACGACGGCGCGTGGGCCGAATACACCCTGGCACAGGCCGCCGGACTGACCCGAGTCCCGGACAACGTTCCGCTGGAGCAGGCCGCGATCCTGGCCGACGCCGTGTCGACGCCGTTCGGAGCCGTCGTCCGGACGGGAAAGGTGGCAGTGGGGGAATCCGTTGGGGTGTGGGGCGTCGGCGGTGTCGGCACCCACATCGTCCAGCTCTCCCGACTGGTGGGCGCGGTACCGGTGATCGCGGTCGACATCAACCCGGCCGTCTTGGACCGAGCCCTCGCGGTCGGCGCGGATTATGCATTCAACTCCCGCGAGGACGGGTTCAAGGACAAGGTCGCCGAGATCACCGGCGGCCGGCTGCTCGACGTCGCCTTCGACGCCGTGGGCCTGAAGGCGACGTTCGAGCAGGCGCTCGATTGCCTGACCCCCGGGGGCCGGCTGGTGGGCGTCGGGATGAGCGCGGAGGCCCCGACCATCGGGCCCACTTCTCTGTTCGGGTTGACGCGCAAGCAGGTGCTCGGCCACCTCGGTTATCAAAACGTTGACATCGAGACCCTGGCGAAGCTGGTTTCGACTGGGCGCCTTGATCTTTCGCGTTCGGTCAGTGAGATCGTCCCGCTCGAAGACCTGCCGCTGGGCATCGAGAAGCTCGAGCGCCAAGACGGCAACCCCGTCCGGATTCTGGTCAGGCCCTGAGAAACGCCCTGAGTCGATCGAGCACCAGCTCGGGTCGCTGCTCGACGATCCAGTGGCCGGCGCCGTCGACCAGCTCGAGCTCGAAATCGCTGATGCGGTCGCCATATCCGTCCAGCAGGTCCGGTGTGAGCACCGGGTCTTTCGTGCCACTCAGCCAGCGGACCGGCACCTCAACGCGGGCGTCGTTGTATTCGCCGCGCAGCCAGCGCACCAACTCCCTGGTGATAAACGTCCGGTACCACCGCGAGCCGGCGATCGCATGCCCGGGCTGGCGCATGCACTCGATGTAGAAGCGGACGTCGTCGTCGGGCACCAGGTATCCACCGCCGAGCCAGGACGCCAGCGACCGGTAGAACCGGGCCTTGGGATCACCGATCACCCGCGGACCGATCACCGGCAGCAGTATCGGGATTTGGTACCAGAACCGCCACAGATTGCGCAGCAGCGACAGGTCGGGCTTTACCCAGGGCGCGACGGTGTTCATGCCGAAGAAGCCGGTCACCTTCTCGGGGTGGCGCAGCATCATGGTGAACGCGACCGGCCCGCCCCAGTCGTGGCCGGCGAGTTTGACCGTCGCGACGCCCAGCCGGTCCAGGACCGAGGCCAGATCGTCGGCCATGTCGTTTTTCAGGTAGCTGGAGCGGGGCGCCGAGCTCCAGCCCGCGCCACGCAGGTCGGGGCACAGCACCCGATACCCGTCTGCGGCCAGCGGGCCGATCAATTCGTGCCACTCCCACCAGTTCTGGGGAAAGCCGTGCACCAGCATCACAGCCGGGCCGTGCGCGGGGCCGGCGTCTGCGACGTGGATCGTTACGCCGTCACCCAGTTCCACGTACCTGTGTTCGACGCCGTCCAGCGCGGGCATTGCGACCATGTGTTGAAAAGGTACTCGATGCCGCTCCTAGGCCAGGAACCGCTCGACGTAGGGCGCGAAGCGGTCGCGCAGGCCCTCCGTCGTCAGCCCGAACATCTCGGGCGACGTCTGGACGCTTCCCAGGCGGCCGCGCCGGTGGCCCGCCAGGTAGCCGGCGATCTCCGCGCGCGCCGGCTCGCTGAAGGGCTCGCCGGCCAGGCCGTACACCCGCTCGGCGACACCGAGTTCGTCTGCCATGAAGTCGTCGAAGCGTACGTCGATCGAGCGATCCGGACCGATGGTGTCGCGATCGCGGACGAGTGCCGTGAGCATCCGGTCCAGGCGGTCGATCCAGTAAGCCGCGATCTGTTCCACCGGCACGGGTGAGCGGTGCATCCGCGCGGAGTAGGTGATCATCGCGATCATCGACAACGCCACCGGCACCGGGTCGCGGTGGGTGAACACGACAATGCTGCCCGGGAAGACCCGATCCAACACCGGCACCTGCTCGAGGTGCTGGGGCGACTTGAGTAACCACCGCCGCCCACCGCGCAAAAACTGCAGCGCTTTCAGTTGCCGGGCAAGGTATCGGTAGTGGGGCGCCTGGTCGTGGGCGGCGTAGTGGTCGCGCCAATGCGGCACTTCGGCCAGCGTCTCGAAGAGCATCGTGGAGACGTCGTTGGCCAGCAGCTGGATTTCTTCGTGCACGTGATCGGTGGTCATCTCGTGCATCAGCGCGAAATGAGGCATCACTGTGTTGATCACCGCGACCGCCACGTCCATCCGCGCGCGCCGCGGATCCGGCTCCACCCCAACCTCATTCGGCAGCGGAAATGGTTCCACGCTTTCCCAGTACGGCATGGTGCGGAAGGTGGACGGCGCGGCCAGCAAGTTGTGCAAGTGGGTGGTCCCGGTGCGGGGCAGACCGGCGATCACGACCGGCGGTTCCAACTCGATGTCGTCGATTTCCGGATGACGGCTCAACAGATCGGTCAACAAAAGCCGGTTTTTGAGCAACTGCAGCAGCTGACCGTAGAAGTTGACCACCCCCGCCGCGTGCAGGCCCTCGATGTCACGCAGCGCGTCGAGGTACACGTCGAGCCGTTCGCGGTAGTCGTCGGGACCAAAATCGTGAAGGCCGGTATCCGCGCTGGCCCGGACGTGCAGCGCGTCGGCATCCAGCGGACAGTCGGGTGCCATCGCGGCCATCATGTCGAGGATCTGCTGCGCCTCGGCGCTGAATCGGGGTTGGGCTAGGTCGTCGAGGATGACGACGCCGGTGTCGGTCATAGGGACTTATGTTACTCTGAGTTTCGTAATGGTTGTTGATTTTGGTCGACCCCGTGACCCGCGCATCGACGCCGCCGTGCTTCGCGCGACGGTCGAGCTTCTCGCCGAAACGGGTTACTCCGGGTTGTTGGTCTCCGCCATTGCCAAGCGGGCGGGCACCAGCAAGCCCGCCATCTACCGGCGGTGGCCCAGCAAGGCGCACCTCGTGCACGAAGCGGTCTTCCCGATCGGCGCGGCGACCGCGGTCCCGGACACCGGGTCGCTGACCGAGGACCTGCGCGAGATGGTGCGCCGGACAATGGAATTCCTCTCGACACCGGCGGCCACGGCGGCACTGCCGGGGCTGGTCGGCGAGATGGCGGCGGATCCGACGTTGCATTCGGCGCTCCTGGAGCGGTTCGCCGGCGTCATCACCGGTGGCCTCGCGGAGCGCCTAGAGAAGGCCGCGGCACGCGGCGAGGTCCGGGCCGACGTCACCGCCGCGGAACTGGCAGAGGCGGTCGCCGGCCTGACCTTGGTCACGCTGCTCACGCGCCCCACCGACCTGGGCCAGGCCTGGGTTGATCGCACGACCACCTTGCTCCTGAAAGGAATCAGCGCATGACGCACGAGGCGACCGCCGCTTGGCAACAGCTGCTCGCGACCGTCGGGGAGCTCGACCGGTCGTTCCTCGAGGGCCACCGTGCGGTCACCGACGACCGGCACATCGCCGACGGCTACCGAATGCTCGCCACCACGCTGGGCGTGGCGCTGGACAGCTACCTGTTCACCGAGCCCGGCCGGCCCCAGTTCGTCGCGGTGAACACGCCGTTCCGTCGCGACCGCCGATGGGGCGGCGACAACACCGACGCCTATTACTTCATGTGCCCGGTCGATCCGGCGGGGCGCTACCGCATCCGTGGCAACAAGGGCGACAGCGTCTACTTCTCGGTGACCGCCTACAACGAGCCGTCGCCGGGTGCGTGGTCGGACCGGGTCGTGGCGATCGTCCGCGACAGCGACCTCGACATCGATGCCGACGGCAACTTCAGCTTCGAATTCCCCCCGCCACCGGACGCCGCGGTGCTGATGACGCGCGACTATCAGGCCGACCCGCTGACCGGGCGCCCGGTTGTCTGGCACATCGAGGCGCTCGACGCGCCCGAGCCGATACGGCACGGCGACGCCGAGACCGCCGCGCGCCTGCGGGCGGCCGCCACCTGGCTGCGCACCATGTTTGCCATCGTGCCCCTGCCCGTCGGGACCCGGGGAGACGACGGCCACGCGCTCGGGCACGAAACCGCTCATACGGCAAACGAATTCGCCGACCCGTACCAGGTCCCGGACGCGAACTTCGGCTGGTCGGCGCGCGACGCGTGCTATTCCTACGGAAGTTTCGTGCTCGACGACGACGAGGCGCTGGTCATCACGCACCGGCCCCCGTCCTGCCGATTCTGGAACATGGTGGTGTGGAACCAGTTCATGGCCACTTACGGCGCCGCGGAGGGCCCCGACGCCCGCTGCTCCGTCAACGGCCATAGCGCCGTGCCCAACGGCGACGGTTCGGTGACCATCGTGTTGTCCCGCGGATTGACGGCCCACCCGAATTCGGTGACGGCGCTAGGCTATCCGCGCGGCAATCTGGCCTTCCGGTGGTTCCTCGCCGACGAGGTGCCGGCGCGCCCCAAGGTCGAACTCGTGAAGGCATCCGAAGCGCCGACCCGCGTGGCGTGAACCAGCCTCAGACCGCCGACTGTGGGCTTTAAAGTACGCGAGCCGCCCTTGAATTGGTGCATAGGCCCCACAGTCAGCCGCTCGGAGTGAATCATTCGACCCCGCGGACCAGCTCGATGGCCCGGCCCAGGGTGGCCAGCTTGGCGTCCAGCGTGTCGCCGGCGGGGTACAGCCGCACGGTGTTCACGCCGGCGTCGCGCCAGACGGCAAGCCGGGCGCGCACCATGTCCTCCGTCCCAATGAGCGTGGTGGCCAGCACCATCTCGTCGGTCACCAGGCCCGCCGCGCCGTCGCGGTCGCCGCGCTGCCAGCGCTCGCGCACCGCGGCGGCAACCTCGTTCCAACCCTGCCGGCTGTAGGCCTGATTGTAGAAATTCGTGCCCGACGACCCCATGCCGCCGAGGCTGAAGGCCAGCTCCTTCTTGCGGGCCCCGACCATGTCGCGCAGCTGATTTTCGTCCGAGGCGAAGGCGACTTCGGCGCCCTGGCAGATGTCGATGTCGGCACGCCCGCGACCGGCGGCGGCCAGGCCGTCGTCGAGGTGGCGGAAATAGGCGCCGGCGGCGCCTTCCGGAACGAAGCTGGTGCCCAGCCAGCCGTCGGCGATCTGTCCGGTCAACCGCAGCATCGCCGGTGACAGCGCGGCCAGATAGAGGGGAATGGGATGCTCGGGCCGCGTCGACAGTCGCATCGGCACCACCTCGCCGCCGGGGCGGGGGATCTGAAACTCCTTGCCGGAGTACGAAATCTTGGCCCCGTCAAGTGCCTGGCGCACGATGTCTACCGTCTCGCGAATGCGCGCCATCGGTCGGCTGAACGACACGCCGTGCAGACCCTCGATGACCTGGGGACCCGACGCGCCCAGGCCGAGCAGGAACCGCCCGTTCGACAGGTTGGACAACGTGATCGCCGTCTGGGCAACCATGACCGGCGACCGAACCCCGACCTGCAGGATGCCCGAACCGAGCAGCACCCGCTCGGTGCGCGCCGCGAGGTAACCCAGCGCCGACGGCCCGTCCGAGCCCCATGCCTCGGCCACCCAACACACGTCGAGGCCCAGCTTTTCCGCCTCGACGACAAACTCGGCGGTTTCGCCAGCGCCCCCCGACAACTCGACCGTGGTGGCCGTCCGCATCAACGCACCCCGTGTTCGGCCAGCCGTTTGATCGCCGCCAGCGTCTTGCCGATCGCGGCCTCGAATTCCCGCATCCGCACGAACACGATCTTTTGTTCCTTGTCCGGCATCGAATCGATGGCCACCGACAACCCCGAGCGTCCCGGCCCCATCTGCATCCAATAACTCAGGGCCGTGCCACCATCGCGAGGGGTCAGCCTGAATCGCCAGGTCGATGACGGATTTCCGATTTCGCCGACGGCCCAAGCGAATTCGCGTGGCGGGTCGCACGCGACGATCTGCGAGGTGGTGCTCCACCGGCCGAACGCGTCGTGTTCGTTGCGCCCGACGAACCGGGCGCCGACGCGGGGTGCGTCGGCGCCGTCGGCCCACTCCACCGATTGCAGCTCGTTGCTCAGGGTTGGCATCAGCTTGATGTCGGAGATCAGGCTCCAGACCCGGGCAGGGTCGGCGTCGATCCAGGTTGAGGCCTCGACCGTTGGCTTGTCTGCATATCGCGCGCCGGTCCATTCCACGGGCCCATTGTGCTCCGCCGAGCCCGCTGCGTCTGCCCCGAATCGGCTCGGCTCCGTCAGCGCAGGCTCAGGCGGCGGCCGGCACCCGCTCGGCCGGCTGGTCCGCCGCGGGCTTGCCCAGCCACGAGTCCGGGACGCTCAGCTTGACGATCTTGCGGACGACGGTGCCGAACTGCCGCACCAGCGGCCCGCGGTTGTACGGGATGCCATAGCGTTCGCAGATCTCTTGCACCTCAGGAGCGATTTCGAGGTACCGGCGGGCCGGCATGTCCGGGAACAGGTGGTGCTCGATCTGGTGCGACAGGTTGCCGGACAGCAGATGGAAGATCTTGCCGCCGGTCAGGTTCGCCGAACCGAGGACCTGGCGGAAGTACCACATGCCGCGGGACTCGTCCTTGGTCTCCTCGGCGGTGAATTCCTGAGTGCCGTCGGGGAAGTGACCGCAGAAGATGATCATGTACGACCACACGTTGCGCATCAGGTTGGCCGAGAGGTTGCCGGCAAACACGAACGGGGCGAACGGGCCGGCCAGCAACGGGAAGGCGACGTAGTCCTTCAGCGCCTGCCGCCGCGTCTTCTTCCAGATGTCCCGCAGCACGCCGCGCTTGTCGGCCAGCCGAATCTCTCCAGAGCGAATGCGCTCGGTCTCCAGTTCGTGCAGCGCGACGCCGTACTGGAACAGCACCATCAGCAGGAACGCATACACCGGGTTGCCCAGGTAGTACGGGTGCCAGCGCTGGTCTTCGCTCATCCGCAGGATGCCGTAGCCGATGTCGCGGTCCATCCCCACGATGTTGGTGTGGGTGTGGTGCATGTAGTTGTGCGAATGCCGCCATTGATCGGCGGGGCAGGCGGTGTCCCACTCGAACGTGCGACCGGAGATCGCCGGGTCACGCATCCAGTCGTATTGACCGTGCATGATGTTGTGACCGATCTCCATGTTGTCCAGGATTTTCGACAGGCCCAGCATCGCGGTGCCCAGCAGCCACGCCGGCGGCAGGAACAGCAACGCGCGTCCGCCGACTTCGAGTGCACGCTGGGCCTTGATGACGCGGCGGATGTACTCGGCGTCCTCTTCGCCGAGGTCCGCCATCACGCGTTCCTTGATCGCGTCGAGTTCGCGGCCGAATTCCTCGGCCTGCGCAGGCGTAATGGTGATCTTGTTGTGTGACATGGCTTCCTCCCGATATCGGTGAGAGCTAAAGGGATGGTGACGACCCGCCGCGCCCGGCTTCGCCGCGCTTGCGATCGCCACTAGAGGGATGGTGACGACCCGCCGCGCCCGGCTTCGCCGCGCTTGCGATCGCCACTAGAGGGATAGATCGATGTCGCCGACGGGGACGGACACGCAGATCTGGACGTCCTCGTCCGGGCAGGTCGAGACGGCGCCAGTGACCAGGTTGCGCACCGTGCCGGCGGTCTTGCGCCGGGTGCAGGTGTGGCAAATGCCCATCCGGCACCCGTTCTGCGGCGTGAGCCCGGCCGATTCGGCCTGTTCCAACAGCGAGCGGCCGTCGTCAACGACGTCGATGCCGCTGTCGGCGAATGTTATTCGGCCACCCGACGGATTGGCCGGCGCTTCGAACACGGGTGGCACGAAGCTTTCGGTGTAGACATTGTCGCAGTGCTCCCGCACTGCCTCGACCAATGTCGTTGGGCCGCAGACGAACACCGCATCGGGTGCGGGCATGGCCGCAGCCAGGTGCTCCGGTCCGAAGCGGCCAACCAGGTCACCGCCGTCGGAGCGGGTGTAGCCGTGCAGAACCCGCACGCCAGGCAGACCTTTGTGGGTTGCTAGTTCCTCGCGGTAGCAGGCTTCCTCCGGCGTGCGGGCGTAGTGCACGAACGCGACCTCTCCAGCATGACCCTCGTCGACCAGCGTGCGCAGCATCGCCATGACCGGCGTGATGCCGCTTCCGCCGGAGACGAACAGGATCCGTTGCGGCCGTCGGCTGGGCAACACGAAGTCACCACCGACACCGGCCAGGCCAACCACCATGCCGCGGCGGGCCCGCTCGTACAGGTAGTTCGACACCAGCCCCCCCTCGTGCTGACCGATCGTCAGCTCGAGGTTGGCGCCGCCTTCGGCGTTGGCCGGTGAGTAGCAGCGGGTGTGCCGGCGGCCGTCGATGTCGACCGTGAGGTTGACGTACTGGCCGGCTTTGACGGTATGCGCGGATGTGAAGGCCTCGTTCGGAGCGAGCGTGAGGGTGACGCTGCGCGGCGTGGTCCGGCGGACGTCGACGACCTTGGCGCGGGCCTCGCCCAGTGTCCACGTCGGCGCCACCAGCTCGGTGTAGCGATCCACGCCGTGGGGACCGGTGAGCAGGTCCAGCAGGTCTGAACCCAAGACTCGCTTCCGCAGGGTTTGGGCGAGATTCCGTGCGGGTGTTTGGGTGAACATATGTACACCGTGCGTCCTCCGCCCGCAGGTCGTCAAGGGTTTAGTGCCTGTTTGTGGTATGGTTCACACAGTGAACAGCCGTACTCCTAGCTCACGGCCGCATCGGTCGGGCCGCGTGCGTTCGGGCGAAAGCCTGTCGCGCGAGGAGCGCAAGGAGGTGACACGGCGAGCCATCATCGCCGCGGCGCTGAAGCTGCTGCAGGACCGCAGCTTTTCCAGCCTGAGCCTGCGCGAGGTGACGCGGGAGGTCGGCATCGTGCCGGCGGCCTTCTACCGCCATTTCGAGTCGATGGAGGCCCTCGGGCTGGTGCTGATCGACGAATCCTTTCGCACCTTGCGCGACACCCTGCGCGGGGCGCGGGCCGGCAAGCTCGATCCGAACCGGGTGATCGAGTCGTCCGTCGAAATCGTCATCGCCAGCATCACCGAACGCCGCGAGCACTGGCGGTTCATCTATCGTGAGCGCTCCGGTGGGGTAACCGTGCTGCGCTACGCGATCCGCACCGAGCTGCGGCTCATCACCTCCGAGCTGGCCACCGACCTCGCGCGCTTCAACGGCCTCAACGCGTGGAGCACCGAGGACCTGAACGTACTGGCGACCCTGTTCGTCAATTCCATGATCGTCATCGCCGAAGCCATCGAGGACGCGCAGACCTCGGAGGCGCTGGAAGACATCCGGCGCGCGGCGGTCAAGCAGCTGCGGATGATCACCATCGGAATAGCCGGCTGGCGAAGCAGCCCGTAAGCACCATCACTTGATGCTTACGAGTGAACAACCGAGCACTAATTACTCGTCGACAACCTCGTACAGCGAATCGCCGTCTTCCGGTGTGCCGTCGATCTGACCCCGGTGAGCGCGCCCGGGACCACCGTCATCGATAGGGCCGACGGCGTCGACGGATACGTCCGGCTCTTCCTCGGCCAGCCGGTCGTCGAGGGATTCGCCCTCTCGCGCTTCGCGCGCCGTCACTCCGAACCGGTCGGCTTCGCTCCAGCCCTCGGGCGGGTCGACGACGATGTCGCCGTCGTCGTTGCGCAGCTCGTCGGAGTCGGTGCCTTCGCTGGCGCTCAGGGTGTCGCCCGGACCGCCCTCCTCGGGGAAGTCGGCGGCGTCCACCAGCTCATCGGCTTGGGGGTTTTCGCTCATGCGCACCGGTTGCCCGCCGCCTGGGGCACCTAAACGCGCCCAGCGGTTATCGCGGCGCGCGCCACATCGCCCACAGCGGCGGGCCGCCATCGGGCAGCGCGATCTCGCGGGTGACGGTGAAGCCGAAACGTTCGTAGTACGGCACGTTTTCGGGCTTGCTCGACTCGAGGTAGGCCGGGCAGTACTCGGCGTCACAGCGGTCCAGCCGCGACCGCATCAGCGCCTGGCCGAAGCCTCGGCCGCGGACCGACGGGTCGCTTCCGATCACCGCCAGATACCAGTGCGGTTCTTCGGGATGCACGCGCTTCATCAGCTCCTGCACCGCCCGCCCCCGCATCGAGTGCGCGCCGAAGACCCGGATGAACGTGGGCGTCATCGCGAGCTGGCCCCAGCGCGTTTCCTGCCATTGGTTGGGCGGATCCCACAGCGCCGCGGCACCGATGGCTGGCCCGTCGCCGGCCGCCTCGACCCCGCCGCGCGACAGATGGTGGTGACGGGTCATTGTCGCGAACAGCCGGTATAGCTGCGCGGTCCGCGCCTTGTCATCCGGCAGCAGCCAGACCATCACCGGGTCGTCGTAGAAGGCCCGGGCCAGCGTGCGGGACAGCTCGCGGATGTCGGCTTTGAGCGCCGGGCGCGCCTGCGGGGTCACCCACGTCAGGCTAGTGCGTGCCCACCGACGGCCGCCTCCCAGGCGGCCAGCCGGTGTGGCGCGTGGCGCGGCGGGTATGCGGTTCGGGTGACCGGGATCTCGCGGCGGGCGTTCGGGCGGATGGCCGCCGGCGCGGGCGTGCTCGGGGGCTTCGGGTTTTCCGAGGGCTGCGGCAACCCGGGAGCCGGCCGCGCCAAGTCCACCGGTCCGCCCGCACCGGCGGCCAAGGGTGTGGGTGTGGTGCTCTCCCACGAGCAATTCCGCACCGATCGGCTGGTGGCGCAGGCCCAGGCCGCCGAACAAGCCGGTTTTCAGTACGTGTGGGCCAGCGATCATATTCAGCCCTGGCAGGACAACGAGGGCCATTCGATGTTTCCCTGGCTGACCCTGGCCCTGGTCGGCAACAGCACCAGCCGCGTCTCGTTCGGCACCGGGGTGACCTGCCCGACGTACCGCTATCACCCCGCCACGGTGGCCCAGGCTTTCGCCTCGCTGGCGATCCTCAGCCCCGGACGGGTGTTCCTGGGAGTGGGGACCGGGGAGCGACTCAACGAACAGGCCACCACCAACAAGTACGGCAACTACAGGGAGCGTCATGACCGGCTGATCGAGGCCATCGAACTGATCCGCCAGCTGTGGAGCGGTTCACGAATCTCGTTCTCCGGCCGCTATTTTCAGACGAACGCCCTGAGGCTCTACGACACCCCGGCCACGCCGCCACCGATCTTCGTTGCCGCCGGCGGGCCAAAGAGCGCAAAACTGGCGGGTCAATACGGCGACGGCTGGATCACCCAGGCTCGCGGACTCACCAACTCGAAACTGCTGGCCGCCTTCGCCGCGGGCGCACAAGCCGCCGGTCGCGACGCCGCCAGCCTCGGAAAGCGCGCCGAACTCTTCGCGGTGGTCGGCGACAACAACGAGGCCGCCCGCGCCGCCGCATTGTGGCGATTTACCGCCGGGGCCGTCGATCAGCCCGATCCCGTCGAGATCCAGCGCGCCGCCGAAGCGAACCCGATCGACAAGGTGCTGGGCGACTGGGCCGTTGGGACCGACCCCAAACCCCACATCGATGCCGTGCAAAGGGTTCTCGACGCTGGGGCCATTCCCTTTCTGCATTTCCCTCAGGACGATCCCATCGCCGCCATCAACTTCTACCGCGCCGACGTCTTGCCAAAGCTGCATTGAGCCGAACACGGCCACGGTGCAGCCGTTTCAACGCCACCGCCCCGGGTATCCGCACGCCACTCTTCCGAATGTGAAAAGCCAACTGGGAAGGCAAGGTATGGACGCTTTAACGTTTCTCCGCCAAGACCACAAAAGTGTGCTCGGCCTGTTCGAGACGCTCGACGGAGCGCCGTCGGGCTCGGGCGCCGAGAGCAGTGGCCTGGAAACCGTGGTCAACAACCTCATCATCGCCGAGTCGCAGCACGAGGCGATCGAAGAGCAGTTCTTCTGGCCGGCGGTGCGCGATGCGCTCGAGGACGGCGACGCGCTCGCCGACAAGGCGATCGAGCAGGAGCAGGCCGGCAAGAAGCTGCTGCAACGGCTGGAGGACGGCAAGCCCGGGGAGCCGGATTACCACGAAGCGCTGCAGGAGTTCGTAAGCGCCGGCCGCGAACACATCGCCTACGAACAGGACGTGGTGTGGCCACAGGTCGAAGCGGCGATCAGCCGCGAGGAGTTGGAGAAGATCGGCGAAAAGCTAGAGCAGGCAAAGAAGATCGCCCCGACCCGACCGCATCCGGCCACCCCGCCCAACCCGACGGTGCTCAAGACGATGGGGATGGGCGCGGCGGTCATGGACCACGTGCGCGACGCGCTCACCGGCCGCGGGCAGGACAACCCGCCGGACCCCCAGGTTCACTGAGGCAACACATTTTGGAAGGCCGGACGTCGAACGTCCCGACGCCCGGCCTTCACTTCGTTCCCAATTAGCTTGTCGGCGTGTGCTGTTCGTGCGTGAACGGCTTCTCTGCCTCAACGGCGGGTGAACCCTGGGGGTTCTGCTCGGCACCTTTGTTCTGCCGAGTCGTGCCGCCCAGCCACTGCTGTTCGGGCTTCTCCACGTACTCCCACTCCATGCCCTCGGGCCATGGGCCCTGCCCTTGGTTCCACGGTCCGCGAATCGATTCCCCGCCGCCGTTCGACATGTTGAACGCCACGTTCTGGAAGCGCGGATCGCCCGGCAATTGTCCCGGCGGGAAGTTCACCGGCAACTCGTTGAGCGCCGCGGTGAACTGCTGGTAGTGCGCCACCTCGCGGGTCATCAGAAAACTCAGGGTGTCCTGCGCGCCGGGATCATCGGTGAATTGCTTGAGGTACTCGTAGACGACCTTTGCGCGCGATTCCGCGGCGACGTTGTTGCGCAGATCCACCGTCGGATCGCCGTTGGCGTCGATGTAGGCGCCGGTCCAGTTGTTGCCTCCGGAGTCCTTGACGTCCGGGCCGCCGCCGCTGAGCACGAGGAACAGCGGGTTGACGGCCACCGAATGGATGATGCTGTCTCGCCCGTCAGTGCTGGCCACCGCCGGCATCCAGTCACAGCGCTCGTTGGCTATTTTCAGGTTGTCGTTGAGCCCATCGAGCAACATCGTGATCATCGAGCCGACCATTTCCAGGTGACTGAGCTCCTCGGTCGCGACGTCCATGAATAGGTCATACATTTTCGGGTTTTTCTGCCGCAGCACGAAGGCCTGGGTGAAGTACTGCAGCGCCGCGGTGAGTTCGCCGTTGGCGCCGCCGAACTGCTCCATGAGCAGCGACGCGAACCGTGGGTCGGGTCGGTCGATTCGGACCTCGAATTGAAGATCTTTGTTGTGTACGAACACTGGGCCTCCCTGGCGGGTCGAGATAGTTGCGGTCGACGCCGGGTACCCGTGGCCTATACGGCCAAACGCCGCGACAGCAAATCCGTCACCGGCTGACCGTCACGGCCGATCCCAGCACCGGGCGGGTTACGCATCGCGCCCGGATCGTGCAGAATCCGGACCTATGGAGCCTTCAGACCTAACTTCCAGGCACGAGCTCGCCGTGCGCATGGCCGAGCTTGCCCGCGAGATCGCCGCGCCGCGCCAGCTCGAGCAGATCCTCGCCGATGTGACCACGACAGCGGTGCAACTCATCCCGGCGGCGGACATCGCGGGTGTGCTGCTGGTGAAAAAGGGCGGGGAATTCGAATCCTTGGCGGACACCGACAGCTTGGTCGCGCAGCTCGACAAGCTGCAGCACGACTTCGGCGAGGGCCCATGCGCCGATGCCGCCCTCAACGAGACGATCGTGCGGACCGATGATCTGCGCAGCGAGCCTCGCTGGCCCCGCTATGCACCGGCGGCGGTGGAGCGCGGTGTCCTGAGCAGCCTGTCGTTCAAGCTGTACACGGCCGAGCGCACGGCGGGCGCGCTGAATTTGTTCAGTTTCAAGGCGAATGTGTGGGATACCGAAGCCGAGACCATCGGATCCGTGTTCGCCGCGCATGCCGCCGCAGCGATTTTGGCCGGGCGCCACGGGGAGCAGATGCTGTCGGCGCTATCGAGCAGAGACCGCATCGGCCAGGCCAAGGGCATCATCATGGAACGATACAGCGTAGACGATGTGCGCGCGTTTGAGTTGCTGCGGCGGCTATCTCAGGAGAGCCAAGGCAAGCTCGTCGATGTCGCCCAGCGCGTCATCGACACCCGCGGCGACGACTGACCGCGCGACGCGCGTTCGCGACACGTAAACGTCGGTGAAGACACGCCGAAAAGCGGCGCAGCCATTTATGTTTCGCGATCGGTCAGGAAATGTAGCGGACGATGCTTTCGGCCACGCACGCCGGCTTGGGCGACCCTTCGATCTCGACGGCGGTCGACATCGTCGCCTGTGTGGCGCCGTTGCCGAGGTCGTCGACGCTGACCAGCGTGCTCTGGGCGCGCACCCGGGAGCCGACGGGGACCGGGGCGGGGAAGCGAACCTTGTTGAGCCCGTAGTTGATTGCGAGCTTGATGCCGTTGACGGTGTAGATCTGGTGCTGCAGCCGCGGCAGCAGGGCCAGCGTCATGAACCCGTGGGCGATGGTTGTGCCAAACGGGCCGGCGGCCGCCCGTTCCGGGTCGACGTGGATCCACTGGTGATCGCCGGTCGCATCGGCGAACAGGTTGACATCCTCCTGAGTGATCGTCACCCAGTCGCTCTGCCCGATCGTCTCGCCCGCCGCGGCGGCGAGATCGGCTACTGATTCAAAGGTGCGCATTGCGTGTTCTCCTTGGCTCCGGCTGCTAACAATAGCGCCGGCTTGGTTTCGTAACGACCCTCAGGGGAACCCCGTGTGACGTCGCGAGCCGCACGGAAGGAACGGGATGCCTGAATCGAAGGGCCACAAGGGCGAATCGGATGTCGAGCCCGAAACCCACGAGTCGCGATCGCGTGCCACCGACGGTGAAGACGACGGCACCTATGTCGGGGCGACGGGCCCCGATGACGCCATCGATGCCGGCGAAACGGGCGCCGAAGCGCGCAGCCAGCGGGGCTAACGCCGGCCACGGCCGGGGCAGGATGAGCGCGTGAGGCTGCTGCTGGTCGCCGATACCCATGTCCCCCGGCGCGCCCGCGACCTGCCCGCAACGGTGTGGGACGAGGTGGCGCGGGCGGACGTGGTGGTCCACGCGGGCGACTGGGTGTCGGCCGAATTGCTGGACGAGCTGGAAGCCAGATCCGCTCGGCTGGTCGCGTGTTGGGGGAACAACGACGGCCCCGCGTTGCGGGCGCGATTGCCCGAACGTGCCGACGCCACGCTGGACGGCCTGCGTTTGACCGTGGTCCACGAGACCGGCGCCGCGGCGGGCCGCGAGGCGCGCATGTCGCGGCTCTACCCGGACAGCGACGTCCTGGTGTTCGGCCACAGCCACATCCCCTGGGATACCACGGCGCAGACCGGTCTGCGCCTGCTCAACCCAGGATCGCCCACCGACCGTCGCCGGCAACCGTTCTGCAGCTACATGACCGCGAGCGTCGACAACGGCGTCCTGACGGACGTGGTCCTGCATCCCGTAAATAGCCTTTAAAGCGGGGCGACAAAGTAGCTGGGAGCTAGCTTCCACACAGCCTGCACACATATTTAGCTCGTAAACAGAGACATATGGAGGCAGTGAAGTCCAGCACCGATCTGGTCGCCGAGGTGTTCGGCGTCGTCGGCCGGTTCCGTCGGCAGCTGCGCAGGTCAGCCAGCCGCGGGCTGGATTCGGCGCGGCTTAGCGAGGCGCAGTCGGAGTTGTTGTGGCTGGTCGGGCGCCGACCGGGAGTCTCGGTCAGCATCGCCGCCACCGAGCTCGGGCTGGTGCCCAACACCGCCTCGACCCTGGTCTCCAAGCTGGTAGCCAACGGTTTGCTCATCCGCACCGTCGGCGAGACCGACCGCCGCGTCGGCCAGCTGCGGCTCGCCGAGCCGACCCAGCAGATCGTCGACGCGTCTCGGGCCGCACGACGAGCCTTGCTGTCCGATGTGCTCGATCAACTCAACGACGACCAAATCGAGGACCTGGCAAAGGGATTGGAAGTCCTCGACACGGTGACCCGACTATTACAGGAGCGTCGATCATGAGCGAACGGCTACCGATGGCGATCGACTGCCGCAATTTGACCTACCGGTACGGCCAGTTCACCGCGGTCGATGACGTGACCTTGCAGGTGCGGCCGGGCGAGACGATGGGCCTGCTGGGACCCAACGGCGCCGGAAAGACGACGCTGGTCCGCATGCTGACCACGCTGACGCCGGTACAGCAGGGCGAACTGCGCGTTTTCGGCATGGACGCCCGCGATCAGACGATCGACATCCGAAGCAACATCGGCTATGTGCCGCAACAACTGTCGATCGAGGCCGCGCTGACCGGCCGACAGAACGTGCAGTGGTTCGCGCGGTTGTACGGGGTGCCGCGGTCCTGCCGGGCCGAACGGGTGGACCAGGCGCTGGACGCGATGGAACTGCTCGACGTGGCCGACCGGCTGGCCGGCACCTACTCCGGCGGCATGGTGCGCCGCCTGGAGGTGGCGCAGGCGCTGGTCAACCGCCCGTCGCTGCTGGTGCTCGACGAACCAACCGTCGGGCTCGATCCGATCGCCCGCGACGGCGTCTGGACCCAGGTGCAGAGCATGCAGGCCCAGTTCGGCATGACCGTGCTGCTGACCACCCACTACATGGAAGAGGCCGACGCGTTGTGCGACCGGGTCGCGCTGATGCATCGCGGCGTGTTACGGGCCGTCGGGACGCCCGCAAAGCTGAAGGCCCACGTATCCAAGGTGTCGCCCGGCGCCACGCTCGAGGACGTCTTCCGTCACTACGCGGCCGAAGACCTGTCGGGCGAAACGGAATCGGCCGCGTCGTCCGGCTTCCGTGAAATCCGCGCCAGCAGAAAGGTTGCCAGCCGTGCCAGTTGACAGCGCCACCCAAGCCCAGGTGACAACCAGCCTGGTTCGCGCCCCGCGCGGTTGGCAACGAGTCCAGGCGACGGTAGCCCGCATCGTGGCATTCGCGATCGTCGAACTGCAGAAGCTGCAGCATGACCGGACCGAGCTCGTCATGCGCATGGTGCAACCCGCGCTGTGGCTGTTGATCTTCGGTACCACGTTCAGTCACCTGCGTGTGATCAACACCGGGAAGGTGTCCTATCTGGCCTTCCTGGCACCCGGGATCATCGCCCAGTCGGCACTGTTCATCTCGATCTTTTACGGCATCCAGATCATCTGGGATCGAGACGCCGGGGTCCTCGCCAAACTCATGGTGACGCCGGCGCCGGCATCGGCGCTGGTCACCGGCAAGGCGTTTGCGGCCGGGGTGCGGTCGGTCGCCCAGGTCGTCGGCGTGATGGCGCTGGCCTACGTGATGAATGTCGGTCTGACCATCAACCCGCTGCGGATCCTGGCGGCGATGGCCACCGTGATGCTCGGCGCCGCGTTCTTCGCCTGCCTGTCGATGACGCTGGCCGGACTGGTCCGCAACCGCGATCGCCTGATGGGGATCGGGCAAGCCATCACCATGCCGCTGTTCTTCGCGTCCAACGCGCTTTACCCCGTCGACGCCATGCCCGCCTGGCTGCATGCGCTGAGCAAGGTCAACCCCCTCAGCTACGAGGTGGACGCGTTGCGGGCGCTGCTGATCGGAACCCCGTTCCACCCGGCCGACATCATCGTGCTGGCAATCGCGGCGGTGGCCGGAATCGGTGCGGCCTCAACGCTTTTGCGCCGCCTCGTCGCGTAGACCGTTGCGCCGCACCGTGATAGCGCATCCGCTATCGCGTTTCAAGTCAACCACATGGTACCGAGAGCCAATCGTGACCCGGTTGTGACGATTCCCCGCCGAGGCCCAATCGTTAGCCAACCGCGATCTCCCACCGCGGCCGCGACAGCCGAATAGCACCCCGCCCCTGTGTTTCACTGCCTGCGAACGGATTCGACCGCGATGCGCGGCAGATGAAAAGTTGGGATGGGTGCAGAGCCATGTCGTTCTTCGAAGAGGTCCGAAAGTTGCGTGGCGCGGCGGCAAGCATGCCGCGCCGGCTGGCGATCGCGGCTGTAGGGGCTGCCCTGTTGTCCGGTCTAGTCGCCGCCGTCGGCGGTTCGGCTACCGCGGGGGCGTTCTCGAAGCCGGGTCTTCCAGTGGAATACCTGCAGGTGCCATCGCCGTCGATGGGCCGCAACATCAAGGTTCAATTCGAGGGGGGCGGGCCGCACGCCGTGTACCTGCTCGACGGACTCCGGGCTCAGGAGGACTACAACGGCTGGGACATCAACACCCCGGCGTTCGAGGAGTTTTACCAGTCGGGCCTGTCGGTGGTGATGCCGGTCGGTGGCCAGTCCAGTTTCTACAGCAACTGGTACCAGCCCTCGTCGGGCAACGGACAGAACTACACCTACAAGTGGGAGACGTTCCTGACCCAGGAGATGCCCCTTTGGCTGCAGGCCAACAAGCAGATTTCGCCGGCCGGTAACGCCGCGGTGGGCCTGTCGATGTCCGGCGGTTCCGCGCTGATAATGGCGGCGTACTACCCGCAGCAATTCCCTTACGCCGCTTCGCTTTCGGGATTCCTCAACCCCTCTGAGGGCTGGTGGCCGACGCTGATCGGTTTGGCGATGAACGACGCGGGTGGTTACAACGCCAACAGCATGTGGGGTCCGTCCAGCGACCCGGCGTGGAAGCGCAACGACCCGATGGTCCAGATTCCGCGGCTGGTCGCCAACAACACCAGGATCTGGGTCTACTGCGGCAACGGCACCCCCAGCGACATGGGCGGCGACAACATGCCGGCCAAGTTCCTGGAAGGCCTCACGCTGCGCACCAACCAGCAGTTCCAGAACACCTACGTCGCCGCGGGCGGCCGCAACGGAACGTTCAACTTTCCGGCCAACGGGACCCACTCGTGGCCCTACTGGAACCAGCAGCTGGTTGCCATGAAGCCCGACATCCAGCAGGTGCTGCTCGGCGCGAACAACAACGCCTGAGCAACGAAAAGGCGGCATCGGCAGCAGCGCACCGGTCAGCGCTGCTGCCGTTGCTTTTTGGCCGACTCCTCTTTGAGCAGCGAGCGCCGGTCCGAGTGGAAGTAGGTGTAGCCGGTGGTCACCGCGCACACCCCCGTGGCGACCACCAGCATCCAGGTCCCGTTGACGACCAAGCTGATGCAGCCGCCCACGATGGCGCCCAGGGCGAAGCTGGTGAACAGCAGAAAGTAACCGAGCCAGTCCGCGGCCGTTCCGCCGGCGATGTGCCGTTCGATGCCCTGCCCCAACTTGACCAGTGTTCCGGTCACATAGCTGAGCGGCACCGACACCTCGCCATCCTTGACGAATGAGGTGTTCAAAGAGCCGATTGCGAAGGCCACCAGCATGATTGGCGCGAAGTCCAGGAGGTTTTCCTCCCAGCCCTCGTCGATGACGTCCACCAGGGTGGCGGCCAGCAAGCTGAAGGTGGTCAGCATGGTGGGGCCGTGCGGGTGCGCCACCCAGAAATGCCGCCGGCACACCGATGCGATCACGACGCCGGCGACAAAGCACAGTATGAGCAGTCCCGCAGTGATCGACAGGACCACGTCGCCCCGAAAGAACCCCAGCGCGGCGCGTTGGGCATTGCCGGTCATGAAGGTCACGAAGTATCCGGCCGAGTGCGTGAATGCGGTGGCGCCGAGCACACCGGCCAGCCCGGCCAGCAGCCACGACAACCTCGCCTCGCTATCGAAGATTTCACTCGCCACGGAACGACATGCTTTCAGATATCGGGCCTAGGCGGCGGTCAGCCGGGCGATGGAACGCAGCGGGATCGGCAACCATCCGGGCCGGTGCCGCGCTTCGTAGCCGGCCTCGTAGACGGCCTTGTCGAGTTCGTAGGCGGCCAGCAGCTGCGCCGAATCCCGGGGGTCGGTCCCGGACACGGCCGCATAGCCGTCGCAGAACGCGGCGCTATTGCGCTCGACCCATTCCCGCGCCCGGGCGGCGAGCTGCTTGTCGTCGGCCTGGTCGACGAGCGGCCCGTAGGCCGCGTATTGGAAGGAACGCAGGACGCCGGCCACGTCGCGCAGCGGTGAATCCGGCGCCCGGCGCTCGTCGAGCGGCTGGCCGGGTTCGCCTTCGAAGTCGATCAGCAGCCAGCTCTCCGGGGTGCGCAGCACCTGCCCCAGGTGTAGGTCACCGTGCACCCGCTGAACGGTGATCATCTCGCCCGCGAGCTTGGCGAATCGCTCTTCGATCGTCACCGCGTACTCCTGCAGCTGGGGGACCTTGGCCACGGTGGACGACAGCCGTGCCCGCACGGTGTCCACCGGGAACGGTGCCTGCGCCGTCCCGAGGGTCTCGGCCAGCGTCGCGTGCACCGACGCAACCGCTTCGCCGAGCCGGTTGGCCTCGCCGGCGAAGTCGCCGCCCACCTCATAGGCATACAAGTCGCCCTCGGCGAACAGGTCGCGAACGCTGGCGGTGGCCATCGCCCAGCCTTCGGCGGCATTGGACGCGAACTCGGTGACCATGCCCAACGGCCACGCCTCGTCCGGCGAATCGGCGCCGAGCGCGCGCATCTCGTAGGTACCGAGCAGCCGTGCCACGTGCGGGTTGCCGGCGCGGGCCAGCACCCGGTTCAGCTCGATATCGGGGTTGATCCCACTGCTCACCCGGCGAAAAACCTTGAAGATGGCGCGGCGATCGAAGATCACGCTGGTGTTGCTCTGTTCGGCATCGGAGACGTGCGGCATCGCGTCCAGCGGCAGCCCGACTTCCGGTTCCTTGGTGAACTTGACCTCGACGTCCGACGAGCTCCGGACCGCCTCCGAGTCGATCAACGACAGCAGGAATTGCGGCGCGTCGGCGTCGTAGAGGGCGTCAAATCCGGTCCGATCGTCTGCCGCGCCGATCGTGGCCACCGTGCTGTACTCCGATACCGGCGCGGAGTCCCACCTGACGATCACCTGGTAGCGCTCCGAGTGACCGTCCGCGTAGTTGGCATCGACCAGCACCAAGTCGAGATCGTCCCGCAGCGGGACGACCACGGCGGCCTCGGCGGCGGACAGCTCGCGATTGCGCCCGGCGTACCAACGTTGCTGCGGAAGCCACTCAGACCACGGCAGCTTGGCTGGCTGATTCATAAGCGCCGCTCCTCCTCATCGCTTCGCTCTGCATCGTCGCCGGCGGGGTCATCTGCGCCGCTCCTCCTCATCGCTTCGCGCTGCATCGTCGCCGGCGGGGTCATCTGCGCCGCTCCTCCTCATCGCTTCGCGCTGCATCGTCGCCGGCGCGGTCATTGATGCCGCTCCTCCTCACATCCAGTTAACTGGAACCAGTAGAACCCGTGTCCCGGCAATGTCAGCAGATAGGGCAGGTGACCGACGCGCGGAAACTCCACATGCCCGGTCAGCTCGACCGGCGTGCAGCCGCTCCAATGCTGCAGGTTGAGCTCGATCGGCTGCGGAAACCGCGACAGGTTGTTGATGCACAGCACGGTGTCACCGTCGTCTCCGTCCTGGCGCACGAACGCCAGCACCGACGGGTTGGAGCCGCCCAATTCTTGGAAGGTGCCGGTGGCGAACGCCTGGTGGCGGCGGCGCACCGTCAGCATCGTCCGGGTGAAGTTGAGCAGCGAGGTGGAGGTGTCGCGTTGCGCCTCCACGTTTACCGCCTGATACCCGTAAACCGAGTCCTGGCTGGGCGGCAGGTACAGCCGGCCCGGGTTGGCCTTGGAGAAGCCGGCGTTGCGGTCCGGTGTCCACTGCATCGGGGTGCGCACCCCGTCGCGATCCCCCAGCCAGATCACGTCGCCCATGCCGATCTCGTCGCCGTAGTAGAGCACCGGCGACCCCGGCAACGACAGCAGTAGTGCGGTGAACAACTCGATCTGGTTGCGGTCGTTGTCCAGCAGCGGCGCCAATCGGCGGCGGATGCCGACGTTCGCCTTCATCCGCGGATCCTTGGCGTACTCGGAGTACATGTAGTCGCGTTCTTCGTCGGTGACCATTTCCAGCGTCAACTCGTCGTGGTTGCGCAGGAAGATTCCCCATTGGGCCATGTCGGGGATCGGTGGCGTCTGGGCCATGATCTCCGAGATCGGGAAGCGCGACTCCCGGCGGACCGCCATGAAGATGCGCGGCATCAGCGGGAAGTGAAAAGCCATGTGGCACTCGTCGCCGCCGGTGCTGGGATCGCCGAAGTACTCGACCACGTCGCCCGGCCACTGATTCGCCTCGGCCAGCAGCACCCGGCCCGGGAATTCGTCGTCGACGACCTTGCGAACGCGCCTAAGGAAGGCATGCGTCTCGGGCAGGTTCTCGCAGTTGGTGCCCTCCCGCTCGAACAGGTAGGGCACCGCGTCCAGGCGGAACCCGTCGATCCCGAGGCCGAGCCAGAAGCGAATGACGTCGATCATCGCCTCCTGCACGGCCGGGTTCTCGTAGTTGAGGTCCGGCTGGTGGGAGAAGAAGCGGTGCCAATAGAACTGGCGGCGGACCGGATCGAAGGTCCAGTTCGACTCCTCGGTGTCGACGAAGATGATCCGGGCGTCGGAGTACTTCTCGCTGGTGTCGCTCCACACGTAATAGTCGCCATACGGCCCGTCGGGATCGCGGCGCGACTCCTGGAACCAGGGATGGGACTCAGAGGTGTGGTTCATCACCAGGTCGGTGATCACGCGGATGCCCCGCTCGTGCGCGGCGTCGAGCAGCGCGACGAAATCGTCGACGGTGCCGAACTCGGGCAGCACCTTGTAAAAGTCGCGGATGTCGTAACCGCCGTCGCGCAGTGGCGAATCGTAGAACGGCGGCAGCCAGATGCAGTCGATGCCCAACCACTGCAGGTAGTCCAGCTGCGTGATGAGCCCGCGCAGGTCACCGGACCCGTCCGCGTTGGCGTCGAAGAACGCCCGGACCAGCACCTCGTAAAAGACGGCGTGCTTGAACCAGGTCGGGTCGGCGGGCAGCGCGGCGGCGTTCTCGAAATCCTCGTAACTGGGGTGCTCGACCACGCCCCCCTCGACGTGACTGCCCCCCGCGGGATGGTGCTCGACAGCGTCTCTTGCGTCGTTCATCAATTCCACGATGCCACGTGTACCCGAGGCGGCAAGTTGGGAATCACGCGCGTCAACATGCGATGAATTACTGCGTGCCGCAAGGGGATTGGATGGGAGCCGGGCATTATCCTTTTCGATGTCAGGCCGGCGGCCCGTCTGCCAGCGTCACGTTGCTGGTGCGCTCCTCGCCGCCCCTGGTGCGCCAGTGCAGGGCAATGTTGTCCCCGGGGTGATGCGGGACGAGCGCATCGGTCATCGACGTGGCCCCGTTGATGCGGGCGTTGTCGAGCGCGGTGATGACGTCACCGGGAGAAATCCCGACCTCCGCGGCGGGACCGCTGGTCACCACGCGTTCGACCCGGGCCCCGTTGCCGCCGTTGTCGGTGACGCCCAGTCCGAGGAAGGCCGTCGGGCCGATGTGGACCGTGTTCGATCCGGCACCCGACCGGATCTGCCCCGCGACGCCCATCGCCGTGCCGATCGGAATGGCGAAGCCCTGCCCGCCGGACATCTTGTAGCTGTCGGTAGCGGCGGTGTTCATGCCGATCACCTGGCCGCTGTTGTTGACCATGGGACCGCCCGAGTCACCAGGCCGGATCGCGGCGTCTGCCTGGATCAACCCGCCGAGGGTTTCTTCGGCGCCGGTTAGGGTGTCGGTTGCCGAGACCGTCTGGTTCAGCGCGAGGACTTTGCCGGCCACCGCGCTCGGCGTCCCGCCCTGGCCGCCGGCGTTGCCCAGCGCCACGACCGGCTCGCCGACCGAGACCCCGCCTCCGATGTTGGCGGTGGGCAGCCCACCCCCGCCGCGAAGCTGCAGGACCGCCACGTCCGCGGTCCGGTTGTAGCCGATCACGTCGACGGCATAGGTCTGGCCGTTGCCGACGTCGAACGCGCTGATGTCGGTGGCGCCCGAGATCACGTGATTGTTGGTCAGCACGACACCACCGGGGTCGATGACGATGCCGGTTCCGGCACCCACCGCGTTGTTGTACCCGAACTTGGTGCTGATATTGACCACCTGCGGCCCGACCTGCCCGACGATCGCCGATGGGTCGAGCGGCGTCATGGGCGGCGACGCGGAGGCCGGCGGAGTGGCCAGGCCCAGCCCCAGCCCGGTCACGGCCAGCACGCTGACCAGCCATGACCACCAGACTGAGCGGTGGTGCGATTTGCTCATCCCCGTCACCTCCTGCATCCCGATAAGAACGAGAACTCGCCCAGCCAGAGGGTCTGGGCGGCGCGACCTAGTCCGTATAACCGTAATGCAGGTAGCTATCCAGCACAGTAGTCAGGCCCTCATGCCTATACCCTGCGGAAGCGTCGGTCATGCTGTACCCGCGGGCGCAATGGGATACGCCAGGTGGCGGCTGACGTCGCCGACCATGTCGATGAGGGTGAGGTCGCGGTAGGAAAAACGCCAGCGGCCGTCGACACGTTCGAATCGGTCGTGGTAGCGGCCGGTGACGATGGTTTGCAGCGGAAATTCGTCGGCTTGCTGCAGCACGGTGTAGTAGCTGCGGCAACTCGCGGTGCCGGCTTCCTCGTCGATCTCGACGATCGGATTGGTGGTCACGTGCTTGGTTCGCGGTGTCCCGTCCGGGTGAAGCAAGATCAGTGACTTCCAGATGCCCAGCAACCGGGACGCATCGATGGTGTCCTCACCGCCGATGCGGATGCGGGCATGCTCGAAGAGGGCGGCCGCTCCCGCCAGATCCCCGGCGTCGATGCATTCGGCGTAACGATAGAGGAGGTTGGTGATCTGCGTCTCCGCCAGCATGCGGTTAACGTAGCGCGCAATCCGGCTCGAGCGCGCCGACGATGCCGCCGCGGCGGCTTGCGCTCCTAAGCTGACCGGGTGGGCGAATTCGACCCGAAGGCCAGGTTCGCGCGGTCCCCGGTCGCCCGGCTGGCCACGATCACGCCCGGCGGCAGGCCGCACCAGGTGCCGGTGGTGTTCGCGGTCGACGGTGACGTCGTGTACACCGCCGTCGACGCGAAACCGAAAACGACGCGGCGGCTGCGCCGCCTGGCCAACATCGAGAACAATCCCCGGGTGAGCGTGCTCGTCGATCACTACGCCGACGACTGGACGCAGCTGTGGTGGGTCCGCGCCGACGGGGTGGCCACCATTCATTCCGGCGGCGAGGCATTGGACGCCGGGTACCGTTTGCTGCGCGCCAAATACCCTCAGTACCAATCCGTTCCATTGGACGGACCGGTCATTGCGGTCGCGGTGGACCGCTGGTCCAGCTGGCACGCCTGACCCGCCCGACGTCTAGCGCCCCCAACCACGACGGGCCGGCCCCATTGTGGCTGACCGGTGGCCTTGTGTTAGGCGGCCGTTGGGGGAAAAGTTGCCTAGAGCGCCGTGTGGCCTAGAACACACCGCGCCCCCGCGGGAGGGCACCCGCTCCCCGCGCGGGGCGAGCCAAGCGACCTGCAGAACTGGAGGAAAGTCATGGCGGACAAGGCGAACGTTTCCCAGGGCGCCGGAGCCGCACCCACCGCGAACGGGCCGGGCGATGTTCGTAATGTGGTCCTGGTGGGGCCCTCGGGCGGCGGCAAGACCACCCTGGTCGAGGCCCTCCTGGTCGCCGCCGGGGTGCTGTCCAGGCCGGGATCGGTCACCGAGGGCAGCACGGTCTGTGACTACGACGATGCCGAGATCCGGCAACAGCGGTCCGTGGGCGTCGCCGTGGCCTCCCTGTCCCACAACGGCGTCAAGATCAATCTGGTCGACACACCCGGGTACGCCGACTTCGTCGGGGAGCTGCGAGCGGGGTTGCGGGCCGCCGATTGCGCGCTTTTCGTGATCGCGGCGAACGAGGGCGTCGACGAGCCGACCAAGTCGCTGTGGCAGGAATGCAGCCAGGTCGGCATGCCGCGCGCCGTGGTGATCACCAAGCTCGACCACGTCCGGGCGAACTATCAGGAGGCACTGGCCGCCGCGCAGGAGGCCTTCGGCGACAAGGTTTTACCTCTTTACCTGCCGACCTCCCAAAACAACTGCGCCGGCCTGATCGGCCTGCTGTCGCAAACCCGCTACCAGTACGCCGACGGGAAGCGGACCATGCAGGAGCCGGACCCGTCCGACGCCGAACGCGTCGAGGAAGCGCGCGGCACCCTGATCGAAGGGATCATCGAAGAATCCGAGGACGAGTCGTTGATGGACCGTTACCTCGGCGGCGAGTCGATCGACGAGTCGGTGCTCATCGCAGACCTGGAGAAAGCCGTTGCCCGGGGCTCGTTCTTCCCGGTGATCCCGGTATGCAGCGGCACCGGCGTCGGCACCCTGGAATTGCTCGAGGTTGCCACCCGGGGATTCCCGTCTCCGATGGAACACCCACTCCCCGAAGTCTTTACGCCCAACGGTGCTACGCACACGACGCTGGCATGTGACGCCGACGCGCCGTTGCTCGCGGAGGTGGTGAAGACGACGTCAGACCCTTACGTCGGCAGGGTCAGCCTGGTCCGGCTGTTCTCCGGGACCATCAGGCCCGACACGACGGTTCATGTGTCGGGCCATTTTGCGTCGTTTTTCGGCCCGACCAACGGCAATGGGCATTCGCACCCCGACCACGACGAAGACGAGCGCATCGGAGTCCTGTCCTTCCCGCTCGGCAAACAGCAACGCCCGGCGGCCGCCGTGGTGGCCGGTGACATCTGCGCGATCGGCAAGCTGAGCCGGGCCGAAACCGGTGACACGTTGTCGGACAAGTCCGAGCCGTTGGTGCTGAAACCGTGGACGATGCCCGAGCCGCTCCTTCCGGTGGCGATTCAGGCGCACGCCAAGACCGACGAAGACAAGCTGTCGGTCGGGTTGGGCCGGCTGGCGGCCGAAGACCCGACCCTGCGGATCGAGCAGAATCAGGAAACGCACCAGATCGTGCTGTGGTGCATGGGCGAGGCCCATGCCGGCGTTGTCCTCGACGCGCTGGCCAACCGGTACGGCGTCACGGTGGACACCGTGGACCTGCGCGTGCCGCTGCGAGAAACGTTCGCCGGCAAGGCGAAAGGACACGGCCGCCACATCAAGCAGTCCGGCGGGCACGGCCAGTACGCGGTGTGCGACGTCGAGGTGGAGCCGCTGCCGGAGGGTTCCGGGTTCGAGTTCGTCGACAAGGTGGTCGGCGGGGCGGTGCCGCGGAACTTCATCCCGAGCGTAGAGAAGGGCGTGCGCGCGCAAATGGAAAAGGGTGTGCACGCGGGTTATCCGGTGGTCGATATCCGGGTCACACTGTTCGACGGCAAGGCCCACAGCGTCGATTCGTCGGACTTCGCGTTCCAGGCGGCGGGCGCGCTGGCGTTGCGGGAGGCGGCGGCCGCGACGAAGGTGACCCTGCTCGAACCGCTCGACGAGATCTCGGTGCTGGTGCCCGACCACTACGTCGGTGCGGTGATGGGCGACCTGTCGGGGCGTCGCGGCCGGGTGCTCGGTACCGAAGCCGCGGGGCATGAACGCACGGTGGTCAAGGCCGAGGTGCCACAGGTTGAGCTGACCCGGTACGCGATCGATCTGCGTTCGCTCGCGCACGGGGCGGCGTCGTTCACCCGTTCGTTCGTCCGCTACGAACCCATGCCAGACTCGGCCGCCGCGCGCGTGAAAGCCTCTGCCTGACAGCGCGTCTCACGCCTCGCAGCTTGATCCCACCGCGACGAGATTGCCGTTATGGTCGTGCTCGGCGCCCAAAATACAGCCGTCATTGGAATCTGGGCGTTCTCATCACGCCCCGCGGCCGAACTGTTCGGCCACCGCCCGGCGATCGAGCGAGCCTTTCGCAGTATGCGGCAGCGCGCTGGCCTCCTCGAAGGCGGCCGGCACCTCGAAGGCCGCCAGCCGCTCGCGGCAGAACACCGCCAGCTCGCCTGGGGTCGGCGCGGGCGCCTTGCGGGGCACGATGACCGCGGCCACCGTCTCGCCGTACATCTTGTCGGGCAGACCGAACACGGCCACCTCCAAGACGTTGGGGTGGCTGGCCAGCACGCCCTCGACGTGCTCCGGCGAAATCTTTTCCCCGCCGCGGTTGATCAGTTCCTTGATCCGGCCGCGGATGGTCAGATCGCCGGCCGCCGAGAGCGACCCGAGGTCGCCCGTGCGCAGCCATCCGTCGGTGAAGTTGGCGGCCGTGATCGCCGGGTCACCGAGGTAGCCGCGCACCACGGTGGGGCCGCGCAGCCATACCTCCCCGACGCCCTCCGCGGGTAGCGGCTGGCCGTCGGGTCCTACGATCCGGATGTCGGGCCCGGTCGACCGCCCGACCAGACCCGGTGTGGCAGCGGCATTTTCACCGTGGCCGACGCTGGTAGTGGCGACCTGATGGGTCGCCTCCGTCATGCCGAAGGCAGACACCACCGGCGCCGAAAAGGCGGCGCGCAACGCCTGGGCCGTTTCCGCGGTGAGCGGCGCGCTGCAGCTGCGGATGAAGCGCAGCGCGGTCCGACCGTTGGGCGGTTGCTCGGTCTCGGCGCGGTCCAACAGGATCTGGTGAATGGTCGGGACGGCGGTGTACCAAGTGGCCCGCACCGCGGCGATGTCGTCCCAGAACGTGTGCGCCGAGAACCGCCGACGGGCGGGCAGCAGCACCGTCCCTCCGGATGCCAGGGTGGCAAGCAGTCCGGCGATGAGCCCGTGACCGTGATAGAGCGGCATCACCGCGACCGGCGCGTCCCGCGGCCCGAGCCCATAGCCGGCGATGACGGCCCGCACGGAGCCGGCGATGTTTTGGTGGGTCCAGGGGACCATCTTCGGGACACCGGTGGTTCCGCCGGTGAACATGATCATCGCGTCGCCGTCGCGCAGCCCCTCGGGGGCCGAAACGCCTTGCGCGGGCGGCGTCGCGGCGTCCACGGACACCTCGACGGCACGCTCGTGTGAGCCTCCGTCGCGGCCGACGGTCACTGCGATCGGCCAGCACCGCAGCGCCGGTTCGCGCCGGTCGTCGTGCCCCTCACCGTCGACGAGCACCACCCGCGCCCCCGCCGCCTCGACCCGGGTGCGCTGTTCGCTGACAGGCAGGGCCGGGTCCAGCGGGACTACGATCAGCTCCGCCCGTGATGCCGCCAACAAAGCGACGACGAATTCGGCGTTGCTACCGGCACGCAGCCCGACCCGCTCGCCCGGCAGCAGGCCTCCCTTCCGCAGCTGTTTGGCCACCTGGTCGGCCAGTCGGGCGAGGTCGCCGTAGCTGACCGGTGTGCGATCGGAGCTCACCACCAGCGCGGGCGCCGAAGGCTGGCCGCCCGCCGCCGCGACAAGGTCGGCGATGCGCGGGCTTTGGCTCCCCGCCGGTGTCCCCTGCGATTCAACGGCCTCGCGGCCGGTGGACGAATCAGTGCTCATCGCGGCGCTCCTTCCGTCGTCACGAAAGCTCATGCTCGCACCATGCCGCGTCAGCGTCGCTTCAGTCCAATACCGATCCGCTCACTATCGATAATCGGCGACTATCGATAGACCGCGTGAATGGCTGCATAGCGGCTTAGTCTTGGACACCTGCGGGCACCGGGACCACAGTGATGACCAAGGCAAGCACTGCCCCACCTGCAGAGGAGGAGTCGCCACCATGAACACAGTTTCGGCATCTCCCGGTGAAGCGATTCGCTTGACCGACGGCTTCCACCTCGTCGTGGATGCGCTCAAGGCCAACGACATCAACACCATCTATGGAATCGTCGGCATCCCGATCACCGACCTCGCCCGCACCGCGCAGGCGTCGGGCATCCGCTATATCGGCTTCCGGCAGGAGACGTCGGCCGGCAACGCGGCCGCCGCCGCCGGGTTTCTCACGGGCCGGCCCGGCGTGTGCCTGACGACATCCGGCCCCGGCTTCCTCAACGGCCTGCCGGCGCTGGCCAACGCCACCGCCAATTGTTTTCCGGTGATCCAGATCTCGGGCTCCAGCAATCGGGCGATGGTGGACCTGCAGCGGGGTGACTACCAGGACATCGACCAGCTCGGCGCCGCAAGGCCTTTCACGAAGGCGGCGTATCGGATCGGCCGCGCCGAGGACATCGGGCGCGGCGTGGCGCGCGCCATTCGCACCGCGGTCTCCGGGCGACCCGGCGGTGTGTACCTCGATATCCCCGGTGAAGTCCTGGGCCAGGCGATGGACGCTTCGGCCGCGGCGGCCACCGTCTGGCGAGTCGTCGACCCCGCGCCGCGGCAGCTGCCCGCGCCGGAGGCGGTCGCTCGCGCGCTCGACGCGCTCGGCCGGGCGCAGCGCCCGCTGATCGTGCTGGGCAAGGGCGCCGCCTATGCGCAGGCCGACGGCGTGATTCGGAAATTCGTGGAGCAGACCGGCATTCCGTTCCTGCCCATGTCGATGGCCAAGGGTGTGCTGCCGGACTCGCACCCGCAGTCGGTCGCGGCCGCGCGCTCTCTGGCGATCGCGCGCGCCGACGCGGTGTTGCTGCTCGGCGCCCGGCTGAACTGGCTGCTCGGCCACGGGGAGTCACCGCAGTGGTCGGCCGATGCCAAGTTCATCCAAGTCGACGTCGCGGCGTCGGAGTTCGACAGCAACCAGCCAATCGCGGCACCGCTGGCCGGCGACATCGGCTCGGTGCTGGCCGCACTATGCGACGCGGTGGCCACCCATCCGATCGCCGCGCCCGCGGCATGGACGGACGAGCTGGCCGACCGCAAGGCCCGCAACGATGCCAAGATGCGCCAGCGGCTGGCCGAAGACCCGTACCCCATGCGGTTTTACAACGCGCTGGGCGCCATTCGCGCTGTGCTGCAGGACAACCCGGACGTGTACGTGGTCAACGAGGGCGCCAACGCGCTGGACCTGGCCCGCAACGTCATCGAGATGGAATTGCCCCGGCACCGGCTGGACACCGGAACCTGGGGCGTGATGGGTATCGGTATGGGCTACGCGATTGCTGCCGCGGTCGAAACCGGCAAGCCGGTGGTCGCGATTGAGGGCGACAGCGCATTCGGCTTCAGCGGCATGGAAATCGAAACGATCTGCCGCTACCGGCTGCCGGTGACCGCCGTCATCCTCAACAACGGCGGCGTCTATCGCGGCGATGAAGCACCGGCCGGAAGCGATCCGGCGCCCACGGTGCTCAACGCGCGGGCGCGTCACGAGCTGCTCGCGGAGGCGTTTGGCGGCAAGGGATATCACGTGAGGCGCCCGTCGGAGCTGCGGTCGGCGCTGGCCGAAGCGATCGCCGCCCGCGCCCCGTCGATCATCGACTGCCAGCTCGACCCGGCGGCCGGAGTGGAAAGCGGGCATCTGGCGAGCCTGAATCCGACCAGTGCCGCCGCACCGTCGCCGGCGGCGCTCAACGCCGGCGGGTAATGCCCAACAGCTGCGCGTCGAAGAACTCGTTCAGCGCCAGCTGTTGCGCGGACGCCGTGAGCGCACGGGCGATTGGTGAGCCCGGCCCGCCGGAGTTGGTGGCCAGCGCTATTTCTGCCTGTACCACCGGATCGACCATTTCGACCGCGCGGATGTCGGTGCCCAGCGGTGAGGTCCATAGCCACGTGTGCGGGACTATGCAGGCCCAGTTGCCGGTGGCGACCTGCGCCAATAACGAAGCGACGGAGTCGGTCTCGACTTGCGGCGTAACGCTGATGGCGTGGCGGCCGAAGGCTTTGTCAATGATCTGACGGTCCCGCATCTCGGCAGTGAGCAACGCCAAGGGCAATTGCGCGGCCTCCGGCCAAGTCAGCGTCGACGCGCCGGAGGGCAGCATGTCCGCCGAAGACAGCAGCACGTAGTGCTCCTCGTACAGCGGCACCAGGTTGATGTCGTGGCCGTCGTCGGGATCGATGTGCACGATGGCGGCGTCCAGGTCGAACTCGCGCAGGCGCCGGTACAGCTCGGTGGCCGCCAGCCGGGAAAGGATCTGCACCTTCGCCAGCGGATGCTCCGAGCAGAACGCCGACAGGACCAGGGAGGCGGTCGTGGAGGCGGTCGGCACCGTGCCTAGTCGAAGCGTTCCCGTGATGCCGGACCGCACGGCGTGCACCTCGGCCTTGAACGCGTCGTGCTCGGCGAGAATTCGCTTGGCCCACACCACCAATCGCTCCCCTTCGGGGGTGAGGCCCTCGAAGCTGTGCCCGCGGTTGATCAGTGTGACATTGAGCTCTCGTTCCAGCTTGGCGATCGCGGCGGACAGCGCGGGTTGGGAAACGTAGCACTTCTCGGCCGCCCTGGCGAAGTGGCGCTCCTGGGCGACCGCGACGAAGTACTCCAACTGACGGAAAAGCACCCCGCTCCTCCTCGGCCTCCGGGTCCCGATCCCGCTGAGGCTAACGCGTCGCTAGGACGCCAGCCAATCCGGTGTCTGTGACGATCCCAGGACGTCCACCCCGATGCCGCGCCATTCTCGAACGCCCCGCTCATACAAGCCGGAGATCGCATCGGAAACCAGCAGGAGCCGGAAGTCGCGTTCGGACGCTTCGCAGATCGACGTACAAGGGCAGGTCGGGAAGTCGCATCCCGCGAAAACCAAGGTGTCGCTGCCGCTTTGGCGAAGGTGCGGCTCAATGCCGGTGCGGTAGAAGGCACCCCATCTCGGCTTACATCACGTGCTCGGCAGGTCCGATCTGCTGGCATCCGCCGGCCAGCAACAATTCGTAGTCCAGTTCATCAGCGCGGGGCAACACTTCCGCGGCGATCTGCGAACCGGCGCTGCCCGGCAGCGCAATTCGCGCACCCCGCTCTATCGAGCGGCGGCGCACCAAGCCGACGTTCGACCCATCGGCCCGGTGCAGGCGGATTGCGTGCACAGGGAAGCCCCCGCTGCCGGAAGGCCGCCGCCAGCCGGGCCATCGCGGGATCGCGGCGTAGGTGCCCTCGACCGGCATGGCGGCATCGCCACCCGGCATGTCCACGAAATCGCGCTGCAGTCGATCAGCACCAATGCGGCCGAACCCGCCGATGGACGAATGCAGGGATCGTTTGCGGTCATGTCTGTTCCTTGCCGGCTCCCGTGGCGGGATCGGACGCAACCGGTGGTCGGATCGTTACCGGGGCGAGTCGAAAAAGCAGCCAAATGTTTGCTGAAAGCCGTAATGGGTAGACAGGCAGTAGAATACCGTTGTGTTGACTGCACCATCGCGAAGGGTGAGGGCCATGCGCCGAGCGGTTCGTTGTCTATTCGTGATGATGGTTTTTGCCGGCATGGCCGCGTTGGGTAGCGGCACCCGTAGCCTGGCCGCCGTCCCGCTACCCGAGCCATTCCCCGGAGTTGCCGCGGTTTTGCCCGCTAGCGGAGCGGTGGTGGGCGTGGCGCACCCGGTCGTCGTCACCTTCCGCGCGCCGGTGACCGATCGCGTCGGCGCCGAACGGACCATCCACGTCACGTCGCCCAGTAATATGCCGGGACACTTCGAGTGGGTCGAGAACAATGTCGTGCAGTGGGTTCCGAACCACTACTGGCCCGCGCACTCGCACGTTTCGGTTGGGGTGCAGGCCCTGACCACGGGTTTTGAGACCGGTGACGCGCTACTCGGTGTCGCCAGCCTGTCCGAGCACACGTTCACCGTCAGCAGAAACGGAGAGGTTCTTCGCACCATGCCGGCGTCGATGGGCAAGCCCAGCCGTCCGACGCCGATCGGCAGCTTCACCGCCCTGGAAAAGGACCGCACCGTGGTGATGGACTCGCGCACTATCGGTATCCCGCTGAGTTCACCCGAGGGATACAAGATCACCGCGTCGTACGCGGTGCGGATCACCAACAGCGGCGTCTACGTGCACTCGGCCCCCTGGTCGGTTGACTCGCAGGGCCACGCCAACGTCAGTCACGGATGCATCAACCTGAGCCCGGACAACGCGGCCTGGTACTTCAACCAGGTGAACGTCGGCGATCCCGTCGAGGTCGTGGCCTGACCCGCTGCCTGGTGCACCCCTCCGCCGGCGTCGACTTGTTGTGCAATTCCGCGACATTCGGGCACGACAACTCCACGTTCGGCTCACGTTGAGAGACAAGACAATCCGCCCCCGCCCGCGACCTAGCCGGGCAACCCGTTCTTGATGGCTGCGGCTTGCTTGCGCCCGATGTCGGTCGCCACGGCGGGATCGATCGGATCGTTGGGCGCGCTGTCGAATTCGAGATTGACCAGCGCCTTGCCCTGGGTGAACAACATCACCGTAACCGCTTGCGAATTGTCCGGCGAATTACCGGAAATCATCGACCCGTTGGAACCTACATCCACCGGCTGCCAGGCACCGGTGACCTTCCCGCGGTAATTGGCCTTGGTGTTCTCCAGGCCGGCCACCGCGGCAGCGGGATCGGCCACGATCAAGATCGTGTCCCCGATGCGGCGGCTGTTGTCGGCACTGGCGAAAAGCTGCGCAACGCCCGCCGCATTATTGGGGTTCAGCACCGGCGGCTGCGGGGTGGTGAGATCCCCGCCGATATCGCTGGGCTTGATCAGCAACGAGCTGTAGTCGGTGGGTTGTCCCGGCGACGGGCTCGTCACCGCGCTCGAGCCGGCGGATGACGAGGTGGCGCTCGAGGATGTCGTCGAGGACGTCGATGAGGAGGTGTTGTGGTCGTCGCCGCAGCCGGTGGTCGCGGTGCCCACCACAATGGTGGCGACCGCCCAGCCGGCGACGGTGATCCGCGTGAGCTCCATGGGATTCCTTCCACGTCAATGCACAGTTCCGCCGCGGCGCCTGACGCTACTGCGAAATGCCGACCCGGACAAGGCCGGCGCCGGGAACATGCCCGCCGGTCGGTGCCTATGCTGGCGTTGCGGCAGGGCGAGTTGCGGGGTGAGGAGTGCACGATGGTGGGTGCGGCGGCGCGTGCGGTGCGGTTCGACCGTTATGGGGACAGTGACGTGTTGTACGTGGCCGACGTCGACATGCCGTCGCCGGGCCCCGGTGAGGTGGTGGTCGAGGTCCGTGCGGCCGGCATCAACCCCGGCGAAGCTGCGATCCGCTCCGGGGCGATGCATCAGATGTTCCCTGCCACCTTTCCGTCCGGTGAGGGCAGCGACCTCGCGGGCATGGTGACCGCCGTAGGACCCGGGGTGACCGAGTTCCGCGTCGGCGACGAGGTCCTGGGCTTCAGCTTCCGCCGATCCAGTCACGCCACCCACACCGCCGTTCCGGTGGATCAACTGATCCGCAAGCCTCCCCAATTGAGTTGGGAAGTGGCCGGTTCGCTCTATGTCGTCGGTGTGACGGCCTATGCTGCCGTCCGCGCGGTCGCGCCGCAACCGGGTGAGACGGTCGCCGTGTCGGCGGCCGCGGGCGGCGTCGGCGGCCTCGTTGTGCAACTGTTGGTGCCGCGCAAGGCACGAGTGCTCGGCATCGCAGGGCCGGGCAACGCCGACTGGCTGCGCGCGCATGGTGTCACCCCGATCGCCTACGGTGACGGCCTCGAGGCGCGGCTGCGCGAGGCGGCGCCGGACGGCATCGACGCGTTCATCGACCTGTTCGGCCCCGAGTACGTCCAGCTCGCCGTGGATCTCGGCGTGGCGCCGGAGCGAATCGACACCATCATCTCGTTCCAGAAGGCGGGTGAAGTCGGCGCCAAGACGGAAGGCAGCGCCGACGCGTCGACTCCGGAAGTGCTTGCCGAGATGGCCGACCTGATCGTCACCGGCGCCATCGATTTCGAGATTGCAGCCACCTATCCGCTCGATCGGGTCGCCGACGCCTTCGAAGAGCTCGAAAAGCGGCACACCCGCGGCAAAATCGTGCTGTTGCCCCAAGGTTCGTTGTGAGCTTGCCTGGCCGACTATGACGGTGGCCGCGCGCCGCCCGACGGCACAGGGACCCGGTGCCCATCAAACTCGTTTCATCAACGAGACGTGCACCACAGCGCGCACTTCGGCGCCGCCGAACACGGCCCGGGGCAAGGGCCTACCCTCGAGGGCATGGCCATAACTCTGCAGGATCCCAGGGTCTCGACCGTCCTCGACCGGATGTATACCGAAGCGAAGAACCAGATGTCGCGGCTGCGCGAGAGGCATGGCGACTTCGACCGGCCGATGAGTGCGAAGGAGCGTGCCGACGCCATGAGCGAGTTCTACATCCCGGTAACACCCGAGGCCGGGCGCCTGCTGTATTCGTTGGTGCGGGCGACCCGCCCGACCACGGTGGTGGAATTCGGGATGTCGTTCGGCATCTCGGCCCTTCATCTGGCGGCGGCGGTGCGAGACAACGGCGCGGGCCGCGTGGTGACCACCGAGCTGAACGCCGACAAGATCAGCGCGGCCAAGCAAACATTCGCCGACACCGGTCTGGCCGATGTGATCACCGTCCTGGAAGGGGACGCCTTGTCCACGCTGGCCGGCTTCGACGGACCGGTCGAGTTCGTCCTGCTCGACGGCTGGAAGGATCTCTACCTACCGGTGATCGAGCTGCTCGAACCGCGCCTGTCGACGGGCGCGTTGGTGGTCGCCGACAACACCAGCGCCGCCGACACCCAGCCCTATCTCGACCGGGTGCGCAACCCCGACAACGGCTACGTGAGCTTCAACTTCCTGGTCCGCGAAAGCGACAGCATGGAAATCAGCTGCCGCGCAGGCGATTAGCCCTACCGCAGCGACTCCTCCAGCCACGGCGTCAGCCACTTCACGCCTTCCGGGGTGAGGTGGACGCCGTCACTGCGCACCTTGATGCCGTCCACCTTGGCGGTGTAAACGCCGTCCGGGCATAGCTTTTTGTTCAGATCCAGTATCTGGACATTCGGATGGTGGGCAACCGTCTTGCGCAGCATGGTGTTCCAGAGTTTGACCCGATCGGGTTGGTCCTCCGGGTACAGGCGTCCGTCCGGCTTTTCCCCGCCCCGGCTGTAGGGCACGGTGGCCACCACCACGCGAACACCGGTGGAGCCCACGATGTTCAGGGCCCGCTCAAGTTCACCGTTGAGGTAGGCGTCAAAAGTCGGGTCGCCGATGTGGGTCCACTGACCCTCGTTGACCCGATCGACGGTCTCCCAACGGCCGATGATCAACAGCGCGGCGTCCGGCCGGTCCCGGTTCATCTGCGCCGACCACCTGATGGGCCAGCCGTCGCATTCGGACCGCTGCTCAAGGGTTTGGCCGATGTACCGGTACGGCGTGCCACGCACCAGGCTGCAGCCGATGACGGTGTGGTCGACGAACGCGAATCCCGGGGTCGGCGGGAGGTAGTGCATCCAGGTCCACCCGATCGAATCGCCGAACACCGAAACGGTGAACGGTCGGTTGGGATCCCGCGGCCCCGGGCGGCTGCCACCCGGCGGCGACGGGGAGACCGCGGCCACCGCCGAGACACCGGGCGGCAGCCCGGGCTCGCGCAACGCCGGTCCGGTACCCACCGGAATCGCCAGCAGTGTGACCGCCGCGGCGCTGGCCACCGTGGCGGCCGCCAGCGGCAACAGCGGCACCCGCGCGGGTCGCCAGCGCCGAATGGGTTGTTCGATCAGCCACCATGACGCCGCGGCCACCGCCACCGTGGCGCCGCACCGGGCGGCGAACAGCGGCAGCCCGGACCATCCGGTGCGTTCGCCGTTGAGGGCCAGGAAGATTGGCCAGTGCCACAGGTACACGCCGTAGGAGATGGTGCCGAGCCACACCAAGGGGGGCAGGGCCAGGATGCGGGCGATCGCTCCGCGCTGCTCCAGCGCCACGGGCGCCACCACCAGGACGGAGGCGATCGCGACCCCGATCAGCAGGCCGTGGCGAAACTCGCCGGCGCTGCCCGTCGCGAAGTGAGTCGCCGCGGCAAGCCCCGCCAGACCGATCACCGGCAGCACCCGGGCGACCCGCCGTGCCCATCGGGTCCGGATCAGGCACCAGCCGCGGTTCAGCGAGGGCCAATCCCTCACCAGCAGTGCGGCTGCCGCGGCGCCGGTCAACAACGCCTGCGCGCGGGTGTCGGTGCCGAAATAGATCCGGTCCCGCGTGCTGTCCGACGCAACGACCACGGCGAGAGCGGCGGACGCCAGCGCGCCAACGGTCGCGATGACGAAGGTGACGAACCGCACGTCGCCCACGGTGGTCCGCCTGAAGTAGCGCCTCGCGCGCGCGGCCAGCAGCAGCGTCACCGCGATCAGCAGCACCGGCCAGACGAAGTAATACTGCTCCTCCACCCCGAGCGACCAGGTGTGCTGGAGCGGCGACGGCGGAGCGCCCTGGGTGAAATAGTCGGTCTTCTGGGCCACGAACCGCCAATTGGCCACCCACAGGAAGGCCGCGATGGCGTCATTGCGCAACCCGGCGAGGGCCTGGCTGGGTAGCAGTTCGCGGGCGGCGGCGACGGTGAGCACCATCAACACCAGCGCCGGCAGCAGCCGTCGCGCCCGCCGAATCCAAAAGCCGGTCAGCTCAATGCGGCCGGTGCGTCGCAGCTCATCGAGCAACAGCGAGGTGATCAGGAACCCGCTGAGCACGAAGAAGACGTCGACGCCGATGAAGCCGCCGGCCACCCCGGGGATTCCGCCATGCCCGACGAGCACCAGCGCGACGGCGATCGCGCGAAGGCCGTCCAGCGCGGGAATGCCGCTGCGTCGCTCCGGTTGGTCCCAGATGGCGAGGCGGCCGGCGCGACGCACGGGAGCAACCCATCGCGGCCGCCCGGCAGAAGGCACCGGTGCGGGGTCGCTCCCGCCCGGCTCAATGTCCGCTACTAACCCGCCCTGGCCCATGCCGATACGTCGCTGCCCCTCCTCTAGATCGCAGTCAGCCTAGTGGCGACGCCTCCTGATTCAGGAGAAGACACGCGAAGACACGCAACGGTTTTCCCGTACCGAGCGGTCCTAGATCGGTGCCGCCGGCTTCCCGTCGACGTTCACATCGACGAGGCCCAGTCCCAGCTCGTCGAGGACCTCTGCGGTGTCGGCGCCCAACTCCGGGGCTGGACCGGCGACTCGACCCGGCGTCCGGGAAAACCAGGTCGGCACACCCGGGAATCGCACGGGGCCGTGCGGCGTGTCAACGGTCTCGAAAAAGCCGACGGCGTTGAGGTGATCGTCGTCGAACAAGGTTGCCGGACTTGACAACGCCGCGGCCGGTATTTCCAGTTCGCGGAACAATTCGAGCCATTCGTGGGTGGTTCGCTGCGCCAGTGTTTCGGCGAGCAACGCGTACACCGCGTCGATCTGACGCGCGCGTCGCTCGAGCGTGGCGTACAGGTCGCTGGCCCACGGGGGTCGCACGGCTTTCATGAACGCGGCCCAATGCTTGTCGTTGTAGATCAGTGCGGCGATGTAGCCGTCGCTGGTGCGATAAGGCCGCCGGTTCGGGGCCACCGTGCGCGGGTAAACGGCGGGGCCCAGGGGCGGATCAAACATGGCGCCGTTGGCGTGTTCGACCAGCATGAAGGACGCCATCGTCTCGAACATGCCGACTTCGACCTCTTGGCCCTCGCCGGTGCGTTCGCGGTGGAACAGCGCCATCATGGTGGCGTAGAGCGCCGTGAGACCGGCAACCTTGTCGGCTAGTATCGTGCCGACGTAATTGGGTTCGCCGGTCAACTGCTCTTGGACGTACGGCAGCCCGCATGCCGCCTGGATGGTGTCGTCGTAGGCGGGCAGATCCGCCTTCGGCCCACGCCGGCCGTACCCGTAGCAGTTGGTGTAGACGATGCTGGGGTTGATCGCCGCCACCTCGTCGTAGCCGAATCCGAGCCTGGCCACCGCCTTCGCCCGCATCGAGTGAATGAAAACGTCGGCCTGCTCAATGAGCGCTCGCAGCACCGACTTTCCGTCCTCGGACTGCAGGTCGGCGGTGATGCCCCGCTTGCCGCGGTTGACGTTGACGAAGACGCCGCCCATGCCCCGAACCGGCCCCACGGAGATGTAGCGGGTGTCGTCGCCCTGCGGGGGCTCGACCTTGATCACGTCGGCGCCCATGTCGGCCATGATCTGGGTGCAATAGGGTCCCATCACCATCGCGGTGAGATCCACCACGCGCACGCCGGCGAGCGGGCCGGCGCGATTGGCGCGGCTAGACATGGCGGGCGCCTTCCTTTCGTGCCGCGCTCTCGAAGCTGTAGCGGATGTGGTCGGTATGGCCATCGGGCACGACGGGAAACACCAGCGGCGCATCGAGATAACGGATCGCATCGAGCTGTGCGGACACGTCTTCGATGGACCACGACGAGCGATGCACCCCGGGCGTCTCGGCGACCACCGCCCGGGCCACCCGGCCGGCGATGGCGACCAGCATCTCCCCGGTCACTGGGCAGGCTTCATGGGCCAGCAGGCCCACCACGGGCGCCACCAGCTCGGCGCCCATCGGCGGATACGCCGAAATGTCGAGCCCCTCGGCCATTCTGGTCACGGCCGACGGAACGATCACGTTGCACAGCACACCCTCCGCGGCGCCTTCGAGCGCGATGGCGTTGGACAGGCCCACCAGGCCGGCCTTGGCGGCGGCATAGTTCGCGACGCCGTGATTGCCGTACAGGCCGCCGATCGACGACGTCAGTACGATGCGGCCGTAGTGGGCGTCGCACATGAGCGGGAACGCGGGGCGCACCACGTGGAAGGCGCCGCGCAGATGGACGTCGATGACGGCATCGAAGTCCTCGTAGCTCATCTCCCGCAACGACGCGCGCCGCACGTTGCCGGCGTTGTGAATCAGGATGTCGATCCGCCCGTAGGGATCGAGCGCCGCGTCGATGATCGCCCGGCCGCCCTCGGCCGTCGCGACCGACTCGGTGCACGCGACCGCTTCGCCGCCCGCCGCCGCAATCTCGGCCGCCACCTGTTGTGCGGGACCGGCGTCCGTGCCGTCCCCGGTGAGGTCGCTGCCCGTGTCATTGACCACGACCTTGGCGCCCCGGGAGGCTAGCAGCAGCGCGTAGGCGCGTCCCAGTCCCCTGCCCGCGCCGGTCACCACGGCCACCCGGTTGTCGAATCTGAGTTCAGGGGTCACGATCCCAGCACCAGGCCATCCAGGTCGCCTTTGTCGCGCCACTCCGCCAGCAGCTCACCGAAGGCGTAGAAGCCCGGACCGTACGGTTCGCCCAGGTGTGAGCGGATGCCCTCGCCATCCTTGATGCCGGCGCCCCCGCCTTCGTTGTTGTAATAGCCTGGCGTGCATTCCAAGTCGAACTGGCTGTTGTCGATCGCGGTGTCCCGGATCGTTTTGCACCACTCGTCTTGCGCCTCTTGGCTGGGCTCGACGGTGACCGCACCGCGGGCCAGCGCCTGGGAGATGATGTAGGCGATGTGCTCGCCCTGCAGCTCATAGTTGGCGGCGATGTTCGCCGAGATGCCGACCTGGGTGAATCCGGTGAAGAACTGGTTGGGGAAGCCGCGGCTGGTCATCCCGTGCAAGGTCTTGTAGCCGTCGCGCCAGTGGTCGAAGAGCGACACGCCGTCGCGTCCCTCGACGGCGTCGATGGAGTAGCGCCGGCTGATCTCCGTGGTGATCTCGAAGCCGCTGGCGTAGATGATGCAATCGACCTCGTACTCAACACCATTGGCGATCAGCCCGTTTTTTGTCGCCCGCTCGACGCCCTTGGTCGAAGACACGTCGACCAGCGTGACATTCGGACGGTTGAAGGTCTGCAGGTAGTCGTCGTTGGTGCACGGCCGTTTGCACAGGAACCGGTAGTACGGCTTGAGCGACTCGGCGGTGTCCGGATCCCCGACGAGGCTCTCGACGCGGCGCCGCAGCCGCTCCATGACCTTGTAGTCCTCTTCCTCCCGGATGGCCATGAATTGCTCCGGGGTCATCGCCGCCGGATCGGCCAGGGCCAAGACTCGCGCGGCGGTGTTGCGGCCGAGCTCGGTCCAGAAGTCACAGACGTAGTCGGGCTGACCGAGCGCCATGCCCTCGAACGTCCAGGCATGGAAGTTGCGCTGCCGCTCCTTTTGCCAGCCCGGGCGCAGCGTCTTCACCCAGTCGGGGTCGGTCGCCGCGTTGTTGCGCGCGCCCACCGACGACGGCGTGCGCTGAAAGACGTACAGATGCTTGGCGTACCGGCCCAGGAAGGGCACGATCTGGACGCCGGTCGCCCCGGTGCCGACGACGGCGATCCGCTTGTCGGCGAGCTTGTGCAGCCCGCCCGAGGTGTCCCCGCCGGTGTATCCGTAGTCCCAGCGCGACGAGTGGAAGCTGTGCCCCCGGAATTCCTTGATCCCGGGAATCCCCGGCAGCTTCGGCCGGTGGAAGGGACCGGACGCCATCACCACGAACCGCGCCCGGATGTCGTCACCGCGGTCCGTGCCGACGCGCCAGCGCTTGATCGACTCGTCCCAGTACAACTCGCGGACCTGAGTGGAGAAGATCGCGGAATCGTATAGGCCGTAGTGCTTTCCGATGCGCCGGCAATGGTCGTAGATCTCGGCGCCGTCGGCGAACTTCTTGGAGGGGATGAAGTTCAGTTCCTCGAGCAGCGGCACGTAGCAATAGGATTCGTTGTCGCACTGGATGCCGGGATAGCGGTTCCAATACCATACGCCGCCGAAGTCGCCGCCCAGCTCGATGATCCGGACGTCGTCGACTCCCGCCTTCTTCAGGTACGCCCCGCACAGCAGGCCCCCGAAGCCGCCGCCCAGCACGGCGACGTCGATGTCCTGGACGATGGGGTCGCGAACCAGCGGCGGCGAGTGCGGGTCGGTTTCGTAGTATCCGGCAAAGTCGTCGACGAGTTCGACGTACTGCTTGGAACCCTCTGGGCGCAGCCGCTTTTCGCGCTCCCGACGGTACTTTTCGCGCAGCGCGCCGATGTCGATGTCGTCCGGCGTCTGCGTGGGCGGGCAGTTCGGATCCGTCATGCCAGGGCGTCCTCCGGGAGCGCCGCGGGATGCAAGGGCGCCTTCATTTCCTGGACGGCGGGCAGCACCTCTTTCGCGAACAACCGCGTGCTCGCCATCGCCTCTTCGTAGGGCATCGTGCCGAACTGCGGAACGATCGTCAGCTCGCAGAACGAGCACGCCTCCTGCGCAGCGGTGATGCGGTTGAAGATCTCCTCCGGGGTCCCGATCAGCAGATTGGACGCGTGGTAGCCCGGGGTCTTGGACGGGCCGCCCTTCGGGTCACCGGTGACCGAGGAGGCGAGCACCGCGGTCGCGGTGGCCTCCCGCGCCGCGTAGGCTTCATACCCCTTGACACCCTTGAAGTTCGACGCGTCGGCGAACCCGTAGTGCACGGTGACGTCGCGGTTGGCGGTCCAGATCCATTCCTCGGATCTGGCGGGATCCTCGTTGGTGCAGTACATGAACATCACGTTCTTCGGCTGGCAGGGCGGCAGGCCTTCCTTCTTGCGGAACGTGTTGACCTTCTGCACTTCTCGTCCGGCATCCTCGATCGGCTTGTTGCCCACGAACAGCGGAATCATGCCGCGCCGGGCCAGGATCTCCAGCGACTCGGCGGTCGACGACGAGCTGTAGATCCGCGAAAACAGGTCGCGGCTGCGCGGCTCCGGGCGAAGCGACATCTCGGGGACCTTGAAGATCTCACCCTCGTAGGAGAACCGCTCCCCCGACAGCGCCAGCTGCAGGACGTCGAGGGTTTCGTTGAACCGCTGCCGGCTCTCCTCACGGGGCACGCCGACGGCGTCGAACTCTCCCTTCGAGACCCCGCGGCCGATCCCGATCGTCGTGTAGCGCCCGTTGGACAGGATGTCGAGGTAGGCGATCTGGTGCGCCAGCCGGACCGGATGCCACCACGGCGCGACAACGACGAAGGTGCCCAGGCTGACCCGTTCGGTGCGTCCGGCGAAATAGCTCAACGCCTGAATCGGGTTGGGCGTCATGCCATATGGTGTTCCGCAGTGCTCCGGCATCCAGATGCCGTCGAACCCGAGCGGTTCGGCCAGATCGGCGATCGCGAGGGTGGCCTGCACGCACTCGGCGTCCGGTGTTGCGGGCGGGCTGCTGAAATCGCCGGCCAGCACGCGATCCCAGTCGTGGGAGTTGTGCGATCCGAACCCAAGATTGACTTTCATCGATCAGACCTCTTCCTGTCGGCGAGCTAGTTCACGGGGTGCACCGGTGCCCATGTATTCGGCGAGGTTGCGGTGCAGGTTTGCGGTGGCGCGCTCCATGTAGGGGTTGGGCCTGGGTCCGGCGAAGGCTAAAGACTTCATCCCCTGCTGAACGGCGGCCATGTTGGAGAAGTCCTGGGGCAGCACGCTGCGCCAGCCCGGATCGTCCGGCGGCGCGTACACCCATTCGGTCTGCGGCTCTTCCCCTTTGGGATACAGCTCGTAGCATGAGGCCTCGAAGATGCACTTGTCCGGGTCGTAGCCGTATGGCCGGGCGCTGTAGCACAGCGCGGTGGTCAGGCCCTGCCCGATCTGGAAGTTGGGAAATATCTGCCACGCGGTGCCGCTCTTGGCCAGGTGTTCGGGGTCGATGCTCGGCCACACCACGCCGCGGGCGGCATCGTCCCGCCGCGCCGAGGACAGCCAGTGCTCGAGCACCTGGCCGGCCGGCGCGTCCTCGGGCAGCTCGTCGACCAGGCGGCGCGCCGCCTCCACCAGCGTCTTGGTGGTGGTGGCGTTGGTTTCCGCCAGCGTGTAGAGCTGCATCTCGGCCGTCGAGACGCGGGGGTCGGCTCCGGTGCCCAGGCGGATCTTGGATTGCGTTTCCTCCAGATCCTTCGGCGCGTCGTAGCCGATGTTGCTGTGCTTGCCCTGCGCCATCGCCCAGCCGCGAAAGTTGCCGAACTTGTTGAACTGCGGGTGCGTGGTGGCGACGTGGTAGGTCTCGTTGAACGCCTCCATGGCGACCTTCCAATTGCACCCGAAATGCAGCCATTTGCGCCATTTGCAGCGCATGTCCTGCAGCCCGAAGGGATCGAGCATGGTGGCGGCGGGCTCGAGGTAGTCGCGCAGCGGTTCGCACGCCGGATCCATATTGATCCAGATCCAGCCGCCCCAGGTGTCGACGCTGACCGGCGCCAGATGCGTGTTCTCCGGCGTCAGCGCACCCTGCCAGTCCTGCTTCTCCGGCACGTGGATGCAGGTGCCGTCCTGGTCGTAGGTCCAGCCGTGGAACCCGCACACGAACGACTTCCTGTGGCCGCACGCACTTTTGGCCCCATCGGGAGCGTCGACCAGGCGACGGCCCCGGTGCATGCACACGTTGTGGTGCGCCTTGAAAGCGTCGGGTCCGGTGCGCACCACCAGAATGGAATCGTCGAGGATGTCGTAGGTGAGGTAACTGCCCACCCGGGGTAGATCTTCGACGCGCCCGACTTGTTGCCACACCTTGCGCCACAACTTGTCGCGCTCGGCGCGGACGTAGTCCGCGGAGATGTAGGCGTCCACCCCGATCACCACCGGCGCGGTCAGGCCGTCAGTCACATCCATCCAATTCCTCGCTTTCCCAACGTGTTATGGCCGCGCGGAACGTTTCGTCCTTGAGGAACAGGGAGGTGTTGTCGGCGCCCAGGTGCCCCCATCGGAGGTTCAGGCCGCCGTCCACCAGCAGCGTCTGCCCGGTGATGTAGCTCGAAAGATCCGACAGCAGGAACACAATGGCGCCGGCCACCTCCTCCGGGCAGCCGCGGCGCCCCATCGCGATGGCGCGACGGTCACGCCCGGGATCCTCGTCGACGTAGGTGCCCGACGCGGGCGTCTTGGTGACGCCGGGGGCCACGGCGTTGACCCGGATGCCGTCCTGGGCCAGCTCGAGCGCCATGGTGCGCGTCACCGCCGCGATCGCGGCCTTGGCCGTGCCGTAGGCGATGTGGAACGGCGCGGTGTTCATCCCGCTGATCGACGAGAGGGAAACGATCGACCCCGGACGCTTGCCCCGCTTCAGATCCGCGGCCACAGCCTGGCTCATGAAGAACATCGTCTCCAGATTGCGGCTGAACAGCTCTCGCCAGTCGCTGCGCGTCACCCGGGTCGACGGCATCCAGGTCGACGGGTCCGCCCCACCCGCGACATTGACCAGGCCGTGCAGCGCACCCCCGGTCCGCCGCACCGCCTCGAGCGCGGCGCTCACCCCCTCGTCGGTGGAAGCGTCGGCCGCGACCGGCACTATCGAGAGACCATCGGCCTGTAGGGGGCCCAGGTGCCGGTCCAGGTTGTCTTGCCCGCGGCTCACCGCGACCACGGTCGCCCCCGCCTCGGCGACCATGCGCGTGACGGCCGTCCCGATGCCGCCGCCTGCAGCGCCCGAGACGACGACGACGCGCCCGTCCAGCGCAAGAGGATTACGATCCATCGGCTATATTGTCCGGACAAAATAATGACGTGCACTCATTAGAAAGCATGATTCTCCGGCAATGCCGTGCACGTCAAGGGCGAAGCTCTAGTTCGCCCGTTCTATTGTCTGGACTAATAGGCGGTTGCTATCGTGCGAGCGGTGAGAGCGGGAACCGGATTGTCGCAGGATGCAGGTCGCTACTCGGCCGCGCGGCCGCCGCGCCTTGCGGATGGCTGGAGCCTGACGAGGCTCACCCCGCCCAGCCGGTTGTTCGGTGCCAACGGATTGCGCACCGGCCCCGACGGCCGCGTCTACATCGCCCAGGTCACCGGCAGCCAGATCAGCGCGCTCGACGTGGCGACCGGGCGGCTGGATGTGATCAGCGCCAAGGGCTCAGAAATCGTGGCACCCGACGACGTCGCCTTCGACCCGAACGGCAACCTCTACGCGACCGAAGTGATGGACGGTCGGGTGAGCGCGCTCGACGCGGGCGGCCGCATCCGGGTGTTGCGCGACGACGTGCCGTCGGCCAACGGGATCACCTTCCACCGGGGCCGGTTGTTCATCGGGGAGTGCCGGGAGGGCGGGCGGCTGCTGGAACTCGACCCGAACGGGGGCGCGCCGCGGGTGCTGCTGGAGCACGCGCCGTCGCCCAACGCCATGGAGGTCGGCCCCGACGGCATGCTCTACTTCCCGTTGATGGGCGCCAACGAAATCTGGCGCATCGACCCCGACGGCGGTGACCCGCAACGCGTTGCCGGCGACCTCGGCGTCCCGGACGCGGTGAAATTCGATTCGAGCGGCCGCATCGTCTCGACGCAGGTGCACAGCGGCCAGGTACTGCGCATCGATCCCCGCAGCGGCGAGCGCACCGTGCTGGCGACCCTGAATCCCGGCCTGGACAACCTCACCTTCGTCGGCGAACGACTGTTCGTTTCGAATTTCACCGGCGAGATCACCGAGATCCTCGGCGACGGAGAGTGCCGGACGGTGCTGCCGGGTGGGCTGAATTGGCCGCTGGACCTGGCCGTCGATGTCGACGGGAGCCTCTACATCGCCGACGGAACCTACTTCTACGTCCTGCGTGCCGCCGGCGACGATCGCGAGCGCGGCGGAGCCGGGCGAAGCGGGTCGTCGCCCATCAGACCCGGCATCCTGCGGACCGCTGGAATGCTGTTCAGCCCCGGCTATCCCGGCTTCCTGCGCGGGCTGGCCCGCCTGCGCGCCGGGGAGTTCGTCGTCACCACATCCAACGGCCAGGTCGCCCGCTACCGGCCGGCCAGCAACGAAAGTGCGGTGCTGGCAGAGGGTTTCGATCAGCTCTACGGAGTGGCCGTCGCTCCCGGCGGCGCCGTCGTGGCCGCCGAACTGGGTGCCGGTCGGGTGCTGTCGATCGGATCCGGCGGTGTCGAGGTGCTGGCCTCCGGGCTCGCCGACCCGGTCGGGGTGGCGATCACTGCGGACGGCGCCTGTCTGGTCGCCGAGGCCGCCGCGGGGCGGGTGACCAAGCTCGACGGCACCGGTCCCGTGCTGGACGGGTTGCAGCGGCCCCAGGGCATCCTCGTGCTCGACGGGCAGCTCTACGTCGTAGACGCCGGCGCCAAGGAACTCGTCGCGTTCGACCTGGAAGCCGGGACGCGGCGCCTGATCGCGTCGGACCTGCCGGTGGGCGCGCCACCCGGCGTGCTCCCCAAGCCGCTGCTCGGCATGCCGCCGTTCTCCGGGCCGCAGGGGCCGTTCGCCGGCATCGCCGCCGGCGCGGACGGCACGCTGTACGTTTCGGCGGACGCCGAGGGCAGCGTGCTGGCGATACGGCGCGACGCACCCAAGGACCGCTGAAGTGTCAGAAGCCAAAGTCGTCGACCATCGCTACCTGCAGGTCGCGCGCACCCTGCGCAAAGAGATCGTCGACGGGGTGTATCCCGTGGGCTCCCAACTGCCGACCGAACACGAGCTCTGCGAACGATTTTCGGTCAGCCGATACACCATTCGCGAGGCGCTGCGCCGGTTGCGTGAAGACAATCTGGTGTCGTCGCGGCCGCGCGCCGGAACCCTCGTCGTGCCGCGGCCCACCTCGGATTCCTATGTCCAGCACGTCATGTCGATCAACGACCTGCTGGCGTTCGCCACCGGCACGCGTTTCGCGATCGAATCCGTCGCCATGGTCACCCTCGATGACGAGTTGGCCGCCCGGACCGGGCTGGCCGGCGGCGAGCAGTGGCTCACCGTCCGGGGAGTTCGCCGGCCCGACGGCGCGGAGCCTTCCGAGCCCGCGCTGTGCCGCACCGAGTACTACATCAACCGCGCGTTCGCCGCGGTGGGAAGGCTGCTCCAACGCCACGAGGGCCCGATCTTCCCCCTGATCGAAGACCTGTTCGGCCTGAGCATCGTCGAGGTCCATCAAGAAATCGCGGCGGTGCTTATCGGAACCGCGTTGGCGTGCGGCCTTGACGTCGAGGCCGGGACGCCGGCGCTGCAGGTGCGACGCACCTACACGACGTCTGACCGGCAGGTGGCCCAGGTCACGATCAACACCCATCCTGCGTCGCGCTTCCGGCATTCGATGACGATGCGGCGCATGAAAAGCTAGCTGGCATCACCGCCATGCCGAGAAACGACCGAAAGCTGATCGCCGGACGTTCGGTCCGTTGGGACGACGAACGCGCCGCCGACGCCTACGCGCGCGGCTGGTGGGTTCGCGGCACCCTGGCCGGCTCGCTGCGCGAGGCAGCACGACTTACGCCGCAACGGCCGGCGGTGGTCGACGGCGATCGGCGGGTGGACTGCCGCACCCTGTGCCAGCAGGCGACGACGCTGGCGCACGCCCTGCACGCCCGCGTTCCGCCCGGCAGCGTGGTGTCGTTCATGTTGCCCAACTGGCATGAGGCCGCGGTCGTCTACCTGGCCGCGACGCTGGCCGGAATGGTGGCCAACCCCATCCTGCCGTCGATGCGGGACCGGGAACTGCGTTTCATCCTCGAGGACGCCGACAGCCGCGTGGTGTTTGTCCCCTCGCGTTTCGGCCGCCACGACTACACCGCGATGCTGGCCCGGGTGACCGCTCAGCTGGAGTCACCGCCCGAGGTGGTGGTGGTCCGCGGGGATGCCGGTGCCGGCCAGACGCCGTTTACCTCGCTGCTCGACGAACCGGCGCCGCCGCGACCGCTGCCCACCGTCGACCCCGACGCGGTGCGCATGATCCTCTACACGTCGGGGACCACCGGGCGCCCGAAAGGCGTGCTGCACAGCCATAATTCGATTCATGCGCTGATTCGTCAGATCCGTGATCATTGGCTGGTCGAGCCGGGCGACGCGTTTCTGGTCGCGTCGCCGATCGCTCACATCGGCGGCTCCATCTACGCTTTCGAGTGCCCGCTGCTGCTCGGTACGACCGCTGTGCTGATGGACCGGTGGGACGCCGACGAGGCGGTCCGGCTCGTGCTCGCGCAGCGGTGCACCCACATGGCCGGGGCGACGCCGTTTTTAGAGCAACTGCTCGCCGCCGCGCAGCGCGCCGGCACGCGGCTGCCCGACCTGAAGCTGTTCGTGTGTGGCGGCGCCTCGGTGTCGCCGTCGTTGATCCGCAGGGCCGCATCGTATTTCGAGCGGGCGGCGGTGACCCGGGTTTACGGGTCGACAGAGGTTCCGGTCACCACGATCGGGTCGCCCCGCGACGTCGATCGCGCCGCCGACACCGACGGACGCGTCGGCCTGGCCGCCATCAAGCTCGTCGCGGGCGAAATCCGCGCGCGCGGACCGCAGATGCTGGTCGGGTATCAGCACCGCGACGACGAGGCCGAAGCCTTTGATGCCGAGGGATATTTCCGCACCGGAGACCTTGGGCGTTGGGTCGACGACGACTACTTGCTGGTGACCGGGCGGGCCAAGGACATCATCATCCGCAACGGCGAGAACATCTCACCTAAGGAGGTCGAGGACATCCTGGCGACCCACCCGGGCATCGCCGAGATCGCCATCGTCGGGCTGCCGGATGAGCGGACCGGAGAGCGCGCCTGCGCCGTGGTCGTTCCCACGGCCAGACCGGGCCCGGACGTCGTGTCCTTGCGCGGCTTCCTGGAGGACGCCGGCTTGGCCCGCTTCAAAACGCCCGAGCAGGTGGTCATTTGGGACGTCTTACCCAAAAACGACGCGGGGAAGATACTCAAGCACCAGATCAAGGCGGCGCTGATGGAAGCAGGCCATTGAAAATGCCGGAAATGCAGGAAATGCAGGTAGCGATCGTAACCGGGGCCAGCGGCGGCATCGGCTCGGCTTGCGCGGCAAAGCTGGCCGCGATGGGCATCGCGGTGCTGGTGACCGGGAGGAACCAGGACAGGCTCGCCGAATTGGCCGGGAACATCGGCGATCCGGACCGGGTCGCCACGCTTGCCGTGGACCTGAAGGACGACGACGCACCGAAGCGAATCACCGACCTCGCCGTCCACAGATGGGGCCACGTCGACTTCTTGATCAACATCGCCGGGATCGGCAGTCCCAAGCCGGTGCACGAGACCGACGACGAAACGTTGGACCACTTCCTCGATCTCATGCTGCGAGCGCCGTTTCGACTGATCCGTGAGGTGCTGCCCCACATGCGGCCCGGCTCGGCGATCATCAACGTCACGTCGACCTTCGCGGTCGTCGGCGGCCTTCGCGGCGGCGCCTACTCGGCGGCCAAGGGCGGGCTCACGGCGCTCACCACCCACATCGCCTGCCAATACGGGGCACAGGGAATCCGGTGTAACGCGGTGGCTCCCGGGGTAATTCAGACGCCGATGACCGAGCATCGTCTGCAGGATGAGCGCTTTCGGCGGATGAATATCGAGATGACGCCGCATCAGCGGTTGGGCACGGTCGACGACGTTGCGAGCACCGTGGCGTTCCTGTGTTCCCCGGGGGGCGCCTTCATCAACGGCCAGACGATCGTCGTCGACGGCGGTTGGAGCTCGACGAAGTACCTCTCCGATTTGGCGCTGAATTCCGAGTGGACACCGCGCTGATCAGGCGGATTCGAAGTGCCGGCGGATCCCGGCCAGCATGGCGGTGTGCCCCTTGACCGCCTCACGCGTGGTCACCGGCGCCAGCGGCCGGGGCGCGGCTATCCGGATTCGCTCGGTGATCCTGGTGCCGCCGTCGATCGGCGTGAAGCTCACCGTTCCGCGCAGGCGCACGCCGGGTGACTGATCGGCCTCGGTCAGGACGTCGCCGTGAGCTTGGACGTGCAGCCGTGCCCGGTAGGTGATCCGAAGTGACAAGGGGCCCAATGGAATTCGGTCTACCACCTGGTAGCTCTGCAAGTAACCGCCCGGCGTTTCGGTGCGCGACGTGGCCTGCACGGACACGATCAGCGGATGCACCAGCCTGAGGTTGTCGAGATCGACGTAGAAGTCGCGGACGGCGCCCGGCGGCGCCGGAACATCTTCGGACAGCGCCCGCTCGGCATGGGCCAGCCACCAGCTCACAGGGACAGTTCCGTAACGAGATCGGCTGTGCGCCACCAGACCAGCGCGGCGAACACCGCCAAGACGAGGATCGTCGCCGCGGCCTGGATCTGGTTGCGGCGTTCCCGCGGCGGGTAGACGTAGGCCACGGCGACCAGTCCGCCCGTGACGAGTCCGCCGACGTGCCCCTGCCAGCTGATCCGTTGCGAACTGATCGCCGGGACGACGAACGTGAAGACCAGGTTGACGACTATGACCGCGACCACCCAGCGGACGTCGAGGGTGAGCCGCTTCGCCACCACGAACGTGGCACCGAAGAGGCCGAAGATCGCGCCCGAAGCGCCCGCCGTCGCCGTGTTGAGCGGCGAGATCAGGTAGACCAGTACCGACCCGCCCAGCCCGCTCAACGCATACAGCGCGCCGAAGCGCAACCGGCCCAACCACATTTCGAGCGGTGGGCCCACGACATACAGCGCCCACATGTTGAACAGCAAATGCGTTGCGCCGTAATGCAAAAACGCCGCGGTCGCCAGCCGGTACAACTGACCGTCGGCGACGGCCGGTGGCCACAGGCTGAGCTGCTGCTCGAAATTCCCCGACGCCATTTGCGCGATGAAAACCGCGACGTTGATCGCGATCAGCGCATAGGTGACCACGGGCGTGGCCGACCGCTGCAGCCCCCCGAAGCGGGTCCGCGGCTGTCGGATCGAGCGGGCACCGGCCTCCACACACTCCACGCACTGGTGACCCACGGCAGCGGCGCGCATGCAGTCCCCGCAGATGTAGCGTTCGCACCGGTTGCAGCGCACGTAGGTCTGGCGCCCGGGATGCCGGTAACAGGTCGGCTCCTCGGCCGGCGATTCCGGCGCGCTGGGTGCACTCACCGCACCATTTTCGCCCGCGGCGCGGTATTTTGCGGACCGCCGCGGTGCCTTACTGTGTGTGGCGTGGAGTCACCGAGGTGACCGAAGTCGGCGCCGGCATCGTCGAGCGCTATTTGGAGTGCCTGGCCGCACACGATTGGGACGGCCTGGCCACCACGATTGCCGACGAAGGCTTGACCCGTGAGGGCCCGTTCTGCGACGTGGTCGAGGGCAAGCAGCACTACGTCGCCTATCTGCGCAAGGTGCTCACCAATCTCGAGGGCCACCGGCTACAGGTGCAACGGGTTTCGCACGTGAACGCCCGGTTGTCCTACGTCGAGTTGACCGAGGCGTTTGAGATCGACGGCGCCCCCGCCGCGTGGCCCGAGTGCATCCTCTTCGAGCAAGCCGACGACGGGCTGATCTCTCGCGTCAGCGTTTTCTTCAAACAGCCACAGGCCGGCCCCACTTAGCGGTCTATTCCCTCGCCCGTGGAATTGACCTAACGTGTGATAGATGGAGCCAGACGGAACGCCGGAGACGGTGCCGGTCGAGAAATTGCACTCGGGCGACCCGATCACCGATTGTGGTCAGCGGTACATAGTTCTCGAATCGAAAGCGCTCGGCGATAGCTGCGTGGTCCTCGAACTCGAGTCCAGAGTGGACCATCAGTTGCAGGTTATCGAGAAATCCTTTCCGGCCGGGTACCACGTCGGCCGTGCCAACCACCGAATTTTGTAGCCGTTTTCCTCTCGCAAAGCCGCGACACGTAGCCGTTCGACGGCTACCGCGCATTCACGCCATTCGAGGCGCGCCGGCTCCGGCAAATGCCAAAACCGTTGGCGCGCAATACTAATCGCTCGGCCGGTCGCGGCCGCCGCCGGTGACGAGGGCTTGTTGCCCGAAGTCCGCATCCGCGCGTGCCCGTCGACACGTTTGACCGTGCCCTCAAACCGGTAACCTTGCTGCCAGGGACGCGATTGCACCCCTGATAACTGAGCGGATCGACCCGCCACACATGGTTGGTGTTATCGCGTGGCCGTCCTGGAGCGCATCTGTGGACAGGCCCCTGACACGCCAGGATCATTGGGCGCGGTAGACGTAATCGAAGGGTGACGGAGTGAAGATTCCTGGTGTGGCCAGCGTCGTCGCCGGCGAGGCGGGCGGGGCCGCACAAGTGTTGCGGGCCGGCGTGTCGACCGCGGCCGGCGCGGCCGGCACCGTGCAGACGCTCACCAGCCCGGTCGCCGAGCTGGCCGGCCCGGTGGTTCACTCGATGGCCCAAACGACGGGCCGCGCGATCGGGATAGGCGTCACCTCCGACAGCTCCAACGGCGTCGCGCCGCCGGTGCGCTGGCAGAGCGGGCGGCGCGTGCACCTCGACCTGGACCCGCTGCTGCCCTTCCCCGCGTGGCACGAGCACGCGCCGGTCGTCGAGGAGCCGGTTCGCCGGATCCCCGGCGTGGCCACGGCGCACGTCGAGGGCGCCCTTGGCCGGCTCGTGGTCGAGCTGGACAGCGCGGCCGACGGCGACCGTGTTTTGGACGAGATACGGGAGACCGTCTGCAACGTGGCCGCCGACCTCGCCATGGCCGGGCCCACGTCGGCAACGCGGACCGCACCCTTCGCCGACCCGGGCAACCCGTTGGCGATCCTGGTGCCGGTAACCGCCGCGGCGATGGACGTCGCCGCGATCGGCGCCGCGGTCACCGGCTGGCTGGGCCGGCTGCCCGTCGCGCCGCGAAGCGCGCGCGCCGCGGCCGCCCTGCTGAATCACCAGCCGCGCGTGGTCGCCGTCCTGGAATCGCGGCTGGGTCGGGTCGGCACCGACATCGCACTCAGCGCCTCGACCGCCTTGGCCAACGGGCTGACCCAGGCGGTCGGCACCCCCCTGCTCGATCTCGCGCAACGCAGCCTGCAGATCTCCGAGGCGTCGGCGCACCGTCAGCGATGGCGCGAGCGGGAGCCGGAGCTGGCCTCGCCCAAGCGGCCCCAGGCCCCGGTGGTCCCCGTCATCTCGTCGGCCGGGCCCAAGTCCCAGGCGCCGCGCCACAACTGGGCGGCCGCGGCCGCGGGTGAGGTTTCGCATGTCATGGTCGGGGGGGCCATCGACGCCGCCATCGACACCGCGAAGGGCTCGATGGCAGGTCCGGTGGAGGAGTACGCCGATCAGGCCGCCAACGCCTCGTTGATCGCCGCGGCGGGCGCGCTGCTGGCCGGCGGCGGCACCGAAGACGCGGCCGGGGCGCTGCTGGCCGGCGTGCCGAGGGCCGCGCACGTGGGCCGCCAGACGTTCGCCGCGGTATTGGGCCGCGGGCTCGCCAACGCCGGGCAACTGATCCTCGACCCCGGCGCTCTGCGCCGCCTGGACCGGGTGAAGGTCGTCGTGATCGACGGGGCCGCGCTGCGCGGTGACCACCGCGCCGTGTTGGTGGCCCGGGGAGACCTGCCCGGCTGGGACGAGGACCGCGTCTACGAGGTGGCCGACGCGCTGCTGCACGGCGAGGAGGCCCCCGAGCCCGATCCCGACGAGCTGCCGGCCACCGGGGCCCGCCTGCACTGGCTGCGGGCGCAGGGACCGTCGACGACCCCCGCCCAGGGGCTCGAACACGCCGACCTCGTGGTCGACGGCGAACGCGTCGGCAGCGTCGACGTGGGCTGGGAGGTCGACCCGTTCGCGATCCCGCTGCTGCAGACCGCGCACCGCACCGGCGCTCGGGTGGTGTTGCGCCACGTCGCCGGCACCGAGGATCTGACCGCCAGCGTCGCCGTGAGTCACCCGGCGGGGACCCCGCTGCTCAGGTTGGTGCGCGACCTGCGGACCGATCGCGGCCCGGTGCTGCTGATCACCGCGCTGCACCGCGACTTCGCGTCGACCGACACGCTGGCCGCCCTGGCCATCGCCGACGTCGGGATAGCCCTCGACGACCCGCAAGCGGCGACCCCGTGGACCGCCGACATCATCACCGGCACCGATCTGGCCGCGGCGGTCCGCATCTTGTCCGCGCTGCCGGTCGCGCGGGAGGCCACCGAGTCGTCGGTGCGCCTCGCCAAGGGCGGCAGCACCCTGGCCGGGCTGCTGTTGGTGACCGGGGAACCCGGCTCGGTCAACCCGTTGGCCCTGCAGCGCTGGCTCAATCCGGTGAACGCGGCCGCCGCGGCCGCGTTGATGTCGGGCGCCTTCTCGGCCACCCGGGCGCTGCGGCAGCCGGACCCGACGCCCCAGCCGCTGACCGCCTGGCACGCCCTTGACCCCGAGATCGTCTACTCGCGGTTGGCAAGCCGCACCCGACCCTTGGCCGTCGAGCCCGGTACCGCGCCGTGGCGACAGCTCCTCGGCGACCTGTCCTACAACCCGGTCATCGCGCCGCTGCGGGGCCCGGCCACCCGGGTGGGGCGGCTGCTGTCGGCGACACGGGCCGAGCTCGCCGATCCGCTGACACCGATCCTCGCGGTGGGAGCGGCGGCCTCGGCAATCGTTGGCAGCAATGTGGACGCGCTGCTGGTCGCGGGCGTGATGACGGCCAACGCGCTTGCCGGTGGGGTGCAGCGGTTGCGGGCCGAGGCGGCGGTGGCCGAGCTGTTCGCCGAACAGGATCAACACGCGCGCCGCGTCGTTTTGCCCACGGTCGCCACGGCGCACCGCCGGCTGGAGGCGGCCCGTTCCATCGAGCGGACCGTCACGGTCAGCGCGAAATCGCTGCGCCCGGGCGACATCATCGACCTGGCCGCCCCGGAGGTGGTGCCCGCGGACGCAAGACTGCTGGTGGCCGACGACCTCGAGGTCGACGAGTCCTTCCTCACCGGAGAGTCGCTGCCGGTGGACAAGCAGGTCGAGCCCGTCGCGGTCGCCGACACCGACCGGGCCAGCATGCTGTTCGAGGGCAGCACCATCGTCGCCGGGCGCGCCCGCGCGATCGTCGTGGCCACCGGCGCCGGGACCGCGGCGCAACGCGCGATCACGGCGATCTCCGATGTCGAGTCCGCCGCGGGCGTGCAGGCGCGGCTGCGTGAGCTGACCAGCAAGGTGCTCCCGCTGACGCTCGCCGGCGGCGCGGCGGTGACGGGTTTGGCCCTGGCACACCGGGGTTCGCTGCGTCAGGCGGTCGCCGACGGCGTCGCGATCGCCGTGGCCGCCGTCCCGGAGGGCCTGCCGCTGGTGGCCACCCTCTCCCAGCTGGCCGCCGCCCAGCGTTTGTCGCGGCGCGGCGCGCTGGTGCGCACGCCTCGGGCCGTCGAAGCGCTGGGCCGGGTACAGACCGTCTGTTTCGACAAGACCGGCACGCTCACCGAAAACCACCTGCGCGTCGTCTGCTGCGTGCCGCACGGCACCAGCGCCGAGGGTCCGTTTCCTGACGCGGGTGACCCGAGGGCCGCCGAGGTGTTGCGGGCCGCCGCGCGGAGCTGCGGCGAGCCGCAAAACGGGCAGGGCCACGCGCACGCCACCGACGAGGCCATCCTCACGGCCGCGGAATCCCTTGATGGGCAAGGCGATCCGGAATGGAACGTACTGGCCGAGGTGCCGTTCGAGTCCAGCCGCGGTTACTCCGCGTCGGTCGGCCTCGTCGGCGCCGACGCGGGACCGATGCTGATTGTGAAGGGCGCTCCCGAAGAGATCCTGCCGCGCTGCCGGTTCGCCGATGCCGACGCCGACGCCGACCTCGAGGAGGCCGAGTCCTTGGTGTTGCGCCTGGCCGGGCAGGGCCTGCGCGTGCTGGCGGTGGCGCAGCGCCGTTGGGAGCGCGGGACCACCGAGGACGACACCGACGCCGACGACGTCGACGCCGCCGCGTGCGACCTCGAGCTGATCGGCTACGTCGGATTGGCCGACACCGCACGGGAATCGGCGCGCCCGCTGATCGAGGCGCTGGTCGAATCCGGTCGCAGAGTCGTGCTGATCACCGGCGATCACCCGGTGACCGCCCGCGCGATCGCCCGCCAACTTGGCCTGCCGTCCGATGCGCGGGAGGTGAGCGGCGCTGAACTCGCCGCCCTCGACGAGGACGCTCGGGCCAAACTGGCCGCCGACGTCCAGGTCTTCGCCCGCGTCAGCCCGGAGCAAAAGGTCCAGATCGTCGCGGCGCTGCAGCGCGGCGGGCAGGTGACGGCGATGGTCGGTGACGGGGCCAACGACGCCGCCGCGATCCGGATGGCCGACGTGGGCATCGGGGTGAGCGGGCGCGGTTCGTCGGCCGCGCGCGGGGCCGCCGATATCGTCTTGACCGACAACGATCTTGGTGTGCTGCTCGACGCGCTGGTCGAGGGCCGCGGCATGTGGGGCGGGGTCCGCGACGCGGTGGGCATCCTGGTCGGCGGCAACGTGGGCGAGGTGCTCTTCACCATCATCGGGACCGCGCTGGGCACCGGCCGCGCGCCGGTGGGCACGCGGCAACTGCTGCTGGTGAACCTGCTCACCGACATGTTTCCCGCGCTTGCGGTCGCCGTCACCCCGCAGTACCCCCAGCCCGAAGAGGCCGAAGACGGGATCGACCGTGACGCCGACGAGCTGCAGCGCGCGTTCCAGCGTGCGGCGCTGGCCGAACCGGCGCCTTCCCTCGACGCCCCGCTCATGCGCCAGATCGTCACCCGCGGCGCCGTCACGGCCGCTGGAGCGACGGCGGCGTGGGCCATCGGCCGCTGGACTCCGGGCACCGAACGCCGCACGTCCACAATGGGACTCACCGCGCTGGTGACCACGCAGCTCGCGCAAACCCTGCTGACGCGCCGCCACAGCCCGCTGGTGTTGGGCACGGCGCTGGGCAGCGCGGGTGTCTTGGTCGCCATCGTCCAAACTCCCGGCGTAAGCCAGTTCTTCGGGTGTACCCCGCTCGGGCCGGTCGCCTGGTCGGGCGTGATCGGCGCGACGGCCGGCGCGACCGCCGTCTCGGTGCTGGCGCCCAACTGGCTGGCCAAGAGGGTCGAAGCCCTGGAGCCCAAGCAGGAGTTGTAGGGGCTTTCGCGTCAGCCCGACAGCTCCTTGCGCACGACCTTGCCGGCCGGATTGCGCGGGATGCTGTCGACGATGTGGATGTCCCTGGGCTGTTCGAAGCGAGAGACCCTGCCCTGCAAGTACTCCCGCAATACCGTCGGGTCGATGGCGCCTTCCGGCTTCGCCACGACGAAGGCGGCCAGTCGCTGACCGAACTGCTCGTCGGGCACGCCGATCACCGCGTTGTCGGCGACATCGGGGTGTTCGGCGAGCGCGTTTTCGACCGCGCGCGGATACACGTTCTCCCCGCCGGAGATGATCATGTCGTCTTCGCGACCGACGATGAACAGCCGGCCCGCGTTGTCGAGATAGCCCATGTCCCCGGTGCTGGTCATGTTCTCGACGACGGCCTTGGCTTCATCAGCATCCGAGCCGCCGGTGTAGCCCTCGCTGGCCAGCTCGCCGCCTACGAAGATGCGCCCGGTCACGCGCGGACCGACGGGCCTGTCGTTCTTGTCGAAGATGCGCACGGGGCAACCCGCAACCGGCTTCCCGACGGTCTCGGGGGCGTCCCGCAGGTCGGCCGGCGTGGCGAGGGCGCCGATGCCGACCTCGGTGGAGCCGTAACCGTTGTAGAGGATGTCGCCGTAGGCGTCCATGAACCGCTGCCCGAGGGTGGGGTCGAGCCGGTCGCCGCTCGACAGCACCACGCGCAGGTAGGGCAACGGGTTTCGCGCCCGCACCCGGTGGGGCAGTTCGAGGATGCGCGCGAGCACCACCGGGACCGCCGTGAACGCGTCGGCGCGATGCAGCGACGCCTGGGCGAGCGCGGCTTCGGCGTCGAAGTGGCGATGGGTCAGTACGGTGCCGCCGAGGGCCACCGTCAGCATCAGCATCCCGAGCCCCAGCCCGTGAAACATCGGCATTGCCACCGAGGTCCGCGACCCGGTGTGCAACCCGGTGCGATCGAGGATCGTCACCCACACGCCCACCGCCGACCGCAGCTGCGGGGCGCGCGGCACCCCTTTGGGCTTTCCGGTGGTGCCCGACGTGAGCAAGATGATCCGGCCGGGCGCCGAGACGCCGGGCCGCGGGTCCCCGTCGCGTGCATCGACGGTCTGCGGGTCGACGACCGTGACCGATGCGCCGGCTTCAGAGGCGGCGCGCGCCCGTTCGGCGAATTCCTCGTCGGCGACGATCGTCGTGATCCGGTGTGCGCTGACGGCGGCGGCCAGCGCATCGACGCGGAAATCGGTGTTGACGAGCACCACGTCGGCGCCCACCAACGCCACGGCGAAGAACGCCTTGACGAAGCCGCGTCCGTTGCGGCACATGACCCCCACAGCTTGGCCGGGTCCGATTCCAGCGTCGGACAACTCGCGGGCAAGGGATTCGGTCTCGTGCCGGAGTTCGCCGTAGTTCAGGGCGCCGTCGTCATCGACGATCGCGCCCCTGTTCGGCCACCGAGCCGCCGTGACCGCCAGCAGCGTGTAGGGATTGGTGCCGCCCCGGCGGGCCTCGCGCAGCAGCCGGAACCCCGCGACGGGAGAGGGCGGGCTCAGCAAGCCGGAACGCAGCAGCGCCCGGGCCGCGGTGGCAATTACGCCGTCGGTCATCGTTGCGCCTCGGGGGCACCCGGATTGGCGAAGAAGCGGCGGTGCCACAGCCGGGCCGCGCGCTCGGCGGGGCCGGCCAGCAGCACCGAGGCTAGCTCGGCCGGCCACACCCAGGGCGGTTCGTTGGTGCGGGGCCGCGCGATGACCGCTTTGGCGATCGCGTCGGCGGCTTCGTCCGGGGACAGGCCGGGCAACCGGCCCAGGATCGGCGTTGGCGCGATCATCCGGGTGCGAACCAGTGCGAAGTAGACCGACGTGACGTCCACGCCGTCGACGTGCAGTTCCGGTGCCACGCTGCGCAGCCAGCGATCGAACGCTCCCTTGGACGCTTGGTACGCGCCCCATTGCGGGCCTGGTGCGACACGCACGCCGACGCTCGAAACGTTCACGATGTGCCCGCCGCCGCGCTCGCGCATCGCCGGTAAAAGGCCGAGCAGCAACCAGATCGGCCCCAAGTAGTTGATGGCGATGGTGCGGTGAAAGTCATGCGGGCGGTCATACTGGTCATGCAACGAGCGGCGCAGGGACTTGCCGGCGTTACTCACCACAATGTCCAGCGCGCCGTGGTTTGCGGTGATCCGCTTCGTCAGTCCCGCGACGGCGGCCTCGTCGGTGAGATCGGTCGGGTAGGCGACGGCCCGGCCCCCGCCGGCGTTGATCGCCGCCGCGACGTCGTCGAGCCTCTCCGCCGACCGGGCCACGATCAGCACCGTCGCTCCCGCGGCGGCCATTTTGCGGGCGGTCGCTTCGCCGATGCCATAGGACGCGCCCGTCACCAGCACCGTCTTGCCGGATACGGCGCGGCGCAGCTTGTCGGGATCCGAGACCCGCGCCGGATTAGCCAACCGGTCGGTGGCCCCCGCGATGGCCTTCGGTACGGCCTGCTTGAAGGGCCGCGCTATCACGTTCACGTTCACTGCCGCGTTCACTCCGAACTGCGCGCCGAGGGTGCCGCTCTGGCTTGACCGTAATCCTCGACTCGGGCTCCAGCTAGCAGACCACACCGGCGTCCGGTCCCGCGCTTCGCCCCGTCATAGGGCCGTGTCCGGCGGCAAGCAGACGCACCGATTCTCCCAGCGCGCGTGGTCTTTACACACCTGCAATAATTGCCAGGGAACTCACTGTTTAGGCACTCGTACAGATGGGCACTTTTGCGGCATGATTGCACGTCACATCCCTCGTTATCTTGGTTCCGCGGTAGTTGCGGCATCGGGCATCAGCGCCTCGGTGTTCGCGGCTGCCCTCCCCTCCGCCTCCGCACAGCCGTGTCCAGACGTGCAGGTGGTGTTCGCCCGGGGTACCGGGGAGCCTCCTGGCGTCGGCCCCACTGGGCAGGCATTCGTCGACTCCCTGCGCTCGCGCGTGGGCGGGAAGTCGGTCGATGTGTATCCGGTGAACTATCCCGCTAGCAACGAGTGGGAGACCGGCCTCGACGGCATTCGAGACGCCGGCGCTCACGTCGTTTCCATGGCGCACGACTGCCCCAACACCAAGATGGTGCTGAGCGGCTACTCGCAAGGGGCGGCCGTGATGGGATTCGTCACCTCGGCCGCCGTACCGGACGGGGTCGATCCCGCGACCGTGCCGAAACCGATGGACCCCGAGGTGGCCAACCACGTGTCGTCGGTGGTGCTGTTCGGCATGCCCAACGTCCGCGCGATGAACTTCCTCAACCAGCCCCCGGTTGCGATCGGCCCGCTGTATCAGCCGAAGACCATCAAGGTGTGCGCTCCCGAGGACCCGGTCTGCTCTGACGGGATGAATTTCGCCGCGCACGACACCTACGCATCCGACGGGGCAATAATCGAGAAGGGCGCGGCCTTCGCGGCCAGCCGTATCGGCGACGGCCCCACCGCGCCGGCCGGCGTCGGTCCGGCCGCGCCGACCACCGTCGTCGCGTCTCCAAGCGGGGGCTTCGGCAGCTGACCTGATTTGTTCGTCAGGGACTAGCGCCAGGGCGGGCTAGTCCCTGACGAACCCCTTGTTGCGCATCAGGGCATCCGCCAGGAATCCGTCGTGCGGGATCTGCGGCGCCGCATAGAAAGTCGGGTGGCCGCGGTAAACGTTGGCGACCGTCGGTTCGGCTAGCAGCTCGTCGATCAGGTTCTCGTCACCGGTCATCGCGGTGACGACCAGCGAATGCCGCAGTGGCTCCACCCCGGCGCCGCGCGGCCACGACGAAACCCACACGCACGGAAACGGCAACTCGATGTTGAGCTTGCCGACATCGGGTTCGGCCATCAGGTGCACGGCTGGGCGCAGCGCGGCGTGGCCGTCCCCTAACGCGGCGACCACCCGATCGGCGCCCAGCAACGGCATCGTGCCCGCCGCCTTGACCGCCAGATAGTCGGCCAGCGCCCGCGCCTTCTCGATGGGCTGGGTGGGCAGGATCGCTCGCTCGTCCTCGGCGGGGAGCGCCTCGATCGTCGCCAATCGGTCGGCGAGCGCCGCGGCCAGCGGGGCTGGGTCGCCCTCGTAGAGCACCGCGGTGGTGTTGACGCACGCCATTCCGCCCAGGTTGGCGATCGAGTCGACGATGAGGTCGAGGTAGTCGCGCCAATCGCGGTCGGCCGTGATCAGGATCTTGGCTCGGCCGGGCCCGTTGACCATCACGGCGGGATCATCGATGTACTTGTCCACGACGTCCTGGCCGCCATACACCATGGCAAGGTCGGCCGACCGGATGATGTCGTCGGCGCCGCCGTGGTCGGTGGGCAGATAGACCGCGTCTTCGGGGCGAAACCCCGACTGGCGCAATGCATTAACCAGCCGGTGACCGGTCAGCGGCTCCCGGCGCGACGGGCGCACCGCCACCCGGTAGCCCAGCGCGAGCGCCTGCGGCCACAGGCCGTGCACGCCGGGGCCGTTCCCGGCCGCGTGCACGGCGAACACCTCGCCGCGCCGCGCCCACACCGCGCCGCCGGTGCGGGTGTGCTGCTCGCGCCAGTCGAAGACGGCCCCGGCGGGGCGGGCCGGCCGCACCGCATCGAACGCGGCGGCGACGGCGTCGGCCACGCTGCGTGCCCCGGCGCGGGTCACCGCGATCGGAAGGCCCGAAATCCGGCTGGCCAGGCGGACATAGCTCTCAAAGTCCAGCCCGCCGATCACGGCGGTCGAGAAGACCGCGGCGGCATCGGCCAGCGCCGCCTCGCGCTGCGCGACCGGCAGCGGCCGGGCCCTGCGCTGCGCGCCGATGGTTCGCGAAACATACAGCGGTGGAACGATGCTCAGCTCGGCAACCGCAACCCCCGCGGTGCTCCTGATGACCTCGCGGTTGCGGGTCCGGTACTCACCGCGCGTACCGAGAGCGTCCAGGCACACCAAATCGGTTGTGGCACCCGAGGCTTCGCGCCCCATGCTCAATACACACCTTCGATGACGGCCTCGCCCTCGAAGGTGGTCACGGGCCGCACCTCGCTGAGGGAGTCGCTGAGCTGCCCCGCCGGCCCGGGCATCCTGATCGCCAGGTCGCGCTCCAGGTTGTTCGGTATGAACATTCCCTTGCTGATGTGGTTCATCACCACCTGGCCCGGCTGCCCGTATGACACTCGTTCTCCCGTCTCGGGATCGACCACCCAGAACACCACGTAGGGTGTCCGCGGGTCGAAGACGAACGAGTCGCCGTCGGTGATTCGGGTGATCGCTTGAGAAAGCACCATGGTGCTGCCGAAGGCCATGGTGATCGTCGTGTCCGGAAAAATCTCGCGCAGCAGGTCAAGGGTGTCGGCATCCACATGTGCACCGCTGAGCAACAGGTAGCGGATCTTCTCGTTCACCAGGTCCACCACGCGGTCGTCGCGGGCGATCGCCTCGAGCAGCGGCGGAGTCGTGTGCAGGTTGGCGATGTCCTGCGTCTGCAGAACGAACACGGCCTGCTCGACAAGGTGATCGACGTAGGCGGCCACCTCGTGGGCCGCATTGCGCGCCGCGACCTTTTTCACCCAGCGCGGGTCGATGTCGATCGCGTGGAAGATCGCGCCCAGCCGCTCGGCAACCAAACGGGAGAAGTAGCCGACGCCGTGCGGGCCGCTCGGCATCAGGCACAGGAAGCCCCGGCCGGGGACGAAGCCGCCCGTGGTGAAGTCCTCCGTCTGCCACTGGACGACCTGGGCGATCCAATCCGGCATCTGCACAGTCCGTTTCGGAGCCCCGGTGGTGCCGCCGGATTCGAATATCTGGGGCACCGGCGGGGCCGATCCGTAGCCACGCGGGATGAGATCCTCGACCGCCACACCGCGCAGTTCGTTGACGAGGTTGGGAAACAGGCGCAGATCCGCAAAGGTTTTGACGTCGGTCAACGGGTCGAAATCCAGCGTCCGGGCGGTCCGCAACCAGAACGGCGAGCCGGTGTCCTCGCCGAAGTGCCAAGCGATCGCCGCGCGCAGGTACGCCTCGGGATCTTCGACCGGTGCCGAACTGGGGAGGTCCAACAGCGAAAAATCGCCCACGCCGTCGATCCTGTCGCATCCCCGAAGGGCCGACAACCGCGCGAGCTGTCCGCGGGCAGACGCGCCTTGAACGTTGCCCCATGCCCGGGCAAATTCTTTCTTGCCAGCAGGCTTCGGCGACGCTTCATTTCCCAAATATGCGAGCCTGGCGCAGAGTCGTAGGCGTGCGCGCCGGGCGCCCGCCGACCGCAAGCCGCCAGAACGAGGAGGCCGTCAAGGGATTCGAGCGAACGACGCTGTCCGCCGTCCGGGAGAAGATCGCGCACGGCAACGCCGAACGGCTGCTGCGCGATTAGGCCGCGGCATCCCGAAGAGCCTCCCGACGAGAATTGTGCAGCCTACGCGGGTCGACGCCCGCGCGCCGCCATGCCTGGGCCGCCCACGGCAGGTAGATGAACGGCAGGGGCAGCCGGTTGATCAGCGGGTTCAGCGCACGCATCGCGGCGGCGAACCGCTGAAAACGCCTCTCCTTCTTGGCATCCCACTCCAGCCCGCACACCTCGCGCATCCGCGGCGGCAGGGTGCCCACCAGCACCAGCCGGGTGTAGGCATTGAGCGGCGCGGACAAGGTTTTCCAGACCGGCCCGGGAATCCACCGCGGGCCCGGAATCCCCTTCCGGATGTAGCCGGTGCCGTACAGCACCGTCTTGTGCGGGACGAACCGGTCGAGCATCTCGTCCCAGTAGGCGAGGAACTCGTCATAGGTCTGCGGCTGGCCGCGATCGCTGACCCCGTAGAGGCCGTACCAGACCTTGCCCTCGTTGAAGATCTGCTCCTTTTCGGCGCGGGACAACCGGCGGATGAACGTGTCGGTGGTGTAGATGACCTGGTCGACGAACGTGGCGTGCGCCCAGTAGAACAGCTCGGGGTTCAGCGCGTGATACCTCGAGCCGTCGCTGATGGTGCCCTTGATCGGTTTGTGGAAATCGCGCACCTTGCGGCCCCACCCGTGCGGATCGTCGGAGTAGACGGTTTTCATCAGCGGCGGTGCGGTCCGCTTGGCGCGGCCCAACATATCGCTGAAAATCACCGAGTGATCGAGCACGCCCTGGGCGAGCTGCTCGATGCAGTTCTCGACGCCCGCCGTGCGCTGGAAGCCGAAGAACTGGGTGCGGTGATCTCCGTAGAACTTCCAGATCAACGACTCGGGCCCCAGGCGCGGCGACGCGTCGGCGATTGCGTCGTCAACCGGCCGCTCAACCAGGACAGGCACCGCCTCGCGCACACCAGCGTCGAAATCCCGCTCAGCCCATTGCGCCGTCATCCCTATCCCCTCGGGTGCTCAGTAGTGAGTCAGAGAAACAAATAGGTATCTTTGTGTCACGATAACATCGTCTTCGCCGACGTTGCCGTGAGGGTCGTGACCAATGCAAAAGCACAGCCTTGTCCTGGGCGACAAGACCGACCTCGACCGCGCCATCCTGGACACCGCGCGAGCCGTCTTCGAGACCTACGGCGTGCGCCGCGCCAACATCGAAGACGTAGCCGCCCGCGCCGGCGTCAGCCGGAGCACCATCTACCGGCGTTTTCCGACCAAGGACGACCTGTTCGAGCAGGTGGTGCGGCGCGAGGCCGAGCACTTCTTCAGCACGTTGGACCAGGCCACCGCGGGATGCAACCCGCAGGAGGCCGTGATCGAGGCTTTCGCCCTCGGGGTGCGCCTGATCCAGGACTCGCGGCTGTACTCCCGGATCGTCGAGAGCGAGCCAGAGCTTTTCGGCCTGTTTTCCCGATCCGACGCCTTCCCGATTCGCCAGTTCGCCGACGGCATCGCCCATACGCTGCGGCGTTGCGGGGCCGACATCCCCGACCCCGACCTGGCCAACATCTCCGACGTCCTGCTCAGGGTCGCCCTGGGCATCATCGTCTTTCCCACCGACCGGCTCGACACAGCGGACCAGGCGGCCGTCCGCGACTACGCCGCCCGCTACCTGGTTCCGATCATCGGTCGCTAGCGGGGTTCGACTTGTCGGGGCCCTGAATTAGCCTGATAGCCGTGTCTGGCTTTTCTGGGGCACCGCGCACCCGGTACGCCAGTTGCGGCGACACGGACATCGCCTACCAGATTTTCGGCGATGGACCGATCGACCTGCTGCTGCTTCCCGGCCCGTCCATCCCGATCGACTCGGTCGACGCCGAGCCGTCGATGTACCGCTTTCATCGGCGGCTGGCCTCGTTCGCCAGGGTGATCCGGCTCGACCAACGCGGGATCGGGCTGTCGTCGCGCGTCCCCTCGGCGGACGTGATCGGCCCGAAATTCTGGGCCAAGGACGTAATCGCCGTCATGAACGCGGTGGGATGCGAGCGGGCGACGGTGGTTGCGCCCGGCTTCACCTCGATGACCGGACTCGTGCTGGCCGCCGAGCACCCCGACCGGGTGCACAGCCTGGTGATCATCAACGGCGCGGCCCGCACGTTGTACGCGCCCGACTACCCGATGGGCAGCCAAATCGACACCATCGATCTGTACACGACCGTCGGAATCGATCCGGACGCGGTCGATCAGGGCTTCGACATGCTCGGCATCATCGCCCCCAGCGTCGCCCGCGACGACGCGTTCCGCGGCTGGTGGGACGCGGCCGGCAACCGTGCCGCCTCACCCAGCATGGCCCGCGCGATGATCAAGGCCATCCGGGAGGCCGACGTCCGCGACACGCTGCCGCGCATCACCGCGCCGACGCTCATCCTGCACCGCGCCGACTCGCAATTCACCCCGGTCGCGCACGGCCATTACCTCGCCGAGCACATCGCCGGGTCGCACATCGTCGAGCTGCCGGGCGACGACACCCTGTACTGGGTCGGCAACACGGGGCCGATGCTCGACGAGATCGAGGAGTTCATCACCGGCATGCGGGGCGGTTCGGACGCCGAGCGGCTACTCACCACGATCGTGTTCACCGACATCGTCGGCTCCACCGAGCGGGCCGCCCTGCTCGGCGACGGCCGGTGGCGCGACCTGTTGGACAACCACGACACCATCATTCGCCACGAACTGCAGCGCTTCGGCGGGCGTGAAGTCAACACCGCGGGCGACGGATTCGTCGCCACCTTCTCCAGCCCGAGCGCCGCGCTCGCCTGCGCCGACGACATCGTCGACGCGGTACGGGTGCTGGGCATCGAGGTGCGGGTGGGCATCCACGCCGGCGAGGTCGAGGTGCGCGGCGTGGCGAAAAACGACGTCGCCGGCATGGCCGTGCACATCGGCGCGCGGGTTGGCGCGCTGGCCGGACCCAGCGAGGTTCTGGTGTCCTCCACGGTGCGTGACATCGTCACCGGCTCGCGGCACCGGTTCTCCGATCGAGGCGCGAGCGCGCTCAAAGGCGTGCCCGGTGAGTGGCGGCTGTACGCCCTGGTCCGCGAGCGCGCCGCGGTGCGGCGGTAACGCATCCCACATCCACCGCCGGTCGAGGTACCCGGCGCCTCGGCGTAGGCTGCCAACAGGCGTGTGTCGGAGCCAGGGGCGGTGCGGCCCCACTTCGATTTCCCATGTAACACTTGGTTTTTGATCGAAGGAGTGCGTGTGACCGACGTACACGTTTCGCTGCCGCCCGCGTTGCGCCGAGCGCTGGACCTGCTCGCGGATCCGCCGGCCGATCCAGATATGAGCAAGGGCTACCTGAACCTGCTCGGCAATGGATCCGACGCGGGCGAGGCCGTCCCGAAGAACACCGGCCCGATCCAGGCGGCGTGGGCATCGCCGATCGGGTCGATGCTCTACGACAACGCCCAGGCCCTTTCGCGCAGGCTGATCAGCGCATGGCAGCTGCCCATCGAGTGGCTGAACATCCCGGCCGGCGGCGTCGCGCTGGACGTCGGCTCGGGTCCGGGTAACGTCACCGCGTCGCTGGCGCGCGCGGCCGGCCCCGATGGACTGGCACTGGGCGTCGACATCTCCGAGCCCATGCTGGCGCGCGCCGTCCGCAATGAGGCCGGGCCGCAGGTCGGCTTCATCAAGGCCGACGCCCAACGACTCCCATTGCGCGACAACACAGTCGATGCGGTGGTCTCCACCGCCGTGCTGCAGCTGGTGCCGGATCCGACGGCGGCCCTGGCCGAGATGGCGCGGGTGCTGCGGGCGGGCGGCAGGCTGGCGATCATGGTGCCCACCGTCGGGTGGGCCGCCCGGTTTTGGCAGAAGCTGCCGAACGTCGGGGCACATGTGTTTGGCGACGACGAAATCGGCGACATCCTCGAAGACAACGGATTCGTCAGCGTGCGGACCAAGAACTACGGCACGTTTCAGTGGGTGCGCGCCCGGAAGGGCTAGTCTCAGTCCCGTTTGAAAGCCGGGTGGTTGCGCGCCAGCACCCCGAGCAGCAGTTCGGGCGGCGCGACCCGGAAGAGGGCCGCCGCCGCGCGGTTGGCGCGGCCCGGGACCACCACGGCCTTGCCCGCCGCGAGGCCGTCGATCCCGGCCTGCGCCACCTTTTCGGCGGGAACCCACATCACCCTTGGCAGGGCCGATTCGGCTTCCTCCTTGGAGAAGCCGGCCGCCTCGCCGAACCCGGTATCGACCGGGCCGGGACACAGCGCGGTCGCGCTGACCCCGGTGCCGCGCAATTCGCCGCGCAGGCTATGGGTGTAGGACAACACGAACGCCTTCGCCGCGCCGTACGCGGCCTGGCCCGGCAGCGGCCCGAACCCGGCCACCGAGGCGACGTTCAGCACGGCGCCTCGACGGCGGTCCACCATCGCCGGCAGGAACCGGCTGCACAGGTCCACCACGGCGGCCACGTCGACCTCGACCAGGTTGACTTCTTGCTCAGGAACCGATTTCGCGACGAGACCGAGCGTCGACAAGCCGGCGTTGTTGACCAGGATGTCAGGGATCAGGCCCAGCGCCGCCACTCGGTCGGGCAGAGCGGCCCGCGCCGCGCGATCGGACAGGTCGGCCGGTAGCGGGTGCGCCTGCGGTCCCAGCCCGCCGGCGAGTTCTTCGAGCCGGTCGGCGCTGCGCGCCACCAGCACAACCTGGTAGCCGCGCCGGGAAAGTATTTCGGCGAACTGTTCGCCGATGCCCGACGAAGCTCCGGTGACGATGGCGGCGCGATCCTCGCCCGGCGGTGGAAGGGCCATCTCAGCCTCCGCTTCCCCCGTCGGACGTCTGTGCCAGCGAGGCGAGCCGGTCGATGGACTCGCGCAGCATGTCGGCCGTCGTCGAACGGGCCCTCTCCATTCGGGTGCTGTCAGTCAGGCCCGTCCAGTCGTAGGTGTGGGTCACGCTGGTGAGCGTTTCGTTGATGGGGTGGAGTTCCCAGCGCCACAGATGGCCGGGCGGCTGCTTTTTCGGTTCCGCCGGGCACCAGGCGATCTTGCTGCCTTCGATGAATTCGACGACGTGGTTCTCCCGCACGGCACCATTGGTCAGCGTCGTTTTGAAGATGTCACCGACCCGGCGAACGCGCTGGCCTGGAGCGGAGGAGGCGAGGTTGTTGTTGCCGTCCCAGCTGGGTTGGAGGGCGGGGTCGGCGATCAGTTCGAAAATGCGCTCGGCGCTGGCTGAGACGACGCGGGCGGCGCTGACGACGCGTTCCGGGGGTTCGGGTTCCATGCCGCTATCCAAACACGTCGGCCAGCCGGTGCGGTTCCTCGCGCAGCTGTGACTTTGGGCCGACGCGTCGGGGACTTTCGGCCATGGAAAGCGTTGGCCGCCGGCTGCGATTGTGGTCTTGCCGGAACTACCGGTGGTCCGTCCGAAGTCAGTAAGCCCCTTCGGCGGAGGGCCCCCACAAGCCCTCTCGCCCACCTCACAGAAGGGGATCTGGCTTCGGACGGACCATTTACGAGACCACCCGGAACCACCGACGAGTCCGGCCTACCCCGCTCGCAGGGCCTCGACGGGGCCGGACAGGCTCGACTTGATGTAGCGGGTGTCATCGTCGGCCAGCACCTCGGCGTCGCCCCGCTCGATGCCGTCGACGATCTGCCTTGCCACCTGGCGCGGGTCGTTCTTGGGCACGTCGAAGCCCGACGTCATGTCCGTCTCGGTGAAGCTCAGGTGGACTCCGGTCACCAAGGTGCCCTGCTTCTCCAGCTCGAGCCGCAGCGAGTTCGTCGCCGACCACAAGGCCGCCTTGGAGGCACCGTAGCCGCCGAAGCCGGCCACCCAGGACAAGATGGAATGGATGTCGACCAGCGCCCCGCCGCCGTTGTCGGCCAGGATCGGTGCAAAAGCCTTGGCGACCCGCAGCGCACCGAAGTAGTTCGTCTCGAAGACGGCCCGCGCTTCCTCGATGTCGGAGCTGAGCAGATTCGACGCACCGATGATGCCGGCATTGTTGATGACGATATTGGCATCCGGGGCCGTAACGGCGAGTGCGGCAACGGAATTCGGTTTGGTGACGTCGAGCTCGACACTCACCACGCGCGGGTCGTCGCTCGGCTTGGGTGCGCGTGCCGTGGCGTACACCTTGGCCGCGCCCCGCTGCAACAACTCCTCCACGATGGTCTTGCCGAGCCCGCGCTGACCGCCGGTAACCACGACCGTCGACCCCTTGATGTTGACCATGACACAACTCCCTGACGTAAGTGAACCCGCTTTGAATCTGTCACCGTAGTTGACCGTGATGACATAGGCAAGTAAATTTAGACTATGTCTTCGACATGGGCTGCGTCACAGCGGTACGGGCTAGTTCCGGCACCCGGCGGCCTGGGGCTGGTTCAGGACTTCCTCAACACCATGGGCATCGGCGGATACGGCCCCGACCTGCTGGGCGACGCCGCGCCCGCCGCGGACTGGGCGGCCGGCGCGGTGCGGACGTGGTCGGCCTTGCGTGGCTTCGACGTGCGACCGCCGGCCCTCACCGACACCGATGTATCGAGGCTGCGCAGTTTGCGGGGCACGATCACGGGGCTGGTCACCGGACAACCGCCGGGCGAGCAGGCCGCGGGTCCTGTTTCGGCGTGTCTCGCGGTGTCGCAGACGGGGGCGGTGCGGCTGGAACCCACCGGCAACGGCTGGCGCTGGCTCGCCTCGGCGCTGTGGGCGGAAATCTTGCTGAGCCAGCAGGACGGCACCTGGCAGCGGATCAAACGATGCCGCAACGATGCTTGCGAGGCGACGTTCTACGACCGCTCGAAAAACAACAGCGGGGTGTGGCACGACGTGAAGACGTGCGGCAACGCCGCCAATTTGCGGGCTTCGCGGGCGCGCCGGCGCGAACGCGCGGCGCAGGGCCGCTAACTCGTTGTCATTTGGCGCGTTTGGTCATCGCCATCAGCAGCGCTCGGCGCCCCTGCGCATGATCCGGGGTCGGCGGGCCCCGTGGCGCGGCTTGCCGCTCCTCAGGACGGCGTAGAGCGCGTTGCAGGCGCGCGCCTTGATCGGGGTGACGACGTCAAAATTGGCTGGATTCTGGTTGATCCAGGCCGGCAGTGTTGCCACAGTCTTCCAATCCCTTGTCCGTTCGGCCGGTAAGCGGCTCTTTGAATTGCACCGGATTACACCGAATTGCACCGCGGTCGCCTTACGGTGTTGCCGCGCCGCGGTAAACGTCACGAAAAGCGGTCTGTGTCGTCAGGCACATTCGCCGCGGCCATGACCGACTCGTCACAAATCTGTCGTCGTTCATGTCATCGTAGCGGCTCGCTCGACGTCGAGAAGCTGCTCACCGCGGCGCTCCTCGTCGTAGGCCTTCCGGCCGCCCCGCAGGCCGAACAGCCGTTTCGAGACCAGCAGGTAGACCACGGCGGCCACATTGATCGTAAAGGTGACCAGGCGGGTCATCGTGATGCCCTTGAGCAGGTCATGGACCTCCAGCGGCAGAAACACCGAGGTGGCCACCACCGCGAAGTACTCGCCCCAGCGCTTCAGCAACCACAGGCCGACACCCTCTATGACCTCGATCAGCGCGTAGCCGGCCAACATCAACGTCAGCAGCGCCAACGTGGATGGCTTGGTGGCCAGCGCCTTTTCCAGCTCGTGGACGATCGTCATCTGGTCGACCTTGAAACCGGCGGCGCGAAAGATCGGCAGGTCGCGGTCCAGAGTGGCCTGGATCGCCCCCCTCGCACCGCGGAATTTCCACACGGCATACGCCGCAAGCGCGATCACCACCGCTCGAAACAGCCGTTCGACGGCCAGCGTACGAATGATGATGGCCTGGCGTAACGCCTTGCCACGCATGATCATCGGTGCGTCCTCGGCGCGGCCGCGTCCATGCGGCTCGCCTACGGTGTATTCGCCGCAGCGCAGGCAGCGCCACACTTCGCCCAGCCCGGTGGTGCCGCTGAGCCGGGCGGCGAGTGCCTCGTCGTCCGGCGCGTAGGTGACATGCCCCGCCAGCGCGCAGGTGACCAATTCCCACCGGTTGATGCCGCGTTCTTTGCGCATGGCCGATCATCGGATGCCGGTAGCTAACGACGCAAGGGGGCGCGCAGAGCGATCAGAATCGCACCCTGCTGCGCGGGCGCGCGGCGGTGGGGCTCACCGCCCCCAGCAGGCCGGCGAACTCGGCGGCCGGAATCTCGTCCAGGTGATCGACCGCGGCGACGAGGTCGGCGCGCAGGGCGTCGTCGCAGAAGGGTTCGGCGAGCCAGTCGAACTTGTCGATGACGCGTTCCCAGGACATGGGACGGGTGGGCGAGCCCTCGTAATCGGCCTGCTCGCGGCTGAAGTTCCGCCCGTCGCGCGTCACCACGTGCACCCGCGCCGCGGTGCGCTGGGGGTAGTCCGCGGTGAGGTCGGGCGCCGCCTTGACGTCCACCCGTGCCAGCAGGTCCTGGACGTCGACGCGCAGAACCCGTTCGGCCTCAAGTTGTTCGGGACCGACCCCGCCGTCGAGCAGCGCCACCGCGCTCAGATATTTGAGGTTGTAGTCGGCCTGTTCCTTGGTCAGCGGATGCTCCTTGTCGCCGTACGCGCCGCCGCCGGCGAAGTCATAGGCGCCCTGAAAGACTTCGAGCTGCACCTGCGCGACGTCATCGCCGCGCAGTCCGCGGTCACCGCGGATCGCCAAGACCGCGTCAATGATGGCCTGGCCGTGGATAAGTGAGCAGTACTGCTTCAGGTACGTCTGCTCGACGCAGCTGAGTTCCCTGTCGTCGGTGTGAAAGTCGATCGGCTGATCGAAGAGCTGCGCCAGGCCGTGTGGGCCTTCGAATAGCGACTTCGGGCCGGTGATGCCGCGGCCGGCCAACATCGTGGTGTACACCGCGCGCATGCCGGTGCTGGCCGGCGAAATGCCCTTCCAGTTCGAAACCGGTTCGGCGTGTACGGTTGCCAGCGACACGTTGTCGGCCGCGGCGGCCGCGATGGCGTTGGCGGTGGCCTCGGCGTCCAGCCCGAGCACCTTCGCCGAGCCCGCCGCGACCGACATCGCCAGTTGCAGGGCGTGATTGATCCCGCGCGCCATCACCGGAACCTGAGCGCTGAACCGGCATTGGACCTCGTAGGCGACCGCCAGGGCCAGCAGAAAATCCGCACCGCTGGCGTCGACGTGCTCGGCGACGGCCAGCACCGCGCCGAAGTTGTCGGCGGGGTGGCACAGTCCTCCGACCGTGAGATACGTGTCGAGCAGGTCGGGGTAGCGCACCAGCACCGTGTTGAAGAACGCCGCCTGGTCGACCGATGCCCGCCCGCCGCCGACCAGGGTGGCAGTGGGGACGCCGCTGAATTGCCCGGTGTGCTCGCGGATCGTTGCGATGAGCTCCCCGTCCAACGACCCTACGGCGCAGGCGACGCTGTCCAGCACGTTGCGCTTCAACAAGGCCCGGTGCCGATCGCTCAGGTCCCGCTGCTGGGCGCCGACGACGAAGCCGGCGAGGTCGTCGACAACGTAGCTCTGCGCCATGGGTTTTCGTCCTTTCGTCGATACCCCCACTGAAGCGCCGCGGCGACCCGCTGTCCAGGATCGAGCCCCTACCAGTGCTCGACTCGGCTTACTACCGCAGGTCGGCGGCCGATTCGAGGGCGCCGCGGTGGGGGTCGTCACCCGGGATCCACCAGCGGCCCGCGGGAGGCGCGAGCCATCCGCGGCCGCACGCGATCGTCAACAGGGAGTCGACCACGCGGGCGACGCCGGCCCGGTCGTCGTCTTGGCGGTGCACCAACGACCAAGTCCACAAGGGAATCGGCTCGGCGACGGGACGCTGACCCAGGCTGGGTGGGATCACCGCGGTATGGCGTTTCGGCGAGGCGAGCACGGCGGCGCCGATCTTGCGGACGTGCATATAAAACGCGTCCCCGGTCACGCCCCCGTCGTCGATCCTGACGACGCGTGCGCCGGTGTCGGCGGCGAACTCCTCGGCAAACCGATTCCACGACGACCACACCGACTCGTCGGCGTCAACGAGCACGTGGACTTCTTGTGCCGCAACGGGTTCCGGCGAGCAGGTACCGGGAGCGACAGCGTGTAGGGGCTCGGCGCGCAGCAGGTGGGCCGTCAGCCCGCGCTGCTTGACCTGCTCGGCGGTGACCCAGGCCAGCGCGATGTCCAGGGTGCCCTCGGCGACGCGGTCGGCTTGGGCGTGCGACGGCAGCACCCACTCGTCGATCCGCAGCGCCACCGAGGTCCCAGCCAAGCCGTGGATGTCATCGGGTAACCAGCTGACGTAGCCCAACCGCACCGGAGCGCTTTGCGCGGCCGCCCGTCGCAGCCGGTGCTTGGCATCGTCGGCCAGGGACAGGATCCGCCGGGCGTCGGCGAGCAACGACTGTCCGGCTTGAGTGAGCCGAACGCTGCGCCGGTCCCGCACGAACAGGTCGGCGCCCAGTTCGCGCTCCAGCGCGATGATTTGCTGCGACAATGCGGGCCCGGAGATGCGGACTCGCCTCGCCGCCCGACCGAAATGCAGCTCCTCTGCGACGGCCACGAAGTAGCGCAGCTGCCGCAGTTCCATCTACCGAGCTTAAGTGCGCCCGAGCCCGGGCAGGAAGCGCCGTTCAACAGCGCACGCGCTAGACGGCCCGGTCCGCCGCAGGCTGCGATTGGGAAATAGCCTCGGTTTCGCCGGTGAGCGTTTTCCCGATGACCCGGATCTGCCGCGCGCTCAACGGGCACAGCGGATGCAGGGCGACCATCAGGGGGACTCGCCGGCGGTGGTCGAATACCGGTGCGGCGATGGTGACGACGGGCTGTTTGCGGCGGCCCGGATTGTCGTCGGAGAGAAAGCCGATCGTGGAGAACTCGACGAGTAGCTGGTCCAGGATGTGCCGCACCGGAATTGGCATCTCGTTGCTATCCAGCGTGGCGACAACCTGCACGGCCTGCGCCAGCGCGGGCGTCGTCCAGTCGACGTCGAATCCGCGCTCGCGCGTGTGCTCCAAGACGCGCTCGAGACGCTGGATGCGATCGGTGTTGTCGCCCGCGCCGCGACGAATCCAGGCCCGTTGTTCCTCCTCGGTGTCCCAGGCCGCAAGTGCGACGCCAAACGGAGGGGCATAGGGGATGCGATCACCCGGTATTCCAGCCGGCTGGGTGGCGGGGTCGGCCTCGAATGCGGTGACCACCAACGAATCACCGAATCGCTCGACAACGGAGCCGGCGTAACCGACCTCGCGGGACAACTTGAGCACCGCGGAACGAGCCGCCTGCGCGAGCGGGCGGGCGGTGTCGGTGCGCGCCGCCACCACCGCCAGCGCGGGGCCGAGACTGAACGTCTTCGCGACGGGATCGCGGCTGGCCCAACCCCGGTCGCACAACGTCTTCAGGATCGCGTGCGCGGTCGCCTGGTTGAGGTCCAGCTCCCGCACGATGTCGGAGAAACGCAGCTGCGCGTTGCCGGACCGGGCCAGGAGCTCGACGACGTCGAGCACCCGGGCGGTCGGGGCAGACGGCGATCCGCGGATTTGTTGACTCCTTCGCGGCGGGGTTCATACAGTTACACCGAGCATTCGAGATTTTATATCGATTATTCGAGAAGCAAAACGAGGCTGACGCATTGCGCTGTTGTGTTGAGGCACGGCCAGCTACAGGTTCGCGATACACCGGACCCCACGCCCGGGCCGGGCGAGCCGCTGCTGCGGACACTGAGCACAGCGATTTGCGCGTCCGATGTGGACTTCATGGAACACCCGGAACTGGCTGTGGACGATCCGACGAGCCACCGCGCATCGTGGTTCATCCGAACGGAGCCATCCCATGACCGAATCAGATGACAGACAAGAGATTTCGGATCTGCTTGTGCGTTATGCCACCGGAATCGACCGACGAGACTGGCCACTGTTCCGAACCGTGTTCACCGACGACTGCGAACTCGACTACGGCGAGATCGGCGCCTGGAAAGGCGTCGACGCCGTCACGGACTTCATGGAAAAAACCCACGCCCTGGCCGGGCACACGCTGCACCGCCTAACCAATCAAACCATCACGGTCGATGGCGACAAAGGCGTGGCGCGCACCTACGTTGATGCCCTGATCATGTTTGGTGACAACAAATCCGGCGGCGCCGGCGTCAATGGCATCGGTTTCTACGATGACGAGGTGGTCCGGACGCCCGACGGTTGGCGCATCGCGCGCCGCCGGTTCACCATCGTCCGAGTAGCTAGCGTCGGTTAGGGGTGCACCCGTGACATTCGCAACGAAGTACGGGCCGTGGGCGCTGGTCGCGGGGGCCTCCGACGGCCTGGGCGCCGCGTTCGCCGCGGAACTCACCCAGCGCGGTGTCAACGTGGTGCTGCTGGCTCGCCGACAGGCCGTGCTGGATCAGGTGGCAGCGCAGATCACCGCCCGCACCTCAGCCCAAACGCGAACCCTGGCAATCGATCTCGCGGACCGGGGTGCGGCGTCCACGATCGCCGAGGCCACCAGCGACCTCGAGATCGGGTTCCTCGTCTACTGCGCCGGCGCCGACCCGAACTTCAAGCCGTTCCTTGCCAACCCGGTCGAGGAAGCCGAGGCGTTGGTGCAACGCAACTGCATGGTGCCGATGCAGCTATGCCACCACTTCGCCCCGGCAATGGTCGAGCGAGGCAGCGGCGGGATCGTGATCTTCGGGTCCGGCGCCGGATTGGCCGGCGGACCCAACATGGTGGCCTATGGCGCATCCAAAGCCTTCGACATGGTCTTCGCCGAAGCGCTGTGGGCCGAACTGCACAACAAGGGCGTCGACGTCCTGGGCTTGATCCTGGGCAAGACGAATACGCCCGCGTTGCGGCAACTCGAATACAGCCGCGGCCAGATCAGCAGCCCGGACGACATGCCACCGGGCGCGGCGGCGGTCGACGATGTCATCACCGAGGCGTTCGACAACCTCACCAACGGCCCCACCTGGATTGTCGGCGAAGAACTGCGCGCCGCCGTGCAGGCGATGGGCGCGCTGACCCGCAATCAGATCGTCGAACTGATGACGCAGGCCAGCGCCGCGGCGATGGGCCCCGCGGGCTAACCCGGTGCGCGCCAGGAGATCAGTGCCCGCCCGTAGAGCAGGCGGCGCACGCGGGCGCCGGGCAGCTTGGCGCGGACATGCGCGCGCAACTCCTGCAGTGTGTCCGACGGCGGCCACTTGATCGGCGCCGTGTGCTCCCACTTGCCTTTGACGCGGTTGACGACGCCACACGCCGTCCAACTTGCCGAGTGCCACAGGGCATTTCGGAGCGAAGGCTTGACGAAGGCGACCACGCCCAACGTCCCGGCGGCCCTTACCAGATCCGCCAATCGTTCCAGCGCTGCGCCCGTGTTGTCGATGTGATGCAGCGTGGCATTGGAGAGCACCGCGTCGAAACTTGCCCGGGGCAGGTCGGCCGTCATGACATCGCCGTGCACCCACCGGACGGGCGCCGTGTCGAACCGCTCCTGCGCGCGTTGCAGGACTGAGGCGTCGAGATCCAGCGCGGTGACATCGGGAACTCGCTGCGTGAGGCGGGCGGCCAGAAACCCGTCGCCGCATCCGACGTCGAGGGCCCGCCCGGCGCCGGACGGAACCATGGACTGCAGCAGTGCGTCGTAGTGGATGTTGATGTTCCACGGCCGGTTGGCGGAGGACATACCCCGAACGTATCGGCAACGAGCCCCGCCGCCGAAGCCGCGCCCGATCCGTCCGCTGCGGCGCTGGCCATGCCGGAAACGCCGCCACCCTGCCGCGGAAGGTTTGCCAAAGTTTTAGATCAGCCTGTCCGAACTTTCGGCATCGACTTGTGTAGCCAGCAAAGATGGGGCGCGGCGCGCCATCGCTTTGCGCGCCCGCAACGTTGCTGGGTGGTTGTTTCGCCGGTAACGTTGAAAGGCAGTTCGCGACGGCAAGCGAGCCGAACCAGTCACCAATGACCGGCACCCCTCGATGAATGAAGGATGACGATGCTGGCCGCAGACAGGCCCGCTGCCGCGGTATCGACGGCCTCACGCGCGCGGCGGCTCACACTGACCCGCTCGGCCCTGATCACCGGGATCTTCATCGCACCCGCGGTGGTCACCCGGGTCGTCGGCCTGCATCTCGATCCGGTCGCCGCCCTGGTGGTCTTCGGCGGGGCGGTGGTGGCGGCCAGCTTCCTGCTGGCGTGGGCCGCCGAAGCCGCGCAGATCGATGTCTCGGGCGGACTGGCGATCGCGGTCCTCGCCCTGGTCGCGGTGCTGCCCGAATACGCCGTCGACCTCTATTACGCGTACGTCTCCGGTCACAATGCCGAATACACCCAGTACGCCGCCGCGAACATGACGGGATCCAACCGGCTGTTGATGGGATTGGGCTGGCCCGTCGTGGTCTTGGTCAGCACCCTGGTGGCGCGCAAGGCGGGTAACCGCAAATCGACCGGCCTCGCCTTGGAGCCCGCCAACCGCGTCGAGCTCGGGTTTCTGCTGATCGCCGGGGTGGTCGCGTTCGTGATACCGGTGACCGGCGAAATCCACCTGGCGCTCGGGTTGACGCTGCTCGCCTGGTTCGGCTTCTACCTCTACAAGATCGGCCACGGTGACGTGGAGGAGCCCGACCTCATCGGTACCGCCGCCGCGCTCGGGGAGCTGCCCGATCGCGGCCGGCGCATCGCCGTGGTCGGACTGTTTGTCGTGTCCGGCGCGGTCATCCTGCTGTGCGCCAAGCCGTTCGCCGACAATCTGGTCGCCGCGGGTACCGAGCTGGGCATCGACCGATTCCTGCTGGTTCAGTGGCTGGCGCCGCTGGCCTCGGAAGCGCCCGAATTCATCATCGCGGTCATCTTCGCGACCCGCGGCAAGGGCACCGCGGCGATCGCCACGCTGATCTCCTCCAAGGTCAACCAGTGGACACTGCTGATCGGGTCGCTGCCGGTGGCTCACGTGCTCGGCGGGGGCGGATTCTCTCTGGCGCTCGACTCCCGCCAGATCGAGGAAGTGCTGCTCACCGCCACGCAGACCCTGATGGGGGTGGCGTTGATCCTGGCGCTCCGTTTCGCCCGCGGCGCGGCGTGGGCGCTGCTGGTGTTGTTCGTCGTGCAGTTCCCGATCGTCTCGACACAGGGGCGGCTGATCCTGTGCGGGATTTACACCGCGGTGGCCGTCGCCGCGTTGATCGTCAACCGCCGTTACCTGCTTGCCACCGTCCAGGCGCCGTTTGTCGGAAGGGCGATTCGCCACAGCGGTCACCCGCACCATGCCGCAGACACTCCCTGACTCCCGTCAGCGCCGGGTTGTATAGCATCGCGGGTTAACTAGCCAACCTTCGGATGTGGAGCGCGCATGGCCCGCGAGGTGCTGACCGTCATCGGCGTCGGCGGCATGGGGCAGGCCATCGCCCGGCGCCTGGGCGCCGGCAAGACGGTGCTGCTGGCGGATTACAACGACGCAGCGCTGGCGTCGGTGGGCGAGTCCTTGACCGCGGACGGCCACCGCGTGGAATGTCGTGGCGTCGACGTCGCCTCGCCGGACTCGGTGAGCCAGCTCGCCGAACTCGCGGCCACGCTCGGCGACGTGACCCAGGTGGCACACACCGCCGGCCTGTCCCCCTCGCAGGCCTCGGCCGAAGCGATCCTGGCCGTGGATCTTTTGGGCACGGCGCTGGTGCTGGAGGAATTCGGCGCAGTCGTCGCGGCCGGCGGGGCGGGCGTCGTGATCGCCAGCATGGCCGGGCACATGTTCCCACCGCCGACCGCCGTGCAAGAACGCGCGTTGGCCCACACCCCGGCGCGTGACCTGCTGGGGCTGGACTTCGTCCACGCTCAAAAGCTCGCCCAGCCCGGCATCGCCTACGGAATCGCCAAGCAGGCCAACCACATCCGAGTCCGCGCTGCCAGCGCGCAGTGGGGCCGGCGCGGCGCCCGCATCAACTCGATCAGCCCCGGCGTCATCTCAACGCCGATGGGACAACAAGAACTCGCCTCCCCGGTCGGTGACGGCATGCGCGCGATGGTCGCCGCCTCGGCGACGGCCCGCCTCGGAACCCCGGACGACATCGCCTCGGCCACCGCGTTCCTGCTCGGCCCGGAAGCATCCTTCATCACCGGTACCGACCTGCTCGTAGACGGCGGCGTCATCGCGGCGATGAAGGCGGGAAGCCCGGCGGGCTAGGCCATCAGACCAGGTAATACAACTCCGGCGTGCGGGGCCGGTCGCAGGCGAAGACACCTCAGCGCCGAACGCTTCTACCATCCGGGCGTCCTCTCACCGCGATCCCCAGGCTATCGAGCCGGGCCTCCAACATTTTGACGGTGTTAACGAGCACGCCCCTCGGCACAGCGTTGAGAATCAGCCTGAAACTAAGTACACGGCGGTCGGCATGCATATGCTGATCAGATGCCCCAACGGGTGCTGCGTGAGCGCCTGATCGACCTCGAAGTTCCGGGCGAGGACGTGGCCCGCGGTCGCTCGCTGCGCAAGACCGCCCCGCGGCGCTCCCTGGCACAGCTGACCCCGTCGGCGCGGTCGGCTACCGACATTCTGGTCGCCCAAAATGCCGGGCGGCTAACCGAACTCGTCCCGCTGCGGTTCGCCCGAATGCTCGCCGACCCCTTCTCGTTCTACCGTGGATCCGCGGCGGTCATGGCCGCCGACCTTGCCGCCAGCCCATCGACCGGCATCGAGATCATGTGCTGCGGCGACGCCCACGTCTCCAATTTCGGCATCTACGCCGCCCCGCACCGGTCATTGGTGTTCGACCTGAACGACTTCGACGAAGCCGCAGTGGCGCCCGCCGAATGGGACGTCAAACGCCTGATCACCAGCGCCGTCGTCGGCGGCCGCCACGCCGGGTATCCGGCCAAGGCCATCCGCCGTGGCGTCGAACAGGCGTTGGTGGGCTATCAAACCGGCCTGCAGGCGATGCTCGAGGAGATGAACGTTCTCGACCGCTACTACCTGCGCGCGGAACCGGAGCGCTACACCGGGAAGGCGTCGAAGGGCTTACACGCGGTGATCCAGAAAACGATGTTCCGGGCGCGCAACCGAACGTCGGCGCGAGTCTTCCAGCAGATCATGGAGATTGGGACGGACGGAACCCCGCGCCTGCGCGAGTCGCCCCCGGTCCTGCAGCACGTCGACGAGGAGATCGAAGCGCCTTTGGTGGAGGCGGTTAAGGAGTATCTGGCGGTCGTACCGGCCGACGTGGCCCTGCTGCTGTCGCACTTTCGCATCACGGACGTCGCGCTGCGGGTGGTCGGCGTGGGCAGCGTCGGCACCCGCTGTTACCTGGTCATCCTGGTGGGCCCTAACGGCACGCCGCTGATCCTGCAGATCAAGGAGGCGGTGCGATCGGTGCTCGACGAATTCGGCGGATGGCCCCAACCACAAACCCTGCGTTCGGCCGTCGAGGCCAAGGGCCAGGGCGTGCGCGTCACCGACGGCCAGCAGATCCTGCAGGCCATGTCCGATGTCTTCCTGGGAACCACACGCAAGGACGGCCGCGACTACTACGTGCGTCAGTTCCACGACATGAAGGGCACCATCGACACCGAAGGGATGTCCGCCGCCACGTTCGGAGAATATGTCACCGCCTGCGCGGTGCTGCTGGCGCGGGCGCACTCGCAGAGCGCGAATGCGTCGATACTGCGCGGATACGTCGGCACCAACGACAGCGTGCACAACGCGGTCGCCGAGTGGTCGTATGCCTACGCCGACAAGTCACTCGACGACTTTCATCAACTGCGTGCGGCCGCGGCGGCCGGTGACATCGAGGTCGCCGACGATCCCGCCCGGTAGCGGTCGGTGCGGTGCAGCCACTCCCGGGGACGGATCCGCCAGGTGCGGCGAGCATATTCCAGCTCGGTGTAGGGCCATTGGGTCACGATGCGGCCGGTAGGTGAACGAAAGTAGCTGTCGCACTGGGTCCACACCGTGCGCTCGAGGTCCGCGGAAAGCCGGTCGTTGTAACGCTTTTCGACCTCGGGGCGCACGTCGACGTACCCACCCCGGCGCGCAACCCGGCTCACCGCGCTGGCGATCAACCGCGCACCCGCCTCGAGGATGTAGACGATCGAGTTGCCGCCCTGGTTGGTGTTGGGCCCGTAGAGCATGAAGAAATTCGGGAATCCGGCGACGGCCAGGCCCAGGTAGGCGCTTGGGTCGGCGCCCCAGCGCTCGTGCAGCCGCTGCCCGCCGATCCCGATGACGTCGATGCCCGACAGGTAGCGTGCCGCCTCGAATCCGGTGGCCAGCACGATCGCATCGAGGTCGACCGCACGACCGGCCGCGGTGGTGACCGACGTCGGGCCGACCCGCTCGATTGCGTCGGTCACCAGCTCGACGTTGTCTTGCTGCAACGCGCGGTAGTACTCGTCGCCCAGCAGCACCCGCTTGCAGCGGAAGGGATAGTCGGGGGTCAGCGCGCGGCGCAGCCGCTCATCGGCCACGGTGCGCCCCAAGAACGAGGTCGCGACATGCGTGCGCGCGGCTACCAGCGGGTCGTCGGCAAAAGTCGCGGTGTTGTCGTGCTGGAACTTCCAGATTCGCCAGCGCGCGAGACGCACCGCCAGGGGGTTGTGCCGAAATCGCGCCAATTCGCTTGCGCTGTAGGGTCTGTCGTCCTTGGGGACCATCCACGGCGGAGTCCGCTGGAACACCGTCACGCTGCGCGCGATCTTCGCCAGTTCCGGAACGACCTGCACCCCGCTGGCACCGGTCCCGATGACAGCCACCCTCTTGCCGGCCAACTCGACGCCGTGATCCCACCGGGCGGTGTGGATCAGCGCTCCGGCGAAATCGGTCAGGCCCTCGATGCCGGGAAGCCTGGGCGATCCGAAGAGCCCGATGGCGCACACGACAACGTCGGCGGTCAGCGTGGCGGCGCGCCCGGCGCGGTCCAGCGCGCACTCCCAGGTCCAGGTGTCGGAGTTCCAGCGGACCGAACGCACTTTGGTGCCCAGCATGAGATGGCGGCGCAGATCGAAGTCGTCGGCCACCGATTCGAGGTAGGCGAGGATCTCGGGTTGCCGGGCGTACGTGCGGCTCCAAACCTTGTTCGGCGCAAACGAATACGAGTACAGGTGGCTCTGGATGTCGCACGCGGCGCCAGGATAGACGTTGCGCCGCCATGTGCCTCCCACTCCGTCGGCGCACTCGATGATCACCAGGTCGTCGATGCCGGCGCGGCGCAACGCCACCGCCGCGCCTAGGCCGCCGAAGCCCGCGCCGATGATCGCCACCCTCGGGGAAGCGCGGCGCCGCCGGGCGCCGCGCAGCCGCCCGATCGCGTAGCGCCGACGGGCTTGCCGGCTCGTCATTGCCGCGCCCCCGCGGTGCGGATTTCCAGCCCGTCCAGGCCACCGTGCGCCCGCCATGCCGCCAGGATGTCGGCGTACTCGGTCGGTGCGCCGATGAAGAAGCTGCCCTGGCGGGTCTTGGCGTCCGCCTTGCCTTCCCGGTTGTAGTAGCCGGGGGTGCAGGTCGCGGCCCGCTCGGCGGTGGCGGTCGACCGGGCCGTCACCATCTCCACCCACGCGGCTTCGGCGCCGGGTGATGCCTCGACTTCGGTGACGTGGCGGTCGAGCGCCCACGCGATGATCCATGCGGCGTGGCTCGCCTGCACGTCCAGCAGGTAGGGGAAGTTCACGGTGAGCCCCGCCTGGGCGATGCTCTCGATGAAACAGTTCGGGAAACCGTTGGCGCACAGACCCTGGAATGTGCGCACACCGTCGCGCCACCGCTCGGTCAGCGTCACGCCGTCGCGGCCTATCAGCTCGAAGCCGGTGCGCCGACAGTAGTCGGTGCCCACCTCGAAACCCGTTGCGAAGATCAGGCAGTCGAGTTCGTGGCAGACTCCGTCGACGACCACGCCGGCCTCGGTGATGCGCTCCACGCCGCGGCCGCGGGTGTCGACCAGCGTGACGTTGTCGCGGTTGAACGTCTGCAGATACGCGTCGTGAAAGCAGGGGCGCTTGCAGAAGTATCCGTACCAGGGTTTGAGCGCCTCGGCGGTGGCGCGGTCGGCCACCAGCTCGTCGACCCGCGCCCGGATTTCCTCCATCTTGACGAAGTCGGCCAGCTCGACGTCAGGGGCCAGCGAGCCGGCGCCGTCGTGGCGCATCACTGGGAGCTTCCGCGTGATGCTCGTCCAGGCGTCGGCAACGAGATCCTCCTCGGCCCGGCCGCCGGCCGTCAGGATCTGGAAGTTCTGGATCCGGTGGCGCTGCCAGCCAGGTGGTAATGCGTTGGCCCACTGCGGATCCGTGGGCCGGTTGGCGCGCACGTCGACTGATGAGGGCGTGCGCTGGAAGACGTAGAGATGACCTGCGGCCGAAGCCAGGTGCGGCACGCACTGGATCGCCGTGGCGCCGGTGCCGATGATGCCCACCCGCTTGCCGGCCAGCTTCTGCAGCTTGTCGCCGGTGTAGCCGTAGTCCCACCGGCTGGTATGAAACGCTTGACCACGAAAAAGGTCGAGGCCCTCGATGCCGGGCAGCTTGGGTTTGGCCTGATACCCGTTGGCCATGGAGACGAACCTGGCCCGCATCTGGTCGCCGTGGTTCGTTCGGATGATCCAGCGGGACTCGCCCGGATCCCAACGGATCTCGTGCACGTCGGTCTGCAGGCACGCGTTGCGGTACAGGTCGTAGTGCTCGGCGATGCGCCGGCAGTGGGCGAAGATCTCCGGCCCCTTGGCGTACTTTTCGGAGGGAATGTAGCCCAGCTCCTCCAGCAGCGGCATGTACACATAGGACTCGACGTCACACGCAATCCCCGGATACCGGTTCCAGTACCAGGTGCCACCGACATCGGCCGCCCGGTCGATCAGCCGCACGCTTGCGACACCGAGCTCGCGAAGCCGCGCCCCCGTCAACAGCCCACCGAAGCCGGCGCCGATGACCGCCACGTCGACCTCGTCTGTAAGCGGTTCGCGGGTGAAGTTCCCGTCGGCCCAAGGGTCTTCGGCAAATCGGGCGAAAGGGCCCGCCGTCTCCACGTACTGCGCGATCCCGTCGGGCCGCAGCCGGCGCGCCCGCTCTTCGGCGTATTTCTGTCGCAGCGCGTCGACGTCGAACGCCACGCCCACGGTCTCGGTCAAGGTCTCGGCTTCCTGTTCGTGAGCCGACTATATAATCAATCGATTGATCATATCAAGGACCTTCGTCCCGACCGGTCTGCGGTGACGGCGTCGAGCCTGCGTTCAGCGCGTGGATCTCGGGCGGGCCCGCGCGCTGGTGGCTGGGCCGGCGGATCGGGAGCCCAGTAGCGTGCCCCTGATCAGCTTCTTGGCCGAGTCGAGCGCCGCGTGGTAGTCCTCGGCGGGCAACGTGGCAGCCAGCTCGGTGAGGCCATAGATCAGCGAATAGACCGCTTCCACCGCGCCCCGTTGAGTGGAGTCCCCGACGATGCTCTCGATGATCTCGCGGAACGCCTGAAAGCCCGAGCCGCCGCCCATCCGGGACTCAGGAGCGAGCGCGTTTTCGGCCCGAATCGCCCACTCGAAGGCGGCGAGATCGGGATATTCCCGCATCAGTTGGCCGGATTCGTCGAGCACCGCTTCGATTCGTTCGATGACGCCGCCGGGACGGCCGGCGGCCTGGCGCAGCCGCGGCAACGCGACCTCGGTTCTGGCCGCGATCGCCGCGGTGATCAATTCAGACTTGTTCGGAAAGTAGTTGTACAGGCTGGCGCTGGTGACCTTGGCCGTGCGGGCGATCTCGCGGATGGTGGCCCTGGAGTAGCCCACCTCGGCCACGCAGCGCATCGCGGAGGCGATGATCCGTGCGCGGGTCTGCGCACCATCGGCACCCACCGGGCGGCCCAACTGTGCCGGCGCTACTGGTTCACCCACCGCGCACCTCCGCGCCGAACCTCGAGTAATCGATCGTGCGATTATATTCTCTCCTAGCGGCAGCTTGGCTGCAGGGTCGACGGACAGGACGCACGAGTGAGGACATCACCATGACGCGGGCGCAGCTGGGTCGCCCGGTCGGCGCGAGCGGTGAGGAGACCCGCCGACGGATCGTCGCCGCGACCATGCGCTGCGCGGCCGAGGTGGGCTACTCCAGGGCCACCATCCGCGAGATCGCC
>NZ_LZIR01000082.1 GCF_001667035.1 Mycobacterium sp. 852002-51057_SCH5723018
CCGGTCGACGACGTTGGACGAGGCGTGGGGCTGAATCACGTCAACCGCGAATCCGTCAATGCCTACACTTTGTGCTTGGCCAATCTCCGTTCGCAGATCCGCCAGCTGCCAATCTTGCACGTCGCTGTGGGCGCGTGGCAGCGGCCTATCCCTCAGGAATCCGCCATATGCGGCGTGTTCGCCGTTTTCACCACCCACCGTCAGGTATTGCGTTGCGTAATAATCTTTGTCCCCATCTTTGTTGTCTATCGATATGGGGAAGTTGGGCATGTAGTGCGCGAAGACTCTTCGTGGAGTCCCTGCCTCGTTCAGGTTGAAAGGCAGGTACATCGTGCCCGCCGTCGCCTGCACAGTCGTCGGGTAGGTGCAGTGCGATACCCACGCCAGGCTCAGGACTGCGGCCAGCACCACCACGCCCGCCCAGGCGGACGGACGACGGAGAGCCCGCGACTTCATGAGTAGGGGCGGAAGCCTGGCTTGGACGCATGAGAAGGCTTCAGCGACATCATAATGACACAGTCTACGGGTTTGCCCGTATTCTGCTTACCGGAAATATGCTGCATACCAAAGACGTGGCGCGCGCTGTGCACCGACACGAATCCCAAAGTGGCGCAGCTGATACCGTACACCAACGTAAGCGCCAGCATAGCGGCGACGCGGCAGACCGCAGGCAGGATTTCCCCCCGGCAAGAAACGGCGCGCAAAGGCGTCATACACAAAGTCAATGGTGCCGCCGTGCCGAGAAGCCCGAACCCGGCCTCGATCGCTGGCGCGGTTGTAAATCTACTTGCGTACGTCAAAGCGCCCAGTAGCCCACACGCAATGCCGCTAAACGTGACAACAGTTGACCGACTCGGCTCACGGTGGTCGACGAACCAGGCAAGCGCCGCCCCTGTCGCGGAACCGAAGACGAAAAGCGCTAAGCCCATGGCGACCCTCAATTACGTTCTGCGCGTTCAACATTTCGCGAGACAGAGAATGCCATCAGCATGCCCAATAGGACGCCGGCAAGGACACACACGAGATAACCTGCCAGGCCAAATATTGATTGCGTCGGTGTTACTGAGACGGCCTGCGTCGCGACGGCGCTAATGCTTGCCGCGGCCCCACCTGCGCTAACCAAGACCGTCTTCACCGAAGCTCGAATCGGCGCAACAACCGCGAAGCCGATCAACACCGCCGCAACTGCGGTAATCACGAGGGTGGCCGCAAGCGCACGCCCCGGCCAGATGTGATGGACCCAGTAGCGTAGGAGGCCCCCAGCTGATGCGCCCGCCGCCGTCCATGCCAGCCGGCGCACATGCGTTCCTGGTGGTTTCGCCACACGATCGACAGTAGACGAATGGCGCAGGACCTTCCGTGAAACGAGTCGGTCCAACTCGAGCCGTCCTACGTCGGGAGCTGAGATCATTGCCGTCCGCCCTGTTACGCCGACATCCGTGATAGTCCGATCATGGCGCGGCTGTCGCACTGTGGCGCCGGCGGCGCGACGAACGACCCGTAACGCCAATGTGTTTGACCGCTGCTCGCCATTAGACCCGCTGGCTCTGCGCCCATATTTCGGTGAACCCCACACGCGAATCCGTCAAACCTTGGTCCGAGTAGGCCTCGAATGTGGCGAACGACCCGGCCCAATCGGCGATGCGCTGATCTATCACGGTTTGGTGCTCGCCGTCCGGCAGCTCGATATCCGCACGCTCGCCGTTGATTTCGACCTGCGCCTCATAGACTTGTGTGCCGTCCTCATCGAGGGGCACCTGAAAACGCTGCGATTGCAACGTTTCTAGCTCACCCGGTACCGAGCCATCGGGGGGCCATATCCCGAAAGTCCACAGATTCGGTGTGATCACCAGATGCACCGAAAACGGGCGATGCAAGGCGCCATGGGAGATCAGAAGTGCCATCGCGCCCCGTGTCCCACCCCGCTGGGTAAACGTCCAGCGAGCACCAATGGTCGTGACCTGCCCGCCCAAGTTCGGGGAAGTGTAGTAGCCGGCCGCGCGGCCATCGACCGTGGACGCATTCGTCAGCTTGCCGCCCGCAACTCTTAGCATCGTCGGAACATTGTCGGGCGGGTTGGTCGTCACCAAGGCGGGACCGGGGCCAAACCTCGCCGGGGCCGGACCATCTCGCAGGACTTGAAAGTTCAGTCGCGCCTCACCGACGCTTGCGGTCGCGCGTGGACAACACATTCCGAGAGCCACCTGGAACGCAAGGCTCAGCGCAAGGAGCCGACGATACAACGCCACGCGCGCGTCAGCTTCCGCTGCTTAAGCGACGCCCGCGTCCGCGTTGCTTCTCTGCTGGATTAGTCATCGACGCCCCCGCCGCGATGTCCACCGAGGACACGCGAGCGCGCGCCTTCCACGGTGCGTAATAGACCAGCCCAAGCGAGGACACCAGGAAAGTTGCTACCACCAAGCCGACGGCGACCCCGCTTGCGCTGCGGAACAAGAATGCGGCGCCCGTGGCAGCCACGAGCGTCACGATCATCGACGCGATCTTGAAACGCATTACGTCCGAGCTTCGATTCAGCGCCTTAAGAAAAATAGCCAACGCGAACGCAACCGCGTTTGCGCAATACTGGACTACCACTATCGGAACCACATGCTGGGCCGGCTCGAACGATGGCCCCAAAAGATAGGCTCCCACCCTGACCGGCAACCAACACAGCACCGCCCCTCCCACCGCAGCCAACGCTGCAATGCCGGCCAACCATCGCAATGAGGCGTGCCAGACGGCCTGCGGTTGTGCCGAGTCGCGGGTGCTTTCCGAGATAACGATTACCTGCAGGGCGGCCGCCAGGATGGCAATGGGGGCCAACAGAACCGTTGCGCCGCGAAGGGCCGCGGTGGCCGTCGGGTTCAACATAGCCGCCGCCATTGCCAGAACCAGGAAGACGGTAATCTGCTCGAGCCCGGCGTCGATGCCATACCTGATGCGGTGTTGCCATCCAGCTCGCGCCCACCGCCCGAAGCCATCGAGCCGGGGTAACACCCGAAGATCCGCCGCCATACCGGCGAACGCAACCAGCCCGAGGGCCGCCCATCCCCCAATCAGCCACGGCACTGTGGAGAGCTTTAGCCAAGCCGAGACAAGAAGCACAACAGTTCCAACGAACCAGACGCCATCCCAGGTCGCCGCGACGTGCGGTCTGCCCTCAGAGATTGCGACGTACCTCAAGATGTCCTGGCACAACACGATAGGCGCGGAGATGGCGAGCATAACTGCAGGCAGGCCGACTCCGTATCCGAAGACCACCATCACGCCGAGCACGGCACAACCGACCGCCAGCCCGGCAAGCAGCGCGAACGAACCCTCCTGGCGTATTCGCTCGGTCGTTTGATCTGCTTTCAGCAGTAGTGGAGTTCCCACCGCGCCGCGCTGAGCCCCGACTATGGCGACCAAGGCCGTGATCATGAGCACGATCTCGCCGAACGATTCCGTCGTAGAGGCAACTGCGACAGCGAATGTGAAGATCCCGTTGCTGGCGCTGGAGAAGACCTGGTCGACCGCCGCAGACAAGACGCGTGGCCTGTTGTTCAATGTCGAGGGCATCGCTCAGCCTTGCAACATGTCGTAGTCACATTCACCAACCGACCGAGGGTTCGCCGAACCAAGCGGGAAAACCGATACCATCCAGACCATCTCTGTCTCACCCACCGGAGTGATCACATCGTGTGGCCTTTCGACGACGGGGTCACCGAAGGTGCGCCTGGGGTCGAAACCGGATCGTCGCCGCCGTCCGAGGCGAGCGCGACCGAGCCGTCTTCCACCGAAAGTGCCGCGTCGCAAGGCAGGTGGCTATTTTCCCGCCACCACGCCCGGCCCGATGCCGGCAGGGTGTCGATCGGGTCGTAGAACGGGTAGACACGGGTCAAGGCGTCGACGTCCGATCCATCCAAACCAGTGCGGTAATTCTTGGTCCAGTACGAGATGCCCAAGCGCCGGTCGTAACGCACCACCTGATGGACCCACCGCTTCCCGACGTAGGGAACGTCGCAGACAATGCGTGGCGTCGCGAAGCCGGGCAGATAACCCATGATCGAAAGCTGCAGCTGTTGAGCTTGCCACAGTGGCGTCCGCCAGTGTTCGGCGTTGGGGATCATGTCGCACATATAGAAGTAGTACGGTAAGACATTCGCCTCGCCCTGCAGCGCGAAGCACAGGTCGAGTAGGTCGTCGGCGGTGGCGTTCACCCCACGCATCAGCACACCCTGGTTGCGCACGTCTCGCAGCCCTGCGTCGAGCAGCGCGCGCGACGCCTCCGCGACCAGCGGGGTCACCGACTGCACATGGTTGATGTGGGTATGCATAGCCAGGTTGACACCGCGCGCGGCGGCAACGTGCGCCACGCGGTTGACCCCGTCGACCACCGTCGCTTGCAGCCAGTGCTGCGGCAGGGCGGCCAGCGCCTTTGTCGCCAAGCGGATGTCGCGGATGGTGTCAATCTCGAGCAATTGCGTGACAAACGATTCCAGCCGCGGCCAGGGGACGTTCGCCACATCCCCGCCGGAAACCACGACATCGCGCACCGTCGGTGTGGCGCGCAAGTAGTCCAGCATTCGGTCGTACCGGTCGGCCGGGTGCAGGGTCAGCCTGGCCTTGCTGACCGTTGGCGTGGAGTTGCCGACCAAATCCATCCGCGTGCAGTGCCCGCAATATTGCGGGCAGGTCGAAATCATTTCGGCGAGCACCTTGGTCGGGTATCGATGGGTGAGTCCTTCCACCACCCACATCTCGCTCTCGTGCAGTGAATCTCGCTCGGCGTACGGATGCGAGCCCCACTCCGGCTCGCGATCGCTGAGCAGCGGCAGCATGTAGCGGCGGATCGGATCGGCGTAAAAGGCCTCGGTGAGCCCGTCGCGGTCCGGCGCGCCGTTGGGAGCCATGGTGTTCAGCATCTGCGGCGGCAGCAGCATTGACATGGTGGCCCGTTGCTGCTGATCGGCGGCCAGGTCGGCATAGAACCGCTCATCGAGCAGGTCGCCTACCACGGCGCGCAGCTGCCCGATGTTCTTGACGGAGTGGGCCCGCTGCCATTGCGCATCCCGCCAGTCGGACTCGGTGACGGTCGCCCAACCCGGGTAACGACGCCAATCCGGTTCCCACAACTGCTTGCGTACATAGGTATACGGCTGATCGATGGCCGCGGTGAAACCGATATGCGGGGGGTCGGTGAGTTCGGTGAGTAATGTCATCGCGACATAACCTTTCGCGAAACGGCGGTCGGTTCAGCGCCGTGGATCAATTCCGTCGCGACCCGTTGGCCCGACCTGATCGCCCCCTCCATCAGCCCGAAGAACTCCAGGCTGGTTTCGGTGCCCGCCCAGTGGACTCGGTCGTGAGGTTCGGTCAGCGTCGGACCGAGCCGCAACCAGTCGCCGGGGCCGAACAGGGCTGCGTAGCATCCCCTGCTGTATTCCTCAGCCAGCCAGTCGGTCACAGTGCATCGTGTCGGCGGCGGTAACTGCGGAAAGAGCCGATGAGTGTGGGCCTGGGCCGCCTCGCGCTGCATTGCCGGCGACAGCGCGCTGAAGGCCGACGCCGCCGCACCGGTGACGAATCCCGTTAGCACACCCGCGGATTCATCCGGTGGAGAATCATCGACCGTAGATAGCAGCGGTCCGTGCGCACTCACCGACCACCCGGACAAGCCGTCCTCACGCCAGATCGGAGCCGGATAGCTCTGATGTACCTTGACCGCGCACCCACGGCCGGTGGCCGGGGTCGCACGTGGCGCGGGCAGAGCCGGCCGGAACTCGATCCGCTGCGCTAACAGCGGCGGCACCGCGACGACCACGCGGTCGGCTCGATACTCGGACCGCGTGCCATCAACAGACGAAATGGTGTGCACCACAACCGCTTCAGTGTCCTGATCGATCGCACGGACCGCCTGCTGCAATTGCACACGCTCGCCAAGCCGGTCAGCAAGCGCCCCGCACAGCAGGTGCGATCCGCCATCGATCCGCCACTGCTGGGCCCCGCCCTCGAAGGCATTGAGATACCGGATTCCTCCGCCGGAGCGCAGATAAAAGGCCATGTGCAGAACGGAGATCGCGGCCGGGTCGGCGGCCATCATCTCGCCGATGAACAGCGGGAAGAAGGTCTGCGCGTCCGGATGCAGGCCCTCGTCGGCAAGCCACTGCGCGGCAGACAGCCGATCCAGACGTCCCGCCTGTGGGCTCTGCCATGGCGCATCAGGCCGGACCTGCGCGACGAGTTCCTCGAGCCGTTCGAAGAGATCGCCGAGCGCGATCGCGCTAAGCGGGGGCACCCGACCCGCAGAAGTCGTTCGCCGTTCCGACACCAGGAATGTGCTATGCCCGGCCATCCCTGTGGAGACGACGTCAAGTCCGTGCTCCCGCAGCAGTGCGAGCAGTTCGGTGTGCCGCACACCGAGGTAGGCAGCGCCCCCATCGGCGAAGACCGTCGCGGATATCGGAATGCCGTGCATCCGGCCGCCTACCCGGTCACGCGCCTCCAGCACCGTGACTTCCGCGCCCGCCGCCGCCAACTCGACCGCGGCGGTCAGTCCGGCCAGGCCGGCACCGACGACGACCACGCGCATGTCTCCCCCGATCACGGCGCTGAGGCGGCGACTTTAGCGAATAACCCCTCCGCCGAGGGGTCATCGACGAAGTCCTCGAACAACAACTCCGTCCCGAATTCCCGGGCAATCGCACTGAGCACGCGGGTCGCCAACAGCGAATCGCCGCCCAGTTCGAAGAAGTCGGAACTCGGGTTCACCTCGGAGGTGTCGAGGATCCTGCTGAAGATTTGAACGATGTAGTCGGCGCTCATCGGCCTGCTCCTTTGCTGTCATAGTCCGCGGCTGCGCGTCGCGTTGCCGCTCGATCAACTTTTCCGCTGGATGTGTAAGCCAGTGCGGTAACGAACTTCACTCGGCTGGGCACGAATTGGCTGGGTAGGCGCTCACGCAAGTAACGTTTCAGCTCCGCCGGAGTAATTTCCCCGGCCAGGGCAACGTAGGCGGTCAACGACGTGTGCCCGAGCATGCGCTCGCCGACCACGACGGCGCCCGCGACCGCCGGGTGGGTGTTCAGCTGCGCCTCCACCTCTGCCGGATGAACGCGGACACCAAGGACTTTCACCTGCTCGTCAGCGCGGCCGCGCGAATACAGCAACCCGTGCTCGCCGCGGCTGACCATGTCGCCGGTGTGGAACCACCGCGTCGGCCCGAAGCCGTGATCGGCGACCGGGAATCCCTTGCCGGTAAGTTCCGCCAACCCGAGGTACCCGGTGGCCAGCGAGAGGCCCGAGATCAGCAGTTCACCCTCTTCGGTGACGTAATCGCGGACGTGTGGCAACGGACGCCCCAGGGGCGCCTCGGCGTCACGGGCCGCGACTTCTGGTTCGGTGCCGGGGCCGGCCAGCTGCACCGCGTGGGTGATCATCGTCGTTTCGGTGCATCCGTAGGTGTTGAGCAACCTGACGTGCGCCACGTTCAGATCACGCCACTGCCCCAGTCGCGTGGGGTCGATCCGTTCGCCGCCGATGATCACCAGCCGGACGCTGTCTGGCAGCGCCGCGCGCTCCTCGTGCAGGAAGAGCACCAGTTCGTGCCAGAACGCCGTGGGCAGGTCGATTACGGTGACCTTGCGTTCTGCCAGCATGCGGACAAAACGCGGGAACGAGCCGGAATGGGCCTCGTCGTCGAAAACCAATGTCGCCCCGCCGGTTAGCGCGGGCAAGATCTCCTCCAAGCAGGTGTCCCAGCCGAGGGAAGCGAACTGGAGCACGCGGTCCTCAGGAGTGATTGCGAAGAGGTCGCGCAGTGCTCGCACCGTGGCCGTGAGGGCACGGCGCGAGACCACCACCGGCTTCGGTGTCCCGGTAGATCCCGAGGTGCACAGCACATACGCCGGATCGCTCCGGTGCCATAACGGTTGCGGCAGGTCGGTATCCGAAGCTTCCGGGTCCTCGTCGAGCGTCTCAACCCGCAAGTTCATCGGTTCGCTCGCGTCCGGGGCCGGCGCAAAAAGTCGGTCGACTCCGAGTGCCGCGGCGAGCGCCTGTTTACGGGCGACCGGAAGAGTCGCGTCGATCGGGCAGTAGGTGGCGCGCGCTTGCAGTATTCCAAGGAGGTGCTCCACCACAGCGGGTGTGTGGGAGACCAATGCGCCGATCAGACCCGATGGCCCGTCGGCGTCGAGCCGGCGTGCGAGGTAGCGCAATGCGGTAAGACGAACCTGCTCCGCGAACTCTCGATACGTGATGGCGGTCCCGTTGTGCTCGATCGCAGAACGGTAAGGCCAATCTCTGGCCGCAGCGGCGAAGTCCGCCACCACGTCACCGACGGAGTCGATGTCGGGAGCGGCGATGCCACTATCGGATAAGGCTATGTGCGCCATGGCTTCCTAGTCTTCTAGTACGGGGTTGCTATTGGTTTTGACCGGTCTGTTCCCGGAGGTGGTTGGTAACCTCATGCCTCCACAACGGAATCCGGTGCGCCGCGCCGGCGGCGTGTGGATGGGGGGCCGAAGACCAGGCTGACGTTGTGCCCGCCGAAGGCGAAGGAGTTGGACATCGCGATCTCGACGGATTTCGCCACGGCGTTGTCGCGCAGATGGTTGAGATCGCACTTGCTGTCGGGCTGATCCAGGTTCTTCGTCGGAGGCAGTTGCCCGCGTGCCAGCGCGAGGACTGTTGCCGCCGCCTCGATGACGCCAGCACCCCCGAGGAGGTGCCCCGTGACCCCTTTCGTCGAGCTCACTAACGGCTGGTCGTCGCCGAACACGGCGCGAATGGCCTTCACCTCGGCAAGATCACCGACGCGGGTGCCGGTGCCGTGGGCGTTCAGGTAACCGGCTTCGCCGGGCACCACACCTGCGTTGCGCAACGCGATCCGCATGCTGGCGGCGATGCCGCTGGCGTCGGGGCGTGGGATGGCCAGATGGTATGCATCGCTCGTTGCGCCCCAACCGATCAGATCCGCGTATCCGCTGCCACCACGGGCGTCGACGAAATCCGCGCGTTCGATCACGAGCACGCCGCCACCCTCACCGACCACGAAACCGTTACGGTCACTGTCGAATGGCCTGCTCGCGGCGGTCGGGTCCGCCCATCCGGAGGCCAGCGTTCCGGCGTTGTAAAACCCGGCCAGACCGGTGGGCCCGAGCGGCCCCTCGGTGCCGCCGCAGATCACCACGTCGGCGTCACCCGCGCGGATCAGCCGCAGCGCTTCGGCGACGGCTTGTGCGCTGGCCGTGCACGCTGAGGCGATCGAGTGACTCATACCGCGGATGCCGTGTTTGATGGTGATCCGGGATGCGGCCATGTTCGGCAGGAACCCGTTGAACAAGTGGCGGTCCACCGCATCGAACCCGTGCTCGTTCTGCAGCAGGGCTTGCTGTTCGAAGGTCATGGTGCCGCCGGTCGCCGTTGCTATCACCGCTGCCACGCGCAACGGGTCGACGTCGATACCGATCCGAATCCCCGAGTCCGCGATCGCATCGTCTGCCGCGGCCACGGCCGTCACCGAAAAGCGGTCCGCGAAAGGGGCATCCTTTTCCGGCAGGACGTCGAAAGGGTCGATTGGCGGCGCGATGCCGAGCGCGTCGACAAGCCCCTCGGCGAAGTGTCCCTCCGGCGGGCGCACCAGCCCGGAGGTCGGAGTGCATAGCGCCGAGAAGAACTCGTCGATTCCTCGCCCGACCGGCGTAACTAACCCGATTCCGGTTACAACCGCGCCCGGGAGGAGATTTCGATGCATGCGCTGCCTTTCCGTCTTTTTCTCTGTTGGGCTGCGGAAACCTTGCTTTGGACGATCCGATCGCACGCTCAATATGCGCCCGATCTACAGAAGACCGCCCCGACCGTCTTTGCCGCGATCGCCAAATCGCTTAGCATTGACCAGTTTTCGACGTAGGACAGATCTAGCCGCACCGAGTCTTCCCAGGACAGGTCGGATCGTCCGCTGACCTGCCACAGTCCGGTGATGCCTGGACGCACTAGCAGCCGGCGCCGCACCCGGTGGTCGTAGGTCTCGACTTCGCACGCCAGGGGTGGACGAGGTCCGACGACGCTCATTTCCCCACGCAGTACGTTAAAGAACTGCGGGAGTTCGTCGATGCTGTACCGGCGCAGAATCCTGCCCACTCGAGTGACTCTGGGGTCCCTGCGGATCTTGAACAACACACCGCCGACGCTGTCGTTGAGATCGGTCAACTCCGCCAGTCGCTGGTCGGCATCGACAACCATGCTGCGGAACTTGATCATCCGGAACGGCGTACCGTCCAGCCCGATTCGTTCGGCGCAATAGAAGACCGGGCCCCGGCTGGTCAGCTTTACCGCCAGGGCGGCAGCAATCATGATCGGCGATGCGGCGAGCAACGCAAGCAGCGAGAAGCAGACATCGAACGCCCGCTTCTGGAAACGCTTGGCCCCTTGATACTGAGGCTTGTCAACGTGGATCAGCGGTAGGTCGGCCACCGGCCGCACAGTCAGCCGCGGGCCAGCCACATCAACTATTCCCGGCGACACGACCAGGTCGACAGCGAGCTTCTCCAATTGCCACGATAGGTCACGGATGCCTTCCGGCCCCAACTCCGCCGCCGAGGTCAACGCGACGGTGTCGGCCCGCGATGCTGCGATCGCGTGTCGAATGTCGTCCGCGTATGGGAATACTGGGACCGGCCCGAGTCCGGGGACGACGATGTTTTCAAGCTGCCGACCACCGAGAGTGCAGGCACCGACCACTGTGTAACCATCGGCCGGACGTCGGCTCAACGATTGCGCCAGGAGCGTCACCGATATGGGCTCGCCGACGGCGAGGACGGCGGTCGTGAAGCGACCACGACGCCTCTGTGCTGCCAGGTACATGCGGGCCACGTGGCGATTGACGGACAACGCCAGGAGGCCGAGCGGAAACGCGATTGCCAGATAACCGCGCGCGATCTCGAGCTTGAAAAGGGTAGATATAACGGCGATAACGCCGAACATTCCCAAGGTGGCCGTCCATACTCGACGGAACTCCTCGGGGCCAGCTCCGATCACTTGCTGCGCACGGGTGTGGTAGATCGCCAGGACCAAGGTCCACGCCAAGATGATCGCGATGGAGACCGCCGAGTAGGCGATCGACGCGGATCCCGTCCACAGGCTGCCGCTCGTTACGTTCCCGAATCGGAGGATGTGCGCCGCCGCCACGACTCCGGTCACGACGATGATGTCAGAAGCCGCAAGCCAATTGCCGTAGCCTTGCTGCCACCGCGCACGAAGGGACTTCGGAATTGCAGGTAGCGCCGTGGGCGCTTTGAAGCCGGATGTCTGCAGCGGAGTCACTGCGGCCATCTCAGTGACGCTTGCTGCCGCGGTGCGCTGCGAACGTGGGCGGGACGATATTTGGGAATCGCCGGCGCCGACCTCATTAGCATCGGTTAGCGCCTCGCCAACCGATGGTGAATCCGTCTGCTCCAACAGCTGCCGAGTATCTGGTTTCGCGAAAAGTGATGTCACGGCTCAGGCTCCGCTTAGAAATCCATACCCGGCTTAAAGCGCAGCGACCGCGTTAGCGGCTGCCGCGGCCATATTCCCAGCGCCCATGGCAGAGCCGACGCCTTGCAGGTCTGCGGCAGCGGTCCCCAGCATCGCCGGCTGCGTGGTTGCGAAAGACATGTGCTCCTCCTAATGAAGCAGGCCGAGCGGACCGCGCTTAACGCGGCGCCGGGCTGTAATACCGACGATGCTCTTGTTGGAGAATATACATACTTTTCGTCTCGCTGTCTCCTTATCAAGCAGACTTGGAGTCTTTAGATCCGATCATTACGTTTGATAGCCCTGGATTGCACTCGGAAAACGGACTAGACGTCCGTGGTCGTGCCCCGACCGAGGACCGACCTCGCGCCGCTCCCGCGCGCCTAGGAGCACTGGCTGTCCTCAAGTGCGGCGAGATGGCCGCTTGCGGCCAGCGAGCGGCTAAGCCTCCGTCAACGCATGCGCGACGCATCGCGGCAACACAAAAGGTCGAGTCCCACCACCGAAACTCAAGTCCAGCCGCACCGCCAACAAGCTCGCCGTCGGCTCGATCGGGTCAACCCAATCCACAAGCAGTGCAATGGAATCCCCGTGTGAGCGGATACTCGGTCGAACAGGTCCGTGCTGAAGAACCCCCGCTACGTGTCGGTCGAGCCGCTCGTTCGGCTCGATGGTGACGTCGAACTTCGACGTTCCCACGACGTCACGAATATCGTGTAATGACCGGTCCCCAGCCAAGGCCCGTCGGCAAGGTCGTGGGGACGCAGCGTGCCGGCGACGGTGATGTCGATGACTTTCGCTCCCGCGGTGCACCACTGCGAACGCCGGAGGATCGATTTGCCGGAATCGCCGATTGGGTGTCCTCACGCTTGACCGGACATTGCCAACCAGCGGGGAGTAGGTCGGCTAGAAGAGCTGCGGAGTTTCCGCTGTCTGAAAATGGATGGCACAGTTTAGGCTCCGCTCGACAACCGCATATCCGAGGCACGCTTGCGACAGCATGCGAATCGAGGCGGACTTCAACAGCGACGTGGGTTTTCGACGAGCGGCAGGTGACGCGAACTGCCCCGGGTGCAGCTGAATGAGGTATTCGTTTCAGGGCCACGGACTTCAAGACGCGCTCAGCGAAACCGCCTGCGCTGGACCAGCTTGCGAGCAAGCCGCGTTATGCCGTTCGACCTCGACGATCGTCACCCACTGAGACATCGTTGGGTGTACATCATTCACCGCACCCGGGGCCATCGCGATGCTGTCAGGCCCAGCTGGAGCCGACGGCGCTGTCGGTGCTGGCCATGTTGCTGCCGGCGCTTTGCACCTTCTGGCCGTGGGAGTTGGCCTGCTCGTAGATCACCTGGAAGTTACGACCCAACTGGGTGATGAA
>NZ_LZIR01000083.1 GCF_001667035.1 Mycobacterium sp. 852002-51057_SCH5723018
CGCAACCCCCCCCCCGCCCCCCCCGACGCCCCCCCCGACCCCCCGCGCGCCCACAGCCGGGCGCGGGCCCGCCGCGCCGGGCGGTTGGCTGACGGCTTTCAGCCGTTGGGCGTGGCCGGACCCGAACTCGCGTCGCTGCTCACGCTCATGCGCGACGAGGCGGCAGCGGCGGGGCGTGATCCGGCCGCGCTGGAAGTCACGCTGGGCCACGCGGTCACCAAGATCGATGCGGACCGCGCGGGCGGGCTGCTCGATCAGGGCGCCGACCGGATCGTGTTGTCGATGCCGCCGACCGCCGACATCGAGGAGGCCAAGGACATCCTGTCCGCGTGCGCGCAACGGCTCTCCCTGGACTCGTAGATGACCCTTTCAGGCGAGGACCGGACGGCGCTCAGCGATGTGGTACACCGGTATGCGGCCCACGTCGACGACCGTGAATTTGACGCCGCCACAATGCTTTTCACCGCGACGGCCGAGCTGACGGTCCCCGAGCCGCCGGCCGCGCTGGAGCCGATCCACTCCCACCGCGGCCATGACGCCATCGCCACCGCGCTCGCCGCCGTCGCCGCGGTCATCCGCACCGAACACGCGATCGTCGGCGAGGTCTACGACGCCGCCTCGGCGCCCGGCACCGCCCGGGGGCGCATCGCGTGCATCGCGCACCACTGGAGTCAGCGCGGCGACGAGGTGTCTGATCTCGTGTGGCATCTGCGCTACGACGACGGCTACGAGCTGACCGACGACAGCTGGCGGATCAGCCGCCGCGCCTTGACGATCAACGCCATCGAGACCCGGCCGGCGCGGCGCTTGCTGCCGCGCGACCGCGCCTAGCAGGATCGCGACAAGGACATCTCGCCGCATCACTGGCGCAACGGCCGCCTGCCGGAGACGGTCGAGTGCAAAGAGTTGGAGCGCAACTACAACATCGATGACCAGCCGTTGCCCTACATGCGCGGCAAGCCGCTGCGGCTGCGCCACGAGCTGCAGCACGGGTTCAGACTGGTGAAGTGGATCAAGGGGATCGAATTCGTCGCCGACTGCCGCGACATCGGCAGCGGGTACAGCGGCTACAGCGAAGATCACAAGTATTTCGGACGTCACCAGACGCTGTAGCGCGTTAAACCGTTTGCCCGGATGGGCTTTCGGGTAGCCGCTGGGAAGCGGTGCAACGAAAGTGACATCTGAGGAGACGCTCATGAGGCACAGTGCGCACAGCCCCGTCGACCACGGCGGCACCACTCGTCGGGATGCGGTCGCGTCCATACCGGACTCGCATCGGTCCCCCGGGCTGGTCGTGGTCGCGGCCGCCGCGCTGGCGTTCGTGGTCTGTGTGACCAATTTCGCCCTGGGACAGGCCGACGCCGGCGTCGCCGCCGCCATCGTCTGCCTGCTGGGGTTCGGGGCCGGGCTGGCGTGGGTTGCCATGGACGGCAGGCGGATCCGTGACGCCGATCGGGAGTGGCCGGCAAGTTAGCTCGAGGGTTACTGCAGGGCCGCCAGGTTGTTCACCGATTTGCGTATGTCGTTCCGAAGGACCCTGGCGACCAGCCCTCCGACCGGGCCGCCGAGTACCCCGCCGTTGAGGTCGGCGGTGAGATGGAATTTCGATCCGGGGCCGTCGTCGGTGATGCTCAGCGTCACCGCGATCCGGATCCCGCCGCGGCCACGGCCTTGCAGCTGAACGCAATTCGGCTCGTCGTAGCGGGTGACCTCCCAGCGGATGACGTTGCGGAAGCCCTTGACCTTGATGCACGACGAGACGCACGTGCCTTTCTCGACCTTTGACGGAACCGGTCCGCGCCAGCCCCCGAAGATCGTCATCCACTCGTCGAACCGATTGAGATCCGACGCCAGCTTCCAGGCGGTCCCCGGATCCACGTCCGACGTCATCGATACGTTTACTTGCGCCAAGGTCGTGGCTCCTCCCGGGGTCAACTTCGCAGTCGCATACCCGGGTGCGGCGACGCCATAAACACTGACCTAGGGCCAGGCCTCCTCGAGCTGATGGGCAACGTCGATGACTTGCGCGGCTTGGGACTGCGGTGCGTCGATTTCCTCGGCCACGTATAGGGCGATGAATCGGCGGATTTCACCATCGACGCCGGCCAGGATGCGCAGCACCTCTCCGCGGAAGGACCTCGACGACACGTTGACGGTGATGTCGGACGGACGCGGCTTTGCGACATCGACAATCAGCAGGAGCGGTTCGGCGGCCCGCGCGGTAGCGCGCAGCGCGATGTCTCCGGAGACCACGAAGCGCTGCTTGTCGAGCCTCAGGTCCAGCAAAAGATCGATCGACAGAGGAATGTGAATGACGAACGTGATGGGGTCCCCCAGGCGCCGCGTTACCTTCGGTTCCTGAATCTTGACGTTCGCGCTGACCTTGGCAATCCCGCCGGGGCCCTGAGCAATAGGCTCCATGGCAAACTCGTTTCCCGCGATGTCGGCAAACGCGGCGGCGACACGCTCGGGCGTGACTGCTACCTCGAAGAATCTGCGACCGAACTCTTCGTAGGTGACATAACTCAGATTTTGCATAGGCTTATACCGTCTCACGTCCCCTGCTGGAACGGTCGCTGATCTGCTCGCGTCGCAGCAATTTCGCGTCGGATAGGCCCGTTACCAGGCGAAGCAAAGCCGATGGGTATCACGAGGATGTGATCGGCGCCCACCCCGTTGCCCTGTGAACCGCACCACAGGCGGGGTGCTTCGATTCGGTGTGTCGGCCGCCGGCCTGGGAGGCTTGACTGACTTGGAGGTGTTTGGAGCTAATGTGCGCCCAGGAATTTTCTGAGCCGCGCTCGTTCGGGTCCCGGGTCGAGGGACTGCTCACCTGGCTTGGCGGCGGGCACTGGCGCGAACTCGGTGAGCGCCACGAGCGGTCCACCCACGCCGTGGCCGGCGCGGTCGTGCTGTCGGGAGCCGTGCTGGCCTGGCTGGTCGCCGGCGTAGCGGTCAGCGAGTCGGCACGCTGGTCGCTGCTCGCCGTCGTGCCGGTGACGCTTGTCTTCGGCCTTCTTGTCGGCGCGGTAACCCGCGGAACCGCCGGCGGGCCCGACCGGGGCCGGCGGGGCACCGTCGGACGCGCCGCCGTCGCGGTGGCCATCGGCCTCGTGGTCGGCGAGCTCGCCGCACTCGTCGTCTTTTCCAGCTCGATCGACCACCGCCTCGACCAACGAGCCCTGCACAACGCCGACTCCGCGCCCGCCGTCGCGCAGGCCGCGGCGTCGCTGCAACAAACCAAGGATGCGCGCGCCGCGCTCGACGGCGCCGGCGAGCAGGCCCGCGCGCACCAGGACCAGGCCCTGGTGGTGGCGCGCTGCGAATACCACCCCACGCCCACCTGCCCCCAGACCCGGATCACCGGCGTCCCCGGCACCGGACCCGAGACCCGCACGGCGGACGAGCTTCTCGCCGACGCGCAGCATGAGCTGGACAATGCGTTGGCGGCGCGCGACCGACAGGCACCCGAGCTGGACGCCGGCATCTCGCGCGAGCAGCAGGCCCTCGCCGAGGCACGCCACGACGTCGTCGCGGGCGCCGGCCGCGGCCTGGGTGCGCGCTGGGTCGCCATGAACGACGTGACGTTGGCCAGCCCCGGGGCCGGGGCGCTGCGGCTGCTCACGATCGCGTTTTTCGCGCTGCTCTACCTGCTGCCGCTGATCCTGCGGCTGTGGCGTGGCGAGACAACTCACGATCGACAGGCGGAGGCGCGCGCACAGCGCGAACGCGCCGAGGCCGAGGCCGAGACCGCGATCGCGATCAAGCGCGCCGAGGTGCGCCGCGAGGCCGAGATCATGTGGGCCGAACATCAACTCACGCAAGCGCGGCTTGCCATCGAGGCCCAGGCCGAGATCGACCGCGAACGGCAACGCCGCCGAGTCGTCGAGGAGCTTCAGGCCCCGGTCCACACGCCGTCGGAACGGAGCTTCGAGCCAGTGGAGGAAGACATGTACCTGCCCATCGCCGCGGAGGCGGAGGCGGCCAGCCGGGCGATCGCCCCACTGCCGGAAGACCCGCCGCCCAACCTGCCGGCTCCGGTCCACCCGAGCGGCGAGGTCGAACCACGGGACGAGCGGGCGACGCCGTTGATTCCCTCGATTCCCGACGCCACCAAGGCGGCGGCTCGCTGGATCCGCCCACTTGTGCCGCCGTTCGTCGCGCGGGTGATCGACAACACCACCCAGCCGTTGCGCACCGCGCGGCAGGTGTTCGAAGAGGTCGAAGAAATCACCTTTGCGTTCAAGCGCACCCGCAAGGTGACGCTCAACTCCGAGAGCAACGAAGCCACCGAGCACGCCCCCGCGCCGGAAACCCCACCCGCGTCGGCGTGGATCGCATCGTCGCGCGCGGAGCACGGCCACGGTTCCCACCACTGGTCCGCACCGGCGGTCGGCAGCCGCGGGCAGCACCCGCCGTTGCGGCCGCTGCCCGCCGAGGACGTCTGGGGCCTCTCGCTGGGATCGGCGGAGCGCGACCGCAAGCCCGAGCTGACCGGGCGCGACGGACCGCGCGAACTGGGCGGCCCCGAAGGCCCCCGCCAGCTACCGCCGGCGGAGTGAGCAGCGGGCCGGCCGTCGAGCGACGTTGGCGCGCACCGACGTTGGGCTTCATCTCCGGGGAAGCTGCCGGCAAGCCGTTGTTAAGGTCCAGTTGGCCCGCTAGGGATGCGCCCGCACCGCCGCTTTGCGACAATCACGGAACTATGAGACTCGTACTGCTGCTGGCAAGCGCCGCCGTGGTGGTCGGCACCGCGGCCCCGGCCTACGCCGACCCCGACGCCAAGGATCAAACCTTCCTCACCGCCCTCAACCAGGCCGGACTGACCTACATGAACCCCGACCGCGCGATCACGGCCGGCAAACAGGTGTGCAGCCTGGCCGACGGCGGGATGACCGGCGAGGAAATCGTGAAAAACCTCCAGGACCGCAATCCGGGCTTCCAGGGGCAGGGTGCCGCCAAGTTCGCGGCGATCGCGGCGTCCGCGTACTGCCCCGAAAAGCTGAGCCAAACCGAGGATCAAGGCACCCCCCCGAAGAGCAGCGGCGCCTAGCGCGCCGAGCGCCGACGGTCTCGCACGCCCGCTCCTGCCCCCTGGGCTATGGTGGCGGTCGGCGAAGCGCACAAGTACGGGTGCACCGCGTCAACCCAGCTCCGCCACCTAGGTCCCGTGAAATGCCCACGGTGGGCAGGCCGGGGGAAGGATGTCGTGGACTGGTGAGGCGGGGACAATGTCAGGGCAGGATGTCGCGGTGACGGCCGGAAGAGCTTCGGCCAGCGCATGAAGATTAGCCTGTTCCTGGCGGATGCGGCGCAGGCAGATGCCCAATCCGGGAAGGTCCATGCCCTCGGACTAGGGTGGCGGCAATGCCAAACGCCCACTCCCCCTTTCGCTTTGGTGCTGTTCATGGATATCGACTGGGATGAAACCAACAAGAAACACAAGCTGACCTGCCAGCTGTTGACCACCGATGGTGAGCCGGTGGTGGTGCGGGGGACGCACGCGACCCAGCGGATCTCCTTTGAATTGTCGGCGGAGGCCGGGCGTCCGCCTGGGTCTATTCACGGCACCTCGGTTCGAATGCCGCTCAGCCTCAACATCCCGGGCGGGATACCGCTGGAGCCGGGAATATACGAGTGGCGCGTAGAAGTCGAGGGCTTCGAGCAGGCCACGGTGGTCGAGGCGTTCGTTGTGGTCGGTGCGCCACACGCTCCGGCGCCGTCCCTTTGATGTGCTGCGCCGCAAGCACACTCGTGGTGCCGTCATCCTGAACCGTCCCTGGTGCGCCGGTAAAAGCTTCGTACCCGGGCACGGTTGCCGCAGTCGGCCGTGCTGCACCAGCGGCGGTTCTGCCGGTGGCTGCTGTCGAGAAAGAGCCACCCGCAGTCCGAGTCGCCACATCGCTTGACGCGCGAGCGCGGGACGGCGGTTAGCAGCGCCACCGATTCGACGGCCAACCGGTGTAGCGGGGTTTGCAGCGTCAGCGCCGTGTCGCGCCAGCTGCCGACATCTTCGGCGAGGGTCAGGCGCCTGGCCCGCAGCGCGGATCGGTAGGTGTCGGCGACCCGATCGGCATCGCGGTCCGACCCGGATCCGGTCCAGACGCAGTGGAGCGCCTCCCGGAGCTGTCGGGTCGCACGTAGCGCTCTCGCGGCGCCGGCCCTGTCGGAGGCGGCGCACTCGGCAAGCTCGCGGGCCTCGCGGGGCGACAACACTCCAGCATGACGCGCCCATCCTACGAAGTCGGAGTAGCCCAACAGGTATTCGGTACGACGGCGCGGGTCGCCCCGCCACGCCACCGTGTTGACCAGGTCGACCGCGGGATGACCCCCGCGCAGGTCGAGTTCCGCCGCCGCCGAACGCACCATGACTTTAGCCTAATTCCTAAGATCTGATTTAACCATTAGAACTTCGGGGTACCCGAATACGCATGAGAAACGCGCCCGCACATCCGAAGGATCAGGCCGGATTAGCCGTCGGTGCCTTGTGTCTGTCGGCCTCGGCGATACTGCTGAAGATGGCCGCCACCACGCCGGCCACCGCGACGGCCGCCCGGTGTCTGCTGGCGCTGCCCGTGGTCGTCCTGCTCACGGTCCCGGAATGGCGGCGTGGGCGCGGCCTGTCGCGCCGCGGCGTACTGTCGGCCGTCGCCTGCGGCGCGTTGTTCGCCGCCGACATGCTGCTGTGGACGCAGGCCATTCCCGAGGTGGGGGCGGGCTTGTCGACGGTCCTGGTCAATACCCAGGTCGCCATCGTTCCCCTGCTGAGCTGGGTCGTCGACCGGGAACCCGTCTCGCGCCGATTCCTGCTGGCGCTGCCTGCATTGCTGGCCGGCGTCCTGCTCGCCGGTGGCGTGCTCGAGCACGGAATTTCCGGCAGCAATCCCACGCGCGGAACCGTCCACGCGATCGGCGCAGCGTTGTGCTATTCGGGCTTCCTGTTTCTGCTGCGACGTGGCGGGCAAGCCGGCCAGCCGATGCAGACCTACGCCATCGTGCTTGCGACGTCGGCGGTCCTGGCGGCGGCCGTCGGCCCCTGGTGGCACGGCTTGGACCTCTGGCCCGGCTGGCGCGCCGTCGGCTGGTTGATCCTGGTCGCCATCACCGGGCAGTTGCTCGGCTGGCTGCTTGTGGCCATCCTGTCGGCCCGCCTATCGAGCACCGTCAGCTCCGCGCTATTGCTGCTGATGCCGGTGGGTGCGGTCGCGCTCGGCGCCGGCGTGCTGGGCGAACGCCCCTCGGTGCTGCAGCTGGCCGGGTGTGTGCTCGTGCTGCTCGCCGGCTACGTCGCGAGCTCGGGGGTTCAGCCGAGCCGTGAAAGCGCGACTACCGACGCCTCCGCTCGAGAAACGGCTAGCCCGTTGCGCTTTCGCGGCCCAGATGAGGCCTACGCGACGCGGAACTGTGCATAGAGCTCCGGCAAAAGCACGCCATGCGGTTCATCTCCTGCGCGCGTGGCGGGTGGTGACGACGTCGGCGGCATCGAAGTCCAGCTGCTGCCTGTGCCCCACATCGCAGACGATCGTCACTGCGCCGCGGCGAACTCGACATGGTCGGCCAGCGGTCGGCGCGGGGGTGGTGCAGGGCGGGGCCGGACGGCATGAGCGGACCCATGCCACCTGCTCGATCGGCGTCACGAACCCGATTGTCGCCCCCGCCGATCGCGTTGGCGCCGGCTGGCACGCAGGCGGGTGAGTTGGCGACGGCCGCGGTACCCCCCACGGGACCCCGGCCGCGCCAAGTTCCTACTCGCCGCTCAGCAGCTTGCCGCGGCCGACCGGGCGAACAGCGAGCCCCACTCGTGACGGGCCGCGGACTGTGCGTCGGTGAAGCTGGGTGTCTTCTCGCCGTCGCCCGCCAGGTGTACCAGCGCCCACGCCATCGCGAACACCGGAACCTTGTGACGCAGTGCGGCGCCGTGCAATTCGTCGAAAGCCTCATGCGAAGGGCATCGGCGAAGGCCGATGAGAATCCCCCGTGCGGTGTCGAGAATGCGGCCAGAGTTGGGGCCGTACGAAGTCTGGGCTGGAACCCAGGTCGCCATCATGGTTGTCGATACCTCCTGTTGCGCCCCCACGAAATCCGCTGCTGGCTTAGCGAAGAGAATCCGTGCGGTGCGCATCGTTGCGCCAGTGATCTTCAAAAAGCGCCATCTGCAATGATTTGTGCATCGATCCCCTTGTGCCAGACCGCCGCACATATCGATACGCGGTCGTGACCGTTTCGGGACCGGCCAGCCGGCCGACGAATCAGCCTGCGAGCGCTAAGACTTCGTGCCGCCATTACGCGGCCAGGGCATCGGCTCGGCGCTGCTGGGCGCCGCCGAGTTCGTTATGCGCGCGGGCTCTGCGAGCGACGCCTGAGCCCGACACGGCAGTGCACAGACGATGAACTTCGGGCAACAAACGATTGGGGCTCACGCCGGCCCAGTTCTCGCCCAGTTTTCGAAGGCATGCGGGAAGCGCGAAAGCGCAAGAGGCTGCGCGGTCTAGCGCGCGAAACCGCGGCGAGCTGGGTGACGACCTCTTTGCAGTCGCGGCCTGTCACAGCACGGCGGCGCCGAACGTGTAATCAGCGCGACAAAACCGCCAGACGGTGGCAGTGCATATACGCGGCTCGGCGCAAAGCCGCTCAGCCCGTCGGTGCCGCCTCACAGGATGGCGCCGAGGTCCTTGGCCTTCGCGATGTCGTCCCAGTCGACGTCGAGTTCGAGCAGAATTTCTTCGGTGTGCTGGCCGTGTTCCGGGGCGCGGGCGGGGGCCGGCGGGGTCTCGTTGAATTGAACGGGCGCAGCGACGATCCGGTAGTTCTCGCCGTGGTCGTCGACGTTTGTCACCACGTACCCGTTGGGTTCGACTTGCGGGTCGTTCAGCGTCTCGCGGGGCGTCGCCAGCGCGGCCCACACCCCGGGTTCGTCTTGCAGCACCTTCTGCCAGTGCGCAAGGTCATGGCGGGCAAAGGCGTTCGCCACGATCTCGGTCGCGGCCGCGGCGTTGGCTACCAGGTTGCTTGACGGCACGAATCGCTCGTCGGTGGCCAACTCGGCGAGGCCCATCCGCTCACAGAAGCCGGCCCAGTATTTGTCGGGCTGCAAGAACACCAGCTGAATCCACCTGCCGTCTTTGGTCTTGTACCTGTTGACGAGCGGATTGATGGCCAACCCGGGCGGGGCGCCCGGGATGCCGTCGATGTCGAAGAAATCGGCCGCCGAAATCGACGGCGCGATCGCCCACATCGCTTGCGCCAGTAGCGAGGAGTCCACGATCGTCGGTTCGCCGGTGCGTTCCCGGTGAAACAACGCGGCGCACACGCCGCCGGCCAGGGTGGCGCCGCCCTGCAGGTCGCCGAACCCGGGGCCCTGGACGGCGGGGTTTTCGCTTCCGAACGGAGTGAGCGTGTACGCGACCCCGCCGCGCGCCAGGTACGTGGCGGCGTCGAACCCTCCGCGATCCCGGTCCGGGCCCCGGACGCCCAGCCCGGTGCCGCGCGCGATGATGATCTTCGGGTTGAACGAGCGGATGTCTTCGACGGTCAGACGCGCCCGCTCCAGAGCGCCGGGCAGCCAATTGGTCAAGAACACATCCGCACTGGCCAACAAGCGGCCGAACAATTCGCGGCCAACCTCGGATTTGACGTCGATCGCGATGCTGCGCTTGCCGCGGTTGCCCAACTCGAGGATGAAATCCGCGTCCGGGCGGGCCGCTTCGCGCGTGAAACCACCGACGACGAGGGCGCGCCCCGGATCCCCTGAGGCCACGCCTTCCACCTTGATCACGTCGGCACCCCAGTCGGACAGGGCCGCGCCGGCCGACGGCACATACGTCCACGACGCCAACTCGACAATTCGGACACCTCGCAGGACGCCTTGAAGGCCGCCACTGTCTACGCCGGACATCGCCATCCCCTCGGTCGGCACCATTCCTTGCTATTTTAGGTATTCTAGCTACCCTAAGGGATATCGATAGCCGGCCGCGGCCACGCGCAAGTTTCCGTGGAGCAGATGAGATGGAGCCGACCATTGGCCCCATCCCGATCCGTGACGCGGTGTGCGCGAGGCGCCACGAATCGCGTTGCCCCCCAAGGAGACATCCCCAGACAGGCACGGCGGTAGGCGCCGGGACAAGGGACGAGCGATGGGCAGGGTGACGGGCAAGGTCGCTGTCATCAGCGGCGCCGCGCGCGGTCAGGGACGCTCGCACGCGCGGCTACTGGCGGCCGAAGGCGCCGACATCATCGCGGTGGATGTCTGCGCCGATATCGAAACCAACGAGTACCCCCTGGCCCGGCCGGAGGATCTCGACGAGACGGCGCGATTGGTCGAAAAGGAGGGGCAGCGCGCGGTCACGGCGATCGCCGACGTCCGCGACCGAGTGGCCCTGGCCGCCGCCATCGACCGGGGGGTGGCCGAGTTCGGCCACCTCGACGTCGTGGTGGCCAACGCCGGCATCTGCCCGCTCACCGCGGGCCTTCCGCCCCAGGCGTTCGCCGACGCCGTCGACGTGGACCTGGTCGGCGTGCTCAACCTGGTGCACGCGAGCCTCAAACATCTGCAGGCGGGCGCATCGATCATCGTGATCGGCTCCAATGCGGCGTTCATGTCATCGATGAACACCACCGGCATCGACGGCGGTCCCGGTGGAGCCGGCTACGCGTTCGCCAAACTCGCTGCGGCACATTACGTCAACGACTTCGCCCTGGCGCTGGCCCGCTTCTCCATCAGGATGAACGCGGTGCATCCGACGAATGTCAACACCGACATGTTGCACAGCGCGCCGATGTACCGCGCCTTCCGGCCCGATCTGAAGGAACCTACCCGCGCGGATGCCGAGCCGGTTTTCCCGGTGGTGCAGGCGATGCCCATCCCCTACGTGGAACCCGAGGACATCAGCGAGGCGGTTTTGTTCCTGGCCTCCGACGCGGCGCGCTACATCACCGGCCAGCAGTTGCGCGTGGACGGCGGCGGCTTCCTCAAGGTGAAGCCGTGGTCGGGGGCATGACGGCGGTGGCACCAATGGGACTGTCCGACAATGACTCCCGCGATACTGCGCGTCGCCTCTACGAGTTGATGGTCCTGATGAAGGCCGCCGACGACCGGCTGTCCAAGGGCATCGGTACGGGTGAATTCATGTGCGTGTACTGGCCGTCGCGCGGCCAGGAGGCCATCGCCGCCGCGATGGGTGTGGCGCTGCGGCCCGACGATCAATTGGTGACGACCTACCGGGGGCTGCACGACCTCATCGGCAAGGGGGTCCCGCTCGAGGAGATCTACGGCGAGATGATGGGGCGCACCGTCGGCGCCGGCCGCGGCAAGGGCGGCACCATGCACATCGCCAACCCCGACAGGGGCGTCATGCTCTCCACCGGAATCGTGGGGGCGGGGCCGCCGGTGGCCGTGGGGTTGGCGCTGGCGGGCAAGCGCAAGGGCCTCGACCGCGTCACCGTCGTCAGCTTCGGCGACGGGGCAACGAATACCGGGTCATTCCACGAGGCGGCCAACATGGCCGCGCTGTGGGATCTACCGCTCGTGTTCGTTTGTCAGAACAACCTTTTCGCCGAGATGACGCCGACGTCGGCGACCATGAAGCTCGACCACGTCGCGCAACGGGCGGCCGGCTACGGCATGCCGGGCGTTCGCGTCGACGGCAATGACCCGCTGGCGGTCAAATCGGCGCTCGACGAAGCGTTGGCGCGCGCCCGCGGCGGCGAGGGCCCCACCCTCATCGAGGCCGTGACCTTCCGCTTCCGCGGCCACTACTTCGGCGACCGGATGCCCTATATCCCCAAAGATCAACTCGCCGCGGCGATGGCGGCTGACCCGGTGCCGCGTTTCCGCGACCACCTGGCCGGGGCCGGCATCTGCGGCGCCGAGGAGCTCGACCGCATCGACAACGAGGCGCTGGCCAGGGTGGAGGACGCCCTGGCCACGGTCATGGGCGCGGAGTCCCCGTCCCTCGAGGAACTCGACCGCGACGTGTACGCAACCCCGATCAGGTACCCGGTCTGAGGATAGGCGATGGACGAAAAGGAGATGACGATGCGCGAGGCGCTCAACCTCGCGCTCGACGAGGCGCTGGGCGCCGACGACCGAGTGTTCCTGCTGGGCGAGGACATTGCCGATCCGGGCGCATCCGGGCCTACGGCGGGGCTGTCCACAAAGTACGGCCCCGAACGCGTGCTGGACACGCCCATCTCGGAGGCCGCCATCCTGGGCGCCGCGATCGGTGCGGCGATCGACGGGATGCTGCCGGTGGCCGAGATCATGATCATGGATTTCATCGGAATCGCCGCCGATCAGCTCATCAACAACGCCGCCAAGCTGCGGTTCATGACCGCCGGGCGAACCTCGGCGCCGATCACCGTCCGCACCCAGGTTTACGGCGGGCTGGCCACCGGCGCCACACACTCGCAGAGCCTGGAAGCCTGGTTCATGCACATTCCCGGCATGAAGGTGATCGTGCCCTCCACCCCCCGCGACGGCAAAGGCCTGCTGACGGCGGCGATCTTCGACGACGACCCCTGCCTGTTCGTCGAGACAATCCGGCTGCAAGGCAAGAAGGGACCCGTCCCCGTCGGACCCGGGTTCTCAATACCGTTGGGCCAGGCCGACATCAAGCGACCGGGCACCGACGTGACGCTGATCAGCTATGGGCGCAGCATCCACGACGCGCTCGCGGCGGCGGCCACGCTGCAGGAGCAGGGCATCAGCGCCGAGGTCGTCGATTTGCGCACCCTGGTGCCGCTCGACGTCGAGACCATCGTCGAGTCCGCCAGGCGCACCAGGAGAGTCGTGATCGTGCACGACGCGGTGCAATTCGCCGGGCCGGGAGCCGAGATCGCCGCGATCCTGCAGTCCGAACTGTTCGGCGAGCTGGCCGCGCCCGTCGAACGGGTCGGCGCCCGCTTCATCCCCAACCCGGCCGCCGCGGCGCTCGAGGCGCAGGTCTATCCGTCCCCGGCGCGGATCGTCGAAGCCGCGCTCGCCACGCTGGGGGGCACATTCGAAAGGGCGGGGAAGGCCAAAGCGCATGGGTGACTTCATCATCCGCATCCCGCGGGTGTCGGTGGCCGTCTCCGAAGCCGAACTCACCGACCTCCTCGTCGGCGCCGGCGAGCACGTCGCGGCCGGCACGCCCATCTACGTGATCGCCACCGAGAAGGCGGAACAGGAAATAGAAGCGGGAGCGTCGGGGACCGTGCACTGGACGGGCCAGGTCGGGACCACCTACGACATAGGCGCCGAAATCGGTGTCATCACTTCATAAACCAAAAGCGGAAGATAACCGAAAGAGCGAAAGGCAACGCGTATGGACCTCAACGAGACCCGCGAGAGGATCATCTACGAAAAGGAAGGCCCCATCGCCCGCGTCACGCTCAACTGGCCCGAAAAGGCCAACGCCCAGGACCAAAAGCTGGCCGAAGAAGTCGACGCCGCGTTGCTGGACGCCGACCGCGACTATGACGTCAAGGTGCTGATCCTGAAGGCCAACGGCAAGGGCTTCTGCTCCGGCCACGCCATCGGCAACAACGCTGTCGACTACCCGGCCTTCGTCGAAGGCGCCAATGTCATGGGCACACCGTGGAAACCGCAGACCGACCTGTTCGTCAAACCGGTCATGAACCTGTGGGAGTTCTCCAAGCCGACCATCGCGCAGGTGCACGGGTACTGCGTCGGCGGGGGCACCCACTACGGGCTGACCACCGACATCGTCATCGCCTCCGAGGACGCCTACTTCTCCTACCCCCCGCTGCAGGGTTTCGGCATGCCGTCCGGTGAATGCTCGATCGAGCCGTGGGTCTTCATGAACTGGCGGCGCGCGGCGTATTACCTCTACCTCGCCGAGGTGATCGACGCGAAGAAGGCACTCGAGGTCGGTCTGGTCAACGAGGTGGTGCCGCGCGAGCAGCTGGGCGACCGCGTCGAGGCCATCGCCCGCCATATCGCGCAGGCGCCGATGACGACTTTGCTGGCCACCAAGGCCAACCTCAAGCGTGCCTGGGAGCTGATGGGCATGCGGGTGCACTGGCAAAGCTCCAACGACCTCGTCGCGCTCGCGTCGGTCAGCAAGGACGTACAGCAGCTGATCCAGCAGGTGTTCAAGGACAAAGTGCTGCCGTCCGAGCAAGCCCGGCGCCAGGCGGCCGCGGCCGCCTCGACCGACGGCGCCGCAACGCCCTAGGGTCCCCGGTGAACATCGCCGACCACGCGAGCACCGCCGCCGAGGCGCCGGCGATCGTCGCCGACGGCGAGGCCATCTCGTACGGCGAGCTGTACGCCAGAAGCCAACGGGTGGCCGCCGTCCTGCATGGGGCCGGACTGCGGCCGGGCGACGGCGTGGCCCTGGTGTTGCCGAATCGTCCCGAGTTCTTCGAAATCGCCTGGGGCTGCCAGCTTTCCGGCCTCTACTACACGGCGGTCAACACCCACTTCACGCCCGACGAGGTCGCCTACGTCATCGACGACTCCGACGCGAAGGCGGTGATCGTCGACGCCGCAGAGGCCGACCTTGCCGCACACGTCCGTGCGGCCAACACGCGCGTTGACGCCCACCTCGCGGTCGGGGGTCTGCTGCCCGGCTGGTTCCCCTACCAGGACGCCCTGGCGGCGGCGGGCGATGCGCCGCCGTTGTCGGACGGTTCGGAGATGCTCTATTCGTCGGGAACCACGGGACGCCCCAAGGCCGTTCGCCGACCGCTCCCGTCCGACGGCAACGGGTCGTGGGCCCAGGCGGTCCTCGAGATGGCGTTGATCCACAAGTACGGGATGGATCGCTCCAGCGTGTACCTCTCCCCCGCGCCGCTCTATCACGCGGCGGGGGTGAACTACACCATGGCGGTGCACCGGGTGGGCGCCGCCTCGATCCTGATGCGCAAGTTCGACGCCGAAGCCGTGCTCCGGTTGATCGACACGCACCGGGTCACCCACGCTCAGTTCGTGCCGACGATGTTCGTGCGGATGCTCAAGCTGCCCGAATCGGTCCGGCGAGCCTATGACGTCTCCAGCCTCGAGTGCGTGATCCACGCCGCCGCCCCTTGCCCGGTGGACGTCAAGCACCGCATGATGGAGTGGTTCGGCCCCATCATTCACGAATATTACGGCGGCACAGAAGGATTCGCGGGTACGACGATCGGCCCCGAGGAGTGGCTGGCCCATCCCGGATCGGTCGGCAGGCCGTTCAGCCCCGTCCACGTGGTCGGGGAGGACGGGCTCGAGCTTCCGGTGGGCGCGGTCGGCGAGTTGTTCTTTGAGGGCGGACCCGATTTCGAGTACTTCAAGGACCCGGCGAAGACGGCGTCGGTCTACAACGACCGGGGCTGGCGATCGCTGGGCGACATGGGGTATGTCGACCAGGACGGATACCTCTACCTCACCGACCGTTCGACGTTCATGATTGTCTCGGGCGGGGTGAACATCTACCCGCAGGAGGTGGAGAACCTGCTGGTAATGCATCCCAAACTCGTGGACGCGGCGGTGTTCGGCGTCCCCAACGACGAGTTCGGCGAGGAGGTCAAGGCCGTCGTGCAACCGGTCGCCGGCATCGTGCCGGGCCCCGACCTGGAAGCCGAGCTCATCACCTACTGCCGGACTCACCTCGCCGGCTACAAGTGCCCGCGCACAGTCGAATTCGAGCCGGCGTTGCCCCGCGACCCCAACGGGAAGCTCTACAAGCGGCGCCTGCGCGAACCGTATTGGCAGGGGCGGGTATCCCGGATCGTATGAAGGGCAAGGGAAACTGAGATGGCGACCACCGAAGTGAATTGGACACCGCTGCCGGTGCCGTGGGCGGTCCAGACCCCCGATCGGATCCCGAAGCAGCGCTACTACGACCCCGAGTTCTACGCCATGGAGTGCGAGATGCTCTGGCCGCGGGTGTGGCAGATGGCTTGCCGGCTCGAGGAAATCCCCAAGCCCGGCGACTACGTCGAGTACGAGATCCTCGACGACTCCATCATCGTCGTCCGGCTCGATGCCGAAAACATCCGCGCCTACCACAACGCCTGCCGCCACCGCGGCGTAAAGCTGGTGGAGGGCAACGGGAACCGCCGCACCTTCGTCTGCCCCTTCCACGGCTGGTGCTGGGGGATCGACGGGCGCAACACCTTCGTCCTGCGCCCGGAGGAATTCGACGAGGACAACCTCAGCCCCGACGATCTTCGCCTCGTGCCGGTCCGGTGCGAGCTGTGGGGCGGATGCGCGTGGATCAACCTCGACGACGACGCCCCGCCATTGCGAGACTGCTTCGAGCCCTTCGCCTCCATCTATGACGCGTGGCAAGTGGAGTCGCTACGAGTCGAGTGGTGGCAGGCGTGCCTGCTGCCGGTGAATTGGAAGCTGGCGACGGCGGCATTCATGGAGGGCTACCACGTCCCGCAGACCCATCCGCAGCTGCTGCCGTCATCGCAGCCGACACCGCCTTCCAAAGCGCCGGGGCTGGCCCAGACGAACCTGTACTTCATGCGCACCCTGGGCGAGGGCATGGCCGGAATGACGCACGAGAACGACATTCGCATCGCCGAGGGCCTGCAGAACATGGAGTTGCCGGCCGACCCGGCCGCGGCGATGGCCACCTGGCGCCACACCCTGAACGACGCCATCGTCAGGTGGCATCGGGCCCGGGGCTGCGCCATGCCCGACCTCAACGAGCTGGAGCGGCGCGGCGTCGTCGATGCGATCAATTTCGCGTTTCCGCACTACTTTTTGCTACCCCAGTACAGCAGCGCATCGTCGTACCGGATCCGTCCGCTCGGCCCGGAGGAGACGTTGTTCGAGATCTGGTCGCTGACCCGCATTCCACCGGACCAGATCACCGGCAAGCCCACGCCACCGGAGCCCATGGCGCCCGACGACCCGCGTTGGCCACCCATCCCCGCGCAGGACTTTTCAAACTTGCCCAAGCAGCAAAAAGGTCTGCACTCCAAGGGGTTTGAGTACATGCGGTTGTCCAGCCGGATCGAAGGGCTGATCTCCAACTTCGAACGGGTCGTCGACGGCTTCCTCGCCGGCCTGCCCTACGAAGCGCTGGTACCCGCGATCCAGAAGACCAACACGACCATCGACGTGCCGATGGCCGACCTCGGGTTCACCTCCGGCGTCGCGACCGGGCCGCGATGACCACCGACTGGGACCGCTCCGTCGACCTGCTCATCGCGGGCAGCGGCGGCGGCGGCATGGTGGCGGGGCTGGCCGCACTCGACTGCGGGCTCGAGCCGCTGATCATCGAAAAGCAGGCGCTGGTCGGCGGATCGACGGGGCTGTCGGGCGGCATCGTCTGGATGCCGAACAACCCCTTGATGCGGGCCGAGGGCATCGCGGACTCGCACGAGGACGGCCTGGCTTACCTGGCCGACGTGGTCGGCGACATCGGTGCGCCTTCCTCCCCCGCGCGCCGCGAGATGTTCCTCACCGCGGGCTACGAGATGGTCAATTTCCTTAGCCGCAAGGGTCTTCGGCTGATCCGGTGCGCGGGCTGGAGCGACTACTACCCCAATCACAAGGGCGGCAACGAGTCCGGCCGCGCCATCGAGGGCATCCCATTCGACGCCGCCGAGCTGGGCAGCTGGCGCGACAAGGTGCAGCCGCCGCTGGCCAAGAACTACGGATTCCTCGTCCTGACCAACGAACTGCGCTCGGTACAGTACTACAACCGGTCGCCGCGCGCGTTCGCCGTGGCGACCCGGGTGTTTCTGCGCACCGCGGCCGCGCGTGTTCGCCGTCGCCAGATCCTGACCAACGGCGCATCACTGATCGCACAAATGCTCAAGGCGCTGATCGAGCTGAGCGACGGCCAACCCCCGCTGTGGACGAACGCCGCGATGGACGACCTCATCGTCGAGGATGGCCGGGTCGTCGGCGCGCGAATCACGCGCGACGGGGTGCCGGTGAACGTGGAGGCGCGCAAGGGAGTCCTGTTGGCCGCCGGCGGCTTTGGCCACAACAAAGAGATGCGCCGCCGGTACAGCGGCGACCAACCCAACGAGGCGCAGTGGTCGATCGCCAACGCCGGCGATACCGGTGAGGTGCTGCAGGCCGCGATGCGGCTGGGCGCCAAGACCGATCTGCTCGACGAGGCCTGGTGGCTGCCTTCGGTTTTCATCGCCAACGGTGGTGCCGCCGCCGCGTCGCTCGGCTCTGGGCGGCAACGGCCTGGAGCCATCTACGTCGATGCCACCGGCCGTCGATTCTGCAACGAGTCGAACTCCTACGTCGAGGTCGGCAAGGCGATGTACGCCAACAAGGCGGTGCCGTGCTGGATGATCTTCGACGACGGATACGTGTGTCGATACGTCACCAGCACAAACCCATTCAAGCGGGGCCAGAACCTGCCCCCGGAACTCATCGAAAGCGGTGCCGTCAGGCGCGGCGACACCATTGCCGACCTCGCCCGCCAAATCGACCTTCCCGCCGACGAATTGGCGCGGACGATCGGCCGGTTCAACCGCTTCGCCGCAAAGGGACTGGACCCCGACTTCGGGCGCGGCCAGTCCGCCTACAACGACTGCCTGGGCGATCCGGGCTACCGGCCCAACGCGGCCGTCGGCCCGCTCGACCGCGCGCCGTACTACGCGACCCGGGTCTTCCCGGCCGACGTCGGGACGTGCGGGGGCGTGGTCACCAACGAGCATGCGCAGGTGCTCGACGAGCAGGACCTGGTGATCGAGGGCCTGTACGCCACCGGCAACACCACCGCGACGGTGATGGGGCGCACGTATCCGGGCGCCGGCGCCAGCATCGCCAGCTCGATGGTGTTCGGCTACGTCGCCGCGCGGCACGCCGCCGGCCGAAGAATCGCCGGCGAGAAGGCGCGTTAAGAAGTCTCGTCGCGGCCGACGAAATCGCGGGGCTTCATGCCCGATTGCATGAGTTCGGCGCGGCGCGCCTGGACATCGGACGCGGCGCCCACCATGTTGGTCAAGATGTGGCTGACCTGAAGGTGGACCCGCATCCCCATCAACTCCCACGCGCGCTTCACGTTGTTCTTCACCGCCATCAGCGTGGTCAACGGGATTTGCGCGATCTTGCGCGCCATTTCCTCGACGGTGTTCTCGAGATCCTCCCGCGGCACAACGCGATTGAGCAGACCCCAGTCGAGCGCTTGCTGCGCGGACAGGGTCGGCGCCAGCAGCAGCCAGTCCATGGTGCGGTGCCAGTTCATCAGCAGCCACGGCTCGATCATGGTGTGCCCGCCGGGTTCGCCGAGGCTTTGGGCAAGGGGCATCTGGAAATACGCGTCTTCGGATGCCACGCAGAAGTCGGTCAGCAGCCCGAGGTAAATACCGCCGCCCATGCAATAGCCGTGGATCTGCGAGATCGTCGGCTTGGGAAACTCCCACAGATACAGCGTCGGCCACAGGAAAAGGTCGGCGGTTCCCTTGTACAGGTCCTCGAAGGTATTTCCGAAGTCGGGGTAAGGGTTCTCATCCGGGCCCCAGCGGGCGACGTGTCCGCCGCAAAAGCCGTTGCCGTTGGCCTTGAGGATGACCACTTTGATCTCGCTGTCGCGGTCGGCCTCGTGCAGGCAATTGTCGACTTCGGTGACCAATACCGCGTCCTTGGTATTGGCCTTGTCGACCCGATTCAGGATGATCCGCGCAATTGGCGGTTCGCGTTCATAGATGATCGCTTCGAGCACGCGCCGCTCCATCTTGGTGACATTACCGGGTTGCGAGACTGCGCTGAGCCCGCCGAGCCTGCGTCCAGGGCGCGATTTCGCGGCAATTCATGATCGGTGCGCAGGCTCGACGGCTGGGCCAAGACCACTCAGGCGCGGGCCAGGAGCCACGCGCATCCGTCGCCCTCGCCGGCGGCCACCAGGTCCAGTTGGCCGAACGCGGCGGGCAGCTCGCCGGGGGCTGCCCGGAACGGCCCGGGTACGGCCCCGACCTCGCTGAGCGCGGCGATCGCCAGCAGGCCGCCCGGGGCGAGGCGCTCGATGATCGCCCGATCGAGGCGGCGGTCACGGAATTTGTGGCAGACGATGACGTCGACGGGCGGACCCGGGGGCAGCCCGTCGTCGAGGTCAATGATGTCGAAGCGGCAGCGATCGTCGACCCCGGCGCGGCGGGCCAGGTCCCGTGCCTGACCGATGGCTACCGGCGAAATATCCAATCCCCTGACGTCCAGCCCGCGCCGGGCCAGCCACACCGCCCCGAGCCCTGGTCCACACGCCACGTCGAGTGCCCTTCCGGCGGTGGGGAACAGGTCCGCGTGGCCGGCCAGGGCGTCGGGTGGCCCGATCGCGGTCAGCGGCGGCGCCCGCTGAGCGGAGTGCCGCTCGTCCCAGCGACGCCTGTCCCCCTCGGCCATCGGCACACCACCTTTCCGCGGAATTGTTGGCCGTTCGTCCCGTTTCTACACTGGACCGGTGTCTAGAAAAGCGGTTTCCCCGGCCGACGGCCTCGTCGACGTGGACGATCGCGGGGGCACCGCGCGCCGGTCGGACCGCCGGCCCGCCCAGACGATCCGCAAGGTGCTCGACGCCGGACTGGAAGAACTGCGCGAATCGTCGTACGCGAACCTGACGATGCGCGCGGTCGCGACCCGCGCCGGCGTATCCCCGGCGAGCGCCTACACCTACTTCCCGTCGAAAAGCGCGCTGGTGGCGGCGGTATACCTGCGTTTTCTGCGCGACCTGCCGCTGCACACCGACGTCAATGACACCACCAAGGCCCGCGTCGGCGCGACGCTGCGGGACATGGCCTTGGTGGTCGCCGACGAGCCGGAGCTGACCGTCGCGTGCGGTGCCGCCCTGATGGCCGACGACCCGGCGGTCAAGCCGCTGCGTGAGCAGATCGGCGAGGAGGTGTCCCGACGGATCGCGGCCGCGCTTGGCCCGGGATGGCCGCGTGCGGTGAAGTCGACCCTGCAGATGATGTTCTCGGGTGCGCTGATGACGGCGCGGTTCGTCAGCTACGACGAGATCGCGGGGCAGCTCGACGAAGCAGTCGCCCTCATCCTGCGCGCGTCAGAAGCGTCCTGACCGACCGGCGCCCGGAGCCGGTTGATCCGTTCCCCGGGGTCGGCGATCCTCAACGAACCAACGTTGACGACGACCAGAGGAGCGGACGTGGTTGGTCTGGGACAGATCGCGCTTAACAGCGCGCCGGTGTTCGGTGGCGCATTGCTGGCGATCGCCGCCGGCCAGTTCAAGGCGCCGGATTATCGCGAGGCGATCAAAAAGGACATGGACCTGCTGGAGCGGCTCCCCCCGGCGGCCGGCAAGAGGCGCGACGAATTGCGGCGCACCATCGACGCCCGCATCGATGACCTGATCGAATCCGTCGACAGAAGCCGCGCGATGCGCAGGGCGGCGCTGACCTACCGGGGCAACTGGCGGGACGTGGTGCTCTTTCTTTGTGTGCTGATGTTCACCGTCATCTGGTGGGACGTCAAGCACAGCCGCAGCAGTTGGCTGCCGATGTTCATCCTGCTCATCGTGCTGGCTGTGGTGACCGCCGCCTACACGGTCCGTGGCGCGCTGCGCGCGGGCAGCTCGTTGGTGCACCGCCCGCGCGCCACGGATCGGCAGGACCGGCTTCCCGGCGCCGACGCGGAGTAGTGATGGACCGACTTGGTCACATGTCACCGCCGTGGTGCATGGCCGGGACGCACCCACCGGCGCGCTGTGAACGGCGCTGACCTGGGACATCCCTGCACCGCCGGAGTTCAGCGACCATCCGGGTGTTCCCTGGTCGGCACCCGCTCGCTGAGCAGCCGCTGGCGCTCTGTGTCAAAATGCGGTGCGTGCCGTTATCTCCCCTCCCCCGGCTGATTTGTGCTGCGGTAGCGCCGTTTTGGGCGTTATTGATCGCACCCGTTCCTTCTGCGTCGGCCGAGCCGTGCCCCGACGTCGAGGTGGTGTTCGCCCGAGGCACCAACGAACCGCCCGGCGTCGGCCGGATCGGCCAGGATTTCGTCGACACCCTGCGCTCGCGCGTCGGCAGCAAGTCGCTCGGCGTGTATCCGGTGAACTACCCGGCCTCCACGAATTTCCCCACGGCCATCGACGGCATCACCGACGCGGGCCACCATGTCGAGTCCATGGCGGCCAGCTGCCCCAGGACCAAGATGGTGCTCGGCGGATATTCCCAGGGCGCGGCGGTGATGGGTTTCGTCACCGCCAACACGGTGCCCGATGGGGCAAACCTCGCCGACCCGCCGCAGCCGATGCCGGCCGACGTCGCCAATCACGTCGCCGCGGTCACCCTCTTCGGCACTCCGTCGACCCAGTTCATGAGCATCATCAACGAGCCGTCGGTCACGATCGGCCCGCAGTACGCGGCCAAGACGCTCGAGTTGTGCGTGCCGAACGACCCGGTGTGCTCGGGGTCGGGATTCCCGGCCGCGCACCGGCAGTACGTCGAGGCCGGGATGGTCGATCAGGCGGCCGACTTCGCCGCGGGACGCCTCTAAGGCCGGCCGGCCGCGATTTTTCTCAAGGCCCGACGCCGTCGCGGGTGAGAGTATCGGGGACAACGCCATCCCGGATCGAGCCCGAGGAGGTCGAGTGGCGATGGACGGGCGACCCGAATTGGGGCCGAGTCAGTAACGCGGCCCGGCCCCGGTCTCGAGGACTTCGACGGCCGCATCGATGTTGGGAATGATCGTCGGGCCGTAGCCGCTCACCAGCTGCCCCAGCGCGCGAGCGATGTGCGGGCCGACCGCCGCGGCGGCCAGAACCTCCTCCGCAAGCACGATGCCGTTGACCACATGCGCGGCGCTCAAACGGCCGTCGGGGACGACCTCGTATCGCCAGTCACCGATCTGGACGCGCTCCGCCTGCGAGCGGAAGAAACCCCGCCGAGCCGGGAACAGGATCACGCCGGGAACCGCACCAAAGACCTTGACCACCAGCCCAACTCCCCCAGGCCCGCCCAGGGCCGAGCCGACGGCGCGAGTGACGCGCTCTTGATCGAAGCTGGTCATCAATCGCTCATCGAGAGGATGAACGACGGCGTCAGGGTCTGCGGCTCGCCGCCGCGACGCACGGCCGTGCCCGCCGCGTAGAACTCCACCGTGTGGTGTCCCCACGCGTAGTTGGAGATGGCGAAATGCACACCGACGACACCGTTTGCGCCGTCTCGCTCTGCCTCGCCCTGCATCCGGGACATCGCCAGTTCACGAGCCTGGTAGCTGCCCTGGGTCCATTGCGGCATCTCCGTGTTGCGTCCCGCCTGCTTCAGCATGGTCAAAAACCCTTGCACCGCAACGTGGAACACGCAGTTGCCCATCACGAAGGCGACCGGGGTGTATCCCGACCGCAGAAGCGTCGTCAGGTCCTGGCCGGACAGGTGGCTGCTGAACGCCTGCCCGTTGGGGCGCCGATACGCCCCCGGCTTCGCGACGTAACGCACCGCGGTGCCGACCGCGATGAACTCGAGGTGCTCGCCCTCCCCCTGATGCCGCCAGTCCAAACGGACGCCCACCACTCCGTCCGCCCCGAGCGCATCGGCCTCCGCCTGCATCCGCGACATCGCGTTCCAGCGCGCCCGATACGTCGCCTCGGTCAGCACGGGCAGCTCCGACTGTTGCCTGATGCCGGTGAACTGATAGCCCACGTGGTAGACCGACACGCCCATCACCAGCTCGATCGGTTCGAATCCGGCGCTATGCAGCAACGCGAACTCGTTGATGGACAGATCGGATGTGAATACCTTGCCGGCGTGCGACAGCCGTTCGCTGGCAACGGGGTCGAGCGAGTTCGGTTGCATCGTCAGTGTCCTCCTGCGGTCGGGAGGTCAGCCTAGCCCGGCGACGGCGAGCGCCGGTACGGCGCGAGTAAGGAGTCTGGCCATCAACCTAGCCCGTAAATGGCTCGATGAACCGATCGCGGCGCGGCCTCGTTATCTATCCCAGTACCGGCGACCTGGGGGGCGGTCGCGCGCCAAGAAGTGCTGACTGGCGGGAGGGTCATGTTCAGACGGGTCGAGACCTGCAATGCCCCCAGGAACACACTGCTGACCATCGAACTCCGCAACGTGGTGCGCGAATACCGGATCGGCGGTCAATCGGTGCGTGCGCTCGACGAGATCAGTCTGCGGCTCGAGGGCGGGCAATTTCTGTCGATAGTCGGTCCGTCGGGCGCGGGCAAGAGCACGCTGCTGCATTTGCTCGGCGCACTGGACGCCCCCGACTCCGGGTCCATCGAATTCGACGGCGACGAGATCGGCCGCCTCAGCGATGAGCAGCAGTCACAGTTTCGCCACCATCGGGTGGGCTTCATATTCCAGTTCTTCAACCTGCTGCCAACGCTGTCGGCGTGGGAGAACGTCGCGGTGCCGAAGCTGCTCGACGGCGTCCGACTGGGCAAGGCCAAACCCGACGCGATCCGGCTGCTGGAGCGGGTCGGCCTCGGCAACCGGACCGAGCACCGACCCGCCGAGCTGTCCGGTGGGCAGATGCAGCGGGTCGCCGTGGCGCGCGCGTTGATGATGGACCCGCCGTTGATCCTCGCGGACGAACCAACCGGAAACCTCGATTCCGCGACGGGCGGGTCGATCTTGGCGCTCCTCTCCGAGGTGGCACACGAGCCCGGCCGCGGCCGGCTGGTGGTGATGGTGACCCACAACGCCGAGGCGGCCGAAGCGACCGATCGCGTGATCACGCTGCAGGACGGCCGGATCGGTTCCGACGCGCGGGCGGGGGCCCCGGTGTGAGACCGCGCTCGACGATGGGTGCCACCGCCGGCCGGCTGCGCCTGTTCAGCCTGCGTGAACTCGCCGTGCATCGCCGGCGCACTATCGCATCGATCACCGTAATGGCCGTCTCGGCAATGTATCTGGTCGCGGTGTTCGGCATCTTCGGATCGATCAGCGGATCGGTCAACCGGCTCGCCGACGGAATCGCGGGCATCGCTTCCCTCGAGGTGTCGGGCATCACCGACGCGGGATTCCCCGATTCGATCACCGCCGACGTGGCCGCCGTTCCCGGGGTCGCGACCGCGGCACCGATGATTCGGACGTCGACGTCCACGTCGTCGGCGCCCGTCCTGCTGTTCGGCGCCGACGAGCGCCTTGGCGCGCTGGGCGGCGCGCTCAAGGATGCGTTGACAAATGGGATGAAAAATGACTCCGCGGGGCAGCCGGCGAACCCATCCGGTCCATCCGGCCCGCCGAACGTCGTGCGCGTCGGGCCCGGTGCCGGTCATGGGAAAGGCGAGACGTTCCAGCTGGGCTCCGCGTCGGTCACCGTCAGCGAGGTGCTCACCGGCGGGCAGGCCGCCGCCCTCAACGGCGGGCACTATGTCCTGGCCCCACTTGCCTTGGCGCAGAACATCGCCGGACGGCCGGGACAGCTCGACTCGATCCTGATCACCACCAAACCCGGCGCCGATGTGACTCAGGTTCGGGCGGCGGTCACCGCCGCGGTGAACGGCCGGGCGATCGTCGCCGAACCCAGCATGCGGGCGACTCGGGCCGGCGACGGCGTCAAGCTGATGAATTACATGGCGCTGATGGGCGCCATGGTCGCACTGATGGTCGGCGCGTTTCTGATCTACACCACGATGACCATGGCCATCAGTCGGCGCCGGCCGGTCATCTCGTTGCTGCGCGCGCTCGGCGGCCGTCGCACGACGATCGTCCGGGACATGCTCGCGGAGGCGGCGATCCTGGGTGTCCTCGGCGGGGGCATCGGGTCGGTGATCGGAATACTGATGGGGCGCATCGCCATTGGCCGATTGCCACCGGCCATCACGCAAGGGCTGGAGGCCCGCATCGAATACTGGCTGCCCGGCTACGCCATACCGGCCGCCGTCGTGGGGGCCCCCGTGCCCCCCCGGGGGGGCGGGGCGCGGGGGGGGGGGGCGGGGGTGAAAGTGGGGCCGCGCGCGGGGGGGGCGGGGGGGGGGGGTTGGGCGGGGGGCGCG
>NZ_LZIR01000084.1 GCF_001667035.1 Mycobacterium sp. 852002-51057_SCH5723018
ACGGGACTCCGCTGATCAGCACGCAAACTTTGGCCTGCGCGGTGGCGACACCGTCGGTTGTCCGCTGAGCACGCGCGCCGGTGACGCGGGCGACCATTCGGGCCCGCGTGGGCCTCATCACAGCAAACTCGCGCGATTAGCAGACATGGCAGGCGGTTCGCTAAGATCGACCCTGGGGCGGGGAAAATACCGGCCGGAAACAGCATGTCGGCGGCGTTGCCGGTCGCCCGCTGCAGCGAATTTACGGCGCTGCCAGTTGGCGGTTAGACTTAACGAAGTTGGCATGTCAGGCGGGTATTGTCATATCGTTTTACGACTTGTCGAGACCGGTTCCAAGCCCCCGTTCAGCGCTGCACGGACGAATCCCTAATCGGACCAGCTCCGCGTGGGGAAAGCCTATCGACAAGACCGAAGGGGCCAAATGGGTCCGAGGCCCGCAACCTCCGGGTTGCGGCCCCGTCGGAGCCGGTCGTAACGGCAGCGAGAATGTTCTGGTGAAGGGGCAGGTGCATATGACGCCCAAGCGCGTCGGGTTATATAACCCCGCGTTCGAGCACGACGCGTGCGGGGTAGCCATGGTCGTCGATATGCACGGCCGTCGTAGCCGCGACATTGTCGACAAGGCGATCACCGCGCTGCTCAACCTCGAGCACCGCGGTGCTCAGGGAGCCGAGCCGCGCAGCGGTGACGGCGCGGGCATCCTGATTCAGGTCCCGGACGCGTTCCTGCGTGAAGTCGTGGATTTCGAGCTGCCCCCTCCCGGGAGCTACGCCACCGGTATCGCGTTTCTGCCGCAGTCGTCCAAGGACGCCGCAGGCGCCTGCGCCGCGGTGGAAAAGATCGCCGAAGCCGAGGGCCTGCAGGTGCTGGGCTGGCGCAACGTGCCCACGGACGACTCGTCGCTAGGAGCGCTGTCGCGAGACGCGATGCCGACCTTCCGGCAAGTGTTCATGACGGGCGCCTCCGGCATGGCGCTGGAGCGCCGCGCCTACGTCATCCGCAAGCGCGCCGAGCACGAACTGGGAACCAAGGGCCCCGGCCAGGACGGGCCGGGCCGCGAAACCGTTTATTTCCCAAGCCTTTCCGGCCAGACCTTCATCTACAAGGGCATGCTCACCACGCCGCAGCTCAAGGCGTTTTACCCTGACCTGCAAGACGATCGGCTGACCAGCGCGCTGGGTGTCGTGCACTCCAGGTTCTCCACCAACACGTTCCCGTCCTGGCCGCTGGCGCACCCGTTCCGGCGCATCGCCCACAACGGTGAGATCAACACCGTCACCGGCAACGAGAATTGGATGCGGGCCCGCGAGGCGTTGATCAAGACCGACGTCTTCGGCGACGACGTCGAGAAGCTTTTCCCGATCTGCACCCCCGGCGCTTCCGACACCGCCCGCTTCGACGAGGTGCTCGAACTGCTGCACCTCGGCGGCCGCAGTCTGGCCCACGCGGTGTTGATGATGATCCCGGAAGCCTGGGAGCGGCACGAGTCGATGGATCCCGCGCGGCGGGCGTTCTATCAATACCACGCCTCCTTGATGGAGCCGTGGGACGGCCCGGCGTCGATGACGTTCACCGACGGCACCATCGTCGGCGCCGTGCTGGACCGAAATGGCTTGCGCCCCTCAAGAATCTGGGTCACCGACGACGGCCTGGTGGTGATGGCTTCCGAGGCCGGCGTGCTGGACCTGGACCCGGCCAAGGTGGTCCGCCGGATGCGGCTGCAGCCCGGCCGGATGTTCCTGGTGGACACCGCCCAGGGCCGCATCGTCGACGACGAGGAGATCAAGGCGGAGCTGGCCGCCGAGCACCCCTATCAGGAGTGGCTCGACAAGGGATTGGTTCCGCTCGACGACCTGCCGGCGGGCAAGTACACCCGGATGCCGCACGAGCGACTGGTCAAGCGGCAGCTAGCTTTTGGCTATACCTACGAGGAACTCAACCTGTTGGTGGCGCCGATGGTCCGCTCCGGCGCCGAGCCGATCGGCTCGATGGGCACCGACACCCCCGTCGCGGTGTTGTCCCAGCGCCCGCGGATGCTTTACGACTACTTCCAGCAGCTCTTCGCACAGGTGACCAACCCGCCGCTGGACGGCATCCGCGAGGAGGTGGTGACCAGCCTGCGGGCCGTCACCGGCGGCGAGGGCGACCTGCTCAACCCGGACGAGCACTCCTGTCATCAGATCGCGTTGCAGCAGCCAATTCTGCGGAACTACGAGCTGGCCAAGCTGATCAACCTCGACCCCGACGACACGGTGAACGGGCGCCCGCACGGCATGCGTTCCAAGGTGATTCGCTGCCTCTATCCGGTCGCCGAGGGTGGCGCCGGGCTGGCCGTCGCACTCGAGGACGTGCGCGGGCAGGCGTCGGCGGCCATCGCCGACGGCGCGCGGGTCATCATCCTGTCCGACCGGGACTCCGACGCGCAGCAGGCGCCCATCCCGTCGCTGCTCGCGGTGGCGGCGGTGCACCACCACCTGGTGCGCGACCGCACGCGCACTCACGTCGGCCTGGTGGTCGAGACCGGTGACGCCCGCGAGGTGCACCACATGGCGGCGCTCGTCGGCTTCGGCGCGGCGGCGATCAACCCCTACCTGGTGTTCGAGTCGATCGAAGACATGCTCGACCGCGGCTTTTTCGACGGGATCGACCGCAACAAGGCCCTGAACAACTACGTCAAGGCCGCCGGCAAGGGCGTGCTGAAAGTCATGTCCAAGATGGGCATTTCGACGGTGGCCTCCTACACCGGCGCTCAGCTGTTCCAGGCCGTCGGCATCTCCGAAGATGTGCTCGACGAATACTTCACCGGGCTGAGCTGCCCGACCGGCGGGATCACCCTGGAGGACATCGCCACCGACGTCGCCGCCCGCCACAAGCTGGCCTACCTCGACCGGCCCGACGAACGCGCCCACCGCGAACTGGAGGTGGGTGGCGAATACCAGTGGCGCCGCGAGGGCGAGTACCACCTCTTCAACCCGGAGACCGTGTTCAAGCTGCAGCACGCCACCCGCACCGGGCAGTACAAGGTTTTCAAGGACTACACCCGGCTCGTCGACGACCAGAGCGAGCGGATGGCGTCTCTGCGCGGCCTGCTCAAGTTCCGCGGCGACGTGCGGCCACCGGTTCCGCTGGACGAAGTGGAGCCCGCCAGCGAGATCGTCAAGCGCTTCTCCACCGGGGCGATGAGCTACGGCTCGATCTCCGCGGAGGCGCACGAGGCGCTGGCCATCGCGATGAATCGGCTGGGCGGCCGGTCCAACAGCGGCGAAGGCGGCGAGGACGTCAGGCGTTTCGAGCGCGACCCGAACGGGGATTGGCGCCGCAGCGCGATCAAGCAGGTCGCCTCCGCCCGGTTCGGGGTGACCTCGCACTACCTGACCAATTGCTCGGACATCCAGATCAAGATGGCCCAGGGCGCCAAACCCGGTGAGGGCGGCCAGCTTCCGGGGCACAAGGTGTACCCGTGGGTGGCCTCGGTCCGGCACTCCACGCCCGGCGTCGGCCTGATCTCACCGCCGCCACATCACGACATCTACTCCATCGAGGACCTGGCGCAGCTGATCCACGACCTGAAGAACGCCAACCCGGCCGCGCGGGTGCACGTCAAGCTGGTCTCCGAAAACGGGGTCGGAACCGTTGCGGCCGGTGTTTCCAAGGCGCACGCCGACGTGGTGCTGATTTCTGGGCACGACGGAGGCACCGGGGCCACCCCGCTGACCTCGATGAAGCACGCGGGCGCCCCCTGGGAACTGGGGCTGGCCGAGACTCAGCAGACATTGCTGCTCAACGGATTACGCGACCGGATCGTGGTCCAGGTGGACGGCCAGCTCAAGACCGGCCGCGACGTGATGATCGCCGCGCTGCTCGGCGCCGAGGAATTCGGCTTCGCCACCGCCCCGCTGGTGGTCTCGGGCTGCATCATGATGCGGGTGTGCCACCTGGACACCTGCCCGGTCGGCGTCGCCACCCAGAACCCGGTGCTGCGCGAGCGGTTCACCGGCAAGCCCGAGTTCGTCGAGAACTTCTTCATGTTCATCGCCGAAGAAGTCCGGGAATACATGGCGCAGTTGGGCTTCCGCACCTTCAACGAGGCCGTCGGGCGGGTGGGATCGCTGGACACCACCCTGGCGCGGGCGCACTGGAAGGCGCACAAGTTGGACCTGACGCCGGTGCTGCACGAGCCGGAGTCGGCGTTCATGAACCAGGATCTGTACTGCAGCTCGCGCCAGGACCACGGCCTGGACAAGGCGCTCGATCAGCAGTTGATCGTGATGAGCCGCGAGGCGCTGGACTCGGGCAAGCCGGTCCGATTCTCCACCACGATCAGCAACGTCAACCGTACGGTGGGCACCATGCTCGGCCACGAGCTGACGAAAGCCTATGGGGCCGAGGGCCTGCCGGATGGAACGATCGACATCACCTTCGACGGATCCGCGGGCAACAGCTTCGGCGCGTTCGTGCCCAGTGGGATCACCCTGCGCGTCTACGGCGACGCCAACGACTACGTCGGCAAGGGCCTGTCCGGCGGACGGATCGTGGTGCGGCCGTCGGACAACGCGCCGCAGGACTACGTCGCCGAGGACAACATCATCGGCGGCAACGTGATCCTGTTCGGTGCCACCCGCGGCGAGGTCTACCTGCGCGGCGTGGTCGGCGAACGCTTCGCGGTGCGCAACTCCGGGGCGCACGCCGTGGTCGAGGGCGTCGGCGATCACGGTTGCGAATACATGACCGGGGGCAAGGTCGTCATCCTGGGCCCCACCGGCCGCAACTTCGCGGCCGGCATGTCCGGCGGTGTGGCCTACGTATACGACCCGGAGGGCGAACTGCCGAAGAACCTCAACACCGAAATGGTGGAGCTGGAAAGCCTCGACGAAGACGACGCTGACTGGCTGCACGGGACCATCCAGGCGCACGTCGATGCAACCGATTCCGCTGTGGGGCAGCGCATCCTGGCCGATTGGTCCAAGCAGCTGCCGTGTTTCGCCAAGGTGATGCCCCGGGACTACAAGCGGGTGCTGCAGGCGATCGCCGAGGCGGAGCGTGACGGCGTGGACGTGGACAAGGCGATCATGGCGGCCGCGCATGGCTGATCCCACCGGCTTCCTGAAATATACGCATCGGGAATTGCCGCAGCGCCGGCCTGTTCCGCTGCGGCTGCGAGACTGGAACGAGGTCTACGAGGACTTCGACGACGTGACCCTGCGCCATCAGGCCACCCGCTGCATGGACTGCGGCATCCCGTTCTGCCACAACGGATGTCCGCTGGGCAACCTGATCCCGGAATGGAACGACCTGGTACGCCGCGACCGTTGGCGCGACGCGATCGAACGGCTGCACGCCACCAACAACTTCCCCGACTTCACCGGCCGGCTGTGTCCGGCGCCGTGCGAGCCGGCGTGTGTGCTGGGCATCAACCAGGATCCGGTGACGATCAAGCAGATCGAGCTCGAGATCATCGATCACGCCTTCGACGAAGGCTTCGTGGTGCCGCTGCCCCCGGACAAGCAGACCGGCAAGAAAGTCGCCGTGGTCGGTTCGGGACCGGCGGGGCTGGCCGCCGCGCAGCAACTCACCCGCGCCGGTCACAGCGTCACCGTCTTCGAGCGCGACGACCGCATCGGCGGGCTGCTGCGCTACGGCATCCCGGAATTCAAGATGGAAAAGCGGGTCCTGGAGCGTCGGCTCGACCAGATGCGGGCCGAGGGGACCGAGTTCCGCGCCGGCGTCAACGTCGGCGTCGACATCACCGCCGACCAACTGCGCGCCGAGTTCGACGCCGTGGTGCTTGCCGGCGGCGCAACGGCCTGGCGCGATCTGCCCGTTCCCGGCCGCGACTTGGACGGTGTCCACCAGGCGATGGAGTTCCTGCCCTGGGCGAACCGCGTCCAGGAGGGCGACGACGTCCTCGGGCCCGATGGCGAGCCGCCAATCACCGCCAAGGGCAAGAAGGTCATCATCATCGGCGGCGGCGACACCGGCGCGGACTGCCTGGGCACCGTGCACCGCCAGGGCGCGATCGCGGTGCACCAGTTCGAGATCATGCCGCGGCCTCCCGAGGAGCGCGCCGCGTCGACCCCGTGGCCGACCTACCCGCTGATGTACCGGGTGTCCGCGGCACACGAAGAGGGCGGCGAGCGGGTGTTCTCGGTCAACACCGAAGAATTTGTCGGCAGGGACGGCCACGTCACGGCGCTCAAGGCGCACGAGGTGACCATGCAAGACGGCAAGTTCGTCAAAGTCGAGGGCTCGGACTTCGAGCTCGAGGCCGATTTGGTGTTGCTGGCGATGGGATTCGTCGGCCCGGAGAGGGCGGGGCTGCTCACCGACCTCGACGTGAAGCTCACCGACCGCGGCAATGTCGCGCGCGGCGCCGAATTCGACACGTCGGTTCCCGGTGTTTTTGTTGCCGGAGACATGGGTCGCGGCCAGTCATTGATCGTTTGGGCGATAGCTGAGGGCAGGGCCGCCGCAGCGGGAGTGGACCGCTATCTGATGGGCTCGACGGCGCTGCCGGCGCCCATCAAGCCGACGGCCGCACCGCTTCAGTAGTCACACCAGCCACACCAGAAACACCGATATATTCATTCGGCGTTTCTGCCTCCGTTTGCCAGCCCGCTGTTGTCTAATTGATTCATTGCGGGCTCGTACGGGGGAGCCCCAGTAGATCGGACCGATCGCAGGAGTGATCACTGTGCATGTCAACCCAGTACCTCGGTCGCGGATGGGGCGAATAGCCTGGTCATGGTTTCGTTACCCGATGAAGAGCCGCGAGTTTCCCGCTAAGAACGAGCGCCTGATCACCGCCGAAGAGCTGGTGCTTTTCGGCGTGTGACCGCTCCCGCCGTCGCACCAGGGGTGCGCGACGGGTTTGCTCGGAACTTACACGTTTGTCATCCGGACGCGACCGTTAGCTGGCCGCGTTCCACAGCCCCGAATCCCGGATCGCCTCCGCCAACGGCTCCAGCACCGCGGGGTCGTGCGGCGGGGAGATGTACACGATGCCGAGATCCAGGCCCTCGGCGGCCAGACCGGCCGCCTCTTCGATGAGCTTCCCGGAGTTGCCGTCCTCGTCCAGACGCAGGTGCGCCGACAGGGTGATCTCCTTCGGGTCGCGCCCGATCTTCTGGCACTCCGCGGCCAGCACGTCGCGCTTGCGCGCGAACACGTCCGGGGGGCCGCCGACGAAGTTCCAGTGCTGGGCATAGCGCGCGGTGATCGGCAGGGTGCGCTTCTCCCCGCTGCCGCCGATGCAGATCGGCGGGTGCGGACGCTGCACGCCCTTAGGCTCGTTGCGGGCGCCCTTGAGCTGGTAGTACTTGCCGTCGAAGTCGGTGGTCTCCTGGCTCAGCAGGCTGGTCAGCACCTCGCAGGCCTCCTCGAACCGGTCGAAGCGCTCTTTGATGGTGCCCAGCTCGATGCCGTAGGCGCCCGACTCCTCTTCGTTCCAGCCGGCGCCGATCCCCAGCTCGAGGCGTCCGTTGGAGATGATGTCGAGCGCGGCGGCCATGTTGGCCAGCACGGCGGGGTGGCGGTAGTGGATGCCGGTGACCAGGGTGCCCAGCCGCAGCCGCTTGGTGGCCTGCGCCAGCGCCGTCAGCGTCGTCCAGCCCTCCAGGCATGGCCCATCGCTGTCGGAGAAGATCGGATAGAAGTGGTCGAAGGTCCACCCGGACTCGTAGACCTCGATGTCGTCGGCGGCCTGCCAGACGGCCAGCATGTCGGCCCAGGTGGTGTTTTGGGGTGAGGTTTTGAACGCGAATCGCATGGAATCGACGTTAGTCGATCTTTATGAAGGGCAACTAAACTCAGCCGGGCGACCAACCACTCCCTCGGATTCGTCAGCAAGCTCACCCTGCTGGCGCCCGGCCTGATCTTCCTGCTCGCGCTGCTCCTCGGGCGTTTGGAAGTACCGGCAGATCACCCGCAGGCCCAAGTCGGCGGCCTGGGCCAGTTGCTTGCCGTCTTCGTCGAACTCAGCGCCTGGCCGGCGTGGGTAAACCTGCGCGTGGCGGCCGTCGTCGTCGGCCAGCTGTTGTGAGGCACAGGCACACTGGAGTCATGGATCCGGTAACGGCTCTGCGGGAGATCGCCTACTACAAAGACCGCAGCCGCCACGACCCCAGGCGGGTGATGGCCTACCGCAACGCTGCCGACATCATCGAGGATCTTGACGACGCCGCCCGCGAGCGGCACGGCCAGGCCAACAGCTGGCAGACGATCCCGGGGATCGGGCCCAAGACCGCGAAGGTGATCGACCAGGCCTGGTCCGGCCGCGAACCCGACCTCCTCGTCGAATTGCGTGCCGCCGCGACCGACCTCGGCGGCGGCGACATCCGGTCGGCGCTGCGCGGGGACCTGCACCTGCATTCGAACTGGTCGGACGGGTCGGCGCCGATCGACGAGATGATGGCGACCGCGTCCGCGCTGGGCCACGAGTATTGCGCCATGACCGACCACTCGCCGCGGCTGACGATCGCCAACGGGCTCTCGCCGGAGCGGTTGCGCAAGCAGCTCGACGTCATCGACGGTTTGCGCGAGCAGTTCGCGCCGCTGCGCATCCTCACCGGCATCGAGGTGGACATCCTCGAGGACGGCAGCCTGGACCAGGAGCCCGAGCTGCTCGAGCGCCTCGACGTCGTGGTGGCCAGCGTCCATTCGAAGCTGTCGATGGATTCGGCGGGGATGACGCGGCGCATGGTGCGCGCCGTCTCCAACCCGCACGCCGACGTGCTGGGTCACTGCACCGGCCGGCTGGTCTCCGGCGGCCGCGGCATCCGGCCCGAATCGAAGTTCGACGCCGAGGCGGTGTTCACCGCCTGCCGCGAGCACGGGACGGCGGTGGAGATCAATTCCCGCCCCGAGCGCCGTGACCCGCCGACGCGGCTGCTCAAGCTGGCGCTGGAGATCGGCTGCGTGTTCAGCATCGACACCGACGCGCACGCGCCCGGGCAGCTGGACTTCCTCGGCTACGGCGCCCAGCGCGCGCTGGACGCCGGCGTGCCGGTGGACCGGATCGTCAACACGTGGCCGGCCGACAAGCTGCTGGAGTGGACCGGCTCGAGCTAAAGGTCGCGAGTTCATCAACAGCCGGCACCTCCTGGCGCAGTGCGAAGTCCGCTTCGCTCAGCCCGCCGGTGCGTTGGCAAGGCGAAAGATGCCGGCCGATCCGCAGGTTGAGTCCATGACGTTGCAACACGAGGCTGAGCCGGCGAAGGTGCTGCTCCCGGCCGAGATCGCCGGGGAACGGGACCCAGACGTCGGCCCGCGAGCGGATAGCCATGCCGACCGCGGCGACAACCTCGTCCGCCTCGGTGAGGTCGCTCCGCGAGCTGACTTCGTCGGGGGTGAACGTGATGATGTTGACGATCGCAATACCGTGGTCTGCGGCGCTGTGTGTGTGCATGGCGTGTTCGCGGCCGGTTTCATGGTCGCCGAGCACGATCACGCCGTGGGTCTCGATCCCGTCCTCATCATCATCGTCGTGGTGGTGCGCCAAGACGGCTGCCTCCTGTCTGTGACCGAGCTGGCCACGGTGGACTTGTTCGTTGTCGATGAGGCCTCGGGGGGCCGCCGATCACAAGAGGCCGGCACGCTCCAACCGGCGGCGGCAGCGCGTGCACGTCACAGCGTTGAGGTCGTCATGGCGGCGCCGGCGGATGACGCGCAGCGAGTTGGTGATGCTGCAGAGCGCCCAGCGGGATACCACCGACCGCTGAGGGTGGTGCTTGACGGCGGCGGCGTGGACACGGGTGCCCCCGCGGACATCGACGGCCTCGTAGGTGATGGTGGGGATGGCGGCCCGCGCGCCCGTGGTGGTGCTCCCCACCCCGGTGTTCTCGATTAGCACGGTCAGGTCGTCACCGAGATCGTGCGCCGCCACTTCGCCGGGGCTGGGCACCGGGATTGTGAACGTCATGGAACCGGTCATGGGCATCTTCCTTCTTGTCGTGGGACCTGCGCCCCGATACGCGTCAACCCTACCAGATTACGTAGAAAATCTTGCGTATCACGCCCTACGACGTTGAAAATATGTGATAGCATGGATACGGATCGCCGAAAATATCGGCAATACGCTAGAAAGGCATAGTAATGGAGTCCACCGACAACCCGACGGGCACGCCCGTCGGTAATCCCAACCCAAATGCCAATCCGCCGGCGCGTCCTCAGTTCGGGCGCGTTGCGCTCCCGGCCATCGGCTACTTCCAGGGGAACCGGCGGATGGTCACCACGGTGATGACGCCGGTCACGCTCGTCGACCAAGCCGGCCCGCGGGAGGCGTGGGACCCGTTGCACGGGACAGGCACCAACAGGAAAGAGGACGTGAACCACCGCAAGGGCATCGCCACCTACATCGAGGAGCACGAGGACTACGTGATCGGCGCGATCCTCGCCTACCTCGATCCCATCGACGCGGAGTTCATCCCCGACGATCCGAACGACGACGGGAGCCCCACCATCGGAACCCTGTGGTACCGGCCGGGAGCCAAGATCGTCATCGGCGACGGCGGCCACCGGACCTCCGCGTTCGGCGACGTCATCACTGCTCACCGGGAGATCGCCGACGACGTGTTCAACCGGATGGCCCGCAACGGCCAGCCGCTGATCATCGTGCTTGACGGCGACCGCACCAACCGGGCGCGCGACTTCGTCACCTTGCAGAACAACTCGAAGCCGCTGAACCAGTCCATCGCTCAGTCGATGAACCAGGAGAACGAGCTGAACAAGGCGCTGTTGGAGCACGTCATCAAGGGCAACGCCGTGCCGATCTTCGACGGCGGTAACCGGGTGGAGTTCCTGACGGACTCGCCGGGCAAGCTGTCCGCGAAGTTCGCCAGCTACAAGACCGTCAGGTACGCCTCCGGCACGCTGCTCGTGGGCACCGGCCACCGAACGAGCAAGGGCTGGGATGAGGCTGTCGTTATCGCCATGGCCCGCGCGGAGTCGGGGGAACGCGACCCGGTCAATGACCTGGTGGAGTTCTGGAAGGGCTACGGCAATCTGCCGGCCGTCGCGGCCGCGCAGGCGACCGAGAAGGGTGTGGCGCTGCTGCGCGCCGACACCTGGTTGACGAGCGCCAACGTGCTCTACGCGATCGCGGCCGCGGTGCACCGGGTCCGCCAGAGCAGGGTCTCGATCGCCGAGGCTTTCCAGGCGCTCGCTCTGTTCGACTTCTCGCGGACCAGTACGGCGCTGTACGGCACCCTGGTCGAGCCGCCGACCAAGAAGGAGGACGGTACGTTCACCAAGCCGGCCAGCCGCACGGGCCGCGAGGCGTGGGAGAGCGCCGCGCAGGTGCTTGCCGACTTCATCCTCGCTCACCGGCCGGGTAGCGACGACCATCACCCCGATGCGGCCGAGGCCGCTCTGGCGGGGGCCAATTCGGCCTAACCCAGCCTCATCTCACTGGCGCCCTGCTTGTCCTTGCAAGCAGGGCATCAGTGCGTTCTGGGCCCGAAATGGCGGCCGGGCCTGACTGGGTGGGTGCCGTGGATCGGGGCTGCAGTCCCCGGCAGAGCAACTTTCGAACGCGCGGATGGGGGACCCTCGACTGGGTGCAAATCTATGTATTGGAGTAGCCCAATGGGGACATTCCCTCCGCCACCGGTCGAGGCCTCTTGTCGGTAATCGAGGAGGCGAAGTTCCACCGCGCCGCGCTTCGTACGACCGCCGCGACCGACGAAGCACTCGACCTCCGCGGGAGCGCCCTCCGAGGCCATGAGTCGCTCGTCCTGGCGCGCAGGCGTCAGCGCCGCGAAAGCGAATGTGGGTGGCCCGCGCGATCCCGTCAGTCGGGGAGGTGCGGCATCTCGAGGCCGGGGTCGCGGCCGACGAGCACCGCGGGCGTGAGCGCTGACTTGCCGTAACGGTGGCGCACCCGGTCGATAGCCGCGTCAAGGTCATCGGCGGCCAGCTCGCCTCTGGCCTCGCCGAACGGCAGCATCAGCTGCTGCGCGCCGCTGCGGTCGATGCCTGACACCGCGAAGCCGACCAGCGTCAGCCCGCGCTGCGCGATCAGCGGCGCGGCCGAGGCGACCAGCTGGCGGGCGGCGGTCAGGATGGGCTGGGTCGCCGAGGTGGCCCACGGCAACGTCCGTGACCGGGTCGCCCGCCCGAAGTCGTCGAACCGCAGGCGCAGCACCACCGTGCGACCGGTGCGACCGGCGGTGCGCATTCGGCCGGTGATCCGGTCGATCAGGGTGACCACCACCGCGTCGACCTCGGTGGCCGACATGCGGTTTCCGGCACGGCCCAACGCCCGCTGTGCGCCCACCGAACGGCGGCGTACGCCGGTGGTCACGCGGCGGCGGTCGATGTTGCGCGACAGCGCGTACAGCTGTCGGCCCATGGCCGCCCCGAGCAGCGAGGCCAGCGTCGACTCGCTGAGCTCGGCGACGTCGGCGACGGTCGCGAGGCCGTGGGCGTGCAGCTTCTCGGCGGTCACCGCGCCGACGCCCCACAACCGGCGCACCGGCAACGGACGCAGGAAGGCCAGCTCCTGGTCGGGCGGCACCAGCAGCAGCCCGTCGGGCTTGGCCTCCTGGCTGGCGACCTTGGCGAGGAATTTCGTGCGGGCGACCCCGACGGTGATCGGCAGGCCGACGCGGTCGCGGACGTCGGCGCGCAGCCGCTCGGCGATTTCGACCGGCGTGCCCGAGACCCGGCGCAGGCCCGCCACGTCGAGGAAGGCCTCATCGACCGACAGCGGCTCAACGATCGGCGTGCAGTCGCGAAACACCTCGAACACCGCGTCGCTGGCGTGGGTGTAGGCGCCCATCCGGGGTGGGACGACGATGGCGTGGGGGCACAGCCGCCGGGCCTGCGCCCCGCCCATGGCGGTGCGCACCCCGTAGGCCTTGGCTTCGTAGCTGGCCGCGAGCACCACGCCGCCCCCGACGATCACCGGCCTGCCGCGCAACGTGGGGTCGTCGCGCTGTTCGACGGACGCATAGAAGGAGTCCAGGTCCGCATGCAGGATGGACGCGTCGCACCGCACGAACATATGTTCGCACAGGGCTATGACTGTTAGCCAGATTCGCCGTAGATGCTGGCGACCCAGATGTGCGTGAGGGTGTCGACGACCCGGTCCTGGTCGACCGCGGGCGTCGCGGCCGACAGCGCGGCCATCATGGTGCGCTCGTTCATCTGGTTCAGCGAGGTCGCCAGGTCCGCGGCCGCAATGGTCTCCGGCGCGGCACCACGAGCCCGTTCCGCGATGATCATGGCCGTGGTCTGGTCGATCCATTTCTGCATGTAGTCCGACCACACCGACCGCAGCTCCGAACTCGAGGCCAGCGCCTCGGTGGCGGCCCGAGCCAGCGCGCGATTCGACGCGAAGGCCGTGAAGAACGCCTTGATGCCGTTGCGCCAGACCCGGCGCGGGTCCGCAGGCAGCCGCTGGATCGCGCCGTCGAACTCGGAGTCGGCTCGCGCGATCACCGGCTCCAGCAGCGAGAGGACCACCGCCTCCTTGGATTTGAAATAGAAGTAGAACGTCGGTCGCGAAAGGCCGGCGCCCTTGGCCAGGTCGTCGACCGAAATGGCGCCGAATCCCCGCTCCTCGAGCAGGCGCTCGGCGGTCGCCAGAATCGCCTGCTCGCGGTCGTCGCCGGAGGGGCGGATGGCGCGGCGGCCTCGGAGGGCGCGGGTCTGGCCGGCGGTTGTCACGGCCGCTACTTTACACGGCGTTGAGAGTTTCGACAGCCCGTTGACTCGCTCGACAGTGTGTTGATACCGTGGGCCCATGACTGAGCACCTCGACGTCGTCATCGTCGGCGCAGGCATCTCCGGCGTGAGCGCGGCCTGGCACCTGCAGGACCGCTGTCCGACCAAGAGCTACGCCATCCTCGAACGCCGCGACGACCTGGGCGGCACGTGGGACCTGTTCAAGTACCCGGGCATCCGGTCGGACTCGGACATGTTCACCCTCGGGTTCCGGTTCAAGCCCTGGCGTTCGGCGAAGTCGATCGCCGACGGCGACTCGATCAAGACCTACATCAGAGAAGCCGCGGCCGAGAACGGGATCGACCGGCACATCCGCTACCGGCACCGGGTCCTGGCCGCGGATTGGTCCGACGCCGACAATCGCTGGACGGTGACCGTGGAGAACGACGGCCAGCGGAGCGAGATCACCTGTTCGTTCCTGTTCGCCTGCACCGGCTACTACAACTACGACCAGGGCTATTCGCCCACGTTCGCCGGCGCGGACGACTTCGAGGGCACCATCGTCCATCCGCAGCACTGGCCGGAGGACCTCGACTATGCGGGCAAGAAGATCATCGTCATCGGATCCGGCGCCACCGCGATCACCCTGATCCCGGCCCTGGTGAACTCCGGTTCGGGCCACGTGACGATGCTGCAGCGCTCACCGACCTACATCGGCTCGCTGCCCGGGGTCGACCCCTTTGCCGTGCGGGCCAACCGGCTGCTGCCGGACCGCCTCGCGCACATCGCGAATCGCTGGAAAGCCATCGCGTTCAGCACGCTTCAGTACCAGCTTTCGCGGAAGCGCCCCGCCTACATGCGCAAGACGCTGATGACGATGGCGCAGCGGCGCCTGCCCAAGGGTTATGACGTCGAGAAGCACTTCGGGCCGAAGTACAACGTGTGGGACCAGCGGCTGTGCCTGGCGCCCGACGGGGACTTCTTCCGGACCATCCGGCACGGCAAGGCCGACGTCGTCACCGACACCATCGACCGGTTCACCAAGACCGGCATCCGGCTCACCTCCGGTGAGGAGTTGCAGGCCGACATCATCATCACCGCAACGGGTTTGAACATGCAGCTACTCGGCGGCGTGCAGCCGACCCGGAACGGGCAGTCCTTCGATCTGACGTCGCTGATGACCTACAAGGGCTGCATGTTCTCCAGGGTCCCCAACTTCGCCATCACCTTCGGATATACGAACGCGTCGTGGACGCTGAAGGCCGACCTGGTGTCCGAATTCGTCTGCCGGCTGCTGAACTACATGGACGCCAAGGGTTTTGACACCGTGGAGCCGCAGCATCCGGGCGATGACGTGGACGAATTGCCGTTCATGGACTTTAACCCGGGCTATTTCCAGCGCTCGATGCACATGCTGCCCAAGTCGGGTTCGCGCGCGCCGTGGCGGCTCAAGCAGAACTATATGTTCGACATGCGGACGATCCGGCGCGGGAGGATCGACGACGAGGGTTTGCAGTTCGCGAAAAAGCCTGCGCCGGTGGCAGTTTAACGGTCAGACGACAACGATACCGTCGTCGTCGCTGTAGGCGATTTCGTCCGGCACGAACGTCACCCCGCCCAGGCTCAGCTCGACGTCGCGTTCCCCGGCCCCGGTCTTGGCGCTCTTGCGCGGGTTGGTGCCCAGCGCCTTGATGCCGATGTCGATGCCGCGCAGTGCCGCGGCGTCGCGCACCGCACCGTGGACCACCAGCCCCGCCCAGCCGTTGGAACGCGCCAGCTCGGCGATGACGTCACCGACCAGCGCGGTGTGCAGCGAGCCCGCGCCGTCGATCACCAGTACCCCACCGTCACCCGGGCTCGAAAGCACCGACTTCAGCAGCGCGTTGTCCTGGAAGCAGCGCACGGTGGTGATCGGCCCGGCAAATTCGGAGCGGCCGCCGAACTGACGGAATTGGAGATCGCAGCTGCGGACGTCGGGCCCGATGTCGTCGACGAGGTCGGCGGTGGGCCGGAAGGATACGGCCACCTCAGCGGCGCCGCAGCTGGCGGATCAGCAGGATGGCCAAGAGGCTGACGGCCAGCGCAATCGCCCACGGCGTGGGGAACATGCTCGATTCGGGCGCCGGCACGGCGGGTAAGACGGGGTTCGGGGCGGCCTCGACGGTCGACTTCGCTTGTGCGGCAGCGTCTTTGGCGGCCGCGGCGAGCTGACCGTTGGCTTCGATTCGCTGCTGCATGTCGAGAGCCGGTTCAGGAGTGCTGGCGGGGGCCTTCTTAGCGGGTGCCTTTTTCGCCGGGGCCTTTTTGGCGGGTGCCTTTTTCGCCGGGGCCTTTTTGGCGGGTGCTTTCTTCGCAGGTGCCTTTTTGGCGGCCTTGGCGGGCGGCTTCTTCTCCGGCGGGGTCGCTGCGCCCTCGGGTTCGCCGTTGGGTTGGTCCTGCGGGTCTGCCATGCGGCCGCTCCTTTGCAGCGTTCTCCGTGATTGCGAGCACCGGTTGCTTGGATCCCATCATGCCAGGAGGGGTGGTGCCGCCTCGGCGAGCGGGTCGTCAGCGCCGGCGCCGCAGCGCCCACAAGCCGGCGGCCGCGACGAGCGCCAGCGTCACCGCGACGAACGGCCACACCGGCAGGCGGTCGCCGGCCTGGGTGCCGGTGGCGGCGGGCCCCGGTGTGCCGGTGCCGGGGACGGTGAGTCGAAACGACCAAAACCCGGACACCACGTGGCCGTCCGCTGACGTCACGCGGTAGTTGACCGTGTAGGTGCCGGCCGGCCCGAGGGGTCGCAAGCCGACGCCGACCACCGCACCCTGGACCGTCGGCTCCCCGGTGGACCACACGTTGCCGTCGGGTCCGACGACCGTCATGGCCGCGAACGTGGTCTGCAATCGCTCGTTGAACGTCGCGCTCACCCGGTCTGGCCCGGTCGCGACAACGCCATTGTCGGCGGGCTCGGCGGACACCCGCGCGGCGTGCGCCGACGCCACCTGGGCGGTCAGGATCGCGGTCACCAGCATCGCGGCCAGCAGCAGCCCCGCCCCGGCGGCCACCGCCCGGCTCCTCATGCCCGTCGGCGGATCAGCGCGACGCCGAGGCCGACAACGGCCACCGCCAGAGCCGCCCCGGCCAGGACGCGGGCGGTGTTGTCCGATGATTTCGACTGCGGCGGAGCGGCGTGCGCGTGCGGTGACGGCGGCCCGGCGGCGAGGGTCAGCATGGGCGCCGGGTGTTCGGGCTCACCGCCGCCGGGCAGCGGCGGCTGGTCCCATTTGATGACGGCCCCGTCGGAATAGGTCTGGGTGGCCGGGAAGCTGACCGTGTCGGTGTCGGGCAGCTGCACCGAAATGCGGAACAGCGCGAATTGATCCACGCCGATGCCGGCGTTGGGCGCCGCGGTCCAGGTCACGGAGCGGACAGAGCCCGACGCCGCGTCGCGGTCCAGCTTGGCCGTCCACCCCGGCATCGACTCGGCGCTGGCCGAGGCCACGTTGGGCAGGGCGATGGTCAGTGACGTGGTCGCCGCACCCGTGTTCGATTCGTTGGGCACCTGGAAGGTGACGATCGCGCTCGTGCCGCGCGCGGGGTTATCGCTGGTCACATGGACGTGCGCCCACGCCGCCGGGCTGGTCGCTGCCGATCCCAGATAGAGCGCGACCGCCGCGGCCACTGGGATCAGGACGCGCGAAATCCGCTGGCTCTGCAATGACATGGGATCTCCCGTCGCAGCGGTCAGGTCAGTCCGAGGCGGGCCATCAGGTCCGCCTCGATGCCGTCGAGCTGCGACGAGATCGCGGCGTGGGCCGCCCGGCGCCGTGCCGCCGGCATGTTCTCTGCGGCGGTGACGGCGGCCGACAGATCGCTGAGCCGCTCGGTGATGGCGGAGACGAACTGTCGCGTCTCGGCGTCCTTGGGCTTCTTTTCTTGCACCAACCGCAACGACTTTTCCGCCCCGGCGATCCGAGCCGACAATTCGGCGCCCTGCCCGGAAAACTGGCCGATCTGCGCGAGCGGAATCCCGAGCTGATCGGCGCGCCGCTGGTCGATCATCGAACGGGCGGCCATGGCCGCGCGGTAGATCAACGGCGTAAGGATCGGGGCCAGCAGCCGAGCCACCGTCAGCCCGCGGCGGATCCGGGTCGGCGACAGCAGCTTGCCTTCTCGCGCCGCCTTGAGCTCGGCCTCGGCGACCTTCAGCGCCGTGCGGTCGCTGTCCCGCTGCGATTTGAGCTGCGCCTTGAGGGCCTTTTCCGCGGCGCGCCGCTCGGCCTTGAGCCGGCGGGTGTCATTCTTGGCGGCCAGCTTGGCCTCGAGTTTGGCGCGGGCCTTGATCGCGCGGGCCTCGGCGCGACGCGTCGCGCGACTCTTTCGCTTGCCGAACAGGCCCATTCCCGGCCGCCTCCCGGTATCTCGTGAATTTTCGCCGGCGCGTGCGCACGATCCCGAGAGCCAACCCTAATCGGCATGGGCTGGCCGCAACCGTTCAGGTCGGGATGTATCCCGCCTACGCGTCGACGCGCTCGGAGCGGCGCAGTTCGTCGACGCGCTCCGCGATCTCCTGCCGGGCCTGCGGGGACAACTCGGCAGCGCCCAGCGCTATGCGGCGCACGCCGTCGTCGCGCATCGTGGCCAGCCAGACCAGCTCCTTGTCGAGCTTTTCGTAGTACTCGTCGTCGGTGAAGTAGGCCGGCTTGATGCGGAAGAAGTTGGCCAGGGCGGCCATGGTGGCCGCCGATGGGTTGGTGCGGTTGCCCGAACGTAGCTGGGACAGGTAGGGAGCCGACATCGTGATGCCCTCCGCCTTGAGCGCCGCGATCACCTCCGCTGAGGTGTGCGGCCCGCGTCCGGGTGGATACACCGTCTCGAACAAGCGGTTCAGGCGGGCGGCGAACGTCGTGCTCATCGATAAGACCTCCACTGGGCTGTAGAAGTGAACTATTGCCTGGGTGTATTTGCTGATCATGGTAGCGGGGGTTTGGGGCCGCAACCAGGTGCAAACACCTGGGCGTTCAACACCTCCGTTGCTGAAGCTTGCCAAACCCCCACTTGACGAGCGTCTAACTAATTCGCTGAAGTGTCCACTAAATTAGCGAACTTCACAGGTTATCCGCAGAATTCGGTGTCGCCGCGACGGTGGCGGGCCGCCGAGCTCAGGCGCGGCCAGCCGATCCTAGCGAGGGTGCTGGGCAGTCGCACCGCAACCGGCAGGCAACGCGGAGTTCGCGGCGACATCATTTGCTGTCAGGTTTCTAACACGCGTACAAAACGGGCCAAGGGTGCACATAATCGGCCGCGGCGATACCTCCGGAGCGAATGCGGGGCACGGCGGTGTGCGGGAAGGGGGCGCCGACGGGCGCCTAGGCGATGTCCGGTGGCCTCCCGGCGATCGCGGCTTCTTTCCGGCGCCGTCGCAGAGTTTGCGCGGCCGCCGTGATCGCGGCCGTCAGCGCCACCGCCGCGGTCACGGCGACGGCAACAGAACGCAGCCCCAGCGCGGTGTCGAACAGCATCCACAGGCCGAAGATCAGGAACAGCAGGCTGGCCAGCGTGTGCAGCAGCTTGGCGGGCAGGCGCTGGTGGAGCAGGGTCCCCGCGCCGATCGCCAAGCCGTCGGCCAACACCATGCCCAGGGTCGAGCCGATCCACACGCCGGTCCAGTCGTGATTGCTTGCCAGCGTGACCGTGGCCAGCGATGTCTTGTCGCTCATCTCGGCGAGCACGAAGGACGACACCACGGTGAGTAACGCGAATCGGGGTTCGCGATCGGTGGCGACCGTCTCCTCGTCGGCGGTCCCTTCGCGCCAGGCCCACACCGCGAAAACCAGGAACGCGGCCGCCGACGCGAAGGCCATCGGACGGGCCGGCAGCGTGGTGCCGAGGAAGTGGCCGACAGACACCGAGACGCCGTGCACCAGGAACGCCGCAATCGCCACCCCGGACAGCACCACCCACCACCGGTAGCGCAGGGCAAAGGTCATGGTGATGAGCTGGGACCTGTCGCCGAGTTCGGCGAGGAAGACCACCCCGAGGGTGAGCAACGTTGCGGCGAACATGGGAGGCGACCTTTCGACACGTCGTCGGTGACATCTGGGACCATCCGGTGTCACCGAACATCGGTCGAAGGTCTCGCCCACCGGTCCGCTGGGACAGGTTCGCCGGCCGGGCTGTGCGCCAGTATGTCGACTCGACGATTCGGGGCTACTCCCCTTCGCTAACGGTGTTTAGGCTAGCGGGCGAATTTGGCGAACGCCAGAACGGCGGTGAAGTTCGGGCGCCCGTAATTTGCGATTCGGGGGCCGAATGAATCCTGTCGAATTCCGTTATGCCGCAAGCAGCATCGCCAGGATGGCCGTGTCGGGATGGCTGATCGGATCGACGCCGACGCGGCTCACCATCGACGTGATGGTTCCGTCGGCCTCGGCTTCCACCCACGCCGCGCGGTGCTCCAATCCCAGATACGGCAACCCCGGCAGCAGCACGCACCCCGACGCCGCCCCGGTGCATTCCGGCAAGGACGGCGTGGTTTCCGACGGCGGGTGCAGCATCAGCAGCGCGGGCGGCTGATGCTCGGCGAAATGCCCGGGCTGGATGGCTGTTTCACCGAACACGGTGCCCTCGGCCAGCACCAGGCCGACCGTGCCGGGCTCGGGTTCGTCGGGCAACTCCTCGCGGGCACCGAACACCGTTGTCGTGGAAAGCAATCCGGGCAACGACGCGACCCTGACGGCCACCATCAGCAGCTGGGCCCACTCTTTGGTCGAATCAGGCCAACGCCCGGAGATCACGAACCCTTTCAGCGCGCCACGCGCGTGGAAGGGGGAAACCCCTATAGGACGGTCTGAACCTGTCTCCATCTCGGCCTCCCGCGCGACTCCTCCGTCCGAATAACCACACTGGTAGCTCGAATAACTCAGCATGCCTGCGGTTTCGGCGCGGTGCAACTCGACACGGCAGGGAATACCCGCCTTATCGAAACACCGAACGCATCGAGGGAAAGGCAAGGGCGCCACGCGATCCGCGTGACGCCCCAGCTTTGCGCGATTGGCTCAGCCGAAAATGAGCCCCTGGGTTTTGGAGGTCGCAGCCGCGTACCGCGACTGGACGTCGGCCCAGTTGACCACATTCCAGAACGCTTTGACGTAGTCCGCCTTGACGTTCTTGTACTGCAGGTAAAAGGCGTGCTCCCACATGTCGACCTGCAACAGGGGAATGATGCCCAGCGGGACGTTGGCCTGCTGATCGTAGAGCTGGAAGGTCAGCAGCTTGCTGCCCAGCGTGTCGTAGCCGAGCACCGCCCAGCCCGAGCCCTGCAAGCCGTTGGCGGCCGCGCTGAACTGGGCGCGGAACTTGTCGAATGACCCGAACGCGTCGTCGATGGCGGCGGCGAGGTCGCCGGTGGGCTTGTCGCCGCCGTCCGGCGAGAGGTTCTTCCACCAGATCGAGTGGTTGACGTGGCCACCGAGATGGAAGGCCAGATTCTTCTCGTTCAAGAAGATCGCAGCGTGATCGTCGTTGGCACGCGCCTCTTCGAGCTTGGCGACGGCGTCGTTCACGCCCTTGACGTAGGTCGCGTGGTGCTTGGTGTGGTGGATTTCGTTGATCTGACCGGAGATGTGCGGTTCCAGCGCTGCGTAGTCCCAGTCCAAGTCGGGCAGGGTGTATTCAGCCACGGCATTCCTTTCTTCGATTGTGATCGTCCTTGACGCGCATCCGCACGGGGTCGGCCACGCGGCGGGCTGGCCTCGAGCTTCACCAGTCAACCCTGCTCCATGACCGCGCGTGCCGCAAGGACGACCGCTACGGGGCGGGGACCCGGGTACCCGTTCGGCGCGATTTCAAGACAAGACGATGACGACAAGAATGGCGAGCAACGCCAGCGCGATGAGGCCGGCACGCAGGGCGGCGATGCTGTAATTGTGGTTCCACGCAGGCGAGCCAGAAACCGAGTTCGACGGGGCCGGGGAACCGGGACCGAACGAATGCGTGGCCATTAAGCGCCTTTCGCCTGCACCTCACCTCAAGTGAGGTGAGTCACAACATCTTTTTCGTGACGGTGATCATAACCGCTTGCGGGGGGCTTGGAAAATGCGCTGCGTAACGGCGGTTCCCACAGGGGTTTTGGAAGCGGGCCGGATGCGCCGGCGGGGGCGGGCAGGGCCGGTTCTGTCGGTCTGAAGTGCCAATGCTTAGCAAGACAATGCATTTCGCTCGGATAACGTTTCGGCCTGTTTATGGCACACCCGTACCACCCGGTGGTTATCCACAGTGGCGGTCCGGGCCAGGCGCTAGGGGCTGTGTCGATGCCGCAAATACCCAGGCCCCGCTTGTGGATAAACCTGTGGAAACTGTGGATAGCCGTAGGCAACTGTTGGTGTTGCCGATCGGGGGCGGGCACGCCGCAGGAAACGCCTGCTTCGGCAGCCGGTCCGCGTGCCGCTGTCCGCATCGTCGTCGGCGTTAGGCTGGTCCGGTGATCCAGGTGTGCTCCCAGTGCGGCACGCGGTGGAACGTGCGCGAGCGGCAACGCGAGTGGTGCCCCCGTTGCCGCGGCGCCCTCATGGCGCCCCTGCCGGACGTGCCGCCGGCTGACCCGCGGTGGAGCACGCAGGGCGGTCCGCCGCCGACAAGTGCGCCCGCCCCCGCGTGGCAGCGCATTCAGCCGCGGCTGCCGTCGGGCTTCCGCTGGATCGCGGTGCGCCCGGGCGCCGCACCGCCCCCCCGGCACACACGACGATCCCTGGGTCCGACACCGCGTTACGCCGTGATACCGCGCTGGGGATTGGCCGACCGCGTCGACCAGCAACCGGCGGCGGCCGAAAAGCCAACGCAGACAGGGCCTTCCGCGGCAACCGTGCGCACCACGATGTTTCTGAGCGTGCTGGTGCTCAGCATCACCGCCCTGGTGTATGTCGTGCGGTATGTGCTGTTGGTTATCAACCGGAACACGCTGCTGAACTCGATCGTGGCCATCGCGGCGGACTGGCTGGCGGTGCTGGCCAGTTTGGGGGCGATCGCGGCGGTGATCATCTCGGGCGTGCTGCTGATCCGATGGCTGATCGCGCGGAGGGCCGTAGTGTTCGCACATCACGGACTGCCCGAGCCACGCTCGGTGCGGGCTTTGTGGGCGGGCTGCGTGGTGCCGCTGGCCAATCTGTTGTGGGCGCCGGTGTTCGTCATAGAGCTGGCCGCCGTCGAGGAGCACTACGCCCGGCTGCGCATGCCGATCCGTCAGTGGTGGATCGCGTGGGTCTTCAGCTACCTGGTGTCGGCGTTCGCCATCGCAACCAGCTTCGCGACCGACGCCCAGGGCATCGCGAACAACACCGTGCTGATGGTGTTCGCCTACCTGTTCGCGGCCGTCACGCTGGCCGCCGCGGCCCGGGTCTTCGAGGGGTTCGAGCGCAAACCCGTGCAACGGCCCGCACACCGGTGGGTCGTCGTCGCACCGGACAACGCGCAGCGCCCCGCCGCGCCCGTGCCGGGCGGCCCGGTTGAGTTGGAGGGGCAGGAACCGGCAGCATAGGGGTATGACGTGGGCCGACGAGGTGCTCGCCGGGCATCCCTATGTCGTTGCCCATCGCGGCGCCTCGGCCGCTCGGCCCGAACACACGCTGGCCGCATACGATCTCGCGCTGCAGCAGGGCGCCGACGGCGTGGAATGCGACGTGCGGTTGACCCGCGACGGCCATCTGGTTTGCGTGCATGACCGCCGCCTGGACCGGACCTCGACGGGAGCCGGTCTGGTCAGCACCATGACCCTGGCTCAACTACGCGAACTCGAGTACGGCGCGTGGCACGACAGCTGGCGGAAGGACGGCACGCACGGCGACACCAGCCTGCTGACGCTCGACGCCCTCGTGTCCCTCGTGCTGGACTGGCACCGGCCGGTGAAGATCTTCATCGAGACCAAGCATCCGGTCCGATACGGCTCGCTGGTGGAAACCAAACTGCTCGCGGCGCTGCACCGCTTCGGCATCGCCGCACCGGCCTCGGCCGACCGGTCCCGCGCGGTGGTCATGTCGTTTTCGGCGGCGGCGGTCTGGCGAATTCGCCGCGCCGCGCCGCTGCTGCCGACCGTGCTGCTCGGCAAGACCGCGCGCTACCTCACCAGCACCGCGGCCACCGCCGTCGGCGCCACCGCGGTCGGGCCGTCGTTACCGACGTTGAAGGACTATCCGCAGCTCGTGGACCGCGCCGTCGCCCAGGGCAGGGCGGTGTACTGCTGGAACGTCGACGAATACGAAGACATCGACTTCTGCCGTGATGTCGGGGTGGCCTGGCTTGCCACGCACCACCCGGGCCGCACGAAGGCGTGGTTACAGAATCGAAGCACGGGCAACGGAACCCATTAGCGGCGCCGCTACGGCTGCCCGTCGAGCGCGGTTGTCGGCACCGGCGCGTCGGCGGCCAGCGCATCGAACAACTTGCCGGCGGCGTCGTGGTTCCACACCACCACCGACCCGGCGTCGCTGTTGGTGAACGCCCCGATCGGGACGGTCATGGCCGCGGGCGATCCGTGCAGCGCCCAGCCCAGCCGCCCCAAGTCCCAGACGTGGTCACCGCGGTCCACGGTCAGGGCGCCGGCGGCCGTGCGCGGCACCGAGTACCAGCGCACCGGATCGAGCCACACCGCGGGACTGGCGATGCGGTGCAGCAGCGCCGACAGGAATTGCCGTTGGTTGACCATCCGGTCCAGATCCGCGCGCGGGGTGTCACGCGTCCTGACGTATCCGAGGGCCGTGCGGCCGTCCAGCTTCTGGCAGCCGGCCGGCAGGTCGATGCCGGCGAGCGGATCGCTGATCGGCATGGTCGGGCACATGGTGACCCCGCCGAGCGCGTCGACCAGGGCGGCGAACCCGCCGAAGCCGATCTCGGCGTAGTGATCGAGCCGCAGCCCGGTGGCCTGCTCCACCGTGTGGGCCAGCAAGGGCGCCCCGCCGATCGCGAACGCGGCGTTGATCTTGTCCTTGCCGTGGCCCGGGATCGGCACGTAGGAGTCGCGGGGGATCGACACCACGGTCACCCGCGTGCCCGACGCCAGCTGCGGCACGTGCACCAGCAGGATGGTGTCGGTGCGGCTGCTGCCGACGTCGCCGCCGGTGGCCAGGTCCTGCTGCTGCTCGGAGGTGAGCCCCCGGCGGGAATCGGAGCCGACGATCAGCCAGTTCGTCCCGCGGCCGGGCGACGGGCGATCAGAATAGTCGGTGAGCACCTGCTCTCGGCGCAGCGCGGTGTCGAACCACGCGGCCGCTCCCACGGCACCTACGCCGGCCAACAGCGCGACCATCAGCAGCGCGACGAGCACCAAGCGGACCCTGCTTCTGCGTTTGCGGCGCGCGCTCGGGGCGACGGGTCGCGGCGGGGGGCTGGCCGCCGGGCCCGGACGGGGCGCCGGGGACGGCGGTGTTGGCCGGCGCAGCGGCGTCGTTCGATCGAACGGCGCGGGCGCGGGGCCGGTGACGCGGCGCACCGGCCGCGGCGGGGGCCTTGGCCGCTCGCGTGCTCGGTCGCCGTTCACCTGCACAACGTACGTGCGGGAACGGCTTCGGTCAGCGGCGGGCGCGCAGCCCGTTGATGAACGGGCAACCCATCAGCAAACGGAAGGCCTGGCTCAGCCCGGGCATGTCGTCCACCGGCCGGTGGAACGGCAACCGGACGTCGCGATCGCCGTCGTTGCCTTCGACGCGGAATCGCACGCCGTACCGGTCGAGCCCGAGCGGGCGGACCTTTCCGCGCCGCAGCCCCGCGGGCAGCTTCGACACCAGCCGCGCCAGCACGTCGTTGTGGACGGTGTCCAGGTGCCACAGCAGGCTCGCCTCGATCGCGCAGAACGGGTCGGGCCGGGCCGCGAGCAGATCCGAAACGCTGACGGGCTCGGCGCCGGTGGCATCGGTGACGACCACGGACGCGATCTCCAGCCGCACCAGGCCGTACCGGGGGTCGTCCCCGTCGCCGGGCGCGGATCTGGGCGTTTGGACCTGAAGCAAGGCCGGATTCGGGTGCTCGGCGGCGATTTGGTCGAGCAGCGCTGTCACCGCCGGCGGTGGCACCGGCAGCAGGAGGCCGCGCACCCACACCAGCGACCGGACCGGCTCCCGCAGCGGGAGCGGGGCGTAGTCGGTGAGTTCCAGCAGCGCCTGCGACCCGGACGCCGGGCCGGCGGTGTCTAGGGGAAGCGCGATCGCGAAGGATCCATCCGGTAGCAGGTGATGCACCGGCGTGGGGATCGGGTCCCGGCGCTCGATCGCCAGCAGCGCGCCGCCGGCTCGGCTACACGCGCTGCGGATGCGTTCGGCGGTCGTCGGCGCGGGGATCGTCAGCGTCATCATGCTCCTCACTTGGCTTAGGTAAGCCTAAGTTAACTTACGACTCAGGGCGTCGCAAGGCTGGTTGACATCGGTCGCCGTCAGGGCGCCGTTAGGGTTGGGGAGTGGTCCGCATCGCTTACCTCGGTCCCGAAGGGACCTTCACCGAGGCGGCGCTGCTGCAAATCACGGGCGCCGGGCTGGTTCCCGAGCAGGGATCGGATCCCGTGCGGTGCATGCCAATCGAAAGCACACCCGCGGCACTCAACGCCGTTCGCGACGGCGACGCCGATTACGCGTGCGTCCCGATCGAGAACTCGATCGACGGCTCGGTGATCCCGACGCTGGACAGCGTGGCCATCGGCTCGCCGCTGCAGGTGTTCGCCGAGACGACGCTGGACGTGGTGTTCAGCATCGTCGTCAAACCCGGTGTCACCGCGGCCGACGTGCGCACGTTGGCGGCCTTCCCGGTGGCGGTGGCCCAGGTCCGGCAGTGGCTGGCCGCGCACCTGCCCGGCGTCGAAGTGCGGCCGGCGTACTCCAATGCCGACGCGGCGCGACAGGTGGCCGAGGGCCAGGCCGACGCCGCGGTGACGTCACCGTTGGCCGCCGCCCATTGGAGGCTGGCGTCACTGGCCGACGGTGTCGTCGACGAACCCAACGCCCGCACCCGCTTCGTCCTGATCGGTCTGCCGGGACCGCCACCGGCCCGCACCGGAGCCGATCGAACGTCGGTGGTGCTGCGCATCGACAACGTGCCGGGCGCCCTGTTGTCGGCGCTGGCCGAATTCGGGATCCGCGGCATCGATCTGACCCGCATCGAATCCCGGCCCACCAGAACTGAACTCGGCACCTACCTGTTCTTTGCCGACTGCGTCGGCCACATCGACGACGGCGCCGTCGCCGAGGCGCTCAAGGCGTTGCACCGCCGTTGTGCCGATGTGAGATACCTGGGTTCCTGGCCGACGGGTTCGGCCGTCGGTGTGCCGCCACCGCCGGCCGACGAGGCCTCACGCTGGCTCGCGCGACTGCGGGAAGGCAAACCCGAGCAGCCCCCCGGCGGGGGGTTTGCACCATGACCGGTCGTTTGGTGTTGGTTCGGCACGGCCAGTCCTACGGCAACGTCGAGCGCCGGCTGGATACCCGGCCGCCCGGCGCAGAGCTCACGCCGTTGGGCCGCGACCAGGCCCGCGCGTTCGCCCGCAGCTCGGGACGGCCGGCGATCCTCGCGCATTCCGTGGCGATCCGGGCGTCGCAGACCGCCGCGGTGATCGGAACCGAACTCGACCTGGCCGCCCTCGAGGTTCCCGGGATCCACGAGGTACAGGTGGGCAAGCTGGAGGACCGCACCGACGACGAGGCGGTCGCAGAATTCAACGCGATCTACGAGCGATGGCATCGCGGCGAGCTCGACCTGCCGCTGCCCGGCGGTGAGACGGGCAACGAGGTGTTGGACCGCTACGTGCCGGTGCTGACCGAGCTGCGCATGCGCTACCTCGACGACGACGAATTCAACGGCGACATCGTCGTCGTCAGCCATGGCGCGGCCATCCGGCTGGCCTCCGCCGTGCTGGCCGGGGTGGACGGCAACTTCGCGCTGGATCACCACCTCGACAACGCCGAATCGGTGGTGTTGGCCCCGATCACCGACGGCCGATGGAGTTGTCTGCGGTGGGGAACGCTGCAGCCGCCGTTCTACCCTCAGACCGACGCAAGCCCCGTCCCGAACGCGGTCAGCTCAAGCACCGACCCGATGGGCTAGCCACCCCTCCACGATTTCGGTGCATTCACAGCCGACGGCGTCGCAGTCGACGACGAACGTGTGCACGAAGAGCTCGGGGCTCGCGCAGTCCGGTTCGGTGCATTCCAGCCGTCCCCAGAACCGGCCTTGGGAATGGCGAATGATGGTGCCGTGGCAGTGATCCAAACCCGCCTGGCATTCGCGACACTCGGCGCTCATGAGCCGTTCATAGCACCCGGTCCCGGCGAAGTCCCGTTGCCGCGCCCAAGAAGTCAGGACCAGCCCAGTTCTTCCAGCCGGTCGTCGCCGATGCCGAAATGGTGGGCGATCTCGTGGATCACCGTGACCGCGACCTCCTCGACCACCTCGTTGTCGGAGTCACAGACGTCCAGCAGGGCCTCCCGGTAGATCGTGATGGCGTCCGGCAGCGACCCGGCATAGTCGGAGTCGCGCTCGGTCAGCGCCACCCCCTCGTACAGCCCGAGCAGTTCGGCGTCCTCGGGGTGGCGGTCTTCGACCAGGACGACGACGTTGTCCATGGCGGCGGCCAACTCGGGCGGGATCAGGTCGAGCGCATCGGAGACCAGCTCGTCGAACCGCTGCGGATCCATCCGCACGGACACCCGGCTAGCCTCCCGGTGCCGGCTCGGCCGGTGGGGGCGCCGGCGCTTCCGGGGGAGGGTTCGCCGGCGGCGGCGCCTCGGGGGCGGGGTTGGCCGGTGGCGGCGCCCCGCCGTCGGCCGGTGGAGGGGGCCCTTGGGGCGCCTGCGGCGCCTGGCTGGCCGGTGTCTGCGAAGCCGGCGGCTGCTGTTGCTGCGGAAGGTGCTGATTGTTCGGCGGGATGACGTCCGGCGGGGAGCTGGGCTGGGCCGGGGTCTGCACCGGGATCGGCGGCATCGTGAGCCGCTCCTCGGGGATGTCGGGCGGTGGTACCGGCGGCTGGCCGTTGATCAGCAGGTGGCCCTTGGCGCTGTTGACCAGCGCGGCCCAGCCGCCGTTGCCCAGCGTCGCGCCGATGCTGCACGCCACCGCGCGGCTGCCCGCCGACCAGCTGGGCAGCGACACCGTCGGGTAGATCAGCGTCAGCGTGGTGGTGCGCAACTTGACGGGCGCAAGGTAGGCGTCCGTCATCCTGGTGCACAAATCCTTGATGAACCCGTCCTGGTCGGGCTCCGACGGCAGGGCGCCGGGAAACTTCTCGGCCAGGTTCACCGTGCCGGTGACCTCCATGGCGTGTGGTGCCGCGCAGTCGACCGGGACGTCGATCGGCTGATTGGTGGTCGGGTCGATGCTCAGGCAAGTGCCGGCCGGCCACACCTTGGACTGGTCGATGTCGGCGACCTTGCCCTTGAACGCCTCCTGCTGGTTGTTGGCGCCGGGCAGCTGCAGGCCGCACAGCATGCGGCGCTCGCCGGACTGGCGCCAGGCCCGGTCACCGGCCCAGAGCAGGCTGACGGTGAACTTACCGTTGGGGTCGAACTTCGGTCCGAGGTAGTTGCGGATCGCGGGCTCGCACTGCTCCAGCGTCATCTGCTGGATGCGGGCCGGCGACGGGGGAGCGGCGTTGGGCCCGTACTCGGAGCCGGGAAAGGTGCTCATGTCTACGGACTCGGCCACCTCGAACTTGTGATTGTCGGCGCAGCTGACGAGGCCGGCCGACTCCGGGGTCGCGTCCGGCCACGTCAGGCAGTCGCCGCTGCGGGCGCGGTTGAAGGCGGCGTCGCCGCGGCTGCCCGTGCTGGGCACCGGATTGCTGCCCATGTAGCCGGCCAGCCGCCCCTGCCCCGGCCCGACCGGAATCGCGGTGACCAGCCCGGCGATCAGCAGCGCCCCCAGGGCGGTGAGCAGCAACGCCCGCCGCGTGGCCGTCGCCTGCAGCCCGCGCGGCCATTGGAAGCCGGGCGGCCGTTCCGCTGGGTCGTTCGAGGGGCCGGCGGGGGTGCCGGCCTCCGAAACTTCCTTCTCGGGCGCTTGCGACATCGGGTCCATTCTGACAGGGCCAGCTAAGACCTGTGACAAATGTTGCAGATGTGATGCAGTGTGATCGTTCGGCCTGGACGCTGTGCGAGCCACCTGCCGCCGCAAAAGTAGTGTTTTGGCCGTGATCGACCTGAAGCTGCTCCGGGAAGACCCCGACGCCGTGCGCCGTTCCCAAGTCAGCCGTGGCGAGGACCCGGCGCTGGTGGACGCCCTGTTGGCGGCCGACACCATCCGCCGCTCGGCGATTTCCTCCGCCGACTCGCTACGCGCCGAACAAAAGGCCGCCAGCAAGAGCGTGGGCGCCGCGTCGCCCGACGAGCGCCCGGCATTGCTGGCGCGAGCCAAGGAGCTCGCCGAACAGGTGAAGACCGCCGAAGCCGCGCAAGCAGACGCCGAGACGGCGTTCACGGCGGCGCACATGGCGATTTCCAACGTCGTGATCGACGGGGTGCCCCCCGGCGGGGAGGACGACTACCGGGTACTGGACGTGGTCGGCGAGCCGGCGGCGATCGACGGCCCCAAGGATCACCTGGAGCTCGGCGAGGCGCTGGGCCTCATCGACATGCAGCGCGGCGCCAAGGTGTCGGGCTCGCGGTTCTACTTCCTGACCGGCCGGGGCGCCCTGCTGCAGCTGGGGCTGCTGCAGCTGGCGCTGAGGCTGGCCGTCAACAACGGATTCATCCCGGTGATCCCGCCGGTGCTGGTGCGCCCGGAGGTGATGGCCGGCACCGGGTTCCTCGGCGCCCACGCCGACGAGGTGTACCGGGTGGAGGCCGACGACCTGTACCTGGTCGGCACGTCCGAGGTGCCGCTGGCCGGCTACCACGCCGACGAGATCCTGGACCTGTCCGGCGGGCCGCTGCGCTACGCGGGCTGGTCGTCGTGTTTTAGGCGGGAAGCCGGCAGCTACGGCAAGGACACCCGCGGCATCATCCGGGTGCACCAGTTCGACAAGGTGGAGGGCTTCGTCTACTGCCAGCCCGCCGACGCCGAGGCCGAACACCAGCGGCTGCTTGGTTGGCAGCGCGAGATGCTGGCCCTCATCGAAGTCCCGTATCGGGTGATCGACGTGGCCGCAGGCGATCTCGGCTCGTCGGCCGCGCGCAAGTTCGACTGCGAGGCGTGGGTGCCCACCCAGGGGGCCTACCGCGAGCTGACGTCGACGTCGAACTGCACCACCTTCCAAGCGCGCCGGTTGGCCACGCGCTTCCGCGACGACAACGGCAAGCCGCAGATCGCGGCGACCCTCAACGGCACGCTGGGCACCACGCGGTGGCTGGTGGCCATCCTGGAAAACCATCAGCGGCCCGACGGCAGCGTGCGGGTGCCCGACGCGCTGGTCCCGTTCGTGGGCACCGAGCTGCTCGAGCCGTAGCTAGGCGACGCCCGCGAAGGTGGGGCTGCCCGCCTCGAGCGGGACACGGGCGGCGCGCGCGGTGAAGCTGATCGCGTGATACCACCCGCACAACATGGTGAGGTCCAGAATCTCGCGATCGTCGAATCCGTCGCGCACCGCTGCCCACAGGGCGTCGTCGATGTCGCGGTGGTCGCATAGCGCGTCGACGGCGCGAATCAACAGGCGGTCTCGCTCGGCGGTCCAGCACGCATCGCCGGCGCCGCCGTGGGTCAGGGAGCGGACCTGAGCGCGATCGAGGCGGGCCTTCTCCGCGAAAAAGGCGACGTGCACGCCCCATTCGTACTCACAGCCGCAGCGGGCGCAGGTTCGATCGATGACGATCTCGCGATCCCGCAGCGACAGCGACAACGAGCGGCTGAGCTCGTAGCTGCCCCACAGCGTCATGGCCTCGGCCATGGGCAGGTTCCGCACCATGGTGCGAAATAGCGCGATCGGCGGCACGCCGGGCGGCATCATCTTCTGCAGCTGCGCGGCCACCGCCGGCTCGTGGGGTGGCTTGAGGGCGCCGATGCGAGGCGTTACGATTTCCGTAACCATGGAGAAAGAACCTACGTTACGGAAAACGAAACGTCAATCGGTGGCCCGGCCCGGCCGTCCGGTGCGGGGATCGACAACCGGGCGACCGATCATGGCCGCGCTCGACCTGCTCGGGCGGCGATGGTCGCTGCGGATGCTCTGGGAGCTTCGCGACGGAGCGCTGGGGGCGAGGTCGTTGCGCGAGCGGTGCGACGGCATGTCGCCGAGCGTGCTCTACGACCGCCTGGGTGAACTGACCGACGCGGGCCTCGTCGTGCAGCGAGACGACCAGTGTTACGAATTGAGCGAGGTCGGCCGGTCCCTGGGCGAGGCGCTGATTCCCTTGGAGCAGTGGGCCCTTCGCTGGGCACGGACGATCCGCTGACGGCCTCGCTGTGCCTAGGCGTTCACCGTCTCGTGGGAGCGCTCGTGGCGGCGCACCCGCTCGATGGTGGCGAAGTACCACGCCAGGGGGAACGAGAAGCTAGTGAAGAAGCTGGCCAGGAAGAACAACCACGGGCGCCGGATGCCGCGCCGATAGCCGTCGACGATGGTAAACACCGGCAGCAGAATGACATTCGCGATGAGGTAGTCCTGGCTGCCCGAGCCGGCGGCCGGGGTGGCGAACTGCGACCGCAGGAAGTGCGGATAGCTGGCCGGGCCCTGAAAGAGGTTGCCCTGCCCGGCCGCGTCGAGCACGAAGTGGATGTTGAAGTACCAGCCGAGTGCGATCGAGGCGATGCCCGCCGCGTAATACACGCACTCCAGCGGCGAAAACCACGGTCCTTCAGCCGGTTTGGCGTAGATCTTCGGGTTCGACGCGATAATCCAGGCGATGACGGCGATCCCGAGTATTGCGTGGACGTAAAGCCAGATCATGGCCGAAGTCTCACCTTGGCCCCATAGTTTTGTCAAGATTGACATAATGAGCCGGAACGAAGACTGCACGAAGGGGGTAGCTTACTGCCATGGTCAGGCCGGCGCAGACGGCGCGCAGCGAACGCACCCGGGAGGCGCTGATCCAGGCCGCGCTGGTGCGGTTCCTGGCCCAGGGTGTGGAGGACACCTCGGCCGAGCAGATCGCGTCCGACGCCGGGGTATCGCTGCGGACGTTCTATCGCCATTTCAAGTCCAAGCACGATCTCCTGTTTGCCGACTACACCGGACTGAACTGGTTTCGCGCCGCGCTCGACGCACGGCCGGCCGACGAGCCGATCATCGATTCCGTGCAATCGGCCATCTTCTCGTTTCCCTATGACGTTGACGCCGTGACGAAGATCGCCGCGCTACGGGGCGGCGAACTCGATCCCGGCCGCATCGTCCGCCACATCCAGGACGTGCAGGCCGACTTCGCCGACGCCATCGCCGCGCAGTTGCAGCGACGTAGCTGCGTGGCCGAGCAGACGCCGGATGCGCGCCTGCGCGCCGCGGTGACCTCCCGCTGCGTGGCCGCCGCGGTTTTCGGCGCGATGGAATTCTGGATGCTCGGCGACGACCGGTCCCTCGGCGAGCTGGCGCGCATGTCTCACGCCGCGCTGGAAACGCTGCGGGCCGGCATCACCGATAGCTGGTCGACGAATGCCTGATCCTCGTTTCGTCAAAATTGACAAAACTTAGCGCCCATGTCAGCCTCCATTCGTGGAGGGCAGGACATGACTGAATCGGACACCGAATTTGACGCGATAGTCGTCGGCGCGGGCCATAACGGGCTGGCGGCCGCGGTGCTGCTGCAGAAGGCGGGGCTGCGGACCGTATGCCTGGACGGCAAGCTCTACGCCGGCGGGATGGCTTCCACGGTGGAGCTTTTCGACGGGTACCGGTTCGAGATCGCCGGCTCCGTGCAGTTCCCGACGTCCGCAGTGGTGGTCGAGGAGCTGGGGTTGGACGCCCTGCCGACGATCGACCAGGACGTGATGTCGGTCGCGGTGCGCGGCGTCGGGGATGATCCGCTGATCCAGTACAGCGACCCGATCAAGTTGTTCACCCATCTCAACGAGGTGCACGGCGCAGAAGCCGTCAACGGAATGGCGGGGCTGATGGCCTGGAGCCAAGCGCCGACACGGGCGCTGGGCCGGTTCGAGGCCGGGACTCCGCCGAAAACGTTCGACGAGATGTATGCCTGTGCCACAAATGAATTCGAACGGTCGGCCATCGATGACATGCTGTTCGGATCGGTCACCGACGTGCTGGACCGCTACCTGCCCGACCGCGAGAAACACGGTGCGCTGCGCGGCTCGATGACCGTGCTGGCCGTCAACACGCTGTACCGCGGGCCGGCCACGCCGGGCAGCGCGGCGGCGCTCGCCTTCGGGCTCGGGGTGCCCGACGGAGACACCATGCAGATGAAGAAGTTGCGCGGCGGCATCGGCGCGCTCACCGTGCACCTCTGCGACCTGCTGGAAAGCCGCGGCGGCGAGGTGCGGCTGCGCACCAAGGTGAGCGAGATCCTCCAGGCCGGCGGCCGGGTGACGGGCGTGCGCACCGAGGCGGGAGACACGCTGAGGGCACCGATCGTGGTCTCGGGGATAGCGCCCGACGCCACGCTCAACGAGCTGATCGATCCCGCCGCGTTGCCCGCCGATATCCGGGAGCGGTATTCGCGGATCGACCACCGCGGCAGCTACCTACAGATGCACTTCGCGCTGGACGAGGCGCCCGCCTTCACCGCGCCCTATGAGGCCCTCAATGAGCCGGCCATGCAGGCCTCGATAGGCCTGTTCTGTACGCCGGAGGAGGTCCAGCAGCAGTGGGAGGATTGCCGGCGCGGCATCGTTCCTGCCGACCCCACGGTGGTGTTGCAGATCCCCTCGCAGAACGACCCGGACCTGGCGCCCGAGGGAAAGCACGCCGCGTCGGCGTTCGCGTTGTGGTTCCCGATCGAGGGCGGCGCCGAGTACGGCGAGGCGAAGGTCGAGATGGGCCAGCGGGTGATCGACAAGATCACCAGGTTGGCGCCGAATTTCGAAGCCAGCATGACCCGGCATACCACGTTCACGCCCAGGCACATGGGGGTGATGTTCGGCGCCCCGGGCGGCGACTACTGCCACGGGCTGCTGAACCCCGATCAGATCGGGCCCAACCGGCCGGGCCCGAAAGGCTTTCTGGGCCAGCCGATCCCGATCGCGGGCCTGTACCTGGGCAGCGCGGGTTGCCACGGCGGTCCGGGGATCACCTTCATTCCCGGCTACAACGCCGCCCGTGCGGCACTGGACGACTTGGGACGTTAGCCGCGCCGGTCCAGCAGTTCGTCCAGCAAAGCGGTGAACTCGTCGGCGCGCGCCGGCGTGAACGCGGGACTGGGCCAAGTCCCCGGCACATCCAGGGTGATCAACGTCGACTTGAACGGTCGCTGCACGTCCAGGGGCAGCCAGCGCCGGAAGTCGGAGCTGCCCCAGATGCGGAAGCGCTGGACGAACAGGCCCAAGGCCTCGGCGCGGTACCCGCGGATCGCTTCCAGCGCGATGACCTTCGACGTACCGGAGGGAAAGTGATAGCGGCGCAACGTAATCGCGAAGCGGTCTAGCTGGACCAGGCCGTCATCGTAGTTGGCGTTCATTTCCGGGCGCTTCGCAGCTGGTGGCCCCGCGCGGTCAGGCACCGGCCGTCGTCCAATCGCCACTGCCAGCCATGCAGGTTACAGGTCAACGTGTTTCCCTCTACCACACCGAATTTCGACAGATCGGCTTTGAGATGTGGGCAACGGCGCTGAATCTCCCAGCCGTCCATGGTGATCGATGCGGAGTCGTCGTGCGTCTCGGCAAACCACCCGTCGGCGTAGGCGATCCGTTCGTCGGTCAGGCATTTGAAGAACGTGTACAGGTATTCGTTGTAGCCGCCGACCCGCCATGCCGTGAAGCGGGTGGACAAGAAGATGGTGTTGACCCAGTCGGGTTCGCGGTCGCGCAGAACGGTGCGAACCAACTCGGGCGCTATGGCGAAGCCGTAGCGGACCTTTTCGTCGGGAATCCGTTCGCGCACCGCGCGTTTCGGAAAGTCCAGGATCACCGCTTCGGCGCCGATGACCAGCTCGACGGGATAGCCGATGCCGTCGCAGATTTCGTCGCTTTGCAGCATGATCGGCTCGAACAGCGCGCGCAGTTGGTCCAGCAGCGGCTCTCCGGTGGCCGGCGCCCATCTTGCCCGCTCGGCGGCCAGCACGGGGCCCATCCGTTCGGCGTAGTCGGCGATGTAGGCCGCCTTGCCGGTGGTGAAGATGGCCTCGACCTGGTCGTCGGGCAACGGATGGCGGAGGGAATTCAGCGTCGGACCGGTGAAGTCCGCTGTCGACCCGGGGATCATCAGCAGGCCGCGGTCGTGCCCGTGCATGCGCATCTGATCCAGGAAGACCATCTGGTCGGGGAAGATGTTGGCCGGATCGCCGCGATCGTCGTTGAGGTGTCGCAACTCTGCGTCCAAGAAGCACGGCGGCCCCGCCGAGGGCACTACCCAGGTCGCACCGACCTGGGCGATGTACTGACGAGCGCGATCCATCTGCCGCTGCCGCTTCTGGATGCCGAACGACTCCTTGGCGCGGACCGGCATGTCGTAGACCATCGGGTACCAGATCGCCCCGGAGTACTGCAGCAGGTGCACGTCCACGTGACCGAAGTCGGCGGCCACCACGTCCAGATCGATGGGCCGGGCGTCGTTCATGTTGAAAAGCGTTGTGGAACCGTCGGATACCACCAGCGCCGAGTCACCGATCGGACCGTCGGCCGGAGCCCGCAGGGCGATGATCATGACCTCGAGCTCGCCCTTGGGTCCGCTGACCCGATGCTGGACCGAGTCGGTGGTCTCGAAGAATCGGTGAAAACCCTGCTCCTGCAACGCGTTCCGCAGGTCGGGCACCGGAAAATCGGGCAGCAGCACCACCGCGTCCTTGTTGACGTGCTCGCGCAGGTTCTTCGCGTCGAAGTGGTCGCGGTGCAGGTGCGAGACGTACAGGTAGTCGCAGCGTCCCAGCTCATCCCAGTCCAGCGCGCTGTTGTCCGGGAACGGGAACCACGACGCAAAGTAGGCAGGGTTGACCCAGGGGTCGCACAGGATGCTGCCCGCGGGCGTCTGGATCAGAAACCCGGCGTGCCCTACGCTCGTGACCTGCACAAATACCTTTCGAACATTCCGACGACGAACGGCTTTTCAGCCCCCGAGCTTAGCGCGACCCCACGTCCTCGGCGTGCCACAGCCGCCGGTAGTAATCGATGCGCGCGGGGTCGGGCTCGACGCCGTAGGCGGCGAAGAACTCCGCCTCCCAGACGCGCCCGGGGTAATTCCAGCCCACGGACAGCGTCGCCACCGCCAGGTCGGCCCAGCGATCGGCCACGCCGAGGTCGCCGAGGTCCACATGCCCGCAACAGCGGCCCCGCTCGTCGATCAGCGTGTTGGGTGAGCAGGCGTCGCCGTGGCAGACCACCGGCCGGTCGATCGGCGGCGGTTCACCGAGGCGCGCCCGCGCGACCGCCGTCAGCCGGCCCAGCCGGCCGGCCACCGACCAGTCGAAAGGACAGGACCGCACCGGCAGGCGGTCGTGCAGCGTGCGCAGGCCGACACCGATCGCCCGCACCGCAACGTCCGGCGCCGCCAGCCAGCGAGGGTGCACCGCCGACAGACCGGGCAGGCCGCGGGTGCGCAGCCACGCCCAGCGCCCGGCTGGTCCCTCGTCCAGGCCCGAGCCCAGCACCTCCGGCACCGCGACGTATCGCGCCGCCCAGCGCAGCCGCTCCGCTTCCCCGGCGAACTCGGCAACGCCGGCGTCGGCCACCTTGATGTACTCCGTGCCGGCCTCGGGCGAGCTCACCCGAAAAGTCACGTCGCCCAGCTCGTTGACCCAGACCGCGCGCACGGGCCGGCCGGCGGCGAACCGGCCGACCACCGAGGGCACCGGCGGCGGAACGGACGGGAAGGACAACTCTGCCTCTTTTCGGCGCTTGAGGCGGCTCACAGTCGGGAGCACTAGGCTGAGGGGCTGTGGAACCGGTATACGGGACTGTCATTCAGCTTGCCCGCCTGATCTGGCGCCTCCAGGGTCTCAAGATCACCGTGTCGGGCGTGGAAAACCTGCCGAAGAGCGGCGGTGCGGTTATCGCCATCAATCACACCGGCTACCTGGACTTCACCTTCGCGGGTCTGGCCGCCTACGAGCAGGGCCTCGGGCGCAAAGTGCGGTTCATGGCCAAGCAGGAGGTATTTGACAGCAAGGTCACCGGGCCGATCATGCGCAGCCTGCGGCACATCCCGGTGGACCGGCAGGATGGGGCCGCGTCCTACGAGGCCGCCGTCCGGAATCTGAAAGACGGTGAGCTGGTCGGCGTCTATCCCGAGGCCACGATCAGCCGCAGCTTCGAGATCAAGGGGTGCAAGTCCGGGGCCGCCCGGATGGCGGTCGAGGCCGGGGTGCCGATCGTTCCGAACATCATCTGGGGCGCGCAGCGGATCTGGACCAAGGACCACCCCAAGAAGCTGTGGCGGCCCAAGGTGCCGATCACGGTGCTCGTCGGCGAGCCGATCGAACCGACGCTGGCCGTCGAGGAATTGAAGGGGCTGCTGCATTCGCGGATGCAACACCTGCTCGAGCGGGCCCAAGAAATGTATGGACCGCATCCGGCCGGCGAGTTCTGGGTGCCGCGCCGCCTGGGCGGGGGCGCCCCGTCGTTGGCCGAGGCGGCTCGCATGGACGCCGACGAGGCGGCCGCCCGGGCCGCCCGCCGTGCCCAGGCCGCAGGGGCGCCGGAGCAGTAGCCGATGGCCCATTCCGCTTTCGAGCCCACCTTTCGCACCCTCGAGGTCCTGGCCCAGCTGGGGGTGCTGGCCACCGGCACCCGCATCACCTACGCCGGCGAGGAGAACATCCCCGACCGGGGCGGTGCCGTGATCGCGATCAACCACACCAGCTACGTCGACTTCCTGCCTGCGGCGTTGGCGATGTATCGCCGCCATCGCCGGCTGAGGTTCATGATCAAAGCCGAGATGCGACAGGTGAAGGTGGTCAATTTTCTGATCAAGCACACCCGCACCATCCCGGTGGACCGGGGCGCCGGGGCGGACGCCTACGCGGTGGCCGTGCAGCGGCTACGCGAAGGTGAGCTGGTGGGCGTCTACCCGGAGGCCACGATCAGCCGCAGCTTCGAGCTCAAGGAGTTCAAGACGGGTGCGGCGCGCATGGCCTTCGAGGCGGACGTGCCGATCGTCCCGGTGATCGTGTGGGGCGCGCACCGCATCTGGACCAAGGACCACCCGCGCCACATCGGCCGCCACAAGATCCCGATCACGGTGCAGGTCGGCGCGCCGCTGCGGGCCGACAAAGACATCACCCGGACCAGTGCCGCGCTGCGCGAATCGATGACCACGCAGCTGCACCGGGCTCAACAGTGCTATGCGCACCCCGCCGGTGAATACTGGGTGCCGCGCCGCCTCGGCGGCGGCGCGCCGACTTTGGCCGAGGCGGCTCAGATCGAGGCCGACGAGGCCGCGGCCCGGGCCGCGAACCGTACCCCGCATCGGTCGCGATAGGGGCGAAGGAGAGGGAAATGGCAGAGGGGTTTTACCGGGTGAGGG
>NZ_LZIR01000085.1 GCF_001667035.1 Mycobacterium sp. 852002-51057_SCH5723018
CCGCCCATTGTGGTGCATAGGGCAGGATGCCCTGGTGGCCAGTTTCGCGCAGTGGATCTCGGGGGCGCGGCCGCGCACACTGCCCAACGCGGTGGCGCCGGTGGTCGCCGGCACCGGCGCCGCGGCGGGGCTGCACGCCGCGGTGTGGTGGAAGGCGCTGCTGGCGCTGGTCGTCGCGGTCGCGTTCGTGATCGGCGTCAACTACGCCAACGACTACTCCGACGGCATCCGCGGCACCGACGACGAGCGGGCCGGGCCGCTGCGGTTGGTGGGGTCGCGGCTGGCGACCCCGCGGTCGGTGCTGACCGCGGCGGTGACGAGCCTGTCGGTGGGCGCGGCGGCCGGGTTGGCGCTGGCGCTGCTGAGCGCGCCCTGGCTGATCGCGGTCGGCGCCGCCTGCATCGCCGGGGCGTGGCTGTACACCGGCGGGTCGAAGCCCTACGGCTATGCGGGTTTGGGTGAGGTCGCGGTGTTCGTCTTCTTCGGCCTGGTCGCCGTGCTGGGCACCGAGTACACCCAGGCGGTGCGGGTGGACTGGGTGGGGCTGGTGCTCGCGGTGGCGATCGGCGCGCTGTCGTCGTCGGTGCTGGTGGCCAACAACCTGCGCGACATACCCACCGACGCGCAGTCGCAGAAGATCACCCTGGCGGTGCGGCTGGGCGATGCCCGCACCCGCCTGCTGTATCAGGCGCTGCTGGCGATCGCCGGCGTCTCGACTCTGGTGCTGATGGCGGCGACGCCGTGGTGCGCGGTGGGGTTGGTGGCCACGCCGCTGGCCCTGCGTGCCCTCGGTCCGGTGCGGTCCGGCCGCGGCGGGCGGGAGCTGATCCCGGTGCTGCGCGACACCGGGCTGGCGATGGTCGTGTGGGCACTCGCGGTGGCGGCGGCGCTGGCGCTCGCGCGCTAGGAGGCTTTGACTGTGCGCTCAGGGCTTTGAGTGGGCGCCCAGGGCGCGGGTTCTCGGCGTGTCGTCGCCGTGGATTCACACGCAACGCCCATGAGGCACGCGCTAGGCGCCGGACTCCCCCGGCTCCTCGTCGGCTCGCTCGTCTGGCGCCTCGCCGCGCAGCCGGGCCTGCAGCTGCTCGCGTTCGGAGCGCCGGCGTTCGCCGGCGATCGCCAGCGAGGCGGTGGCGCGCCGGCGCAGCGGGCCGAACAGCCAGATGCCCAGCGGCATCGCGATGATCAGAGCGAACAACACGGCGACGACGACGGGGAACTGGTTGAGCCCCAGCAGGCGGGCGACGCCGTAGACCGCGCCGCTGAGCACGATCACCAGCAGCAAACGCGCCACCGCGTACAGCAAAACGTCGATGACCACGCGGTTTCCTGGGCGATCCCCAGTGCCGTTGTCGCTAGCCCCTTCTGACACAGCCCGAGCCTACGGCGCGGGTATATTCGTCCGAGGAGGTGTTGAGTGCTCTACCTGCTGCTTGTCCTGATTCTGGGGACGCTGATCTACGTTGGCTGGCGCGCGGCGCGGTCACAGGTCAACCGGCCGAAGACTCGCGTGATCGGACCCGACGACGATCCGGAGTTCTTGCGGCGGTTAGGTCACGGGGATAACAACCCTCGCTAGGCCCCGCTAGGCCCTCTTAAACCAGGCCCGGGTTGCGCTGGTCGCCCGGGAACCCGTCGGCGACGACGGCCGCCAGCTCGGTCAGCGATTCACGGGTCGACCGCTTCAGCCGATCGAGATCGATTTCGGCGCCCTCCTCGAGGTGGGGGTCGAAGGGCATCAGCCGCACCGCGCGGCAGCGGCGGGAGAAGTGGTCGATCACCTTGTTCATGTCGACCTTGCCGGTCCGCGACCGCACCGCGTTGATCACCGCGACCGAGTTGCGGACCAGCTCTTCGTGGCCGTGCGCGTCCAGCCAGTCCAGCGTCTGTGAGGCGCTGCGCGCGCCGTCGATGGACGCCGAGCTGACCACGATCAAAACGTCGGCCTTTTCCAGCACCGACGACATCGCCGAGTGCAGCAAGCCGGGCCCGCAGTCGGTGAGCACCAGGCCGTAGAACCGTTCCAGCAGTTCCAGGGTGCGGGCGTAGTCTTCGGCGCTGAACGCCTCCGAGGAGGCCGGATCGTTTTCCGACGCCAGCACTTCCAGGCCGCTCGGGCCCTTGGAGGTGTAGCGCCGGACATCGCTGTAGCGCTCGATGGCGGCGGCGTCGTGCAGCAGCTGGCGCACGGTGGCCGTCGTTTCCAGCGGGATCTTTTGGCTCAGGGTGCCGCAGTCGGGGTTGGCGTCGACGGCCACCACCCGGTCGCCGCGGATCTGGGCGAACGCGGACCCCAGCGTCGCGGTGATGGTGGTCTTGCCCACCCCGCCCTTCAGCGACAGCAGCGCGATCCGGTAGCAACCCCGCAGCGGCCGGTTGACCTGGGCCACCAGGTTGTTGTGACGGGCGGCCCGCGGGCTCTCCCCAAGGTTGATCAGGTGACCGGACACCTCGTAGAGCCACCGGCGCCAACCCTCCGATGGCGGCGGCTTGACCGGCCGCAACAGCATGCCGGTGGACAGCTCCGGATAGGGCGTGTGCGGCACCGGTTCCGGGCGGTAGGGGGACGGGGCCTGGGCGGGCGGCGCTTCGGCCGGGCCGCTGTAGTAGGCGCCGAATGCCGTCGGGTCGACCCGCGGAATGCCGGTGACCGGGGTGGGATCCCAGGGCGGCATCCCCGCGGGCCGCGGCGCGGCCGGTGGTGCCGCCTGCCGCCGCTCGGTGCGGAACCCGGCGAAGGCGCGGGTGGGGGGATCCTGGGTCGATTCGCCCTGCGGCTCGGCGAGGTGCTGGGGCGGTGGTGAAGGCGGCGGCAGCTGAGTGGTCTGCTCATCGGGCGCCCCCGCGCCGGTCGTTGGATGGTCGGACACGTGCACTCCCCCTTGTGTGTTACGTGGGTCGGTTGCTGGCTGTCATCCCACACCCGCATACGAATGCAGGCCCACAGTGACCAGGTTAACGAAGAACAAATTGAAGACCATGGCCACGAATCCCGCGACGTTGATCCAGGCCGCCTTGCGGTCCCGCCACCCGGCGGTCGACCTGGCGTGCAGGTAGGCGGCGTAGATCACCCACGCGACGAAGGAAACCGTCTCCTTGGGGTCCCAGCCCCAGTACCGGCCCCAGGCCTCCTCGGCCCAGATGGCGCCGAAGATCACCCCGAAGCCGAACACCGGGAACGCGAAGATGGTGGTGCGGTAGGCGACGCGGTCCAGGGTCTGGGCGTCCGGAAACCGCCGCACCGTCCGGGCCAGGGCGCCCTGGGCGTCAGGCTCACCCAGCCGCGAGGTGCGCAGCAGGAACAGGATGCTGGCGATGCCGGCGACCATGAACACCCCGGAGCCCAGGCTGACCACCGACACGTGGATCGGCAGCCAGTAGGACTGGAGCGCGGGCATCACCGGGGCGGCGTTGGCGTACAGCCAGCGCCCGGACACGGTCAGCAGGATCAACACCGGCACCAGCAGGAAAACCCACAGCGGGCGGTATTGCGGGCGGCGCAGCACGACCGCGCCGGCGACCAACCCGCACAGGCAGGTCAGATTGATGAACTCGTACATGTTGCCCCAGGGCACCCGCACGGTCGCCAGGCCGCGCAGCACGATGCACGCGAGCAGCAGCGCGATGCCGAGGTACGCCACGGCCAGCCCGGCCCGCCCGACGCGCTCGTCGAACGGCCGCTGCTCTACTTCGTCCACGATGCCGGGGACGGCGCTGTCGGCGCCGACGGAGCCGACCAGCACGCGCTCGCGGCGCTCGGTGCGGCGGCCACCGACGTAGGCCAGCTCGAAGGCCAGCAGCAGCAGGGCGACGACCAGGGCCACCACCGCCGAGGTGAACGCCCAGTCGGAATATCGCGCCAAGCCGACGTTGACGTCCAGGGTGTTCATTTGACGTCCACCTGAGAACTCCTTCGGGACGTGGGGGCCGCTTCGGGCCGGTCGGCGCCGTGTCCGGCCAACAACCGCTCGATCAACCGCTCGAACTCGTCACCCCAACCGGAGTTGTCGGTGCGCGCCAGGCCGCCCAGTTCGACGTTCACCGTACCGGCCGCCTCGCCGCCGGCCGCAGTGAGCCGGACCCACACCCGGCGGCGGCGCACCAGCAGCGAGACCACCAGCCCGGCCATCATCGTGATGGCAAACACCAGCACCCATGTCTGGCCGGGGTCGTGGGAGACCTGCAGATTGACGAACGGCACGGCCCCGTCGAAGCGGACGACGGTGCCCGCGGCCGGACCCTGGTCGATGCGGACCTCCTGGCCGGCGCGCAGGTTGACGCGCTTCTCCTTGGTCAGCCGGCCCTGCTCGATCAGCCGCGGGTCCAGGGTGAACAACGACTGGGGCCGCCCGGTGTCCAGGCCGGTGTCGCCGCGATAGATGTCGATCGCCACCGCGGGGGCGTTGAGCGCCGGGAAGCGCGACGACAACAGCGCGCCGTCGAGTTGCTCGGTCGGCGCCAGCAGGCCCTGGATGGCGATCTCGTGCTGGCGGCGCTCGGTCGGGTTGGGGTAACTGCCGGCGGGCGGGTCGATGCGCGCCACACCCGACGAGAGCAGGGTCTGCGGGTTGTCGGGTCGCCACTGCACGGTCGACGTGCGCGTCTCCCCGCCCGGGAACGTCACGGTGAAGGTGGGCGCGTAGCCGTGCCCCTGCAGGTAGACCCGGTCGCCGCCGACCCGCAGCGGGTGGTTGACCTCCAACAGGTAGTGCCGCCAGTTGTTGGCCGCCAGGTCGCGACCCGACTGGTAGTCGATGTCGGCGGCGAACGAGGTGGCCTGCCCCGACGGCAGGTAGTGCGCCTGAAAGTTGTTGACCCGTAGGCAGATTGGGTGCAGCGACGTGCCGTCGACGGTATTCCCGGCGCGAAATGAGTCGAACACGGCCGGCGAGGCCGAGCAGAATCCCGGGCCGCCGTCGGCGATCACGATCACGTTGCCCTCATACCCGAACAGCTTGCCGACGGCCACCGCGACGAGCAGGCCCAGCAGCGAGAAGTGAAAGACGATGTTGCCGAACTCGCGCAGGTAGCCCTTCTCGGCGGACACCTCGACCGTGCCGGCCTCGTTCGGGTCGGGGTGGCGGATGGCCGTGCGCCAGCCCCGTAACCGGCCGGCAATGGTGTTGGCCAGCGCGTTCAGCTCCTCGGGGGCGGCGTCGAGCCGGACGCCGGCGTGCTTGGGCAGCCGGGCCAGGTTGCGCGGGGCGGGCACCGGGGTGGCGCGCAGGCTGCGGGCGTGCTCGATCATCCGCGGGGTCAGGCAGCCGACCAGCGAGACGAACAACAGCACGTAGATGGCGGTGAACCAGAAGCTGGAGAACACGTCGAAGGCCTGCAGCCGATTCAGCCACGGCCCGATCACCCGATGGGCCTTCAGGTAGTCGTCGACCTTGCCGGCGTTGAGGCTGCGCTGGGGCAGCAGCGCGCCGGGTATCGCGCCCAGCGCGAGCAGGAACAGCAGCACCAGCGCGGTGCCCATCGAGGTCAGCGCGCGCCAGGTGTTGCGGGCTTTTTGGCCGAGCCACATCAAATCGGCAACCTCACGTCGGAGACGAACGCGTCGCGCAGCCAGGAGATGAAGTCGTTCCACAGCCCGGTTACCAGCAGCGCGCCGACCGCGATCAGTAGCGCGCCGCCGAAGATCTGGATGGCCCGGGTGTGCCGCCGCAGCCAGGCCAGGCCCCCCACCGCTCCCGCCGAGCCGAACGCCAGCAGCACGAACGGGATCCCCAGGCCCAGGCAGTAGGCAATCACCAGTACGACGCCGCGGGCGACGTTCGCCCCGTCGGTGGCCGAGGCGACGGTGATCACCCCGGTCAGCGTGGGCCCCAGGCACGGCGTCCAGCCGAGCGCGAACACCGCGCCCAGCAGCGGCGCGCCCGCGACCGTCGTCAACTGCCGCGGGCTGAACCGCGCCTGGCGCTGCAGGGCCGGGATGAGGCCCACGAACACCAGCCCCATCACGATGGTCAGCACGCCGCCGATCCGTTGCAGCACAAGCTGATTGGTGATGAGCGTGGTGGTCATGCCGAGGACGGCGACCGTGCCGAGCACGAACACCGTGGTGAACCCGGCGACGAACAACGCCGCCGACCCCGCGACCCGCCAGCGGGCGGTCGGGGGCGCCTTGATCGCGCCGGGGGGCGGCTGTTCGTCAACCCCGACGACGGCGGCCAGGTAGGACAGGTAGCCGGGCACCAGCGGCACCACGCACGGCGAGGCGAACGACACCAGGCCGGCGAGCAGGCACGCGCCGAGGGCCAGCAGCAACGGGCCGGCGGCGGCGATCTGGGTGAAGCCCGTCATTCTTGGGCCACCCGCTGCACCACGGGCTGCAGATCCTGGGCCAGCAGTTCGCGCAAGAACACCGCCGCCACCCGGTGCTGGCGGTCCAGCACCAGCGTGGACGGGATCACGGTGGTGGGGTACTTGCCGCCGAACGCGATCAGGGTGCGCATCGCCGGATCGTAGATGGACGGGTAGCTGACGTGGTGGTCGTCGACGAAGTCCAGGGCCGCCTGGCGGTTGTTGTCGCGGACATCGATGCCGAGAAAAGACACCCCGGCCCGGGTGGCGTCATACACCTGCTGCAGCTGGCCGACCTCGGCGCGGCACGGCCCGCACCATTGCCCCCACACGTTGATGACGACGACCTGGCCGGCGAAGTCGTCCAGGGAACGGGTGTGCGCCGGATCGGCCAGGTCCGGCCCGGACAGCGGGCCGGGACGGCCGCGGGTCGCCGGCGGGTTGTAGTAGATGTCGGTTTTGCCGCCCGGCGAGACGAATTCGAAGCTGCCGCCCTGGGCCACCGCGTCACGACCCGAGCAGCCGGCCAGCACAATGGCCACCGCCGCTCCGGCCATCGCCAGCCGCCGGGCGGCCAATGCGCCGCTCCTCCTCATCGCTCCGCTCTGCATCGTCGCCGCCGCGTGGTCACGTCGCCGCTGGTTCGCTGTACTCGATGTCGGCCAGGCGGTCGCCGTCGTAGATCAGGGTGGTGACCGAGCACAGCCCGCATTCGCGTCGCCGCGGGTCGTGCCAGAGCCGCTTGCCGCTCAGGTGCAGCCGCAGCGTCCAGACCGGCAGCTGGTGGCTGACGCACACCACCTCGTGGCCGGTGCCGCGGGCGCGCGCCTTGTCCACCGCGGTCGTCATCCGCGCCGCGATCTCGGCGTATGGCTCTCCCCACGACGGCGTGAACGGGTTGCGCAGCTGCCACCAGAACCGCGGGTCTTTCCAGGCGCCGTCGCCGGGGCCGACGCGGCGGCCCTCGAAGAAGTTGGCCGACTCGATCAGATCGGGGTCGGTGTCCACGGGCAGGTCGTGCTTGGCGGCGATGGGTGCGGCCGTCTCCTGGGCTCGCTGCAGCGGGGACGCGATGACGGCGACGATGTCGCGGTCGGCCAGGGCATCGGCGACCGCCTCGGCCTGCGCCCTGCCCTTCTCCGACAGGTGGTAGCCGGGCAACCGGCCGTAGAGCACGCCGCTGGGGTTGTGCACCTCGCCGTGGCGCACCACGTGGACCCGCGTCTGCTCGGCCATCAGGGTTGCGTCTCCGGCGCGGCGGCATCGGCGGCCCGGCGGGCCGCCGTGGGCAAAGCTTCGGCGATCCGGTCGAACGCGGCGTCGTCGAGCGCCGTCGACACGAACCACGTTTCGAAGGCGCTGCACGGCGGGTAGACGCCCGCGTCCAGCAGGGCGTGGAAGAACGGAGGGTAACGCCACGTCTGGCTGGCCCGCGCCGACGCGAAGTCGGTCACCGGGGTCTCGGCGAAGAACACGCCGATCATGCTGCCGGCCCGCGGAACCTGGTGCGGCACACCTGCTTTCGTCAGGGCGTCGGATAGCAGCTCGGCCAGGCGGTCGGCGTTGGCGTCCAGGGTGGCGTAGGCGGCGTCGTCGGCGGCGCGCAGCGTGGCCAGCCCGGCGGCCACGGCCACCGGGTTACCCGACAGGGTGCCGGCCTGATAGACCGGCCCCAGCGGCGCCAGCCGCTGCATCACCTCGGCGCGCCCGCCGAACGCGGCCGCCGGCAGACCGCCGCTCATCACCTTGCCGAACGTGAACAGGTCCGCGGCTACGGGATCGATTCCGTACCAGCCGCTTCGGCTGACCCGGAAACCGGTCATCACCTCGTCGACGATCAGCAGCGCGCCGTGCTCGGCGGTGATCTCGCGCAGCGCCGCGTTGTAGCCCGGCGCCGGTGGGACCACCCCCATGTTCCCGGGGCTGGCTTCGGTGATCACCGCGGCGATCTGGTCGCCGAACCGGTCGAACGTTTGCCGCACGGCGCCGAGGTCGTTGTAGGGCAACACGATTGTGTCGGCGGCCGCGGCGCCGGTCACCCCGGGCGACGACGGCAGGCCGAGCGTCGCCACCCCGGACCCGGCGTCGGCGAGCAGCGCGTCAACGTGGCCGTGGTAGCAGCCGGAGAACTTGACGATTTTGGCCCGGCCGGTGAACCCGCGGGCCAACCGGACCGCGCTCATGGTGGCCTCGGTGCCGGAGTTCACCAACCGGATGCGCTCGACGGGCGCGACCCGCCCGATGATCTCGGCGGCCAGCTGGCTTTCGGCCGGCGTCGGCGCCCCGAACGACAGCCCCGACGCGGCCGCCCGGGTGACCGCGTCGACGACGGCCGGGTGGGCGTGGCCCAGGATCATCGGGCCCCACGAGCACACCAGGTCGACGTAACGGTTGCCGTCGGCGTCGGTGAGCCAGCACCCGCGCGCCTCGGTGATGAACCGCGGGGTGCCACCGACCGCCGTGAACGCGCGCACCGGGGAGTTCACCCCGCCGGGAATGACGGCGCAAGCCTCGGTGAACAACTTCGCCGACTCGGCCACGGAGGCTGTTGACGAGGCTGTTACCGAGGCCGGGGCATGCGCGGTCGCCTGGTCACTGCTACCCATGCCGACCAGTGTCCCAGCCTCCGCGGATCGTTCAACTACAGGGTGTAGCAGGAGGGGGTGTCAGGCCTGGGCGCCGACCGTTGGCGCTGACACAATCGACCGGTGACACGGCAGACGGCCGCCGACATCGCCGCGGCCCGGGTCGCGGCGGTCCGCGAGGATCCGCCCGGCCGGCTCGTGCTGATGCGAGAGCTCTACCGGGTCCCGGCGAACTTCGACCGCGGCCATCTGCCGTTTCGGCAGGCGGCGTCGGCCTTCATGGGATGGCAGCTGCGCCGCGGGCTGCTCAACCCGACGGACGGGCCGGCCGCCGGAAGCCCCTGGTGGCGCGCGATGAACGAGCGCCTGCTCCGCGACGGGTGGGAAGCCCGGGCCCTGGCCTTCGGCCACCCCGGCGCCCCGAGCTCGGCGGCGGTCGCCGCGGCGGTGGAGTTCATCCGGCGCCCGTCGGCCCAGCGCTGGTACCGGGCGCACAACCTCAGCGTCGTCAGCGCGTACCTCGAGCACCGGCAGCTCGCGTCCGGCGAGTCCCGCGTCGAACGTTTCTTCATCAACCTGGTGCTGATGCGGGTCCTCTACGCCCACGCGCTGGTGGCCGCGCCCCGGCTCGCGCTCGGCTGGCTGGCCGTGGCCGGGCGGCCGCTCGGTGACCCACGTTTGGGCATGACGGGCATCTTCTTGTCGCTGTCCCGGGTGCTTCCCGACCGCTACCCGCTCGGCGACGACCTGGCTCCGTACCTGCGGGCCGAACATGGAGTGGCGCACCTGCTCGACGTCGGCGTCATCCAACCGCGAGTCGAGCAACTCTACGACTGGTCGGCTCGCGAACTGGCCGTTCCCGGCCTGCGACAGCTGCTCGACGGCCAAACCCCTTGCTACGCATGGCCGGCGGGTGATCAGCAACCGTGGCATCCGGCGCCCTCTCGGCCGGCGCGGGTGGCACGCGCCTTGTTGCCGCCGACGCGCCTGACGTCTTGATGTCGACGGCACCGACGAGTTGGATTGAGGGCATGAAATTGCCTCAAGGACTCGCGCGTTTCAACCGCCACGTCACCAACCCCATTCAGCGGATGTGGGCGGGCTGGCTGCCCCCGTTCGCGATCGTCGAGCACGTCGGGCGGCGCTCGGGCAAGCAATACCACACGCCGGTGAATGCCTTCTACACCAGCGTGAATGGCAAACCGGGGGTGGCGATCATGCTCACCTACGGCCCCGACCGCGACTGGCTGAAGAACCTCACCGCCGCGGGCAGTGGGCGGATGCGCCGCAACAGCAAGACCTTCGGCATCTCCGACCCCAAGGTTGTCAGCAAGGCCGAGGCGGCGGCGTACGTCACCGGCCGGGCGCGGCCGTTATTCGCCAGGCTGCCGTTCGAGGAGGCCGTCCTGCTCACCAAGACCGACTGACTGCACAGAGGCAGTGCGGGTGTATGGCCCCGGCGCGCGCATGACATGGACCGTGGCCACAGGAGGCACCGATGACTGAGACTGCCACCGAGCTAGGCCGAGAACAGCGACTGGCCGAGCGTGTCGAGCAGCTGTATGCCAACGATCCGCAGTTTCGGGCCGCCGCACCGTCAGCGGAGGTGACCGACGCCGCGCACCGGCCAGGGCTGCGGCTTTCCGAAGTGGTCGACACCTATGTCGACGGGTACGCCGACCGGCCCGCACTGGGACAGCGCGCCTGCGAGGTGAGCCGCGACGAGTCGACCGGAAGCGCGTCCGCGACATTGCTGTCCGGATTCGAGACCATCACCTACCGCGAGCTGGGCGACCGGGTCTCGGCGCTGGCGAGCGCGTGGCAGTCCGGTGTGCCGGGCGGTTTTCGCCCGGGCGACTTCGTTGCGGTGCTGGGCTTCACCAGCATCGACTACGTGGTGAACTACCTGGCCTGCATCCGGCTGGGTGCGGTGTTTGTGCCGCTGCAAACGAGTTCCTCGGCGGCGCAACTGTCCCCGATCGTCGGCGAGACGGCACCGCGCGTGTTCGCCGTCAGCATCGAATCGCTGGACACCGCCGTCGACGTGCTGATCGACGCCCCCTCGGTCGAACGGCTGGTGGTTTTCGACTACACCAGCGACGACGACGGCCAGCGCGATCGTTACGACTACGCCAGCGCACGCTTGGGTGCCGCCGGCCGCCGGGTGGAGATGGTGCCGCTCGTCGCGGAGCTGGAGTCCGGACGCGGGCTCGCGGCCGCGCCGGCGTTCGTGCCGTCGGCTGGCGAAAACCCGTTGGCCACACTGATTTACACGTCAGGCAGCACCGGCGCCCCGAAGGGGGCGATGTACACCACCGACATGATGACCCGCATCTGGCAGCGCCCCCACAGCCCCTCGGTGGACATTGGAAGGCAGATTCCCGCGATCCACTTGCAATACATGCCGCTGTCCCATGTGTACGGGCTGGAATGGCTGATCGCCACGCTGGCCTCCGGCGGAATCGGTTACTTCGCCGCCAAAAGCGACATGTCCACCCTGTTCGACGACATCGGCTTGGTCCGACCCACCGCCCTGAACCTCGTCCCGCGGGTGTGCGACATGTTCTTTCGGCGTTACCGCAAGGAGCTCGACCAGCGATCGCCCGGCGACCTCAGCGCCGAACAGCTGGACGAAATGGTAAAAACCGAACTGCGCGAAGACTTTATCGGTGGCCGAGTGCTCTCGGCGATGTGTGGTAGCGCGCCGTTGTCCAGGCAGATGCATGCCTTCATGGAGTCACTGCTCGACGTCGCGGTCGCCGACGGCTACGGCGCCACGGAGACCGGCGGCGGAATCTTGCGCAACGGCATGTTGAAACGCCCGCCGGTGACCGACTACAAACTGGTCGACGTCCCGGAGCTGGGGTACCTCACCACCGACAAGCCGTACCCGCGCGGCGAGCTCTATCTCAAGGCCAGCACCATCATTCCGGGATATTTCAAGCATCCCGAACTCTCGGCGCAGATTTTCGACGACGACGGGTTCTACAAGACCGGCGACATCATGGCCGAGCTCGGGCCCGATCACCTGATGTATCTGGACCGTTCCAACAACGTCATCAAACTCTCGCAGGGCGAGTTCGTCGCGGTGTCCCAGCTGGAGGCCACCTTCTCGACCAGCCCGTACATTCGGCAGGTTTTCCTCTACGGCAGCAGCGAGCAGCCCTTCCTGCTCGCCGTGATCGTCCCGAACGCCGACGCCATCGGTGACCGGGACGCGCGGGCCCTGATCGCGGACTCGCTGCAGCGAATAGCGGCCGACGCCCGCCTCAACCCCTACGAGATTCCGCGCGACTTCCTTTTGGAATCGGAGCGATTCACCCGCGACAACGGCTTGCTCTCCGGCGTGGGCAAGCTACTGCGTCCGGCCCTCAAGGCGCGCTACGGCGAACGACTCGATGCCATGTACGCCGACATCGAGGCAAGCCAGAGCGACCAGCTCACCGAGCTGCGCGCGGCGAGCCGCGAGCTGCCGACGATAGAGACCGTTCGCCGGGCCGCCGCGGCCACCCTCGGACTGTCGAGCGACTCAGCCCTGGGCGCCGACGCCAAGTTCATTGACCTGGGCGGTGATTCGCTTTCCGCGTTTTCCTTCGCCACCCTGCTGGAGGGGATATTCGGGATCGACCTGCCCGTGCAGACCATCGTCAGCCCCACCGCGACGCTGGCGACGATAGCGAATTACATTGACGGCGAACGGACCTCGGTATCGACACGGCCGACGTTCGCATCGGTGCACGGGCGCGGTGCCACGATTGCCCGCGCGGCGGATCTCACGCTGGACAAGTTCGTCGACGCCGACACCTTGGCCGCCGCCCGCGGTCTGCCCCGGCCGACCGGCACGGTCAACACCGTGCTGCTGACCGGCGCGAACGGTTATCTCGGGCGCTTCCTGTGCCTCGATTGGCTCGAACGGCTGGCGCCGACCGGCGGCAAGGTGATCTGCCTGGCCCGCGGCGCCGACCCGACCGCCGGACGCCAGCGCATCGAGGCCGCGATCGACAGCGGCGACCCCGAATTGTCGGCGCGTTTCCGCGAATTGGCCGACAGGCATCTGCAAGTCCTCGTCGGTGACGTCGGCGCCGCCAACCTCGGCCTCGACACCGCCACCTATGACCGGCTCGCCCGCTCGGTGGATCTGATCGTGCACTCCGCGGCCCTGGTCAACCACGTGCTGCCGTACAGTCAGCTGTTCGGACCCAACGTGGTGGGCACCGCCGAGATCATCAAGCTCGCAATCACCAAGCGGCTCAAGCCAATCAACTACATCTCGACCGTCGCGGTGACCGCGCTGCCGGACGGCGGCTTCATCGGTGAGGACGTCGACGTGCGGTCGGCCAGCCCGTCGCGGTCCCTCGACGAGTCCTACGCCAGCGGCTATGCGACTAGCAAGTGGGCGGGCGAGGTGCTGTTGCGGGAGGCGCACGATCTGTGCGAGCTGCCGGTGGCGGTGTTCCGGTCCGACATGATCCTGGCGCACAGCCACTTCTCCGGTCAGCTCAATGTGCCGGACATGTTCACCCGCCTGATCTTGAGCGTGGTGGCCACCGGTATCGCGCCGCGGTCGTTCTATCGGCTGGACGCGTCCGGAAACCCGCAACGCGCCCATTACGACGGGCTGCCCGCCGATTTCACCGCCGAGGCGATCACCACGCTGGGCGGGAGCATCAGCGCCGGCTACCGCACCTATAACGTGCTCAACACCCACGATGACGGCGTCTCCCTGGACACGTTCGTCGACTGGCTCGTCGCGGCGGGCCACCGGATCGAACGGATCGACGACTACGGCGATTGGCTTACCAGGTTCGAGGCGGCGATGAAGTCGCTGCCGGACAACCAACGGAAGAACTCCATGCTGCCGCTCATGAGCGCCTACGCCAGGCCCGGCCAGCCGACGCAAGGCACCCAGATGCCGGCCGAAAAGTTCCGCGCCGCAGTGCAATCCGCTGGGATCGGTGCCGCCTTGGACGTGCCGCATGTGACCGAGGCGTTGATCGACAAATACGTCTCGGATCTGGAGCGGCTGGGCTTGCTTCGGCCACGCGCGGCGGCGGCGCCGGCGGGCTGATTGCTTATTCCGCGGAAGGGATCTCACGTCCGGCACGGACCCGGCCGCGGGCCCGGGCCCGGGCCCGGGCGAGAAAGTACAGCCCAATCACCACCGCCCAGGACAGCAGGCTGAGCCAGAGCTGACTGCGCGCCGAGCGGTCGAACGCCATCTGCACCAGCACGCCGGTGATCGCGGCGAGCGTGAGGATCGACAGCACCGGGAAGAACCACATCTTGACCCGCAGCTTTTCCTCGGCGGTCCGGCGGCGCAGGATGATCTGCGACAGCGCGATCAGCCAGTAGACGAACAAGATGATGGCGCCCGAGGAGTTGAGCAGGAAGAGAAACACCGTGCCGGGCGCGACCCACGCCATGATCACGCACAGGAACCCGATCGCCGACGAGCACAAGATGGCGAGGTAGGGCACCCCGCGCCGGCTGAGCCTGACCAGCCGAGCCGGTGCCTCACCCCGGTCGGCGACCACAAACAGCATGCGCGACGCCGTGTACAGGCCCGAGTTCAGACACGACAACACCGCGGTGAGCACCACGGCGTTCATCACCTGATCCGCGCCGCGAAGGCCCATGTGCTTGAGCGCCGCCACGTACGGTGAGGCGCCCACCTCCACCGAATCCCAGGGCTGGATTACGACGAGCAGAAAGACCGAACCGACGAAGAAGATCCCGATGCGCGCCACCACCGATCGCGTCGCGCGCTGGACCGCGAGCTCCGGGTCGCGGCTTTCGGCGGCGGCGACGGTGACGATCTCGGCGCCGACCATGGAGAAGATCACCACCACGATGGCGGCGAAGATCGCCCCGACACCCTTGGGGAAGAACCCGCCGTGCGACGTGAGGTTGGAGAAGTCCGGGTGGCGGCCGGGCAGCAACCCGAGCACGAAAACCGTTCCGACGGCCAGGAATACGGCGATCGTCGCGACTTTGATACCGGCGAACCAGAATTCGAATTCGCCGAACGACGACACCGAGAACAGGTTCGTCGCCGTCATCAGCACCATCAGGCACAGCGACAGCAGCCACAGCGGCGCGTGGAACCAATAGTTGAGGACCTTGCCGCCGGCGACGGCCTCGAACCCGACGACGATCACCCAGAAGTACCAATACAGCCAGGCGACCGAGAACCCCGCCCAGCCGCCCAGCGCCCGCCCGGCGTAATCGGCGAACGACCCGGTCGACGGGTTGGCGGCCGCCATCTCGCCCAGCATCCGCATCACCAACACGATCAGCAGTCCGCACAGCGCGTAGGTCAGGAACGCGGCGGGCCCGGTGCCCTTGATCACCACGCCGGACCCGACGAACAGCCCGGCGCCGATCACACCGCCGAGGGCGATCATGCTGAGCTGTCGCTGCGACAGCCCTTGGCGCAGTTGGGTTGAGCCGGCCATGGTTAACCACAGCACATCGGTGGGCGGGGCACCACCCGGGCGCCCGGCGCCACGCGAAGGGCGTCAGTCCAGGCGGGTGGCCACCACGGCCCAGAACGGCAAGTGCACCAGGCCGTCGTCCAGCAGCGGGCTCAGGATGTCCATCTGGCGCTTCAGCGGCTGCATGAGTTCGGCGGTCTCGCCCTGCTGCTCGGCCATGACCTTGCTCATGGCGTCGAATGTCTCGGGGCCGAAGCGGGCCAGGTATGTGGTGACACCCAGGTAGTCCAGGCGCCATCCGCTGGGCCCGAGCACTCGCTCGAAGTTGTCGGCGGCGATGCCGGGCCACTGCAGGCCGTTGACGTTGTGGGTGCCGAACTCGAACATGTACAGCCGCGCGCCCGGTTTGGTGGCGCGGTGCAGCGCCTGCGCGTAGCGGGTCTGGACCGCCTCGTCACCCATCAGCACGTGGTAGAAGGCGCTGTCCACCACGGTGTCGAACCGGCCCTCGAACCCGTCCAGCTTGGTGGCGTCGGCCACCTGGAAATCGACCTGCACCCCGGCCCGCTCGGCGTTGCGCTTGGCCCGCTCGATCGCGGTGGGCGAACCGTCCACTCCGGTCGCCGAATAGCCTTGCGACGCATAGTGAATCGCGTGATAGCCCGGTCCCGTTCCCGGGTCGAGCACCTCGCCGCGGATCGCCCCGTAGGCCACCAGCTGCTGGACGGCGGGCTGCGGGCCGCCGATGTCCCACGGGATCAGCCCGTCGGTGTGTTCTGCTTGGCCGTACAACGGCTCGAATCCGGCGCCCGCGTCAGCTGTCATGATCTTCTCGCTTCCGTGCAATGTAGACGCAATCGTTCACTAATTGATGAGTGTAGCCCGGCCGGCCAAGGAACACACGCGGGCGATCCTCGGTCGTACTACGGCACATCCGTGCCGACGCGACGATGCCGCGGGCGGCTCAATTCTGAACCCAGTGCAACCGCTCCCGGGCGTCCCGCGCTCAGGGCAATTTGAGTACGGACATATACATTTCGAGGACCGGCCTATAGAGGTCGATGTCATCGAGTTGGCTTCCCAGCATGACGGCGTCGGTGGTGGCGACGAGTATGTGGGCGAAAGTCAACGGAGGGATCAGCAGCGTGCCGCCCAACCGGTCGATGCCTTCGACGACGAACTTTGCCAGCGCGTCGACAACGTGCGCTCGCTTGGCGGCGACCTGTTGTCGTGCGTCGGGGTTGCGCAGCAGATAAAGGGTGAACTCGTGTCCCAACGCGGCGTGCTCTGCGCCGCGGTCACGGCCCAGCTGTCGCCACCGCTCGGCGATCTGGTCGAGTTCCCGCGCCCCGATCTGCGTCGCGGTCGACATCACCTCGGCGAAATTGTCGAAATAGCGGCGCCAGTACCGGTCGCTCACTGCCAGGAACAGGTCTTCCTTCGTCGAAAAGTGCTTGTAGATCGCACCTTTCGTGTAGCCCGCCGCATACGCGATGTCATCGAGAGAAGCCGCCATGAAGCCCTTCTCGGCGAACACCTCCTCGGCGGCATCGAGGAGAAGCGAGCGCGTGTGCTCGAGCCGTCGCTCTCGCGTCCAGCGCTCAACCATGCCAGCGATTGTGTCATAGATTCTAAGAAAACCGTTGGTCATTTAGATACTGGTTGGTATATTGGGCCAGACCCGGCCTTCTTCCGGAGAGCGAGCGATGACCGCTGTGGATGTCAGACGTCTGAGGCGCAACGTCATCGCCGATCCGGGTCTCGGGGCAATCGAGTTCGCGAACGCCGTATCACGACGATTCAGAAGGGGACAGTGTCATGACCGAACTGTCGAACAGGAAGCCCGCTGTCACTGAGTCGGTCGGCGATGCGGCTTCGCTTGGCGCCCAGGCTCAGTCGAAAGCGCGGCCCGTGCGGATCTGGGCCGTCGTCGGGGGTGTGATTCTGGCTTTCCAGCTGTATGTATGGATCCGCTGGATCACCGGGCCTTATTTCGTGCGGGTGCCCACGGGGCCGAGCGATCCGCCGATGTTCATGAAGGTCATCCTCCTGACGTGGACGGCCGTCATCGTCGCGGGCCTACCGGTCGGCATCTACTACTTCATCGTCAGGCCTTGGCGGCGGGAGCGGCGTATCACGCTGGACGGCATGCTCCTGGTCGCCTGCGGCCTGATCTTCTTTCAAGATCCACTCCTGAACTACATCAACACGTGGAGCACGTACAACACGTGGATGTTCAATCGGGGCTCGTGGGTGCAGAACATCCCGGGTTGGATGTCCTTCGGGGAACCGGGTCGGATGATGGCCGAGCCGCTTTTGATGAACGCGCCGGGTTACTCGTATGGAGTTCTGCTGTGCACCATCCTCGGCTGTTGGGTCATGCGCCGAGCCAAGGCGCACTGGCCGAACATCAATAACGTTGGGCTGATCGGCATTTTGATCCTGTGGACGTTTTTCTTCGATCTGGTCATCGAGGGCTTGTTCTTGATGCCGATGGGGCTTTTCACCTACCCCGGTGCGATCCGGTCGTTGTCGATCAACGCCGGCACCTACTATCAATGGCCGCTCTACGAGGGGCTCATGTGGGGTGGGGTGCAGGCCGGTTTGTGCGCGCTGCGCTTCTTCACCGACGACCGGGGCCGCACATTCGTCGAGCGTGGTCTGGAACGGGTCCAGGGCAGCTTTGCGAAGCAACAATTCACGCGATTCCTCGCCGTCTTCGGGGCGTGCAGCGTGTTCTTCTTCGTGTTCTACAACATTCCCGCGCAATGGCTCGCCATGCACCAGGACCCCTGGCCGCAGGACATCCTGAAGCGCTCGTATTTCCTGATGGGCATCTGCGGCGACGGGACGGACCGGCCTTGTCCCGATCCCGCGCTGCCGATCCCCAGCAAGAACTCCGGCTACATCAACCGCGATGGCCAGCTTGTGCTGCCAAAGGGTGCAGAGCTTCCGAAGATCGTTCCCTTCGATCGGGGTAAGTGAGGTGCTCAACAGTCGACCGGTGACAGTTGGCTCCATCCCGGAAGCGCCGTTCTACAGGGCGGTTGGTGATGAGGTGGCGGTTTTTCGCGCAGCGGCACGTCGGGATCTACCGGTGCTCCTGAAAGGCCCGACCGGTTGCGGGAAAACACGTTTCGTGGAGGCCATGGCCCACGAGCTCGGTCGCGATCTGATTACCGTGGCGGGCCACGAGGACATGACGTCGGCGGATCTGGTAGGCCGTTTCCTGCTCAAAGGCGGCGAAACGGTGTGGGTGGACGGGCCGTTGACGCGGGCCGTGCGCCAGGGCGCCATCTGCTATATCGACGAGGTGGTGGAAGCGCGACAGGACACCACGGTAGTCATCCATCCGCTCGCCGACCACCGCCGTGAACTCCCGGTCGATCGGCTCGCCACGACGTTGCCGGCGGCGCCCGGATTCCAGCTGGTGATTTCCTACAATCCCGGCTACCAAAGCGTTTTGAAGAACATCAAGGAGTCCACCCGGCAGCGTTTCGTCGCCATCGAGCTCGGCTTCCCACCCGCTGAGATCGAGACGGAGGTGGTCGCCCACGAGGCCGGCATCGATGCCGAGACGGCGCGCGCTCTGGTCAAGCTCGCCAACGCCATCCGAAACCTGGATGGCTCACCGCTGAACGAAGTCTCCTCCACCCGGATGCTGATCCTCGCCGGGAGCCTCGTCGCTGAAGGGCTGAGCCTGCGCAGCGCCGTCCAGTCGGCCGTCGTCCAGGCCCTCTCCGACGATTCGGATGTCGTTCGCGCCTTGGGCGAACTCGTCGACGCGGTGCTGCCCCGCGCGTCATGATCGCCTCAGACGACAACAGCCCGGCCCGGCTTCGACTCCTCGCCACCTTCATCGCCGGCAGGTCCGTCGATGTCGCCGAGGCACCGGCTGGTCGGGCCGCATACACCAACGGCCAGTTGATCTTTGTCTCGCCTGGCCGTTCTGCCGCGGAGCAGCGCCGCGAGGCGCTGCTCCAGAGCGCTCTACTTGGCGCCGGAAGTCTGGACGCACCGTTGGTGAAGGCTTTGCGGGCACGTCCGGTGACAGCGCGCCGCTATCTGGCGCTGGAAGGTCGTCGCGTGCTTGCCGAGCTTGGCAGCCAGATTCCACTGGCGGCCGCGGTTCGCCCCGACGGGGAGCCGAGCACCGCGACCGCTCCCGAGTCACTGGCGGTGGCAAAAGGCCGAGCGAAGATCCTCGACGCACCGGAGTGGTTCGGTGTCATCAAGCCGTCCCGCCTACTGGCACCTCCTGCCGGGCCGGGGGCAAGACCCACCGACAACGACCTGCGCCTGGAATTCGATCCCATTGACCTCCCCGAGGCTGACGACGATGGTGACGGGGAGCAATCCGAGGAAAGCAAAATCCTCAAACTCTTTGAGAATCCGCTCTTTAACTCCCGGACGCTGTCCGACTACTTCCGGAAGCTGTTCGGCAACTCGCGTTCCCCGGGAGACAGCGCCCCCGGCGCAGAGCTGCAAATTCGCTCCGTCCGCCAGGCGCAGCACGCCGGAGCAAACGCGCGGCCCCTGCCTACCCGAATCCACTTCACCGATGATCGCCACCCCGGAGCGGCCGCCGGCGTCGGCGGCGCCCTTCATCCGGAATGGGACGTACACAACCACCGCTACCGGCCGCAGTGGTGCCGGGTCCTGGATTTGCCGCTAACGACCGCCGCCGACGTGTCCGCGGCCAGCGTTCCGCACGACGAGGCGCTTCGGCGATGCCTGGCTCGAATTGGACTCGGCCCCAAAGTCTTACGTGGTCGCCCCGATGGTGACGAGCTCGACACCGAGGCGATCGTCGACCTGTTCGTCGATCTGCGATCCGGCCATTCACCACCGGAAAATGTCTACCTCGAACGCCGCAAACTTGCGCGCAACCTCGGGGTGCTGATCCTGCTCGATGCCTCAGGCTCGGTCACCGATACCGATCCGGACGGCCTCGCCGTGCACGACCACCAGCGGCGGGCCGCCGCCACACTGGCGGTCACGCTCGAAGAGCTGGGCGACCGCGTCGCCGTCTATGCATTTCGCTCACACGGCCGGCACTCGGTCCACCTGCTATCGATCAAGGCCTTCGGACACCGTTTCGGCGCCGTCGCGCGAGCCCGGCTCAACCAGCTTCAACCATCGGGTTATACGCGCCTGGGCGCCGGCATCCGCGGCGCAGGTGAAATCCTGAAGGTCTACGCCGGAACCCCAAATCGTCTGCTGGTCGTCCTTTCCGACGGCTTTCCCTACGACGACGGCTACGAAGGCCGTTATGCCGAAGCCGACGCCCGCAAAGCCCTCGAAGAGCTCCGCGCGGACGGCGTTGCCTGCCTTTGCCTTTCCATCGGCGCCGCTACTGCTACCCAGGAGCTCGAACGCGTCTTCGGCTCCGTCGGCTACGCCAGCGCCGCGACGCTGGCCGAGTTGAGCCCACGGATGGACGAGTTGTTCCTATCCTCTCTGCGGGAACTTGCCGTTCCGACAGCTTCGCGAGGTAGAGCATGAAGGCGCTGGTGACGGGCGCGCTGGGCAACATTGGCCTTAATACGTTGGAGGCGTTGCTCATTGACGGCCACGACGTCGCCGCATTCGACCTCGAATCTCGGCGGGGACGCAAACTCGCATCCCGCTTCGACGGACGGGTGCGGTTCTTCTGGGGCGACCTCACCCGACCGGAGTCGCTGCGAGACGCACTGGAGGGCGTCGACGCTGTCATCCACCTGGCGGCCATCATTCCGCCTTACTCGGAGCGGGCGCCGGATCTGGCGCGCAGGGTGAACCTCGACGCGACGCGGGGCCTGATCGCGCAGATGGAGGAGTCGCCCACGGCCAAACGGCTGGTTTTCGCGTCCTCCCAGGGCATTTTCGGCGACATCCAGGATCGCGAGCCGCCGCTCCGCGTCGATACGCCCGTCTCTCCGACCGACGAGTATGGGCGTCAGAAAGTAGCCTGCGAGCAAGCGATCCGGCAGTCGCGGCTGCGGTGGAGCATCCTGCGGCTCGCGGCGGTGACGCCAATCCGCTTGCAGGCGCAGGATCCCAGCATCATGTTCGAGTTCAGTCCCGACGCGCGGTTCGAGTTTCTCCATCCCGCCGATGCCGGGACGGCGTTTGCTCGCGCGGTGGAGTGTGCGGAGTCGATCGGTAAGACGCTGTACATCGCCGGCGGCGCGAACTGCCGCATGACCTATTACGGCTTCGTCACCGCCCTGTTGGGCGCGATCGGAATCGGCCCCCTTCCGATCGACGCGTTCGTGCGAACGTCGCCCCCCCGTTTCTTCGGCGATTGGGTGGACACCGAGGAGAGCCAGCGCCTGCTTCGATACCAGCAGCGAGGGCTCAACGAGCAGCTGGCAGATCTGAGAAAGGAGTTCGGCCTCCTGGTCCCGTTGATCCGGCTGGTCCGCCCGCTCGCGACATGGTTTATCACCCGCAGCTCCGCGCACTCAAAGAAGGCCGGCGTCGCCGTGGAGGGTCACCGCCCGGAATAGTCTGAGGGCCGTCACGGCCGTCATCTCAGAGGTGCAGGTCTTGATCGCGGATCAGCGCCGTGGCGACCACACTGATCACGGCCGTGGCGACCAGATAGCCGCACGCCAGCCACGGCTTGCCACCGGCGGCCGCTATCAGCGCGGTGAGGATCATCGGCGTGACACCGGACGCGTAGATGCCCGAGAACTGGTACACGAACGACAAACCGGTGTAGCGGGTGCGGGTCGGATACAGCGCCGAATACAGGGTGCCCTGGGCGCCGTAGAACAGCGCGTGCACCACACCGAACACGACGATCATCGCCAGCCCGAACCAGAGCAGGTTCCTGGTGCCGAACAGGGCGAAGGCGGGAAACGCCGCCAGGCCGTAGCACGCCACGCCGGCCAGATACACCCGCCGCGGGCCGAAGTGATCCGTCAGGGCCCCCGACAGCGGCAGCAGCACGGCCATGAGCAGCGCCGCGATCGTCACCACCACCAGCACCGACACCCGATGCAAACCCAGTGCGCCGGTGGCGTAGCTGATCGCGAAAACGCCCCAGGTGTTGAACGCCGAGCCTTCGGCCCAGCGAGACAGCAGCCCCAGCACCGTGTTTCGCCGGGAACGCGGCTCGCCGACGATCTCCCGAATCGGCACCGTCGATGAGGTCTCGGCCTGGGCCAGCTCGCGGAAGGCCGGGGTTTCCTCGACACGCAACCGCACCACGATCCCGATCACGACCAGCACCACGCTCAGCAGGAACCCGATGCGCCAGCCGTAGGCGAGGAACCGGACCTGCCCCAGCGCGACCTGCAGGATCGCGAATATGCCTGTGCCCAAGGCCAATCCGAGCGCCAATCCGACCTGCGGGACGGCCCCGAAGCGGCCGCGGCGTTTGGGTGGGCTGTGTTCGACGGCCAGCAGCACGGCGCCGGCCCACTCGCCGCCCAGCGCAAAGCCCTGCAGGATGCGCAGCGCCAGCAGCAGGATCGGCGCCCAGACCCCGATCTGCGCGGCGGTGGGCAACGCTCCGATCAACGCCGTAGCGCCGCCCATGACCAGCATCGTCAACGCCAGGCTCCGCTTGCGGCCGATCCGGTCGCCGATGTGGCCGAACACCAGCCCACCGACCGGACGCATGACGAAGCCAACGGCGAAAGTGGCGAACGCCAGCAGCGTGCCCACCAGCGAGCTGGCGTCCGGGAAGAACACCTTGTTGAACACCAGGCCGGCCGCGGTGGCGTAGAGGAAGAAGTCGTACCACTCCACGGTGGTGCCGAGCAGGCTGGCGGCGATCACGATGCGCAGGCGCCGACGGCGTTCGACGTCGGACTCGTCGTGGCCTTGCGGCGCGGCGAGCGCCGCGTCGGGCAGCGTGGTGGCCATGGCCTAGTGCGCCGAGGCGACCGCGAACGGCGTCGCCGGTGCCGGTTGTGAGGTGCGATTGGGGTGCTGCCACAAGCCCTTTCGCTCGAGCAGCGGCAGGACGCCCTCGCCGAACCAGTAGGCCTCCTCCAGGTGCGGATAGCCCGACAGGATGAAGTGGGTGATGCCCAGCCGCGCGTATTCGGCCAGCCGTTCGGCCACCTCGGCGTGCGACCCGACCAGCGCGGTGCCCGCGCCGCCGCGCACCAACCCGACCCCGGCCCACAGGTTCGGCCCGACCAGCAGCCGGCCGCTGTCGCCGCCGTGCAGGTCCAACATGCGGCGCTGGCCTTCGGACTCGCTGCGCGCCAGGCTGGCCTGCACCCGCTCGACGTCGGCGGGGTCGACGGCCGCGAGCAGGCGGTCGGCCTCGGCCCACGCCTGTTCGGAGGTGTCGCGGCTGATCACGTGAATCCGCAAGCCGTACTGCAGAATTCGCCCACTGTCGGTTGCCTGCCCCCGGATCCAGTCCAGTTTCTGCGCGACCGCGGCCCGCGGTTCGCCCCAGGTGAGGTAGACGTCGGAGTACTTGGCCGCGACCGGCCCGGCCGCCGCCGACGATCCGCCGAAGAACACCGCGGGTATCGGGTCGGGCGGGTTGTTGAGCTGTGCGCCGTCGATGCGGATGTGGTCTCCGGCGAAGGTCACCGGCTCCCGCGACGTCCACAGCTGCCGGACCACATGCAAGAACTCGGCGGTGCGCGCGTAGCGCGACTCCTTGTCCAGGTAGTCCCCGTAGGCCCGCTGCTCGTGCGGCTCACCGCCGGTCACGACGTTGAGCAGCAGCCGTCCGCCCGAATGCCGCTGGAAGGTCCCCGCCATCTGCGCGGCCAGCGTGGGGCTGACTAGCCCGGGACGGAACGCGACCAGGAACTTCAGTGTCTCGGTGCCCTCGATCAGCATCGCCGTCGTCAACCATGCGTCCTCACACCACAATCCGGTCGGCGTGAGCACCGCCTCGAAGCCGTTGTCTTCGGCGGCCGCGCAAATCTGATGCAGATAGCGCAAACTCGCGGGCCGGTCGCCGTGCATCGCGGTGCCGTGCCCGCCCGCCACCAGGTTCCTCGAATCCCCATAAGTCGGCAAAAACCAGTGAAATGCCAGGCTCATCCATTCTCCTTCTAGCCCTTCTGCCCAACCTCGAATGCTGCGCGACATGGCCGGGCCGCGGGAGGGTTGAAACCTTCCAGATTTGGATTGCGGCTGACGCTACTGCGGGTTGCCGGTGCCCGGGTCGAGGGTCAGTGCCGGCCGGGTCGGGCCGGTGAAATCGAACATCGCCGAAAGCGCCCCGGCGCCCTCGTCGAACGAGTGGTCGCCGACGCGGCCGGCGCTCCAGTTGTCCTCGATGAACCGCAGGATCGACGTTTGGTCGGTCGGCGTGTGATCCACGAAATTCGCTCTGGCATAAGGGGATAACACCAGCAGCGGGAGCCGGGGGCCGTGTCCGCAGCGTCCCTGGTAGGCGATGGGCGCGGCGGCCGGATCACCGCAACGGCCCGGACCGTTCAGCGAATCCTCGGGCGTCGCCGACGCCGACACGATCGGCGAAGGTTTGTGATCGTACCAGCCGTCGGAGTCGTCATAGGTGACGACGATCGCCGTATCGCGCCATTGCGGCAGCCGCTGCAGATGGTTGATCGTGTCGACGAGGAACCGCTGCTCGTCGAGCGGGTCGCTGTAGCCGGCGTGCCCGTTTTGGTAGGCGGGCGGTTTCAGGAAGCTCACCGACGGCAGGTGACCGGCGTCGGCGGCGGTCCAGAAGTCCGAGACGTCGTATTGATGGTTGGCCTGGTCGGTGCGGCCGATCTGATCCGTCGCGCTCGGCGGCAGGTGGTGTGGGTTGGCGGTCGACGGGTAGTACTGGAACGGCTCGTGGTGGGGGACGTAGTCCGGTTTGGTGCCGAACGCCAACGAGCCGGCCTTGCCGGTCCCACCCAGGATCTCGCCGATGTTGTGGGTCGCGCCGCATTCCGCCGTGCCGTCGGGCCTGCGTCCGGTCGGCTTGAATCCGCCCTGGAAATATCCCCACGTGATGCCCTTGGCGTTGAGCAGGTCGCCCACGTTCTTGTTGGTGGCGCTGAACTGCACCTGGTCGCGCGACGAGCAGTCGTCGCCGAACGGCTGCGAATCGTCGATGAGGGTGCCTTGACCGTTACCGCTGTCCTCGATGACCATGTGCGGCGGGAAGGGCTGGCCACCCGGCATGAACGTCCTTGTCACTCCGTGGGTTTGGCCCGACACCAGGTTGATGTGACCGGGCGTCGACGGCCCGAACGTGGTGTTGTAGAAGTTGTCGCTCATCGAGAAGTGCTGCGCGTAGTTCCACAGCGCGGTCACGGTGTTGCCGTCGTAGTAGCCCATCACCAGCCCGGGTGCGTTGAACGCCGGCGGTGAACACGGCTCGCCCTCGTCGTGCTCGACGAAGCGGTCCATCGCGCCGCCGTTGAATGCTGACTGCTCGGCCTGATAGGCGTGGTCCTGATCGCAGGTCACCTGCTGGCCCGATCCGCCCAGGCGCATCGGCTGGACCGTGTTCGGGTTGTGTGTCAACAACTCATGCGTGAGGCCGTCCACCGCCGGGGTGTCCGCCTTGGCGGTGAACGGCTGGCCGTCGACGTTGGCGGCGTGGGGATAGGTGCCGAAGTAGTGATCGAACGAGACGTTCTCTTGAAAGACGACCACCAGGTGGCGGATGGGCGTGGCGGTCGCGGGTTCCGCCGCCGGGGTCGAGGGTCGGTGCACACAGGCGACGACGACACCGAGCACAGCAAGAACGACGGCGAGACGCTTCACTACCATGCCGCTGAGGCGTACCGGATCGACATCTTCGGCCGGTGCCCACCGCGTTAACGACATAGCAACAGGAAGCGTACGGCCCTTCCAAGGTCACCTCTTCGCGACCGAGAGATCACGCGAAATCACACAATGCTTCCAAAACGGCGTGGCTTGGGCGAAAACGCCCTGTCGGCGGGGCATTATGACGCCTGTGCCTGACCTGAACCGCCGTGCGGTACTGCGTATGGGCGCCGGTGCCAGTGCGGCGGCCGCGGGCGCGTGGGTTCTGAGCGCGCTGCTGGATCCGCTCGAGCCGCACGCGGCGCCCGCGCCGCAGGCCCCCGCCCCGTTCGAGCCGTCGGCGGCCGGCAGCACCCTGCCCAACCGGTTGACCGGCTCGTTCGTCTCCGCGGCGCGCGGCGGCGTCAAGACCAACTGGGTGATCGCCCTGCCCCCCGGGCAGAAGGCCGAAGCCGGCGCCCTCCGTCCGGTCATCGCGCTGCACGGCAAGGACGGCGACGCCAACATGATGCTGGACTGCGGTGCCGAGAAGGCACTGGCCCAATTGGTCAAGCAAGGCAAGCCGCCGTTCGCTGTGGTGGGCGTCGACGGTGGCAGCAACAGCTACTGGCACCGAAGGGCATCCGGCGAGGACCCCGGCGCGATGGTGCTCGAAGAGCTGTTGCCGATGCTGTCGTCGATGGGTTTCGACACCTCCCGGGTTGGCTTCCTGGGGTGGTCGATGGGTGGTTACGGGGCGCTGCGCCTGGGTGCCAAGCTGGGTCCGGCGCGCACGGCCGGGATCTGCGCGATCAGCCCGGCGCTCTACACCTCGTTCACCGGCAGTGAGGCGGGCGCGTTCGACAGCTACGACGACTGGGTGCAAAACAGCGTGACGGGCTTGCCCGCGCTCAACCAGATTCCGTTGCGGGTGGACTGCGGCACCTTCGACCGCTTCTATTTCGCCACAAGACAATTCGTGAGCCAGCTGAAGACACCTCCGGCAGGCAGCTTCGCCCTGGGCGGACACGACATCGGCTACTGGCGAACGCAATTGCCTGGCGAGCTGGCCTGGATGGCGACCTAGCCCACGCATATGACAGTCCGGCAGGAAGACACCGCCAGCAGCCCACGTCGAGTGGAGCGGCGGGCTTCCCGGAACGGATTTCGCCCGGACATCGAGGGCCTGCGTGCGGTCGCGGTGATCGCGGTCGTGCTCTACCACGCGGGCGTGCCGGGCGTCGCGGGCGGCTACATCGGTGTGGACGTCTTCTTCGTCATCTCCGGCTTCCTGATCACCGGGCTGTTGTGGCGCGAGGTCAGCACCACCAATACCGTTGCGCTCGGCCGCTTCTACGGCGCGCGTGCCCGGCGCCTGCTGCCGGCCGCGGCCACCGTCGGCGTCGCCACCGCGCTCGCTGCGGCCATCGCGCTGCCGCCGCTGCAGGCGCGCAGCGTCTTCGCCGACGGCATCGCCAGTGCCCTGTACGTCGGCAACTACCGCTTCGCCACCCAGGGCACCGACTACCTGGCGTCGGACCTGCCGCCTTCGCCGTTCCAGCACTACTGGTCGCTGGGCGTCGAGGAGCAGTTCTACCTGGTGTGGCCGGTGCTGATCATCGGCACCGCGTGGGCGGTGCGGCGCGTGCGCGCGAGCGCCGCATCACGGGCCGTCCCGTACGCGGTGGTCCTGGGGCTGGTCGGGGCGGCGTCGCTGGTGGCCGCCGTGCTGTGGACCCGCACGTCGCCGGCGTGGGCGTTCTTCTCGCTACCCACCCGCGCCTGGGAGCTGGCGGCCGGCGGGCTGGTGGCCCTCTCGATCGGGCACTGGCGCAGGCTGCCCCTGCTGCCCGCGTCGATCGCGGGATGGGGCGGTCTGGTCCTGATCGCGGTCACCTGCATCCAGCTGGGCCGCGGCACGCCATACCCCGGCACCGCGGCGCTGCTGCCCGTGCTGGGCGCCGCGCTGGTGATCGGCGGGGGTTGCGCCACCGGCGGGCTGGGCGCCGGCCGGCTGCTGTGCCATCCGGCGATGCGGGCCATCGGGCGGGTGTCGTACTCGTGGTACCTGTGGCACTGGCCGGTGCTGCTGCTCATGCCGCAGCTGCTGGGCGAGCCCGCGGGCCTGCCGGCCCGGCTGTCGGCGACCGCCGTGTCCGGTGGGCTTGCCGTGATCACCTTGCACTTGGTGGAAAACCCCGGCCGGTTCGCCGCGGCCCTGCGCAGCTCGGTGAGGTCCAGCCTGCTGGTGGCCGGAGCCGCCAGCGGGGTCGCCGCGTGCGCCTGCGTGCTGCTGCTGGCGCTGGTACCGGTGCCGGCCGGCCACGGGGTCGCCGCCCAGAAGGCCAACATCGCCACGCTGCCGCCGCCGAACGTCGTCGCCGTCAGCCCGCAGGAGGCGGCGGTCAACCAGGCCTTCGCTCAGGTTCGCGACGCGTTGGCGGTGTCGGCGGGCCTGCGCGCGGTCCCGTCCAACCTCGACCCTCCGCTCGCCACAGCGCCCGCCGACAAGGCGGCCGTCTTCGTCAACGGCTGCGTGCGATCGTGGCGGGAGGTGGGCCAGGGCGAGTGCGCGACGGGTGATATCGCGTCGCCGACGAGGGTGGCCCTGGTCGGCGATTCGCACGCCGCGATGTGGGAGCCGGCGTTCCGGCAGGTCGCCGAGCAGCGGCACTGGCGGCTGGAGACGCTGGCCAAGGTGACCTGCCCGCTGCAGCAACTGCACATCGTCAGCCCGTATCTGGGCCGCGAGTACGCCGAGTGCGAGCAGTGGCGCGGCGAGATCGTGGATCGGTTGAAGGCCGAGCGTCCGGGCCTCGTCGTGCTGGACGTGAGTCGGCGCTACGGCGCCGATTTCGGCTTCACGTCGTACGACCCGGCGTGGCTCGACACCCTGGGCCGCACGGTGTCGCAGTTACGACAGATCGGCGCGACCGTCCTGGTCCTCGGCCCCGTCCCGGACCCGCACGGCTCGGTGCCCGCCTGCCTGTCCGGACATCTCGGTGACGCAGGGGCCTGCGCGCCGGCGCGGCCGGCCGCGGTCGACGACGGCGGTATCGGCGCCGAGCGGGCGGCGACCGCCGCCGCCGGCGGGCACTACGCCGACCTGACCGACCTGTTCTGCACCCCCGACCGTTGCCCGGTGATCGTCGGCAACACCCTGGTTTTCCGCGACGACAACCACGTGACAACCGAATACGCGCGGCTGCTGACACCCGCGGTCGGTGCGCTGGCGGACCGCGCCGTGAGCGGCGGCTGACCCATGGGTGAGGAAGTAATGAACTTGTCGCCGCGGACGAACGTCAGATCAGTGAAAGGTGTTTGGAGGTTTAAGAGATGACTCCCCTGCTGCTGGCTTGCATTGCGGCCGCCACGCCAGTCGTTGGCGTCGGCCTGATGCACTTGCAAGCGCGTCTAGAGCAATGGGACTACGAGCGCCACGCCGAAGACTGAGGCGCTAAAGACCTTGTGCGGCCGGCGTTTTGCCGGCGCCCACTCACCGAGATAACTGCATGCCGATCAGCGGTGCGATCTTCTCCGCCAGATACTCGTGTCCGGCGTCGTTGGGATGCACGCCATCCGGGCCGATCAGGTCGGGCCGGTCGACGAACCAGCGGTCGCCGATCGGATCGACGAACGTCGCCCCCGCCGCGCGGGCCGTGGCGTTGAGCACGTCGCGAACCTGCAGCATCGGCTCGGGTACATCGGCGGTCGGCCACGGCGGCCCGATCACCAGCAACCTCGCGTTCGGGGCAAACCTGCGGGCCAGATCGAAGGCGTCGCGGGCCTTGCCGGCCAACAGCCCCAGATCGACGCCCTGGTCGTTGCGGGAGCCGAAGAACACCACCAGCGCGTCGTCGGGCTTGACCGCCCTGGCCGTCAGGTCCTCGAAGATGCTGTCGTGGTCGCCGGGCACCACATAGCCGGCTCTGCCCTCGGCCGCCACGTCGGCGGCGATCCGCAGGCCGCGCTGGGCGAGCGTGTGCCAGGCCAGCGCGGTCCACGATTTCGGGCCCAGGCCGCCCTCGTCGGTGCCGGTGGTATAGGAGTCGCCGACCACCGCGACGTGGTTGAGGCGGGAATCCAGGGTGAGCGTGTCGTAGGCCCGTACCTGCGGCGGGTGCGCCGGCTGCTCAAGCACGACGCCCACCGCGAGGATGAGGCCGACGATGAACGTGGCCAGACGACTCACTACTACCTCCACGGGGAATCGCATCGTCGGGTGCCGCATCCAAATTCAACGGAATCGTACGAGGAAACGGCGCGAACCCGGCGTCAACCCGCTCGAGCGCGGCCGGCCGCTCCCGCCATGGTAGCGACGGGTCCTGGTTGCGACCCGGTGCGCCCACCGAGGTGAACGTCACACCGCGCGCGCCGAAACCGGCTCCCGCCCACCGTCGATGGGATGCAGCTTGGTGCTCACCGGCTCGGGGGCTGCGTCCTTCTCGTCGACCTTCTCGTCGACCTTCTCGTCGACCTTCTCGTCGTAGACGGGCCGGACGTCGACCATCCTGCGCATCCAGCGCCGCGCGGGCTCTTCGACCAGGTGATACAGCAGGACGGAAAGACCCACCGCGATCGCCAGCAAGGCGATGACGTTCCATTTCCACGGTGAATCCTGCGGCGTGAGCTCGAACTCTTCGACGGCCCATCCCCAGGCGGTGTGCACCAACTCATGGACCATGTAAAGGCAGAACGAGATCTGCCCGCCGTACACCATCACCCGCGTCGACAAGATTCGCGGCAGGCTGCCCACGCCGATCGCCAGCGTTATCACCAGCGGAACGAACAGCGCGTCGACCACCCCGCCGCTGTCGTTCTCCACGACTCCGTTGATCGGGTGCGCGTCGAACCAGTACAGGATGGCGACCATGGCCGCCAGGAGGAGCAGGGCCAGGTACCCGGACAGTCGGCGCGCGCGATCGGTCAGCCGCAGCCTGCGCACGGCGGCGCAGGCCAGCGCACCCGCGGTGAACTGCGTCACGATGCGCGGAAGCCAGCTCCACGGCGTGTAGAACTGGCCGCTGGCCAGCAGCATCAACACCGGCGGCAGTGACGCCGCGAAGGCCAGCAGGATCAGCCCGCGAGCCCTGGTGGCCTGCTTCATCCGCAACACCACCAGCACCAGCACGCCGAAGAACAGATAGGCCAGCCATTCCGCGCTGATCGACCAGGCCGGCCCGTCCCAGCTGGAGCCGTCGAAGAACGGCTCAAACCACAACTGCACGAGCAGGATCTGCCGCACGTAGCTGACCGCGGTGAGCTGACCGGCATCCGGCGAGGGCACGTGACCGACGTGCAGGGTGAAGATCACCCACAGGGCGGCGAGGTGCAACGTCACCAGGTACACCGGCCACACCCTGGCCAGCCGCAACCACAGGAAGTGCAGGGTGGCGCGCGGTGAAAACGACCGGCCCATGCGGTCGAGGTAATTCCAGGTCAGCACGAATCCGCTGAGGATGAAGAAGAGGTCGACGCCCTGGGCGCCGCAGTTGAGCAGCGGCGCCAGCGCGTCGCGGAAATCCGGCGACGCATCGGCCAGCATCGGACGGAAGTGGAACAGCACCACCCACAGCGCGGCGACGATGCGGAGTCCCGTCAGGGCCTTGATCTCTCCCCTGATCTCTCCGGTGCGCACGATGCTCTTTCCGCCTGGACTGTGCCGTCTCGTTCGCCTCTGGATTGCCCCCCGACCAGCAATCGGCAGCCCTGGCAGCCTAACAGCGGGAACGCGGCGATGGCGGGAGGGGCGGTGGTGTGGCACGCGGTCCCGCCGGGCCGAAGGGCGGGCCACGGCGTTGCTTTGGCCTGCGCAGAGCCCCCGAAAGTCGCTTCTTAGCAAAGAGTTAGAGCCGGCTTTCGGTCCCCTTAGGTTTTGCGGGCACTGTTGAGGACAGGTTTCCGGGAAGTGGGGCACTCATGACTATCGCAGACGTCGCGACTCGCCGAGGGTACGGCACCTTCGACTGCGATGGCGCCCAGATCCGGGCGCAGTGTCGTCACCTGGCGACGGTGGTGACCGTCCGCGGCGACGTCGACACCGTCAACGTCGACCGCCTGGGTGAGCACATCCGGCGCTTCATCACCGGCAGCAATCCGCTCGTGCTCGACCTGAGCGACGTGAGTCACTTTGCCGCGGCCGGGATTTCGCTCCTGCACGACGTCGACGATCAATGCCGCGCGGCCGGGTTGGAGTGGACGTTGGTCGCCGGCCCGGCGGTCGTCGAGCTGCTGGGCGACGGCTCCGCAGACGGCGAGGCCATGTTTCCGGTCACCCGCTCGGTCTGTGAGGCGCTCCGTAACCTGGCCGACGCCATCGTCAGCCGCCGCCAGCTGGTGCTGCCGCTGATCAAGAAGTCGGCCTAGAGCGGAACGTGTTGCGATAGCCCTGTGGTGACACCCCGGCGGCGCGTCTGAACTGCTCCCGGAAGCTGGACGCCGACGGGAAGCCGACGTGGTGGGCGATGCATTCGACGCTGTCGGGTGTGCGTTCCAGCAATTCCTGCGCGTGGCGGATCCGCACGCCGGTGAGCCACTGCATGGGCGTTTGGCCCGTCTCCGCCTGGAATCGACGGTTGAGGGTCCGGATGCTGGTGGACGCCTGGGCCGCGATATCGCCGAGATTGAGTTCTTGGTGGGCGTGTTCTTCGATCCAGGCCAGCAGCGCAGCGAGTTCGGTGTTGGCGGGCCGCCGGTTGCGCACGATGAACTGCGCCTGTCCGCCGCTGCGGTGCAGTGGCGCCACCGCCAGCCTCGCAGCGTCCGCCGCGACCGCCGACCCGTAGTCTCGCGCAACCAGGTGCAGGCACAGGTCCAGTCCCGCGGAGGCGCCGGCGGAGGTCAGGACCGTGCCTTCGTCGACGTAGAGCACGTCGGCGTCGAGGGTGACGGCGGGGAACGCGACCCCGAACTGGTCCGCGGCCAACCAGTGCGTCGTCGCCCGTTTGCCGTCGAGGATCCCGGCCGCCGCGAGCGTGAATGCGCCAGTGCAGATCGACGCGATCCGAATGCCCTTGGCGTACGCGTCTTTCAGCGCCGCGATGACCTCGCGAGGGGCCGGCGCCGTGACATCGCTGCGGCCCGGTACGACGACGGAATCCGCCTCTGCGATCGAGTCGATGCCGTACTCGGTCGCTATCCGCATAGGGCCTGCGGTTACCACCGGTTCGGTACCGCACACGCGGACGTCGTATCCGGGGCGGCCGTCGGGTAGGCGGGTCCGGCCGAAGACCTCAACCGGTGTCGCGAGATCGAAGGCGATGCTGTCCGGCAGCGCCACCACGACGACCCGATGCACGTTGGCAATATACCGGCGGCATATGACTCTCTGGCCACTGGTCTGCGGATCGGGCGTAGGCGATCGTTGTGCGCGTGCATGCGCAGATCGTGTTGTTCGACGGGTTCGACCCGCTCGATGTCATCGCCCCGTTCGAAATACTTTGCGCGGGCAGCGACGCGGTGGGCGGCGATCTCGTCGTGGAGCTGGTTTCGGCCGAGGGCCAGCGCGAAGTCGTCAGCGGCACCCGACGTTTGGTGCTCGCGGCGGCCGCTCGGCTGGACGCGGCCAGACCGGGGTATGTGGTGGTTCCGGGTGCCAGCGGGCCGATCGCCGGGGATCCCGACGACGGGGTTGTGACGATCCCGGTGCTGCTGGCCCGGGCAGCCGAGACGGCGCTGACGCCGTTGATGCGCGAGGCGTTCGACAATCCCGCGGTCACCGTGGCGACCGTTTGCGGCGGCTCGGTGGCGTTGGCCATGAGCGGGCTGATCGAGGGCCGCCACGCGGTCACCCATCACCTCGGCATGGACCTCCTCGAGGCGACCGGAGTGCACTCCGTGCGGGCGCGGGTGGTCGACGACGGCGACCTGATCAGCGCCGGTGGGGTCACGTCCGGCCTGGACCTGGCGCTGTATCTGTTGGAGCGCTCCTACGGGCCGAGGATCGCGCGCGCCGTCGAGCAACTGTTCGAGTACGAACGCCGCGGCACGGTGTGGAAGCCGGCCGGGCGCGAACCAGTGGAGGTTTGAATGAGCGTGTTCGGCGATTGGGACGTGACGATCAAGACGCCGATCGGCTCTCTGGCGGTCCGCTACAGCTTCAGACAGACCGTTGACGGCGCCGTCGGCACGGCCACCTACAAGGGTGACACCGTTGCGCTGCAGGACATCTGGATCGACCGGGACCGGGTGACCTGGCGGCAGAATGTGACGCGACCGATGCGCCTCAACTTGGCTTTCGATGTGATCCTCGACGGCGACACGCTGGCCGGCCACTCCCGAGCCGGTCGGCTGCCACGGTCCGCCGTGGCCGGCAAGCGACTCTAAGGGGTGTTCGGCCTGACGCGCCGCTCCCGCAGCAGCCGGGCGATTCCCAGCACCGCCAGCACCCCGGCGGCCGTCACCAGCAGCATGGTCAGCAACAGCAGCTGCGGGTTATAGACCAGCGACGTCGTGGCAGGCTGCCCGTCGGCGATGGGCGCCACGCCGCGAATGTGGCGCGCGTGCAACCAGCTCACGGCCCCGCCGACCAGCGCGGCGCAGGCCAGGCCCAGTTCGACCAGGGCGCGGAATCGGGCCATCATTGCGACGGTCCGTCGTCGTAGCGGTCGTCGTCGGCCACGTCGGACCGGGCGGGCTCGACCCGCTCTTGGACCAGGGGGGTCAGCGCGGCCCGCAGCTGACGGTGATTGCGCGCCCAGGCCTGCGCCACGCGACCCCCGGTCAGCTTGAGGCCGATGCCGATCCGCCCGCGCGGGACGCCGACCAACTCGCCGAGCGCGCGCGCCGACTGCCACCGCGCCAGCTCCTTGCCCGACGCCTCGTGATGCTCGGGCTCCGGGTAAACCTTGACGATCTCGCGGACCAGGATGGTTTCGGTGCCCTCACGCAGGGCGTCCTCGGTCAGTTCGACCGAGACGTGGATCCGTGCCGCCTTGACCTGCAATCCCACGAACGCCGCCACCAGCACCAGGAAGATCAGCGGGACCACGAACGACACCGGGGCACCGCTCCAGACCTCGATCAGGATCATGGACCCGGCCGACGCCGGGCCCAGCGCCACCCACCACCAACTGGCGCCCGGCTCGTAGAACAACCGCCGTTCTTCGGCGCCCCTCGCTGTCGTCATCGCAGCCAGCCTGCCGCCTCGGCGGCCCAATAGGTGAGCACGATATCGGCGCCGGCGCGCCGGATGCTCGTCAGGGACTCCAGCGCGGCGGCGCGCCCGTCGATCCAATTGTTCGCGGCCGCAGCGCAAATCATCGCGTACTCCCCCGAGACCTGATAGGCGGCCACCGGCACCGGCGAAATCGCGGCCGCCGCAGACACAACGTCCAGATAACCCAAAGCGGGTTTGACCATGAGGAGGTCGGCGCCCTCGTCGAGATCCAGCCGGATCTCGCGCAGCGCCTCGCGGAAGTTGCCCGGCTCCTGCTGGTAGGTGCGCCGGTCCCCGGACAGGCTGGAACTCACCGCTTCCCGGAACGGGCCGTAGAACGCCGAGGCGAACTTCGCGGCGTAGGCCAGGATCACGACGTCGGCGTAGCCGGCGGCGTCCAGGCCATCGCGGATCGCGGCCACCTGACCGTCCATCATCCCGCTCGGCCCGACCACGTGGGCGCCCGATTCCGCCTGTGCCACAGCCAGTTTGACGTATCGGGCCAAGGTGGCGTCGTTGTCGACCCGGCCCCGGGCGTCCAGGACCCCGCAGTGCCCGTGGTCGGTGAACTCATCCAGGCAGGTGTCGGCCATCAACACCGTGGCGTCGCCGAGATCCTTGGCCAGGTCGCGGAGCGCGACGTTGAGGATGCCGTCGGGGTCGGTGCCGGCCGAGCCTGTCGAGTCCTTGTCGTCGTCGCGGGGCACACCGAACAGCATCAGCCCGCCGACCCCGGCGGTCACGGCATCGGCGGCGGCGCTGCGCAGCGAATCCCGGGTGTGCTGAACCACGTTCGGCATCGACGGGATCGGCCGCGGTTCGTCGATTCCATCGGCGACGAACATCGGCAGCACCAAATGCCTTGGCTCCAGCGATGTTTGCGCCACCAAGCGACGCACGGCCGGTGTAGAGCGGAGCCGGCGGGGGCGCTGCCGCGGATAGGCGCTCATGCTCATTCGTAACCGCGAGCGTGCGCAGAATGCCAGCCCCGACGGCGTGTCGGTGTACAAACACGCACGCTCGCCTGCCCGGCGACCATTAGCGCCTGCGGCTCTTCTTGCGCGGCGGTGGCAGCGCACCCTCGGCGCGTAGCCGCGCGGCGTGTTCGGCCAGGGCGTCGACCAGCGGGCCGACGGCGGCGGTATCGGGCTGGACGTCCACCCGCAGGCCGAACTCGGCGGCGGTCTCGGCGGTCTTGGGGCCGATGCACGCGATGATCGTCCGCGCGTGCGGCTTGCCGGCGATGCCGACCAGGTTGCGCACGGTCGAGCTGGAGGTGAAGCACACCGCGTCGAAGCCGCCCGTCTTGATCATCTCGCGGGTGGCCGCCGGCGGCGGCGCGGCACGCACCGTCCGGTAGGCGGTGACGTCCTCGATCTCCCAGCCGCGCTCGCGCAGCCCCTCGGCCAGCGTCTCGGTGGCGATGTCGGCCCGCGGCAGCAGGACCCGATTCACCGGGTCGAAAACGCTGTCGTAGGGCGGGAAGTCGTCGAGCAGGCCCAGCGAGGACTGCTCCCCGGCCGGCACCAGCTCGGGGCTGATCCCGAAGGCACGCACCCGGTCGGCCGTCGATTCGCCCACGCAGGCGATCTTGACCCCGGAGAACGCACGGGCGTCCAGGCCGAACTCGCCGAACTTCTCCCACACCGCGCGCACCGCGTTGGTGGAGGTGAACACCACCCACTGGAAGCGGCCGTCGACCAGGCCCTTGACGGCCCGCTCCATCTGGGCGGGGCTGCGCGGCGGCTCGACGGCGATGGTCGGCACCTCGATCGGCTGCGCGCCGTAGGAGGTCAGCCGCTCGCTCATCTCGCCGGCCTGGTCCTTGGTGCGCGGCACCAACACGGTCCAGCCGTAGAGCGCGCGGCTTTCCCACCAGTTCAGCTTCGCCCTGCTGGCCACGGTCTTGCCGATGGTCACCACCAGCGGCCCGGTCAGGGGACCGGCCGGGTCGGCGCCGCCGAGCACGGCCGGATCGGTCAGCCCTTGCAGCGTGGTTTCGACCGAGCGCTGCTGGCAGGTGGTGCCCTGAGCGGTCACCACGCAGGGGGTGGCCTCGGCCAGCTCGTGGTCGATCAGGGCGCGGGCCGCGTCGGGCAGGTGCGACGCGGTGGCCTGCAGTATCAGCGGGCCGGGAGCCGCGGCCAGCGCGTCGAAGTCCACGTCGCCGCGGACGTCGGCAACCGTGTGCGACGAGCCCAGCGGCAGCCCCGCGTAGGTCGGGACGGCGGTGGTGGCGGCCAGGCCGGGCACGATCTCGATGTGCAGGTGACTGCGCGCCACGGCGTTCACCTCGGTGATGACCGCGTCGACCGTGAGCGGGTCACCGGACACCAGGCGCACCACATCGACACCCGAACGGGCCTCGGCCACAAGGGTTTTGGCGACTTCGGCCGGCTCGCCCAGCGCGGGGCGGACGTCGGGACCGGCGGAGATCACCGCGGGCGCGGCCTGGCCGGTGTCGCCCTCGGCGGCCCCGTCGGCGCTGCCGTCCGGACCGGCGGGCGCCGGGCCGGAGACCGGCGGCAGGTCCTTGCCGATCAGCGCCAGCACCGGCTCCGGCACGTCGGGGTCGGTGAACACCAGCGCGGCGTTGGTCAGCACCGCCGCGGCCCGCGTGGTCAACAACCCCGGATCACCCGGGCCGGAGCCCACGAACGTGATGCGGCCCGGTCTCGGCTTGCGCCCTCGCGTCGTCATTGTCGCTCCCAAGTCTTTCCTATTCGGCCCTATTTCAGCGTCATTCTTTTCTCGCGCGCGGGTCTTCCCGTGCCGCCGACATCAGCTCCCGCGCCCCCAGCTCGAACAGCTCCGCGGCGACCGAGAGCCCCAGCTCTCGTGCCCGACCGGGAGAGCCGATGCCGGACGCGCGGATCACGTCGGACCCGTCCAGCGCCGCCACGCAGCCGCGCAGCGACAGCTCTTCGAAGACGCGGCCATCCTCATCAATGGACTCGACCACCTCGGCGATCGCGCCCACCGGTGCGGAGCAACCCGCCTCCAGTTCGGCCAACAGGGCTCGCTCCGCGGTGACCGACGCGCGCGTGTCGGCGTCGTCCAACTCCGCCAGCACCGCCGCCAACTCATCGCCGGCGCGGCATTCGACGGCGAGAGCGCCCTGAGCTGGTGCTGGCAACATCTGCACCGGCTCTAGCGTCTCGGTGACATCGTCGAGGCGTCCCAGCCGGGCCAGGCCGGCCCGGGCCACCACGATCGCGTCAAGATCACCACTGCTTACCCTGTTCAACCTGGTATCTAGGTTGCCTCGTAGGGGGCGGATTTCCAAACCGAGACCCAATGCTCTAAGCTGTGCCGCCCGCCGTGGGGACGAGGTGCCCACCAGCGAACCCGGCGGCAATTCCCCCAGCACCAGCCCGTCGCGGGCCACCACCGCATCGCGGGGGTCGTTGCGCGGCGGTATCGCCGCGATCGTGAACCTCGGGTCGTCGGCGGTTGGCAAATCCTTGTGCGAGTGCACCGCGGCGTCGACGCGGCCGTCTTCGATGGCCTCCCGCAGCGCGGTGGTGAAGGCGCCCACACCCAGGGTTTGGATCGGCGCCGACGAGCGGTCGCCGGCGGTGGTGATGGTCACCAGCTCGGCGGGGTGGCCGTTGGCGATGAGGGCGTCTCTGACGACGCCTGCCTGGGTGGTGGCCAACAGGCTGCCCCGCGTGCCTATCCGGATCACGTGCGCCAATCAGCTACTCGCCGGACTGTTGCGGGTTTCCCGCGTCGAATCCTGTTGACACAACTGGCAATTCGCCGGCAGCGACGGCGGCTACGGAGTCTATGGCGGTCTGGTCGAGCTCGAAGAGTTCGCGCAGCGCCTCGGCGTAGCTGTCACCGCCGGGCGCGCTGGCGAGCTGCTTGATCCGCACGGTAGGCGCGTGCAGCAGCTTGTCCACCACCCGCCGCACGGTGCGGGCGACCTCCTCGCGCTGGTCGCTCTGAAGGCCCGGCAGCCGGTTGTCCAGGCGCAACAGCTCCGCCTCGACGACGTCGGCGGCGCGCTGGCGCAGCGCGGTCACCGTCGGGGTGACCTCGGCCATCCGCTGGCCCGCCAGGTAGCTGGCAACTTCGGCCGCCACGATGTGGCGCGCGGCGTCGACATCGCTGGCCGCCGCATGCGCCGACGGTTCGTGCTGGACGCGTTGCACGTCGACGACCCAGACGCCGGGCAGCCCGGCTACCGCCGGGTCGACGTCGCGCGGCATGCCCAGGTCGCAGATCACCAAAGGGTGCGCGGCCTCATCAACGTCCGAGCGGCGGGCCGCGGCCAGCGCGTGGTGCACATCGGCCAGCGAAACCACCGGGCTGACCGCCCCGGTGCAGCTGACCACGACGTCGGCGCCCGCCAGGGCGTCGGGCAGCCGGTCGAGCGTCAACGCCTCGGCGTGCGCTCCGGATTCACGGATCTTGCGGGCCAGCCGCTGCGCCCGGGACAGGGAGCGGTTGAGCACCTGGATGTGCTCGATGCCGGCGCGGGTCAGGTGCCCCGCCGACAGCGCGCCCATCGCCCCGGCGCCGATGACCACGCCGTTCTTGCCGGCCAGTCCGCCGAGCCGGCGTTCGGCCATGCCCAGCGCGACCGACACCACCGAGGCGCCGGCGGCGTCGATGCCGGTCTCGGAATGCACCCGCTTGCCCACCGACAGCGCCCGCTGGGCCAGCTCGTGCAGCACCCGGCCGACGGTGCGGTTGGACTCGGCGGCGGCGTACGCGCGGCGCACCTGGCCCAAGACCTGCTGCTCGCCGATCACCGCCGAATCTAGGCCGCTGGCAACGGCGAAGAGGTGCTCGACGGCGGCCTCGCTGTAGCGGACGTAGGCGTATTTGGTCAGGTCGCCCATCGACATTCCGGAGTGTTCCGACAGCACCTGCCCGACCACCGCCAACCCGCCGTGGAACGCGTCGACGACGGCGTAAACCTCGACCCGGTTGCATGTCGAGAGCACCATCGCCTCGGTGACCAGCGGTGACTGCAACACTCGGTCGACGATCTTGATCTGATCGGATTCGTCGATGCTGAGTTGTTCCAGGACGGAGACCGGCGCACTGCGGTGCGAGACCCCGAAGAGCAGGACGCTCACAGCAGCATCACCTGGCCAGCTCCCTTGCTTCCTCCAGTAACTGAACTGCTGTCCACGGTAAACGTTTATCAGCTGGGCTACCAAATAATTGATCTACGTCACTGGCCCGCGCCGCGCTTCCCGGGCCCGCGTGGTCAGGGGGGCGAGATCCGCGCGCAACCGCGGTTCGTCGACGTCCCAGTAGCTGTGCTCACGGCCGTCCAGCAGGATCACCGGCAGGCGATCGCCGAACTCGGCCCGCAATCCGGGGTTGCCCGCCGACGCCGCCGCGTCGACGTCGGTCGCGGACAGCTCGAAGCCGAGCTCGCCGGCCAGCTCGGCCAGCCGGGCGTGCGCCCGCGCGCAGAGGGTGCAGCCCTCCCGGGTGAGCAGCTCTACGCGCCGCCGGGTCGTTGGCTGGGTCATGGCCACCAGTGTGGCAGCGGCTGAGCGTCCCGGGTGAATTGTGGGACCGCCCTGAATTCACTAGCTTGCGGTTATGGGCGCTGATGGGACGCTCCGCGTCGATCCCATGGTGATGCAGGAGTTTGCGGTCTCGCTTGGCGGTGCGGCCGAGCACCTGATGGCGGAGCTGGGGCAGCTCGATGACCAGGTGGGCCAGATGTTGGGCGGCTGGCGCGGGGCGTCGGGCGACGCGTACGGCTCGGCGTGGGAGCTGTGGCACAAGGGGGCCCGCGAGGTGCAGACGGGCCTGGCGATCTTGGCGCATCTGGTGGGGCAGGCCGGCGGCCTTTACGACCAGAACGAGGCGAGCGCCGCACAGGAGATGCGCGGGGTTTACCGTGGCTGAGGCGTTTCGCGTCGACCCCGAAGCGTTGGCCGATGCGGTGCAGCGGATGACCGAGTTTCAGCGCCGTGCCGAAGAGATGCTCGCCGAAATCGATTCTCGGGTAAAGCGTTTGCATGGGGCCTGGACGGGGGAAGCCGCGGCGGCGCACGTCGAGGCCCATCAGCACTGGGCCCGCGGCGAGGCGATGATGCGCGAGGCGTTGGCGAAGTTACGGACCGCGGGTGAGACCGCCCACCGCAACTACACCGGGGCGATGGCACAGAACCTGTCCATGTGGTCGTGAGCCATGGCGCCGCTGGCAGTCGATCCCGCGGCTCTCGACAGCGCGGGTGCCGAGGTGGTGACGGCCGGCGAGGGCTTGGGCTCGGTGATCACGACGTTGACCAGCGCGCTGTCGGGGTGTGCCGGGATGGCCGGCGACGATCCCGTCGGCGCAGCGCTCGGACATAGCTACGACAGGTCGGCGGCCAAGCTCATCGAGGCGATGGCGGCCACCAGAAATGGGTTGTGCAGCCTCGGTGATGGCGTCCGGATGTCGGCGCACAACTACTCGCTGGTCGAAGCGCTGTCCAACGTGTCCGGCCACGGTAGCCCGCTTCTCACGCCCTCGGTGACCGGGCCGATATTGGCCGGCTCTCCGCCGTCTTCGGTGGGCAGCGGTAAGGGCGCCCCGGCCGGCTGGGGCTGGGTGGCGCCGTATATCGGGATGATCTGGCCGACAGCCGATTCGGGGAAGTTGCGCGCCGCGGCCGCGGCGTGGAGCGCCGCCGGCACGCAGTTCGCGGTCGCAGAGATCCTTGGCACCGGCGGGCCGATGGGAGCCATTCGCGCGCAACAGATTCCTGAAGGCGCGCTCATCGATCGGGCGTTCACCGACGCCTTCGGCAGCACCACTCGCCTGGTGCAACAGTGTCAGCAGATCGCGACCCAGCTGGGCAGCTATGCCGCCAACGTCGACAAGGTGCACGCGGCGATCCTGGATCTGCTGGCGCGCATCTGTGACCCACTGACCGGTATCAAAGAGGTCTGGGAGTTTCTGACCGACGAAGACGAAGACGAGATCAAGAAGATCGCCGACGACATCCGCGCGGTGGTCGACAATTTCAGCGCCGAGGTGGAGGCGCTGCGAGGCGAGATCGCGGCCACCCTCGCCGAGGCGGTCACGATCGCCACCGATATGGGCCGCTACGCGGGCAAAGAGTGGGATCACTTTTTGCACGGCACCGAGGTGGGACGGGCCACCAACCAGGTCGGGCAGTACGCCAAGGGCGCGTGGTCGGAGGCCGGCGGACTCATCAAGGGAGTCTGGGACATCAGCTCCTTGCGGATGACGATCGACCCGATCGGTTATGGCAAGGCGGTGAGCGGCCAGATCGAGGGCGCCCTGCCGCTGGTCGGTTTGGGGGGCGAGGGTGCTCCGGGCGTCGGGGAGTCTTTGGTAGCCCTCGGCAAGGGCATCACTCACTGGGACGAATGGAGCCAAAACCCGGCCGAAGCCGCCGGTCGGACCGCCGTCGACCTCGCCACGCTGCCCCTGCCCGGGGGACCGCTGGCAAAGCTGTTCGGCAAGGCCCGCGCGCTCGCCGACGCGCTGAGAGCGATGAGGGGCAAGCCGCCGGAGATTCCGAAAATCCCGCCTATCGAACCGCCGAAGCCCCTGGAGCCACCGCCAAGCGGGCCAAGGCCGCCGGAACCGCGCAGCCCCGCACCCGAGCCACCGGCCAAGCCGGCGCCCGCACCCGCCAGCGGTCCCCTGCCGCACAGCCCGACGGAATCCAAGCCGCCGGTCGTCGAGAAGCCTCCCGCTGGTGAGCCGCCCAAACCTGTTGCGGTTCCACCGGGAGCCGGGAACAAGCCCCCAATATCCGCGCCCCTAGAGCCAGCGCCGCTCACCCATTCGAAACCGCCCGAGCCCGTTCATGTTCCGGCCTCACCCGGCGGCAATCCGGCTGCGTCCGTTCCCAGTGCCGCGTTCGCGGAGCAGCCGGCGGCCGCCGCTCCGGCGGCCGCGGCAGCGCACCTGCCCACCTCCCCGACAGGCGGAGTCCCGGGCGAAGTGCCATCGTCGTTCGGTGGGCCGCCCCACGGTGGGGAACCGCCGGCTCATCCGCCCGAATCACACCAGCTTCATGGCGGCAGCCCTCATCCGCTTGGGGATGACGGGACGCCGCACCGGCCGGACGACGGCGCACCGCCACATCCGCCTGCTGATGGCGACGGTCCGCCCCGGTCACACCCGCCGGACGACGGCTCGCCTTCCGATGCTCACCCGCCGGACGCGACCGACAGCCCCGCGCAGCCGGTTACGGATCCAGACCGCCCGGAATTCACGTTGGACAACCCGCTCGATCACATGAGCGATCAGCTTCTAGCCTTGTCGGAACAACACCTGACGGGAAGTGGCGAAACGGTACTCGGACCATTTAGGCCTGCCGGGGGTGGCCCCTCCTACATCGAAGTCGCGCAGCAGCACGGAGCCAGTTACTTCGACATTGGGGACGCCTGGAATTCGGCCACCCCAGTTGAACGACTGGCTGCGAATCAGCATGTACTCGATGTTGCCATCGCGAACGGTGACAAGGTTACCCTGTCCGTGCCATTCGATATGGTTAACCCTGATACCTTTACGGGCGCTGAAATAAGATATCTGGAGTTACACGGATATCGCCAAATAAACGACACCACATGGGTCCCGCCGGGCGGAAAGATCGGAAAATGAAAACTCTTTTAGAGTATTTTTTGAAACATTTCGAAATGCTGTATCTTGACCCTCGCTATCATATTACGAACTCGACCACGAGCGGGGTGGAAACGAACAATGCAGCGCTCACAATAACAGGACCGACACTGAGTTGGGATCTGACCAATGACAGAGGGCAGATGTTGCTTGGCATAGCGCCCACTGCACTGGCCACACCGGATAACTGGTTCCGCGTATCTCTTATCAAACAGTACTTGAATAGGGAGAGCGAGATTGAGTACTCGTCGACCGACACTGAAATCGCCTGGATTCGAGAAAACAGTGAACGCGTCGAGGAGCTTTTCTCCGACGTTTCCAAGCTCGAAAACGTATGCCAGACTCTTAGGTCGCTACGCCGCTCGAACGCAAATAGCTATTGGACTCAATGGCGAAAGCAGCAGGGCCTGGCCTAATTTCGATTTCCAGCAGATGGATGATAGCGGTGCGGCTATCGCAGACGAAGCCGCAGAGGTGATTCGGTACTAGAATTGGTGGCGCAAGATCGCCACCTCCATTGGAAATGGACCGTACGACGAAGCCGAGTGGCTCGAGGATCGTCTGTACTTTCGTTCCGACTATTCTGAAAACTGAAACGATGGCCCGAGTGGACGGATTTCGGCGATTGGGCAGCATGGATCATTGCGCCGAAGACGGAAGGATACATTTGTGTATTGCGTTCGCTAAAGCATGAACGTGAATCAGAGCGAAGCGAACGAATAGAGGTGATGTTCTCTCGCTTCACTGATGCAGGTAAATACATTATTGCGAGAATAGGTGACGGTATCCGCAGCAGTCGCAACATACGACAAAAAACGTTAGTCGTAGACTGGGAGGCGCGGGGGGCTTGATTCACGGATAAGAGTCGAGGCACCGAGCCTGAAGACCATCGACTTTCTGGCCACGGAAAGACCGACCCTGGAAAGAGACTATGCGGAACAACATCTCCGGAGATACACACTAGAAGACAATCCGGGCTCTTACGGATTTGCACTGGATTACCAACAACCGATGATGCAAGTCCTCGCCCTTTCGTTCGAAGAGCTGACGGCAGCACTGCTGGACGGGTTGCCGGAAAGCATTACCTATCAGGTCCCGCTCTGGCGATCGTAGGGTCCGCAGTGGACAAGCTGGCTCAACAGCCCTTGCCCTGTGGACGCCCTGAGACACGTCACGCCCCCACGCCACCTGCCGGATAGGGTTGGATACCGGCACCCACCGGGTCGCCGGGCAGCACAGCGATCAAGGAGGTCGGGCCATGGCTTCATCGGCTTCCTCTGAGTCGGGCAGCGCGGAGCCCACCGAACGCTTTGACCTGGAGTCGCTGGCCGACAACGCGAGCGCCAAGCGTGCGCTGGAAGACCTGCAGGCCGAGGGCACCGCTGAAGGGGGTCGCCCTCAGCCGCCGATCGACCTCACCGCGGCCGCATTCTTCGACGTCGACAACACCCTGGTGCAGGGATCCTCGGCCGTGCACTTCGGCCGGGGGCTGGCGGCGCGCAAGTACTTCACCTACCGCGATGTGCTCGGATTCGTCTACGCCCAGGCCAAGTTTCAGTTGCTCGGCAAGGAGAACAGCGACGACGTCGCCGCGGGCCGGCGTAAGGCGCTCGCGTTCATCGAGGGGCGCTCCGTCGAGCAGCTGGTCACCTTGGGCGAGGAGATCTACGACGAGATCATCGTCGACAAGATCTGGCCGGGCACCCGCGAGCTCACCCAGATGCACCTCGACGCCGGCCAGCAGGTCTGGCTGATCACCGCCACGCCGTACGAGCTCGCGGCCACGATCGCGCGGCGGCTCGGCCTGACGGGCGCGCTGGGAACCGTCGCCGAGTCGGTCGACGGGGTCTTCACCGGCAGCCTGGTCGGCGAGATCCTGCACGGCCCCGGTAAGGCGCACGCGGTGCGCTCGCTGGCGATCCGGGAGGGCCTCAACCTCAGGCGCTGCACCGCCTATTCCGACAGCTACAACGACGTACCCATGCTGTCGCTGGTGGGCACCGCCGTCGCCATCAATCCCGACGCGCGCCTGCGCGCCCTGGCCCGCGAGCGCGGCTGGGAGATCCGCGACTTCCGGACCGCGCGCAAGGCCGCCCGGATCGGGGTGCCGTCGGCGCTGGCCTTGGGCGCCGCGGGCGGTGCGCTGGCGGCGTTGGCATCCCGGCGCCAATCACGCTGATAAGCTGCGCCGCTGAGACATCGTCAAGCGGGGAGCAAAGCGTCATGACCGTCCCAGAAGAAGTCCAAGACATCATCGGCAGCCATTACCGGGCACCCGACTACTTCCAGGTCGGGCGCGAGAAGATCCGGGAGTTCGCGCTCGCGGTGAAGGACGAGCACCCGACGCACTACAACGAGGGTGATGCCGCGGCCGCCGGGTATCCCGTGCTGGTGGCGCCGCTGACCTTCCTGGCCATCGCGGGGCGGCGCGTGCAGCTCGAGATCTTCACCAAGTTCAGCATCCCGATCAACATCGCCCGCGTCTTCCACCGCGACCAGAAGTTCCGGTTCCACCGGCCGATCCTGGCCCACGACAAGCTCTACTTCGACACCTACCTAGACTCGGTGCTCGAGTCCCACGGCACGGTGCTCGCCGAGATCCGCAGCGAAGTCACCGACGCCGAGGGCAAACCGGTCGTCACCAGCGTCGTTACGATGTTGGGGGAAGCCGCACATCAAGACGCTGGCGCCGAAGAAACCGTCGCCGCGATTGCATCCATATCTGCTGGAAAGTAGGGTCCATTCAATGTCACAGGGCGAATCAGGTGGCACCCAGCTGAAGCCGCCGGTCGAAGCAGTCCGATCCCACTACGACAAGTCGAACGAGTTCTTCAAGCTCTGGCTTGACCCGTCGATGACCTACAGCTGCGCGTACTTCGAAGAGCGCCCCAACATGACGCTGGAAGAGGCGCAGTACGCCAAGCGCAAGCTCGCGCTGGACAAGCTGAACCTTGAGCCGGGCATGACGCTGCTCGACATCGGCTGCGGCTGGGGCTCGACGATGCGGCACGCGGTGCAGGAGTACGACGTCAACGTCATCGGCCTGACGCTGAGCGAGAACCAGTACGCCCACGACGTGGCGAAGTTCGAAGAGATCGACAGCCCCCGGCGCAAAGAGGTGCGGATCCAGGGTTGGGAGCAATTCGACGAGCCGGTGGACCGCATCGTGTCACTGGGCGCCTTCGAGCACTTCGCCGACGGGGCGGGCGACGCCGGATTCGAGCGCTACGACACCTTCTTCAAGAAGTTCTACAGCTTGACGCCCGACGACGGCCGGATGCTGCTGCACACCATCATCATTCCGGACAAGGAAGAGGCCGAGCAGCTCGGCTTGACGTCGCCGATGAGCCTGCTGCGCTTCATCAAGTTCATCCTGACCGAGATCTTCCCGGGCGGCCGGCTGCCCCGCATCTCACAGATCGACCACTACTCGTCGAACGCCGGCTGGAAGGTCGAGCGCTACCACCGCATCGGCAAGAACTACGTGCCGACGCTGAACGCCTGGGCGGATGCACTCGAGGCGCACAAGGACGAGGCGATCGCCCTGAAGGGGCAGGAGACCTACGACATCTACATGCACTACCTGCGCGGTTGCTCGGACCTGTTCCGCGACCACTACACGGACGTCTGCCAGTTCACTTTGGTCAAGTAGTTCTTGCACGCAAAGCGCCCCGGTGTCTCCGATCGAAGAGGCACCGGGGCGCTTGTTATTGCATGTCGTTCGCGGGCGTAACGCCACGGCGAAATCCGGCCGGTTTTTTCGCCCTGCCGTTACGGTCGCGTGGACCAAACCGGCGCGCTCAGCCGAAGAAGATGTTGCGGCGCCCGGCCAGCAACCGGTACAGCGTCTGCTGGATCGTCTCGCGCACCTGATCGGTCAGCTCGAAGGTGACCATCGGGTCCTCGGCGTCGGACGGGGCGTAGTCGTTGGTGTAGATCGGCTCGCCGAACGCGATGCGCCATTTCGACGGCATCGGCACCAGGCCCGCCGGGCCGGCCAAAGGGAACAGCGGGGTGATCGGGAAGTACGGCAACCCGAACAGCCGCGCCAGCAGCTTGACGTCGGTGAGCATCGGGTAGATCTCTTCGGAACCGATGATCGAGCACGGAATGATCGGCGCTTTGGTGCGCAGCGCCGCCGTCACGAAGCCGCCGCGCCCGAACCGCTGCAATCGGTAGCGGTCCTCGAAGCGCTTGCCCAGCCCCTTGTAGCCCTCGGGGAAGACGGCGGTGAGTTCGCCGGCGGCGAGCAGCCGGTGCGCGTCCGTCGTGCAGGCCATCGTGTGGCCGGCCTTGCGGGCGGCCTCGCCGACCACGGGCAGGTCGAACACCATGTCGGCGGCCAGCAGCCGCAGGTCCCGCTGCGCCGGGTGTTCGTCGTGGACCGCCACCGACAGCATCAGCCCGTCGAACGGCAGCACCCCGGCGTGATTGGCCACCACCAAGGCGCCACCCTCGCTCGGTAGGTTCTCGACACCGCTGACCTCGACCCGGAACCATGAGCGGAAGAAGAACCGCAGCAAAGGCCGAACGATCGCGTTATTGAAGTGCGGATCGAACCCGAACTCGTCGACGGTGTAGTCGCCGGTGATCCGCTGCCGCAGGAAGCCGGCGACCGCGGCGACGCGTTGCGCGAGATCGTTGAGCGGTGCCTCGGCCGTCCCCGATATGCCCGACACACCCGCGACGCGCCGGTGCTCATCGATTTCGCGGACAACCGCGGCGATCTGTTCGGCCGACGCCCGACCACGCGGATCGGACAACAACGAAGGATGCTGGCGCGCCGTCTCCGCGCGCTGATCGGCTCTCCGCCGAGCCGCTACCCGACCCCGATTGGTATGCAGTGGAATGACATTCGCTCTGGTTTCACCCGCCACGATATCTACCTGACCCCACCCCAAGGAATTGGATTTCGGCTGCCCCAGCGCTGCGCTAACGCAATGGCACGACCCTCCAGGGAGCGTACCCGATCAGGGTCGATTATGGGAGACAGGCCGCGGCCCCGAACATAGTCGTCGAACGCCTCCGCCGTCGTCCATTTGGGCTGGTAGCCAAGCTCGGTGCGCATTCTGGTGGTGTCCATGACGCGGCCGTAACTCAAATAATCAAACTGATCACGAGTGATCTCAGTATAACGATTAGCCCGTCTCAGCGAATCCAGCGCCCAGACGCCAAAACCGGGCACCGGCAGTGGAATTCGGCTGGCCCGCCGAATCGCCTGCGACAGCATGATGATGCCGTCGGCGCCGATGTTGAAGGTGCCGGCCTTGCCGGCCATCGCCGCACGCTCCAGCGCTCCGAGCGCATCCTGCTCGTGCAACAACTGCAGCCGCGCGTCCCGGCCGAACATAGTCGGGACCAACGGCCCGGCGAGATACCGCGACAGGGTGGTGTCCATCGCGGGGCCGATCATGTTGGCCAGCCGCAGAATCGTCACCGCGATATCGGGGCGGCGCCGGCCCAAACCACGGGCGTAGCCCTCGATGTCGAGGCTGTCCTTGGCGAAACCGTCGCGGAAGGGCCTACGGCTGGTGCTGTCCTCGGTGAACATGACGGGATCGTGAGCGCTCGACCCGTACACCTCGGAGGTCGACTTCAGCACGACGCGGCGCACCGAGGGCGCCTTCTGGCAGGCCGCGAAAAGCTGCATCGCGCCCATCACGTTGATTTCCTTCAACGCCGCGCTGCCGCCGGATCGAGGCGCGTACGACGCCGCCGCGGCGTGCACCACCGTGTCGACGTCACCGTTGCGAATCACCTTGGCGATGAACGGGTTTCGAATGTCGGCGCGGACGAACTCGGCTCGACCCATGCGCCGCAGCATGTCTTTGCTGGGGGCGATCGCGTCCACCGCGATCACCCCGTTGATCAACGGGTTCTGCGCGAGCCGAGCCGTCAGGTAGCCGCCCAGGAACCGGCAGGCACCGGTAACCAGCACCACCTTGGGGTAGTGCACGGTGTCGCTCGCGGTGCCGCCAGTTCCGGCACCCTTCCCGCTGGACTGGTCCACCCGAATAGCCTAACGACCTGGCAAGACGGCGGCGTTAAGGCAGCGTGACGCTCGACTGGGCTTACTTGGCTTACTTGCCAAGTTTTCTGCGCTGCACCCGGGTGCGACGCAGCAGCTTGCGGTGCTTCTTCTTCGACATGCGCTTGCGCCGCTTCTTGATTACTGAACCCATGAACTCCGCTATCTGAGCCGTGACCTGCTTGTACTAAGGACCGGGATACTTTACCCGCCCGGCGGCACCGAACACCAAACCGGTGCCGCGCGACGCTGGCGGGCCCTAGATGCGTGGCACGGGGACTAGCAGGTCAGCCCGCGTCGAAGTACGAGGTTTCCAGCATGTCGTGCACGGCCTTGGCGTGCACCCGGAAGGACCGCCCGACGCGCACCGCCGGCAGCTCGCCGTTGTGCACCAGCCGGTAGACCGTCATCTTGGAGACGCGCATCAGCGCTGCCACTTCGGCGACGGTGAGAAATTGTGTCCTGGCCTGCTGGCCATCGACGGAACCGGTGTCCCGCCCCTTACCTGCGGAATCTCGCGCCGATGGCCCGTTCGTAGACGTCATCGCAACCCAATCGTGTCAGGCCCGCGCAATGCCAACGGCTTCCCCTCCGCTGGCCCCACACGTGCATACAGAAAGGAGAATAGCGGGACTAGTGGGGTTACTGGTACTGGTGAGGGACAATCGGTCCGAAATTCTTGAATTATTCCGATGTAATTCTTAGCTGCTCAGAGCGCCTTTTGGCGGCCTGAACGGCGGCGTCGACGGCCGCCCGTAATCCTCCCCGTTCCAGTTCGCGCAGACCAGCGGCCGTGGTGCCGCCGGGCGACGTGATGGTCGCACGCAGCTGCGCCGCCGTGGTGTCCGCGCGCGTTCCCGCCGCCTCGCCTTGGGTCGTCCGGTCCGAGTCCATCCGTTCCAGCAGCATCGCCGCCGACCCCGCGATCGTCTGCGCGGTCAGGTCGGTGGCGACCTCCCGGCTCAGACCTGCCGCGACGCCGGCGTCCACCAGCGCCTCGACCATCAGAAAGAAGTACGCCGGCCCCGAACCGGACAGAGCGGTCACCGCGTCCATGTGCGATTCCGGGACGGTCAGGACGCCGCCGACGGAGTCGAACAGCGCCGAGACCTCTTCGAGCTGGGGCAGCGTGACGAAACGGCCCTTGGCCAGCGCCGTCACACCCGCGCCCACCAAGGCGGCGGCGTTCGGCATCGCCCGCACCACCGGCGTTCCGGCCGGCAGCTTGGACTCGAAGTAGGTGATCGTGATGCCGGCCGCGACCGTGACGAACACCTGCTCGGCGCTGTCGGTCTCGGCGGCGCCCGCCGCGCGGGCCAGGTCGGCCATCACCGACTCGACGTCGCCCGGCTTGACGGCGACGACGACGAACGTCGCGTTCTCCACCGCGTCTGTCACCGAAGCCACCCGCACCGAATAGCTGTCGGCCAGGTACTCGGCGCGCTCGGGCACCCGTTCGACCACCACCAGGTCCTTGACCTGCCGGCCCGCGCGCAGCAGACCCGACAGCAGTGCCTCCCCGATGCTGCCGCCGCCGACGATCGCGATTCTTGCCATGCCGCAAAGCATCGCAGACGGGACGGCCGAGCCGCGCTACTGGGCGGGAACCAGCGCCAGTTGGCGGGCTTGCACCACGAGGTGGCCCAGGCTGTCGACCACGGTGTGGTCTTCGTCGAACCAGTCGTGCCCGATTTCGGTGCAGGTGGCGATGATTCGCAGCCAGCCGTCGGCGGGCAGCCCGCGCAGGAAGGCGGTGAGCTGCACGGTGGGCGCCCAGCCGGTGCGATCCACCGCAAAGGTCACCGGCGCCGACAGATCGCCGCACATGAGCGCGAACAGCGCGTCGGGAGCCACGTCGCGCGGGCGCGCCCACATCTGGATCACCGGCGGCCGCCCGTCCCCTCCATCCCCGCGCGGCGCCAGCGTCGACAGCAGCGGCCGCACGTCGCAGCCCTCGCCGAGGTGCACCAGGCCGGCCAGCGGGTGGCCGGGCCCGATGGGCGCGATGTCGTCGGGCGGTTCCGGCGCCATCAGGTCCAGCACCGGGTTCGCCGACAGCAGCGGCTTGGAGTGGCCACCAGGGGGAAAGTGCTCGGGCTCGCCGAGGTTGACCACGGCGTGCACCGCGGTCCGGTCGTCCTGGGTGAGCTCGACGTCCACCACGCTGATCCGGCGGCCGCGCTTGCGGATGGAGGCCACCAGCCGCATGGGCCCCGGGTCGGGCGCCCACAGGAAGCTTGCCGACACGGCGACGGGCTGCAGGACCGCTTCGTCCGGCGAGCCGCCGCACGCGGTGCGCGCGGCGTTGGCGCACAGCGCCAGCATCGCGCCCCCGTGCACCTTGGGCCCAATGGTCCAGTGTTTGTCGAGCTCGCCGTGATAGACGCCGGGGGCGGCCTCCCGCAGCGCCATCGCGCTGGTGAATAACGCGGTCAATGTTCTCCTGTGTTCTTCCTGGGTTTCGTCAGCGCATCAGGTGCGTGCGGGCGAACTGCAACGATTCGGCGAGCATGGCTTCGCGCTCGTGGGCCGAACGCGCGCTCGAGGTGGACACCTCGAGGATCACGTGACCCGCGAAGCGCCCGCCGGCCAGCATCTGGCACACCTCCGCGGTGGGCTGGGTGCCGCGGCCAGGCACCAGGTGCTCGTCGGCGGGCAGGCCGCTGCCGTCGCACAGGTGCAGGTGGACCAGGCCCTCGCCCATCCGCTGCGCCATGTCCAGTGAATCGGTGCCCGCGGTCGAGGTGTGGGACAGGTCCAGCGTGTAGTGGGCGTGGTCGCCGTCCAGCGGGTCGTAGGACGGCGAGAACGCCGAGATCGCCGGGCCCGGGCCGCCGCCGCGCTTGCGCATCCGTTCCCGCGACTGGCCGACGCCGAAAAACCGGTCCGCGCGGAACGGGAACATGTTTTCCACGGCGATCATCACGTCGCTCGAGGCTTCCAGGGTCGAGACCTGCTCGCTGAAGCCCTCGGCGTAGCGGCGTTGCCAGCGGAACGGTGGATGCACGACGACGGTCTGCGCGCCCAATTGCTCGGCGGCACGCACGCTGCGTTCCAGCTTGGGGATCGGGTTGGCGCCCCAGACGCGTTGCGAGATCAGCAGGCAGGGTGCATGCACCGACAGCACGGGCACGCGGTAGCTACGGGACAGCTTCTTGACGGCGTCGATGTCCTGGCTGACCGACTCGCTCCACACCATCAGCTCGACGCCGTCATAGCCCAGCCGCTCGGCGTACTCGAACGCGGCCTCGGCCCTCAATGGGTACACGGATGCCGTCGACAGGCCGACTTTGATCGCTGGGCGCACCGGTCCGCGTGGCTCTGAGTAGGTCTGCCTAGCCCGACTGCAACGACAGCGCCAGGGGACCCAGCGTGATCAGCGCACCCACCGCCACCGCGATGAGCGTGCTGCCGATGTCCTCGGTCTTGCGCACCACCCGGACCCCCACCACCAGGCCCAGGATGACCAGCACCGAAAGCACCAAGGCGACGATGCTGTTCCAGCGCCACAGTTGATCGAACGCGACGAACAGCCCGGCGCCGAACACGACGGCCAGAATCGACTGCAACACGATCAGGCTGCCGTGCCACAGCGACTCGAGCCTGCCCTCGTGGACCCCTTTGGTCGCGCCCGCGGGATGGGGCTCGGTGTCGAGGTGATCGTCGTGGAGTTCTTGGTCTTCGTGCGCCTGCTCGCCGCCGCGCCCTCGGGCGACCTCATCGGCAAGGGTCTGCCCGCCGAACAGCGTGTTGTCCGACTGCAGGTAGGAGCGCACGTATGCCGAGTCCTCCGACGCCGGTTCGGCGTCGCGCACCTCGGAATCCATCACGTCCACCGGGATGTCGGCGTAATGGTCCACCGGGTCGGGGCTCATGTCCTCGGCACCGGAGGGCTCCGCGTTGTGCGTCTCGGCCTGGCGCAGGGGGCGTGGGTAGGCGCTGCGCTCGGGGCCCGACGCGCGCGCGGGCTGCGGCGGAGACTTCGGCCAGCGCGGCTCCGGTTCGGACCAGTAGGCGGGCTTGGGCCGGTCTTCGGTGATTTCCTCAGGGGCCACCGCGTCGGAGACGGATGCGGGCCGCGCCTGCTCGGCCGGTTCGGCTACCTGGACCGCGCCGTTGGCCTCGCGCTCTGCGTCGTCGTGCTCCTCGTCATGGATGACCGGAATCTCGCCGGTGAGCTCGGCGACGGTGACCGCGTCGCTGTCGCCGCGCCGACGGCGGCGCCGCCGGGTGACCGCCGGGGCGCCGATGGTTCCATTTCTGGCCAGCAATTCGGCCACCGAGATCGGCCGAGTGCCGGGACTCTCGGTCTCGGAGTGTGGTCCGGTCATGATTTGTCGCCTCTCGATCGGTGGGAGTTCCGATCTGCTTTCTGACCTTTAGCATCCCGCACCGAGCTGCCGACGAGTGGAGTTCCGTCGGCTTCGCTGTCGAGTTTGCGCAAGATGAGACCTTCCCGTAATGCCCACGGGCAGATATCCACCGCTTCGATCGACAGCGCTCGCATGCTTGCCTCGGCCACCAGGGCACCCGCCACGATCTGTGGTGCCCGCTCGGCGCTTACTCCTTCCAGTTCTGCCCGGTCAGCGGTCGTCATCCTAGAGATGAAAGCTATGAGTTGCCTGAGGCCGTTTGCTGTAAGTGTCCTCTTCACCCGCGGCCCCGCCGCCGCCCGCGCCGCGCCGGTGAGCCGCGCCAGGGAGCGAAACGTCTTCGACGTGGCGACCGCCAGGTCCGGGCTGCCGGCTTCGAGCACCTGCACGCCGGCCTCCGCCAGCTCGGCGTCCAGCCAGTCCCGCAGCATCGCCACCCGGCGCCGCCCCGGGGGATCGTCGGGCAGCCATTCGCGGGTCAGCCGTCCGGCGCCCAGCGGCAACGACAACGCGACCTCGGGATCCTCGTCGACGCCGCTGGACAATTCCAGCGAGCCCCCGCCGATGTCCAGGTTGATGATTCGCCCGGCGCTCCAGCCGTACCAGCGGCGCACGGCCAGGAAGGTCAGCCGCGATTCGTCGACCCCGGTCAGCACCTGCAACTCGACGCCGGTCTCCTTGCGCACCCGGGCCAGCACGTCATCGGAGTTCTCGGCGTCGCGGACCGCGGACGTGGCGAACGCCATCAGCTCCGCGCAGCCCGAGCTGTCGGCGATCTTGGCGAGCTCGTCGAGCGTGGAAATCAACTTTTCGGCGCCGCGCTTGGTGAGCTTGCCCGAGCCGTCGATTGACTCCGAGAGCCGCAGGGTGGCCTTCGTCGAACTCATGGGCGTGGGATGCCCACCGCGGTGGGCATCGACCACCAGCAGATGAACCGTGTTGCTGCCCACGTCGAGCACGCCCAATCGCACAGAAAACAAACTAGTCGGGCGAAGATGCGCGCCGCGCAGCGGCGGGAGGAGGAGCCCGACCACTTCAGCACAGCGGGCGACGATGCCCGCCGCGCAGCGGCGGGAGGAGGAATCCGACAACTCAGCACAGCGGGCGACGATGCCCGCCGCGCAGCGGCGGGAGCAGGAACCCGCCAATTCAACACAGCGGGCGACGATGCCCGCCGCGCAACGGCGGGAGCTGGGGGCACCTCCCAGCCGCGCAGCGGCGAGGGGGCGAACCCGACAACTCAGCACAGCGCGGGGCGGTGCGGCTCACTTTGCGCCCTGTTCCGTCGCAGCGCAGTCCACGACCGCCTGGCCCGGAGTGTCAGCGGCCTAGCCCGCCGCAACGGTGGTCTAACGTTGCAAACGTGGCGAATTCACACCCAGGACCGGTCCGGCCGGGTCAAGAGGTCGAGCTGGATTTCGCCCGCGAGTGGGTGGAGTTCTACGACCCGGACGATCCCGAGCACCTGATCGCGGCCGACCTCACCTGGCTGCTGTCGCGCTGGACGTGTGTGTTCGGCACACCGGCATGCCGCGGCACGGTGGCGGGCCGCCCCGACGACGGATGTTGCTCGCACGGCGCGTTCTTGTCCGACGACGACGACCGCGCCCGGCTGGACGACGCGGTGAAGAAACTGACCGACGATGATTGGCAATTCCGCGAAAAAGGCTTGGGCCGCAAGGGTTATCTGGAACTCGACGAGCATGAGGGCCAACCCCAGTACCGCACCCGCAAGCACAAGGATGCGTGCATCTTCTTGAACCGGCCCGGCTTCCCCGCGGGCGCCGGCTGCGCGCTGCACACCAAAGCCCTCAAGCTGGGCGTGCCGCCGCTGACCATGAAACCCGATGTCTGCTGGCAATTGCCGATCCGGCGCAGCCAGGAGTGGGTGACCCGGCCCGACGGCACCGAGATCCTCAAGACCACCGTCACCGAATTTGATCGCCGCGGCTGGGGATCCGGCGGCGCGGACCTGCACTGGTATTGCACCGGCGATCCGGCCGCCCACATCGGCGCCAAACAGGTGTGGGAGACCCTGGCCGACGAACTCACTGAGCTGCTCGGCGCCAAGGCCTACGGCGAACTGGCCGCAATGTGCAAGCGGCGCAGCAAGTTAGGGCTCATCGCGGTGCACCCGGCGACCCGCATCGCCGAGTAGCCGCGGGGTAGGCCGCGGCATAGGTCAACCGTCAAGCGGCCCCGGACGGCTGCAGGATTTATCGTCGGGTGCGGCCGAGCCGTCCCCCGCCGGGGCGTCCTTACTGGGTGGCACGACGCCGTCGTCCGGCTGCCGACCGTCGACGCCGACCGATTCCGGTCGCACCGCCGCACGCCCTGTTTTCTGGCCGGGATGCTGTCCTGGGCGCTGCGGCAGGAGAATCACCAGCGCGACGATTATGGCCGCCATGACCGCGGAAGCCAGCGGGCGGCTCAAATTCAGGCCGCCGTGGCTGACAGGCTTATCGAGGAAATCGCCCACGGTGGCACCGAGAGGCCGGGTCAGAATGAACGCGATCCAGAACAGGGTGACACGCGACACGCTTGTCCAGTAATACATGGCCGCCACGGCGGCGAGGCCTGCGAGGAATACCAGCGCACCGCCTTCGTAGCCCAGCCCGCCCGTGTCGGCGAGCCAATCTCCGAGTGCCGTGCCAAGGGTCTGCGAAAACGTGATGGTGGCCCAGTAGAACGCCTCGACCTTCGGCGTCGAAACGGTGTTGACCGACACCGTTCCCTCCGACCAGTACCAGAGCCCCAAGGTGGCCAACAGGCAGCACAACAGCAGCAGCGACCCGCCCGTGTAGCCGATGCCCAGTGATCGGTCGGCGAAGTCGGCTAACGTCGTGCCGAACGTCGTCGAGGCGACGATCGTCGCCCAGTAGAGAGCCGGATGGAAGCGCTTGGCGACGACCTGCGCGACTACGAGCACCACCAGCGCACCGCCGAAAATCGCGACACCGACCAGATAGCCCCAATTTTCGAACTTATCGGCGTGGAACACCGTCATCGTCACGGCGTCGCCGCCCGTCTCGCCCAGTGTGGTCGCCAAGATCTTGATGACCCAGAAGCCCAGGGTGACTGCCGGTACCTTGCTCAAAGCCTGTTTCGTCGCATCACTCATGGAATGATGGCCTCCCGCTTTCCCGGAGCGGCGTTGACGAACGGTCGTACCGATCGACCAACGCGCGTGACGTAACCCACCCGCGTACCCGCTGCGGCATTGCAGCGGACGCTGTCAGACACAAGCTAACGAGCGCGGATGAGATTTCGCTGTGGACCGCTGTGTTCTGGCTTACATGTGCTGGCAGTGTTTACGGTACCGCCGCGGCGTGGCTCGTAGCGGGCTCTCAGCGCCGGTGCCTGACACTGGCCGCGCGGGCACAAGGCGCGCCCGCGGATTCGATCCGATTCCGGCCAACCCCAACGACCCAACGGCCGACTGGTCACACAACCGGTCTGAGCGCTCAGCTGCCTTGTGTTTTGTAAGACAAAACCATTCGCACCGCGCTGGCTTGCAGGTAGGCCTCGACGGCCGCGGCGGCCGCCTCCGCGTCGCGGGTTACCACGGCCTCGGTGATGGCCTGTAGGTCGGCGAGCACCGGGGCGGGGTCGTCGTAGGCGCCGGTGAGCTCGTGCTCGCGGCCGCCGAAAGCGTGCTCGACCCAGCGATACAACAGGCCCAGCGCGCGATTGCGACTGCTGTGGATGAGCACCCGGAAGTAAGCGAGGTCGGCGGCCTGGCGCGTCGCGGCGCTCTCCGCGTCGCGGACGGCGGCCAGCGCCGCGCGCAGCGCGTCGGGGTCCTCGGGCGCGCTGCGCTGCGCCGCTAAGCGGCCGATCAACGGGCCGAGGCCCGCCCGGATCTCCAGCAGCTCGGCCAGGAACTCGGGCCCCAGCTTGCGGACCAGCGCCTCGACCACCGCGGGGTGGGTCAGCGCCTCGGGGTCGCGCACCACGTTGCCGCTGCCGTGCCGGGCCTCGATGAGGCCCATCTGCTGCAGCCGGGCCAGACCCTGGCGCAGCGACGTGCGGTTGACGTTGAGCTGCTCGGCCAGCTCCCGCTCGGGCGGCAGCGTCGAGCCGGGCGGGAAGGCGCCGTCCAGGATCGCGTCGGCGATGGTGGCGGCGACCTGTTCGTCCACCCGCTGCCGATCGGGCGGCTGCAGCGCACTTGACTGGTTCATTGGCTCAACCAATATAGTGGACAGACCGGACCGGAGGTGAGCGAAGTGGACGACGAACTGCGATCGGCCGCGGCCCCACGGTGGCGAGGCAAGGCCGGCCGCCTGGAAGTCTGGTATGCCACCCTGTCGGATCCGGTGACGCGTGCCGGTCTGTGGATCCACTGCGAGACGGTGGCGCCGCTGCGGGGCGCTCCCTACGCGCACGGCTGGGTGACCTGGTTTGCGCCCGACGGCCCGCCGCGCACCGAGCGGTTCGGCCCCGAACCCGTCCGGCCTGCGACGGGCGCGGACTGGTTCAGCGCGGCGGGGGCCCGGGTGGCACCCGGAATACTGGCCGGCCAAGCCCGCTCGGTGGCGTGGGACCTGTCCTGGAAGGACGCCGGCACGCCGCTGTGGACGTTTCCCCGCGCCGTATGGGAACGCGAGCTGCTGCCCGGCGCGCAGGTCGTCCTCGCCCCCACCGCCGAGTTCGCCGGCTCACTGACCGCAGAATTTCCAGCCGGCACCGCCGCACGCGTCGGCGGCTGGCGCGGCGGCGTCGCCCACATCTACGGGCACGGCAACGCCAAGCGCTGGGGCTGGATCCACGCCGACCTCGGCGGCGGCGACGCCGTCGAAGCGGTGACCGCGGTGTCGCAAAAGCCGGGACTGCGCAGGCTGGCGCCGATGGCGTTCGTCCGCTTCCGCATCGACGGAAACGATTGGCCCACAAGCCCTTTGCCGTCGCTGCGGATGCGGACCACGCTGGGGCTGCAGCACTGGCAGCTGGAGGGACGCATCGGCGGTCGCCAGGTGCTCATCCGCGTCGACCAGCCCCCGGAGCGCTGCGTGACCCTGGGCTACACCGATCCCGACGGCGGCCGCGCGGTGTGCACGAACACCGAGCAGGCCGACATCTACATCGACGTCGACGACCGGCACTGGTCGGTGCTGGGCACCGGGCACGCCGAGGTCGGGCTGCGCGGCACCTCGGATGGCCTGAGGGCACCCGACATCAACGAAAGGATCCCGACATGAGCTTTCTCTTCGACCCGCCGCTGCTGTTCGCCGCCGGAGTGCTCATCGAGCGGCGTCTGCCCTCGGACCGTCGCGACGTCGCCGAGGCGGCCACCCTCGGTGTCTTCTTCGGCGGCTCGTTCGGGCTCTACAACGAAGTGCCCGGGCTGGGCGTGCTGTGGCGGCCGTTCCGCGCCGCGGGCGGCCGTGATTTCATGTGGAACAGCGGCGTTTTCGGCGTGAACACGGTCGACGCGGGCTGGCCGCTGCACGCCGCGGCGGGCGCCATCTTCGCGACCTATCCGTTCTTCATCAAGTTGGGCCGCCGGCTCGGACGCCTCCTGTGAGCCGTCTTGCCGATCGCGCGACAGCGTCGTTCGGCAGCGCGCTGCTCCCAGAGGAGTACGGCGGTCCGGCACCGGCCCAGCTCGTCGGGCGCGTCGACCGCTACGTGGCGCAGCTGCCGTCGACCACACGGCTGGCCATGCGCGCCGGGTTGCTCTCGATGGCCGCCGCGAGCTACCTCAGCACCGGCCGGTCACTGTCCCGGCTGGGCCCCGACCAGCGCGAGGCGATCTTGCGGCGCGTCGCCGCGCTGAGCCCGGACGTCGGCGCGGCGGTCGAAGCCATCAAGGCAATTGTGTTGCTGGCCAATGGGTCCGACACCTACGCCGACGAATTGCTTGCCCGCGCCCAGCGGCACGGCACGGCGCGCGCCGATGCGCCGATGAGCATCACGCCCTCGACCGAAAGCCGCTCCGTCGTCACCGCCGACGCGGTGATCGTCGGGTCCGGCGCCGGCGGTGCGATGGCGGCCCGCACCCTGGCGCGGTCGGGCCTGGACACCGTCGTGCTCGAGGAGGGCCGCCGCTGGACGGTCGAGGAGTTCCGCACCACCCACCCGATCGACCGCTACGCCGGGCTGTACCGCGGCGCCGGGGCCACCGTAGCGCTCGGACGCCCGTCGCTGGTGCTGCCCATCGGCCGGGCGGTCGGCGGCACCACCGTCGTGAACTCCGGCACCTGCTACCGGCCCCCGCCGGCGGTGCAGCGGCGCTGGCGCGACGAGTTCGGTCTTGCCGTGGCCGATGCGGACCGGCTGGGGACCTACCTCGACGAGGTCGAGCACACGCTGCGGGTCGCGCCCGTCCCGCTGCAGGTCATGGGGCGCAACGGGCGGCTGCTGCTCGACGCCGCCGCGGCGCTGGGCTGGCGGGCCGCCCCGATCCCGCGCAACGCGCCGGGCTGCGAGGGCTGCTGCCAGTGCGCCATCGGCTGCCCCCGCAACGCCAAGTTCGGTGTGCATCTCAACGCCCTGCCGCAGGCGTGCGCGGCGGGCGCGCGCATCATCTCGCAGGCCCGCGCCGAACGGGTGCTGCACCGCGATGGACGCGCCCGCGGCGTGCGGGCCCGCCGGCCCGACGGCACCGCCCTGGACATCCTCGCCGACACCGTCATCGTCGCTGCCGGTGCCACCGAGACCCCGGGGCTGTTGCGGCGCAGCGGTTTTGGGACGCATCCTCGGCTTGGCCGAAATCTGGCGCTGCATCCGGCGACGGTGCTCGCCGGGCGTTTCGACGACGACGTCATGGCGTGGCACGGGGTGCTGCAGAGCGCGGCCGTGCACGAGTTTCACGAATCCGACGGCGTGCTGATCGAAGCGACCTCCACCCCGCCGGGGATGGGGTCGATGGTGTTTCCCGGCTACGGCGCCGAGCTGCTCGGCTGGCTCGACCGCCCGCCGCAGGTGGCGACTTTCGGCGCCATGGTGGCCGATCGCGGCGTCGGCTCGGTGTCCTCGGCGCGCGGCGAGACGGTGGTGCGCTACAGCATCGACCGGGCCGACGTCGCCAAGCTGATCGTCGCGATCGAGGCCATGGGCCGGCTGCTGTTCGCCGCGGGCGCCGTGGAGGTGCTCACCGGGTTGCCCGGCGCTTCGACGGTGACGTCGCTGCCCGCGCTGCGCGACGCGCTGCGGCGCAGCGACCCGCGAAGCCTGCACCTGGCCGCCTTCCATCCCACCGGCACCGCGGCCGCGGGCGCCGACGAGCGGCTTTGCCCGGTCGACGAGACCGGCCGGCTGCGCGGCGCGGCCGGCGTGTGGGTCGCCGACGCGTCGATCCTGCCCAGCTGCCCGGAGGTGAACCCGCAGCTGTCGATCATGGCGCTGGCGCTGGGCGTCGCCGACGAGGTAGTCGCCGCCCGGTGATTCAGTGTGAATCCCGGGCTTTCGGGGTGAAGCCTGGGCGCCGTGCGCGCACAATCCCCGCCCTGAGTTCACACGCGACGCCGTCGATACACACAGTCGTGCAGCGACGGAGCGCTAGCCCTCCAGCTTGTAGCCGAGCCCCCGCACCGTCACCAGGTGTACCGGGTTGGCCGGGTCGGCCTCGATCTTGGACCGCAGCCGCTTGACGTGGACGTCGAGCGTCTTGGTGTCACCGACGTAGTCGGCGCCCCACACCCGGTCGATCAGCTGCCCGCGGGTCAGCACCCGGCCGCTGTTGCGCATCAGGTATTCGAGCAGGTCGAATTCCTTGAGCGGCAACGTGATCGTGTCGCCGTTGACTGAGACGACGTGGCGCTCGACGTCCATCCGGACTGGGCCCGACTCCAGCACGCCGTCGCTGATCTCGGAGTCGTCGTCGCCGCCGCGGCGCAGCACCGCGCGAATGCGGGCAATCAGCTCGCGCGCCGAATACGGTTTGGTCACATAGTCATCGGCGCCCAGCTCCAAGCCGACCACCTTGTCGATCTCGCTGTCGCGGGCGGTCACCATGATCACCGGCACGCTGGAACGCGCACGCAGTTGCTTGCACACGTCGGTGCCGGACATGCCCGGCAGCATCAAATCGAGCAGCACGATGTCCGCGCCGGCGCGATCGAACTCGGCGAGCGCCGCGGGACCGTCGGTCACCACGGTGGCCTCAAACCCCTCCTTGCGCAACAGGAATGCCAGCGGATCGGCCAGCGACTCCTCGTCCTCCACGATCATCACACTGGTCATCGACTTAGTTCTTCCTCTCGTTGTGACCGGTTGGGCCGCACCTCGCGACCCCGCGGTTGCTCGGGTTCCTCGTCGCCGTCCCGGTAAGCCGGAATCGACAACGTGAACGTCGAACCGGTTCCCGGCTTGCTCCACACGCCGATGCTGCCATTGTGGTTGGCCGCAACGTGTTTGACGATGGCAAGTCCCAAGCCGCTACCCCCGGTGGCGCGCGAACGCGCCTTGTCGCCGCGGAAGAACCGCTCGAAGACCCGCTCCTGGTCTTCCAAGGCGATGCCGATGCCGCGGTCGGTCACCGCGATCTCGATGTTGTCGCCCCGGCGACGACGGCTGATCGACACCGGCGAACCCGGCGGCGAGTAGGCGATCGCATTGGAGACCAGGTTGGCCAGCGCGGTCACCAGCAGAGTTTCGTCGCCCAGAACCCGCAAGCCGCTCGGCGCGTCGGTGTGAACCTCGATGTCGGCGTTGTCCGCGGCCACCTTGTGACGCGCAATCGCTTCGGAGACAACGATATCCACATCGACATCGGTCACGTTGGGCAAGCGCTCGGCGCCCTGCAACCGGGACAGCTCGATCAGCTCGGCGACCATGTCCCCCAGCCGGTTGGCTTCGACGAGCACCTTCTCGGCGAACCGGCGAACGGTTTCGGAGTCGTCGGCCGAAGCCAGCAGGGCCTCGGCAAGCAGCGCCATGGCGCCAACAGGGGTCTTGAGCTCGTGGCTGACATTGGCCACAAAGTCGCGCCTGGTGGCCTCCATGCGCGCGTAGTCGGACTGGTCGTGGACGAACACCACGGCGAACCGGCGGTCCTCTTCGCTGAGCAGCCGCGCTTGCCCGTGCACCGACAGCCCCGACCGGCCCGCCGCCCGTTTAGCCGGCCGCAGGTCGAACTCGACGTCGACGCCGGTGAGCGCCTGCTGCGCGGCCTGCCAGGCCTGGTTGTCGAGCTGCCGATCGCGCACCAGGCCCAGCTCCTTGGCCCGCTCGTTGAGATAGACGACGTCGCGATGCGAATCCACCACCGCGGCGCCCAGCGGCATCAACGCGACGATGCGCTGCAGCATCTGCGCGACGGTGATCCCCGTCCACTCGGTAGACGCTTGCTGACGGCGCTGCACCGCCCGCGGTGCCAGCCGGACCCCGACCGCAACTCCCACGGCCAGCGCCAACACGGACAAGACCCCGGCCAGCAACAGCGCCGAGAACACAGTCACATAGCAAATCCTACAAATCTTCCTGAACGGCGCCCTAGCGGAGCGAGGCCAAAATCGGACAAGTCACATCCTGCGCTACAGGTATTCCACTTCCGTTTACGCGATGTTTGGCAAATGGGCCTTTGAAGCGGCCTCCGGGCCTGCAGTCGAACCTAACCGCGGCCCTGGCCGGCAACCGCGGCCGCACCGGCCGCCGCCGCCTCCGGGTCGAGGTAGGTGCCGCCCGGAAGCACCGGCCGCATGTCGGCGTCCAGGTCGTAGCGCAGCGGAATGCCGGTCGGGATGTTCAGCCCCACGATCTCGTCGTCGGACATGTTGTCGAGGTGCTTGACCAGGGCGCGCAGCGAGTTGCCGTGCGCGACGATCAGCACGGTCTTGCCGGTCCGCAGGTCGGGGACGATGACGTCGGTGAAATACGGCAGGAAGCGGACCACCACGTCGGCCAGGCATTCGGTCAGCGGGCCGCCGCCGATGTTGGCATAGCGAGGGTCGGTGTCCTGGCTGAACTTGCTGCCCTTCTCGATCGGCGGGGGCGGCGTGTCGTAGCTGCGCCGCCAGGCCATGAACTGCTCCTCGCCGTAGCGTTCCTTAGTTTCGGCCTTGTTCAGACCCTGCAGCGCGCCGTAGTGGCGTTCGTTGAGCCGCCAGCTGCGCCGCACCGGGATCCACAACCGATCGGCGGTGTCGAGCGCCAGGTGCGCGGTGCTGATCGCGCGCCGCAGCAGCGAGGTGTAGAGCACGTCGGGCAACAGGCCGTGTTCGACCATCAGCTCGCCGCTGCGAATCGCTTCGGCCCGACCCTTTTCGGTCAGCCCGACGTCCACCCATCCGGTGAACAGATTGAGGGCATTCCAGTCACTCTCGCCGTGGCGCAGCAGTACCAGCGTGGCAGTTTCTCCCATGGCGGCTAGTCTCTCACGCAGTCGGAGGGCCTACTCGTCGTCCTGGTCGATGAGATGCGCGAACGCCTGCAGGTTCGTCAGCGACTCCCCGCGCGACACCCGCCACTCCCACTCTTTTTGGATCGACGAGCGAAAACCCAACTCCAGCAACGTATTAAAGTCAGCGTCCACCGCTTCGAGCACCTGTCCGAGCACCCGGTCGATCTCGTCGTGGGTGACCGAGGCCAACGACATGCGGCCCACCAGGTAGATGTCGCCGACGTTGTCCAGCGTGTAGGCAACCCCGTAGAGGCGGCGATTGCGTTTGAGCAAGAACCGGTAGACACCCTCGTGGTTCTCGTCGGGCTTACGGCACACGAACGCCTCGACCCGCACCGAATGCTCGCCGATGCTCAGGATCGTGTTGGTCTTGAGCTTGCGCTCGCCGGGCAGTTCCACCACCAGTCCCGGCAGGCCGCCATGCGCCCCCGGGAATTCCGAATAGGTCAGCCCGCTGGCCTGCAGCGCATCCTCGATGACGTCCTGGACGGCTGTGCTCACTGGCGCCGCTCCTCCGCATCGCGTCGCTCTGCATCGTCGCCGGCTGTGGGGGTCACGCGCCCACCCCGCGGCGCGGCGCCCAGCGACGGGGCTTGCGCATCGACGCGCGGTCCGCTTTCACGCCGTACCGGCGCTGGCGCAGAGCGGTGAAGTCGCCGATCGCGCGCCGATAGCTGGCCAGCAGCGCGTCGGTGGTGTTTTCCCAGGAGAAGGTGGCCGCGTGCCCGGCGGCCGCGCGGCTCATCGCCTCCGCCTGCGCGGGGCCCAGCCGTAGCAGCCGATCGAGGGCATCCGCCCAGTCGCCGACGTCATGCCCGGCCACCAGGGTCCCCGAGATCCCGTCGCGCACGGCCACCGGCAGGCCGCCCACCGCGGCCGCAACCACCGGTGTGCCGCACGCCTGCGCCTCCACGGCAACCAGTCCGAACGACTCCGAATAGCTGGGCACCGCAACTAGATTGGCGGCCCGGAACAAGGTGGCCAGGTCCACTCGGGACTGCGGCGGCAGGAACGTCACCCGCTCGGCGATGCCCAAATCGCCGGCCAGCCGGACCAGTCCGTCCGGGGAGGCCAGGCCGCTGCCCGACGGGCCGCCGGCCACCACGATGCGCACCCCGGGCAGCTTCGCCGCCGCGCGCAGCACGATGTCGGGCGCCTTCAGCGGCTGGATCCGGCCGACGAACGCCACCAGGTCCTCGTCGAGCGGGAGGCCCAGCGCGGCCCGGGCCGCCCGCCGATCACCCGGGCGGAACATATCCAGATCCACACCGGGATGAACGACGTCAATCCGCGCCGGATCGGCATAATGAAGCGAAACCAGTTGTTGCGCTTCATCATCGGTGTTGACGATCAGACGGTCCGCCTCGTCGACGACCTGCTGCTCGCCGACCGTGCGCAGCGGCGGCTCGGGCGCATCCCCGTCGGCCAGCGCCGCATTCTTGACCGCGGCCAGCGTGTGCGCGGTGTGCACCAGCGGCACTGCCCAGCGGTCGCGGGCCAGCCAGCCGACCTGCCCCGACAGCCAGTAATGCGAGTGGACGATGTCGTAGTAACCCGGTTCGTGGGACGCCTCGGCGCGCAGCACCCCCGCCGTGAACGCGCACAGCTGGGTGGGCAGGTCGTATTTGTCCAACCCCTCGAACGGCCCGGCCACCACGTTGCGCACCAGCACCCCCGGCGCCACCCGGGCCACCGGCGGGTCGGCCGACGCGGTGGCGCGGGTGAAGATCTCCACCTCGATGCCCCGCCGGGCCAGGTGCAGCGCCGTCTGCAGCACGTAGACGTTCATGCCGCCGGCGTCGCCGGTCCCCGGCTGGGCCAGCGGCGAGGTGTGCACCGCCAACACTGCAACCCGGCGCGGGCCGTTCAGCCGGAAGCCGTCGTCGTGCCGCACACCATCATCTTTACAGGACGCGCCGCGAGGGCCGCCCAGGCTGTGGTGGCGTTTTCGCGTTAAGCGGACGACTCGTCGGCGACCTCGCGCAGCTGGGTGTCCAGCGCGCCAGCGCGCCGCATCGCGCCCAGCGGGTCGGCATACAACCCGCCCAGCGACACCGTCCCCGCACCGGCCTCCTGCACGCGGTTGCCGAAGGCGGTGACGCGGATGTCGCGTGCCGGCAGCACCGAGCGCGCCGCGAAGGCGGCCTCCACGTGCTCCATCGCTTCGGGGTATTCGGTGAAGGCCTGGCCACCGACCACCAGCTCGTCGGGGTTGAGCATGTCGCGCAGCAGCGCGACCGCCTCACCGAGGACGCGGCCACGCTCCGCCAGCAGCTCCTTGGCCTGCGGGTTGCCGGCCCGCGCCACGCGCAGCAGGTCGGTGATCGCGGTCGTGGATCCGGCGGGCCGGGACGCCGGGGCGATGCCGGGAAGGATCTTGAGCCGGCGTGCGGCGGTCAGCACGGCCTCGTCGCTGACGGTGGACTCGAGCTGCCCGGTGCCGCCGAGCAGCTCCGAGTGCGCCGGCAGGGCCGCGATGGTGCCCGGGCCGCTGGCCGGGCAGTGCACCCGTCCCCCGATCACCAGCGCGTAGCCGACGGTCTCCCGGGCGTAGACGTACAGGCTGGTCGGCGAGCTGGGCGCGAATCGCCGCAGCCCGAGCAGCAGCTCGGCGCCGGCCATGGCGTCAACGTGGGAGGCCACCGAGACGGGCAGGCCCAGCGCGTCGGCCAGCACCGGTCCGACGGGCGCCTGCCGCCAGCCCAGCCGCGGGTGGTCGACGTGGCCGGTGACGCCGTCCACGGTGCCACCGATCGCCACCCCGACCCAGAGCGGGCGCCGCCGGTGCCAGCGCCTCAAATACCGGGTGGCGCTCTCGGCCAGCGACGCCAGGGCGGGGCCGGCCGGGCTGAGCGGTGTCGGGGTCTCGACGGTGTCCAGCGTGCGGCCGAACAGGTCGGTGGCAACGATGCTGGTGGTGCGGGCACCGATGTGGATGCCCAGCGTCACGAATGGCTCGTGGTTGATCTCCACCGGCACCCGCGGGCGGCCGATGGCCCCGGAGACGGCCAGGTCGGCGCGCTCGCGCAGCAGGCCGGCGTCGAGCAGCGCGATAACCTGGCGGTTGACCGTGGCGATGCTCAGCGACGTGACGTTGGCGATGACGTCACGGCCGACCGGGCCGCGCAACCGCACGGCGCGAAAGACGGATGCCGCCGCCGTGTCGGAGATGTGCAACGCCGGCGGCAGGATCTGCCGATGCAGGCGCAGATGGGGCTTGCGGATGGGCGAATGATGATTGTGGGTGAGAGTTGTCGAGCGCACGAGCGTCCTTTGTCCGAGTTCCATTGGCCGGCTTCGGCCACGCCTGAAAGGTCAGGAGCGGCAAAGTGCGCGGCAACAACACGCACTCGCCGCGCAAAGACACGCGGCGGTGTTGTTGAACAGGGCGCTGAGGTGCACCCCGAGAATTTAGCACGTTCATTAGAGTTGTTCCGATGAACGCAGCTGGGGGGCGTCAACGGGTCGCGGTGGTCACCGGCGCCAGTTCGGGGATCGGCGAGGCCACCGCGAAAACCCTTGCAACTCAAGGCTTTCACGTGGTCGCGGTGGCGCGGCGGGCCGACCGCATCAACGCGCTGGCAGACAAGATCGGCGGGACGGCCGTTGTGGCCGATGTCACAGACCCGCAAGCGGTCGAGGCGCTGGCGGGCAAACTGAGCCGGGTCGACGTGTTGGTCAACAACGCCGGCGGCGCCCGCGGACTGGCGCCCGTCGCCGACGCCGACCTCGAGCACTGGCGATGGATGTGGGAGACCAACGTGCTGGGCACCCTGCGGGTCACCCGCGCGCTGCTGCCTAAGCTGATCGACTCCGGCGACGGCCTGATCGTCACGGTCACTTCGGTTGCGGCCCTTGAGGTTTACGACGGCGGCGCCGGCTACACGGCGGCCAAGCACGCCCAGGGGGCGCTGCACCGCACGCTGCGCGGCGAGCTGCTGGGAAAACCGGTGCGGCTCACCGAGATTGCGCCGGGAGCAGTCGAGACCGAGTTCTCACTGGTGCGCTTCGACGGCGACGAACAGCGGGCCGATGCCGTCTACACCGGCATCACCCCGTTGGTGGCGGCAGACGTCGCCGAGGTGATCGGCTTCGTGGCCTCGCGACCGTCACACGTCGACCTGGACCTGATCGTGATGAAGCCCCGCGACCAGGCCAGCGCTTCGCGGTTTAACCGCCGGGGCTAGGCGCCGGGCTAGAAGGGCTGGAAGTGGTCGTCGTGGGCGTGCCCGACAAGGTCGGCGCGTTCGACGGGGTGACCGGTGCGGTGACCGGAATCTGGCTGGCCGGCGGGTGCGCCGTCGGGGGCGGCAGCGCCGACATGGCCACCCAGGTGTCCCAGTCCACGGCCCAGTCCCAGATGTCGCCGTCGGAGTAGGACAGCTGGATCGTACTTCCGGTCACCTCGACCGGGTCGCCGTAGATCGCGCTGCGGAAGTACTGCTCGGCGTCTCCGGTCGACAGGTTGATGCAGCCGTTGGTGACGTTGCTGTTGCCCTGCGCGCCGGAGCTGGCCGGGTTGGCGTGGATGAACTCGCCGTTGTTGGAAATCCGCACCGCCCAGCGTTCGTGGGCGTTGCTGTAGCCCGCGGCCGGGTTGGACATGTAGAAGTCGGCGTACTTCTCGGTGACCACGTGGATGCCGTTGCGGGTGACGTTGCGCGCCTTGTCGGCCTCGCCGTAGCTGCACGGGAAGTCCATGATGACCCCGGCGTCGGTGAGGACCTGGATGCGGTGCGAGGTGACCTCGGCCCTCACCAGCTGCCGCCGCCCGATCTGGATGTTCAACGAAATATCGTCGGCGCCGTACGCGCCGTCGCCGAACGGCCGTCCGTAGAGCTTGGCGTCGACGTTGACGGTGGTGCCCGCCGGGTAGTACTCGCGGGGACGCCAGTGCGCCCGGGCGCCCTGCCTTTCGTCGGGCAGCCAGGCCCAGCTGCCCTCGACGGGCGGGTTGGTAGTGACGGTGAGCGCCTTTTCGACGGAGGCCTTGTCGCTGATCGGTGCGTCGAACTGGATGATGACCGGCGCCGCAACCCCGACGGTCTGGCCGTCAGCCAACTGGAACGACCCACCGATCTTCTTGGTGGGCGTCACGGTGGTGAACTTGCCGGCCACCGGAACCGCCTTGCCATCGTGGCCCACGGCCGAACCGCTCCACGTGTAGGTCGCGTCGTAGCCGAGCGGCTCGGTGGTGGTGTAGACGGTGCGGTCGGAGTTGAACGACCCGGCGACGACTTTGCCCGACGCGTTCGTCAACGTCACCTTCTGGAACCAGCCATCACTCACCTGCACGCTGATCGGCGCGATGGGAACCACGTCGTTGGCGGCATCAGCCGGCTCGAACTTCAGACGCGGCGCCGGCGGCTCTTTCTTCTCGGCTTGCTTGGCCACAGTGCCAGCACAGGCGGCCAATACGTTGGGAGCGAACACGCCGAGCCCGAGGGCCGCCAGGGCCGTGCGCCGGTTAATCGGCGGAGGGGGGCTGGATGTGCTCACGACACATAAAGATACCGGGAGAAAAGACCCCAACGGCGCCACGACAATTCGTCGTCGCGCACCAATTCGCGCAAACAACCGCTATAGCCTGCACCCCAGCAGGACCGGCTCGGGTCGCAGTGTGATACCAAACACATCACGGACTCCGTCACGCACGGTCCTGGCCAGCGCGATGACGTCGGCGGCGGTGGCGCGGCCGCGGTTGGTCAAAGCGAGCGCGTGCTTGGTAGACAGCCGGCAGGGCGCTTCGATACCGCCCCCATCCGGATCCGGATAGCCTTTGCCGAACCCCGCCCGCTCCACCAGCCAGCCGGCGGCCAGCTTGACCCCGTCCGGCGCCGGATAGTGCGGAACCGGTCCTTCCACACGACCGGCCAGCCGCTCGTAGACGTCGGGTGCGACGACCGGGTTGGTGAAGAACGAGCCCACGCTCCAGGTGTCATGGTCGGCCGCGTCGAGCACCATGCCCTTGCGTGCCCGCAGTCCCAGCACCGCCTGGCGGACGGTCTTCGGGTCGCCACGCTCGCCGCTGGCCGCATTCAGCGCGGCCGTCAGTTCGCCGTAGCGCATCGGCGCGCTGCGGCCCGACGCGTCCAGCTCGAACTCCACTTCCAGTACGACAGAAGGGGTTTCGGGTCCCGACCGCTTGAACACGCTGGTGCGGTAACCGAAGCCCAGCCCGTCGCCGGGAATCCACCGCACCTCGCCGCTGCGGCGATCGAGCACCCGCACCCGCGTGATGGTGTCGGACACTTCCGCGCCGTAAGCTCCCACGTTCTGGACCGGAGTGGCGCCGGCCGACCCCGGGATGCCGGACAGGCACTCCAGGCCGCCCAAACCGTGCTCGATGGACGTGACCACCACGTCGTCCCACACCGCGCCCGCCTCGGCGCGCACCAGGTTGCCGTCGACGGCGATGCGGTCGTTTGCCAGCCGCACGGCGGTCAGCTCGCTCAGGCTGTCGGCGATCACCAGGTTCGACCCGCCAGCAAACACCAACACCGGGCCGCGGTCGCCCCCGTCGGCCCCTTGGGTTTCGGAGTCCAGCCGACCAAATACCGCAACCACCTGCTCGGTGCTGGCGCACGTGATCAGACGTCGCGCCACCGGACCGACCCGCAACGTCGTCAACGGCGCCAGCGGCACCGCCTCGGCAACGTACGCACCGGCAAAGAGCGAACCGGCACCGCTCGGTTTCATGGCCCGTAACGGTAGCCTGGCCAGCTATGCCGCGTTCATTCGAGTTGTCGGCCGACTACGAGAACAGCGTCGAAGAGATTTATCGGGCTTTCCACGACGGGGAGTACTGGGAGACCAGGCTGGCCGACATTCCCGTCGACGAAGCGCGGCTGGAATCGCTGCGGATCGGCGGCGAGTCCGGCGACGACGGCACCATCGAAGTGGTCACGCTGCAGGTGGTGCGCAGCCACAACCTGCATGCCCTGGTCAAGCAGCTGCACCCGGGCGATTTCGGCGTCCGGCGCACGGAAACGTGGGGGCCCCTCAGCGACGGCGTCGCGACGGCCTCCATCGTGGGCTCGGTGGTGGGCGCGCCGGTGCATGTGTCCGGCACGGCCGAGCTGTCGCCGATCGGCGAGTCCGGCGGCGCCCGGCTCACCTTCCGGATCACCGTCAAGGTGCCTATCCCGCTCATCGGCGGCAAGGTGGAGGGGCTCATCGGCACCCACCTGGCCGAGCTGGTGAGCAGGGAGCAGCGATTGACCGCCGATTGGATCGCCCAGAACGCCTGAGCCGCCGCGCGCATCGTCACCACGCCTAGCCCGATTGCGCGCCTCCTCCTCACGCGGCTCCGCCGCGCGCATCGTCACCACGCCTAAGCCCGATCGCGCGCCTCCTCCTCACGCGGCTACGCCGCGCGCATCGTCACCACGCCTAAGCTGGGCGCCATGCGAATCGCGTTGGCGCAAATCCTCAGTGGCAGCGATCCCGCCGAGAATCTGCAACTGGTGCGCGAGTACGCCGGCCGCGCCGCCGACGCGGGCGCCAGGCTGGTCGTCTTCCCGGAGGCGACCATGTGCCGGTTCGGCGTCCCGCTGGCACCGATCGCCGAGCCTATCGACGGGCCCTGGGCCAACGGCGTGCGCCAGATCGCGACCGACTCCGGCATCACCGTGATCGCCGGCATGTTCACCCCCGCCGGCGACGGGCGGGTGACCAACACGCTGATCGCCGCCGGGCCGGACGGCCTCCCCGACGCCCACTACGACAAGATCCACCTCTATGACGCGTTCGGCTTCACCGAGTCGCGCACCGTCGCCCCTGGTCACGAGCCGGTGGTGATCACGGTCGACGACCTTCGGGTGGGGCTGAGCATTTGCTACGACATTCGCTTTCCCGCGCTCTACACCGAGCTGGCCCAACGCGGCGCCCAGCTGATCGTCGTTGGCGCGTCCTGGGGTTCGGGTCCGGGCAAACTCGAGCAGTGGACGCTGCTGGCCCGGGCCCGGGCGCTGGACTCGACGAGCTACGTCGCCGCGGCCGGGCAGGCCGACCCCGGTGACACCCTGACCGGCCCCGGATCCGGCTCGGGAGCGCCCACCGGGGTGGGCGGCAGCCTGGTGGTCTCGCCGCTCGGCGAGGTGGTCGCGTCGGCCGGTGACCGACCGCAACTCGTCGTCGCCGACATCGACGTGGACAGGGTGTCCCAGGCCCGCGAGAGGATCGCGGTGCTGCGTAACCGCTCAGACTTTGCTCAGGTGGATAGGGCAGAATCTTTCGGGTGACGAACCCACAGGGCCCCCAGGGACCACCGAACGAGGGCCCGTCGACGTGGGCCCGTCCCGGCAGCCAAGGTCCCTTCGGCCAGCCGCCTACCGAGCGGCCGACCGAGCGCATCAACACCGGCGGCCCCGCCCATACCCCGCAGCCGCCGCCGACCGTGGCGTCTCCAAAGCATCAGCAGACCGAGCAGCTGAGCGCGCCCCACGCCGGTGCCCAGCGGCCCGGCTACGCGCCCCCATCTACCCCACCCCCGGGCGCGACGGAACGGCTGGCCGCCGCTCCCAACGAAGAAGCGCCGCCGGCGAAAAGAAAACGACGCTTCCTTCGCGATCCGCTGTCGATCCTGCTGATCTGCATCATCGTGTTCGCGCTCGTCATCGCCGGGCTGATCGGGGCCGAGCTGTACACCCGCCATGTGGCCGACACCAAGGTCGCTCAGGCGGTGGCCTGTGAGGTCAAGGACCAGGCGACCGCGTCGTTCGGCGTGGCGCCGCTGATGCTGTGGCAGCAACTGACCAAGCACTACACCAACATCTCGGTGCAGACGGCCGGCAACAACATTCGCGACGCCAAGGGCATGAAGCTCTCGCTCAACATCAGGGACGTCCGGCTCCAGTCGTCGGCCAACTCGAAGGGCACCATCGGCTCACTGGACGCCACCATCGCCTGGACGACTGACGGCATCAAGCAGTCGGTGCAAAACGCGATCCCGGTTCTGGGGCCCTTCGTCACCAACAGCGTGACCACCCATCCGGCGGACGGCACCATCGAACTGAAGGGCATGCTGGACAACATCACGGCCAAGCCGGTGGTGTCCGGCAACGGGCTGGAGCTGCAGATCGTCAGCTTCAACGCGCTCGGCTTCACTATGCCCAAGGAGTCGGTGCAGTCGACACTGAACGACTTCACGGCGAATTTCACCAAGAACTATCCGTTGGGCATCCACGCCGACAGCGTGCAGGTCACCGATACCGGTGTGACCAGCCACTTTTCGACGCAGAACGCCACCATTCCCAACGACAAGAGCAACGATCCCTGCTTCGCCAACCTCTGACGGACGGCGACCCTAGCCGGTCCTAGCGATCCCGGCTGAGCCCGTCGAGCACCGCCCGGGTGCCCGACAGGCCGAGCCGGGTGGCACCGGCGTCCACCATCGCGATCGCGTCGGTGGCGGTGCGGATGCCGCCGCTGGCCTTGACTCCCAGCCGCCCGCCGACGGTCTCGGCCATCAGGGCGACCGCGCGCGCCGACGCCCCGCCGGCGGGATGAAACCCGGTGGAGGTCTTGACGAAGGCGGCGCCGGCATCTTCGGCGGCGCGGCACACGTCGGCCAGCGTGCGAGGGCCCGCCCGGCCCAGCAGCACCGCCGACTCGACGATCACTTTGAGCACGGCGGCGCCCGCGCCGGCCCGCACCGCCTCGATGTCCGCTCGCACGGCGTCGACGTCACCCTCCAGCGCGGCGCCGACGTCGATGACCATGTCGATCTCGCCGGCCCCCGCTGCAACGGCCTGTGCGGCCTCCTGCGCTTTGACAGCCGACACGTGCTTGCCCGAGGGGAAGCCAGCCACGGCCGCCACCCGCAGTCCGCCGCCGGCCGCCACCGCGACCGGCACCATCGACGGCGAGACGCACGCCGCGTAGACGCCCAATTCGCGGGCCTCGGCGACCAGCGCGGCCACGTCGGCGCCGGTGGCCTCGGGCTTGAGCAGGGTGTGGTCGACCAGCGCCGCCAACTGCGCCCGGGTGAGTCTGCTCGCCACTAAAACGCTTCCTCCGGGCCGCCCGGATTGCATCCGGACGCGAACATTTCGGCATCGTCGACGACGGGGCGCCACGGCTCGAGGTTCCAGCTGGACTTGCCCGGCTGCGCCAGTTCGGCGAACTGCCAGTGGCACACGAACTGCGCCCGCATCCCCGGGGTGTCGGCCGCCGGCGCCAGCGCGAGCACCTCGGCCCAGGCCTCGTCGGCGGAGGCCTCAGGGGCCCTGTCCACCCCCGCTCCGGGATGCCTGGCGGCCATCCGCGCGGACGGCGTCGGGAAAACCCGCAGGCTGCTCAGGCCGTTCCACTGGGTCCACTCGACGTGATCGACGAAGGGCGGGAGGTACCACGGGCCGGACGGACTGGCCGCGCCGGCCCCCGGATCGGCAACAGCGGCAGGCGGCCCCAGGAGTGCGACGAGCACCGCGGCCGGGGCGGCCAGCAGGGGCTTCATCCCGTTAGCGCGACTTCCCTTGGATCTCAAGCAGTTTCGGCCGCACGTCGACCAGGTACACGCCGGCGGCGCAGGCCGCGATCGCCATGCCCAGCACACCGAAAACGAAGCTCAGGATGGAGGTCAGCGCGACGGCCCCGCCGAGGATTACCAGCCACACCGGCTTGGTCAGCTTCTCCGCGGCGGTATAGGCGTCGGGTCGCTGCAGCGCGGCGTGCACGAACGCGTACACCGCCGTCACCAGGACGGCGACCTGCAAGACCAGCATCACGGTACCCACGAGGTGGTTCACGCCATAAGAGTATGCGGGCACCGTCCAAAACGTCGACTCCGAGTCGCCCCAAGGCGACTCGGGATCGAGTCAGTCGTCGGTCCCGAACTACTTCTGGGTGACCTTCTTGGCCGACGCCTTCTTGGCCGGGGCCTTCTTGGCCGGAGCCTTCTTGGCGGGGGCCTTCTTGGCCGGCGCCTTCTTGGGCGCTTCGGCCTTCTTGGGCAGGTCGATGCCGACCAGCTTGGCCGCGCGCTCACCGACCGCGCGGGTCTGCGATGCGACGGTGCCCAGCGCCTCCTGGGTCAGCTCCACGGCCTGGTCCACGTAGCCCTCGGCGCGCGCCGACGCGTCCTCGAAGGGGCGCTGGCTGCGCAGCCGCTCCAGGGCGGCCTCGCCGCGCTCCACCAGCTCGTTGTACCGGCTGGTCGCGGCCTCCAGGTAGCCCTCGGCCGCCCGGCGCAGCTCCTCGGAGCTGAAGCGCCCACGCAGCTCGGTGAACTGCTCAGGCAGGTCCTCCTGCAGCTTGGTCAGCCGAGCGCGGCTCTCCTCGACGCGGCTGCGGGTGTCGGTGCGGGTCTCTTCGGCGCGCTCACGCAGGTTGGCGACCAGGTCGTTGACGGTGGCCAGGGCCAGGTCGGCCGCGCCCAGCGCCGCCAGCAACGGCGCGCGCAGGTCGTCGATGTTTGAGTTGTCAGCCATGGTGTTTCCTTTCATGTTTCTTTCTTATCGGTGTTACTAACTGTTTGCTGTCGAAGTGGGGCAAGCGCGGCTCCTAAGGGAGTGGGTCGGCGATGTCGAGTTCGCATCGCGGCCGAGCGGCCAAGCGGGCTTCAAGCCCTTGCCTTTGGGTAACCACCTGGCCCGCCGTCTATGCGTCACTCGGGTTCGGTCGGACACTCCTCATCGATGGATTCGTTTTGTTCGGTGAACGAGGCGTAGATGTCGAGCAGGATCTGCTTCTGACGCTCGGTGATCGCCGTATCGGTGACGATGGCGTCGCGAACCTGGCTCTTGTCGCTGGGCTCGAGGATCCCGGCCCGCACGTAGAGCACCTCGGCCGAAACCCGCAGCGCCTTGGCGATCTGGTTCAGGACGTCGGCGGACGGCTTGCGCAATCCGCGCTCCACCTGGCTCAGATAGGGGTTGCTGACGCCGGACCGTTCGGCGAGCTGCCGCACCGACACCTGCGCGTTCTCACGCAGGTCGCGGATGAAGCTGCCGATGTCGGAGGCCATGTCCGAGGCCGCCGTGGACACCTTGGCGGAGAGCTTCTCCTCCGGCGGCATTGCGTACTCCTGGTTCCGACGATCGGTTTTGACGGGCACCAGACTAAAGGCAAGTGCTTGCAAATGCAAGCACTTGTTAGCAGTACTAGAAGAAGAGCTGGGCGACGGTATAGATCACGAGCCCGGCCAGCGAGCCCACGACCGTGCCGTTGATGCGGATGAACTGCAGGTCCCGACCCACGTGCAATTCGATCCGGCGGCTGGCCTCCTCGGCGTCCCAGCGCTCGATCGTGTCGGTGATGATCGCGGTGATCTCCACGCCGTACTGCGAGACCAGGTGCTGGGCGGCCCGCACGATCCAGTTGTCGACCTTGTCGCGCAGGTCGGCGTCGTCGCGCAGGGATTCCCCGAGGCGGACCACGGTGTCGGCGATGCGCGTGCGCAGCGTGCTGGACGGGTCGTCGACCCCCTCGAGCACCAGCCGTTTCAGCGTCTTCCACGCGGTCGCCGCGGCGGTGGCGATCTCGTCGCGCGCCATCAGCTGCTCCTTGATCGCCTCGGCGCGCGCGATGGTGTCGGCGTCATGCTGCAGATCGTCGGCGAATTCGAACAGGAAGCGGGTCGCCGACCGCCGCAATTCGTGGTCGGGGTTGCGGCGCACCTTGTCGGTGAAGTCCATCAACTCGCGGTGGATCCGGTCCCCGACGAGATGGTCGATGAATCGGGGCGACCAGCTGGGCGAGTCGCGTTCGACCACCCGCTGGATGATCTCCCCGGCGTTCAGCGACCACTGAAACGCCCGGTCGGCCAGCAGCTGGATGAGGGCCTCCTGGCGGTTCTCGGCCAGCAGGGTCGAAAGCACCCGGCCTACCGGCGGTCCCCATTGCGGTTCGGCGATGCGGCGCACGATCATCCGGTCGATCACCTGCTGGACGTCCTCGTCACGCAGGAGCTCCACCAACACCCGCAGCACGATCGCGGTCTCGCTCGCCACCCGGTCGGCGTGCGCGGCGTCCGACAGCCACTTGCCCAGCCGGCTGGGGACCTGAGCGTCGCGCAGCTTGGTCTCCACCACCGCGGGCGACAGGAAGTTCTCCCGCACGAAGGTGCCCAGGCCCTCACCGAGCTGGTCCTTCTTGCGCTTGATGATTGCGGTGTGCGGGATGGGGATCCCCAGCGGGTGCTTGAACAGCGCGGTGACGGCGAACCAGTCGGCCAGCGCGCCGACCATGCCGGCCTCCGCGGCCGCGCCCACGTATCCGACCCAGGGGCCCACCCACGCGCCCGTGCCGGCATGGGCCTGCGCCCAGCGGCAGGCGAGGAAGACGACGGTGGCTCCCACCAGAAAGCTCAGCGCGACCAGCTTCATCCGGCGCAGCGCCACCCGCCGCTCGGCGTCGGCCTCCGGATCGGCCCCGGCGAAGGACTCCGCGATGGACGCGTGAGGGCGCGGGGCCCCGGCCGACGGGCCGGTCATCCCACGGCCTGACGCGTCGTCCTGGGGCGAGGCTCTGTGTGCCACCCCACCATCATCTATCGCGGGGGGCAGTTAGTGTGACTCTCCCTGTTCGGGGCGCCGAAGATAGGCGGCCTATCCGCCAAAAAGCGACCCACAAGCCGTAGTATCGGGGACGTCTAGGTGAGTGGGAAGCGGCGACTGTGGCAGAGGAAATGCCGGCTGTGACCGTAAAGACGGATGGCCGCAAGCGGCGCTGGCACCAACATAAGGTGGAGCGCCGCAACGAGTTGGTTGACGGCACGATCGTGGCGATCCGCCGACTCGGCCGCTTCCTGAGTATGGACGAGATCGCGGCCGAGATCGGCGTCTCCAAGACCGTGCTTTACCGCTACTTCGTCGACAAGAACGACCTGACCACCGCGGTGCTGATGCGCTTCGCGCAGTCGACGCTGATTCCCAACATGGCCGGGGCGCTGTCCTCCAACCTGGACGGCTTCGAGCTGACCCGCGAGATCATCCGCGTGTACGTCGAGACGGTGGCGGACGAGCCGGAGCCGTACCGGTTCGTGATGGCCAACAGCTCGCCGACCAAGAGCAAGGTGATCGCCGACTCGGAACGGATCATCGCCCGGATGCTGTCGATGATGCTGCGCCGCCGCATGCAGGAGGCCGGGATGGACACCGGCGGCGTGGAGCCGTGGGCCTACATGATCGTCGGTGGCGTGCAGCTGGCCACCCACTCCTGGATCTCCGACCCCCGGATGAGCGCGGACGAGCTGATCGACTACCTGACCATGCTGAGCTGGAGCGCGATCTGCGGCATCGTGGAGGCCGGCGGGTCGCTGGAAAAGTTCCGGGGGCAGCCGCATCCGTCGCCGATCGTGCCACCGCGGGCGCCGTGAAATCTAGGTCCCATGCCTGACGTGAGCGTGGGCTCGCGGCTGAGGTCCTGGGCGTACGCGCTTCGCACGACCAACCCGCCGCCGGACGGTCCGGTCGACGCCGTGACACGGTGGCTCGTTGTCACCCGGGCGGCGGTGCTGCCGATGACCCTGGTCTCCGGCCTGGTGGCGGCGCTGCTGGCGGTCGGCAAACCGGGGCTGGACTGGCGGTGGCTGGTCCTGGCCATCCTGGGAATCACGCTGGCCCATACCGCCAACAACTTGATGAACGACCTTTACGACACCCAGGTCGGCACCGACAGCGCCACCTACCCGCGCGCGCTGTACGCCCCGCACCCCGTGCTGTCCGGGCTGATCAGCCGCCGCACGCTGGGGCTGGCGATTCTGCTTGTGAACCTCGCCGACCTGGCGATCCTGGTCGCGCTGGTGTGGGCCCGTGGCTGGCCAGTGCTGGCCTTCGCGCTCGGCGGCTTTGCCCTCAGCGTCGCCTATACGGCGCCGCCGCTGCGGCTGAAGAAGCGCGGCCTCGGCGAACCGGACGTCTTCGTCGTCTGGGGACCGCTGATGGTGTGCGGCACCTACTACTCGGCGGTGGGCTGGGTCGGTTGGGACGTCGTGCTGGCGTCGCTGCCCTACGGCCTGCTGTGCACGACGGTGCTGATGGGCAAGCACATCGACAAGATCCCGTACGACGAACCGCTCGGCATCCGGACGCTGCCCGTGCTGCTGGGCGAGGCGCGCGCCCGGGCGGTGACGCTGGCCATGATGGTCGGCTTCTACGTGCTGGTGGCGGTCGCGGTCGCGGCGGGGGCGATGCCCTGGCCGGCACTGGTCGTCGCGGTGGCGCTGCCCCGGCTGGTAAAGGTGTGGCCGTATTTCCGCCGTCCCCGACCCGACGAGCCGCCGCCAAAGTTCCCGGTGTGGCCGCTGTGGTACGCGGCGCTGGCCTGGGTGCACGTGCGCCAGGCCGGTGCGCTGCTGGTCGCCGGCCTCGCGGCCGGCGCCGTGCTGCACATCTTGTGACCGGGGTGTGACATAGAGCCGAGCTCTTCGAATGCGACTTGCACAGCCTTAACCGCTAGCATGCAGGGGATGCATCGGGGGTGAACCCGCTTCTTGGGTGCCAGGACGCTCGGTGCCCGGAGATAATGAAAGGCCTTATTCCTCATGTCTGTGCAGCTCACGCCGCATTTTGGGAACGTGCAAGCGCACTACGATCTCTCCGACGACTTCTTCCGGCTGTTCCTGGACCCCACCCAGACCTACAGCTGCGCGTACTTCGAGCGGGATGACATGACGCTGGAAGAGGCGCAGATCGCCAAGATCGACCTCTCGCTGTCCAAGCTGGGGTTGCAGCCCGGCATGACTCTGCTCGACATCGGATGCGGCTGGGGCGCCACCATGAAGCGCGCCATCGAAGAATATGACGTCAATGTCGTGGGGCTGACGTTGTCGGAGAACCAGGCCGAGCACGTCCAGAAGATGTTCGACCAGATGGACACCCCGCGCACCCGGCAGGTGTTGCTGGAGGGCTGGGAGAAGTTTGACGAGCCTGTCGACCGGATCGTCTCGATCGGCGCGTTCGAGCACTTCGGCCGCCAACGGTGGGGCCACTTCTTCAAGATGGCCCACCAGGTGCTGCCGGCCGACGGCGTCATGCTGCTGCACACCATCAGCCGGGGAAGATCTCGGCCAGGATGAACTGGGTGAAGTGAACGATTTCGTGGGTCAACGGGTTGCCCTGCGCCCGGGCGTCCTTGAAGGTCGCCCGGCTGATGGTGTGCA
>NZ_LZIR01000086.1 GCF_001667035.1 Mycobacterium sp. 852002-51057_SCH5723018
AGGAGAAGTACGCGTCGAACAACCCAATTTGTTGAAATGCGCGGTGATTCCGGCGTTCTGTTACCCCGACCGTGAGGGGTTGACCCCGTCCGGGTCGAGCGGCCGGCCATCATGGTCCCCGGTGTCATGCAGGGTGCATGGCCCGACCGCACGCTCAGCCCTGGGTTTTGGCCTCACGGTGTCGGAGGTGGGGTGTTCGACGATCCCGACAGGATTCCGGCGTGCGCGACGGAAGTCGCGATTTGCGGCGACAACGGCCCGCCGCCGCGGCGTGCATGCCGCTTCGTCCGGCGGTACAGCGGCCAAATTACCCATGGGCACAACGAGAATCATCGCAATGTTGATAGCCGCTGTCCTCCGGGTCGATTCACATAATCCAAGCCCACGTGCCGCCTCCGGTCATTTGCGTCGTTTGCCGGGTGAAATGAGCCTGTCCGCGGTCTTATTCGCGGCGTCGAGCACCTCGGCCTGCGTGGCAGGATCAGCCATGGCGCGCGAGATCGACACCGCCCCCACCATCAGCGCGACAAGGCTCCACGCCCGACGTTCCGGGTCCGCGCCATCGAATAGCTCTGCCATCCGCCCCGCCAGCGCGCTGATCTTGTATTCGTACGCCTCCCGAGTGGACATTCCCGCCCGTGCCACATCGGCGCTAAGGCTTGGCATCACACATCCGTCGCCCGGGTTTTCCACGTGCTCGGCGCTAAGGTATTCCGCGACAAACGCTTCCAGCTGCGCCCTGCGCTCGGCCCTCGTGCCCGATTTCGTGTCGGAAACGAAGGGTTCACCGACGGCGGCCTCGACAATCGCCTCAAGCATCGCTTCCTTGTGGGCGAAGTTTGAATAGAAGGCCCCCGAGGTCACGTCCGCCGCGGCGGCCAGCCCGTCGACCCCGATCCCGTTGAAGCCGGCGACCTTCATCAAGCGCGTGCCCGCACGGATTAACGCGGCGCGCGCCTTTACCTTTTGGTCTGGTGGATATCTCATGACACGAACAGTTGCAGTATAACCATCGATATCCTACGTTTGCGAGGTCGGATCGATCGTCTGTCCGGCACAGGCGATCGCGGCCGCGATGAAGTCGTCGCGCGCCGCATCCGTGACCGTGGCGTCCCATGCCAGCACGACCTGGCTAGGAGCGAGGCCGTCGGCTGGCACCACCCGGAGGTCCGGCCGTCGGTAGGACATGGCCGTCGACCGGGGCAGCACGGCGAAACCGGCACCGCCAGCCACCAATTCGAGCTTCTGCTCCACCCCGGTGACCGACGACTGCACTGCCGCGCGGCGCAATTGCGGGCTGGCGATGGCATACCACTCGGGCACCGATGCCGGATTTTGCAGCAACCGCCGCCGTGCCAGATCGTCCAGCGATACCGACCGCCTCTCGGCCAGCGGGTCACCAGCGGGCAGCACTACGTCGCGCGGCTCTTCAAGGAGCGGCGCGGTCGCCAGGCCAGACAGGTCGAATGGCGAGCGGGCGTACACCACCTGCACGTCGCCGCGGCGGATCACTTCGGCCTGCTCGTTCCAGGTCACCGGCACGATTACCGTGCGCCGCACCGGATCGCCCGCCTCGAACGCCCTTGCGGCAGCGGTAGCCAACAGGCCGGGTAGTACGCCGACCGTGACCACGACGGCGGGGGCTTCGGCTTGCGCTAGCCGCTGCCGCAGCGCCTGCACTTCCGCGAGCAAGAAACGGCCGTCGTCGAGTAGCCGCAACCCAGCGGGGGTCAGCGTGGTCCCACGGGTGCCCCGATTGAACAGCGTGGCTCCCAGCTCGTGCTCGAGCGCGCGAATTTGACGGGACAGCACGGGTTGGGCGATGTGCAGGCGTGCCGCGGCGCGGCCGAAGTTGAGTTCCTCCGCCACGGCGACGAAGTAGCGTAGCTTGCGCATGTCCAGATCCAATGTGGCCATACCTAAAGGGTATCGCTGCCGGACCAAATGGGTGTTGGACGAGCGAAGCCACCGCCTTGACCCTGTATGTATGAGTCTGTGCAACCAACGTGTCCTGATCATCGGGGGAACGTCCGGCATCGGCCTGGCTGTGGCTGCGGCGGTCGCCGAGCGTGGCGCCACACCCGTCGTCGCCTCGCGCCGGACGTCGAGCGTCGAGCGTGCGCTGGGCGCGCTGCCCGCAGGCGCCGTCGGCGCCACGGTTGACCTCGGAGACCCCGCGTCCATCGAACGGCTGGCCGAACGGGTCGGACCGGTCAACCACCTCGTCTACACGGCGGGCGAGCCGCTGGAGACAGCGTCGCTGGCCGGACTGACACCCGACGTTATCGCCGGCTTTTACCAAACTCGTTTCATCGGTGCGTGCACCGCGGTTCGGGTCATCGGTCCGCTCCTGCCCGCGGACGGTTCGATCACGTTGACCAGTGGATCGGCCGCCGAGCAGCCGGAATTCGGCGCGTTGCCGGTGAGTCTGTGCGGCGCGATGAACGCGCTGACCGCCGCTCTTGCGGTCGAGCTGGCGCCCGTGCGGGTGAATGCTGTGGCTCCAGGCGTGGTGCGCTCACCGCTGTGGGACAACATGGGCGCAAAGGACCGCGACGCGCTGTTCGCCGCTGCGGCAGAACGGATCCCTTTGAGCAGGATCGCCGAGGCCGACGAGGTGGCACGGGCGTACCTGTACTGCATCGAGCAGACGTACTCCACCGGAGCGGTCGTCAAGGTTGACGGCGGCAGCGTCCTCGTCTAGTCGGTAGCCGTGTCCCAGCCACCCGCAACGCGATCACCGACGACCCAGACGCTTCGGCCCCGCGCCGAAGCAGGTTTGCAGCGCTCATCGACGGCCCGCTCCACCAGGACCGAGCCCGCGCCAGCCAGACGTCAGTTGGGCGCCCTGCTGGCGGTCGCGCCGGGCCCGGGGACGAACCTGATCGTCCGGGGGACGATGTCGTCGCCGCAGTAGGCGCAGACCACCCGCTGCCCGGCCGCGTGTCCACATTCGTGCTCAAAGATTAGAGGTGGGCCGCCGGGCGGCGCGGCATAGCGGTCGCCCCATGCCATAAGGGCATTGAGCACCGGGAACAGGTCTTTGCCCTTGCGGGTGAGTCGGTAGTCGTTCCAGTCACGGGCGCCGGTATACGGGATTTTCTCCACAATGCCCTCGTCGACAAGCTTCTGAAGGCGAACGGTGAGAACGTTTTTGGCGATGCCGAGCTTGCGCTGCAACTCGGCAAAGCGATGCGGGCCGCTTAACAAGTCGCGAATGATGAGCAGCGTCCATCGTTCGCCGACCACTTCCAAGGCTCGCGCGACCGAGCAATTCTCGCCGCTGTAATCACTGTTGAGCATGATCGCGACGATACGCTAAGTTTTGTGAAACTACCATAACCTGATCTATTGGCAGAACTCTGCCGTCGGCCACCGATTGTTGTCGACGATGCGCCAACTACTATTGATGTGCGAGATCCCATGCAAGACAAGGTAGTTCTACCTAGCGCCCCAGGGGTTTGCTCCCCGCAGATATCCGGAGGTTCGAGGTGAGCGCTCGAGTCCGACAGCGATTCTCTGGTTGTTTCATGAAACTTAGCATGCTAGATTATGGATAAACAAGGAGGTCTGGCATGCCGAACTGCGCGCAGGACGAGCTTGACGCTGCTGCAATCATGGCCCGGGTCAAGGAGATTGAACCGCTACTGCGCGAGCGGGCCATGGAGGCCGAGCGCGCGCGCAGGCTGAGCGGGGCAGTCGTCGATGCGCTGAGGTGGTCGGGCGTGTTCCGAATGGCGATGCCAGCGGCGTGGGGTGGGCCTGAAACCGACATCTGTACGCAAGTCGAGATCATCGAGACGCTGGCCCGGGCGGACGCCTCCGCGGCCTGGTGCGCGATGATCGGCTCGGAGAGCGGATTCTTCGCGTCATACGTGGCGGAAGCAGCTGCCCGGCGCCTGTTTCCCGCGCTAGACACGATCATCGCGGGATTTCAGGGACCGGCGGGAACGCTTGAGGCCTGCGACGGCGGATACCGGTTGTCCGGCCGCTGGTCGTTCGGCAGCGGAGTGACTCACGCCGATGTCATCTTGGGTGGTGCGACGGTAACAGTGAACGGGGAACCGCGGCGCAACCAGAAGGGCAAGGCCGAATATAAGGTGGCCATGCTGCCGGCCGCGCGATGGCAGGTTCTGGAAACCTGGGACCCTGATGGACTCGTCGGCAGCGGAAGCCATGACTACACCATCACCGACGCATTTGTTCCCGAGGAGTACACCTGGATTCCGGGGCAGTACAAGCGCTCCGAGGCCCTGTATTCCTGGTTTGGGCTGGCCCCGAGCGCCGGCGTAGGCGTGGCACTGGGCGCGGCCGCCGAGGCGTTGGTTGTGGCACGCGCTTCGCTGGAAACCAAGTACAGCAACGTGTTGAGGGGCTCGGTCACGGCGGAGCCCAACGTGAGAGCGGCTCTGGCCCGGGCCGCTGCCTTGATCGGGTCGACGCGCAGCTACGTCTACGACACGCTCGGCGGATTGTTCGCCACCATTCAGGCAGGCGATGAACCGCCGTTGGATCAACGGGCGCAGTGGGCCGGATGCGTGGTGCACACTGGGACGACGTGTCGAGATGCAGTACAACTCCTTGTCGACGCGGTTGGTTCTAGCGCACTGCAGCGATCGTCTTCCCTGGGCCGAAAACTACGTGATCTCAATATGATTGCCCAGCATGGGCTGACCAATCAGCGGGTCTGGGAATGGGCCGGCGGGTTGTACTTCGGCAAACGCCCGCCCTCACCTGCCTATTGATCCGCAGCTCGCGAGAGTTCAGTCGCTGTGAACCTGAGCAACGCCGACAATGACGCTCTGGGCGAGCCGGTCGAGGTGCTCGGCGTTCTCGACGACCGGTTGTCCCGCACGAATGTCATCATCACTCCGTATGTGTTCTCGGCACCCTTGGCCACCCGCATGAGCCTCGGCACCGGCTTCATGAAATTTCGGTGCCGACACCAACACCGGGGAGCACAGACGGCGGGTGCTTCTCCGAAAGCATCAGCGCGGCTACGACCCGACCACTGGTTATCCTGTTGTTTTTCTGTGAGTTTAGTTCCAGTTGAACCCTTTTCGTGATCACCACGTTCCAATAGGATAGCGTTCGTTATTGAATGGAGGAGGTCGTGGTGGCAGGCGTATTGGAGCAGAGGTACGACTTTGTCGTGTGTGGTGCCGGGACGTCGGGCTCGGTGGTTGCGCGCCGACTCGCCGAGATTCCGGATGTGTCGGTGCTGCTGGTGGAGGCCGGCGGTACTGATGAGGTTGACAGTGTGAGGCAAGCCGACCAGTGGCCGCTCAATCTGGGAACTGAACGTGATTGGGGATTCGCTGCTGAGCCTGACGAGCGGGTCCATGGGCGGGCGCTGCCATTTTCGATGGGCAAGGGGTTGGGCGGGGGGTCGAGCATCAACCTGATGATTTGGTCGCGCGGGCACCGCAGCGATTGGGATTTTTTTGCCGCCGAATCCGGTGAGAAGTCATGGGGCTACGAGCGGGTGCTCGAGCTGTACCGCAGTATCGAAGACTGGCACGGGACCGGGGAATCATCTCACCGTGGCCGTGACGGCCTTGTCTTCGTTCAACCGGTGGCCGATGTTCACCCAGTTGCCCCAGCGGTTTTGGAGGCTGCCAAGCTGCTCGGAATTCCGACCTACCAGAGTCCCAACGGGCGACTGATGGAAGAGTTCCGTGGCGCCGCGATCACTGACATGCGTATCCGCGACGGACAGCGTGTCTCAGTCTTTCGCAGCTATGTTGGCCCCTACCTGGACAAGCCGAACCTGACCGTGCTGACCGATGCCCTGGTGACACGAGTGATGTTCGAGGGCACTAGGGCAACCGGTGTAGAAATCGGTTACGCCGGGTCGACACATCGGGTGGCTGCTGGCACCGAAGTCGTGCTGTCGCTGGGCGCTATTCACACACCGAAGGTGTTGATGCATTCCGGTATCGGCGACATCGCCGAACTGCGTCGCATCGGCATCCCGGTCGTGCAGCACCTACCCGGGATCGGCCGAGACTTGCAAGACCACTTCGGGTTCGACTGTGTATGGGAACTCCCCGAAGGCACCCCGGGGGGCACTCAAGTGCAAGCCGCCCTGTTCTGGGACTCCGGACTAACCGCAGATATAGACGGGCCCGACCTGTTCGCCTGCCTGGGCCCATTCCCCAAAGCCACTCCCGAAAACGTCGCTGAACACGGTCTGCCCGAGAACGCATGGACACTGTTCGGGGCACCAACGCACCCCAAGAGCCGCGGTCAGCTGCGGCTCACGGGACCCCGCCCAACCGACCCGATCCAAATCCACGCCAATGCCCTAGCTGACCCCGAGGACCTCAAAACTGCCATCGCCTGCGTGGAAACATTGCGTGAAATCGGCAACAGCGCCAAACTACGTCCCTTCGTCACCCGGGAAGCCATGCCCGGCAACAGCTCAGCGGACGAACTGGAAACCTACCTGCGCAACGCCGTCACCACCTACTGGCACCAATCAGGCACGGCCAAAATGGGTCGCGACTCCATGTCGGTAGTCGACGGCCAGCTCAACGTCTACGGCGTAAGCAACCTGCGCATCGCCGACGCCTCCATCATGCCGCGCATCACCACCGCCAACACCATGGCACCCTGCATCATCATCGGCGAACAAGCAGCTCACTTCATCCGCACCCAACACAAAATGTAACAACCATCACTCCTAACGACGGAGTATCCGCACTTGCTCGAAAACGCGGGACAGATCGACTCTCCTGTTGGCGGGAGCGCGCCTGAATCCTGCGCAGTCACCACTCAACTGGCCGCCCACATCGCCTGACGCTTCTCTTCTGGGCGTACGAAGATTTTGAAATGACGAACCGCTCGACGGCGTGCTTAACAGCCGTGCCGACAACAGAGGCAGCGGCTCTCCGTATGCCCAGAGAGGAACCTTCGATGGCCGGTCAGCCGATACCAGAGCGGGACTATCTGCTAGGTCACTCCCGTCCCGAAATCGACCGTCTAATAAGGCAAGCCGAGATGTTGCGACCCATCACCGAACGCCTGCTGATGAGCGCAGGTATCGAGCGGGGTATGCGCGTGCTTGACATCGGCTGTGGACCTGGCGACGTCTCGCTGATGCTCGCTGATCTGGTGGGCCCAACCGGCAACGTGTTCGGTATCGATCCCAGTGAAGATGCAATCGCTGTCGCACGGCAACGGTTCCGCGCTCGGTGCCACACCAATGCTGAGTTCATCCAGTCCGACATCCAATCTTACGAAGGCCCAGCGGACTTCGACGCTGCTGTGTGTCGGTACGTTTTAATTCATCAAAAAGACCCCGGTGATTTCCTGCGAATGACTCGTAGGCTCATCCGGACCGGCGGTGTCATAGCGCTTCACGAGATGGACGCCACGCGCGGCATTCGGTCCAATCCACGGCTCGCCGTACTGCATGAGGTTTACGACGCGGTGCACTACACGCTCACACGGGGGGGTGCCCCGTTTGATATCGGCGGACGGTTGGTACGCGTCTTCCGCGAAGCAGGGCTGCCCGCGCCATCGATGTTCACGGAGACTCTCGTGGAGAGCGCAGCGGACTCGCAGGTGCTGCCGTGGATGGTGGGCCTGGCGCGCGAAGTACTTCCGCACATGGCGGCCGCAGGCGCGATGACCGCGGAAAAGCTCGCAATCGACACATTGTTGGATCGCCTGTGGCGCCAGGCGAACTCGTCAGATTGTCAGCTCGAGTTCGTTCCCCAGATGTGTGCCTGGGTTCGAGTGTGACGAGTCCCTTCCATATCCACCGTAAGAAGCGACGGGATCAGGAAGACGATGCTGGAATTGGTTGACTTCGGACGGCGGACTCAAAAACGTCCGCGTTCAATTGTTTTCGTGCACGGGGCTTGGCATGCCGCTTGGTGCTGGGAGGAGAATTTCGTCGCCTTCTTCGTCGACCGGGGGTTTCGTGTCTTGGCGCCCAGCCTGCGTGGTCACGGCCGGAGCCCGTTGAGCAAGTCCCTGCGGTTGTGTTCGATTGCCGACTACGTCACCGATGTTAGTGAGGTCGTCGGCGCGCTTCCAGACCCGCCCATCCTCGTCGGGCATTCCATCGGCGGCTTTGTCGTGCAGAAGTATCTCGAAAACCACGACGCAGCAGCGGCCGTACTGATGGCTTCGACCCCACCGCGCGGCGGACAGCTGGGTTCGATAATGCGAATGATACGTCGTCATCCCTGGCGCTCAACGAAATTCGCCCTGACCGCCAACCCGCTAGACCTAGTCGGGACGTCCGCCGGCGCGCGGGAGTTGTTTTTCGGAGACGACGCGCCAGACAGCCTCGTCGACAGCTTTACGCGTCGCATCCAACCCGACAGCACACGGGCGATGATGTTGGACACGGTGGTTGGCAGTCTTGTCAAAACCAAGAATGTCCGCTCGCCGATGTTGGTCGTCGGCGGAGAGCGCGACCAAGTTTATCGGCCCACACACGTGCGTCGGACCGCCGCGGCCTACGGAACCAAACCAGTCCTCATTCCCGGCGTCGGACACGAAATGATGCTCGAACCTCAATGGAGGGCGCTGGCCGAACTTATTGAGTCCTGGCTGAAAAGTCATGGGCTCTAAGACCGCAAATCAAGTCGTCGCAGCCAGATCGGAGTACAGTGAGCTTCGCCAGCCCCTTCCCAGATGTCAGCATTCCCGACGTCCCCGTCTTCGACTACTTGTTCGATGGCATCACCGACGCCGACCGCGAGCTCGTCGCGCTCGTGGAGGCGACGACCGGTGCCACGACACGCTACGGGGAGCTGATCGATCAAATCGAAGCATTCGCCGCGAATCTAGTCGCCCGCGGAGTTGGCGTCGGTGACGTGGTTGGGTTACTTTCGCCCAACAGCACAGCGTTCGCAGTCGCGTTTCACGGCATCCTGCGAGCAGGCGCGACCGCAACCACATTCAACGTGTTGTCGACCGTGGACGAAGTTGCACGGCAGTTGCGCGATTCACATGCTCGGATGATGCTGACCGTGGCTGAGCACCGCGAGAAAGCCGAAACGGCCGTCGCGCAAATCGGACTCGCACAGGGCGAGGTGCTCATGCTCGACGACGTCGACCTCAGGTCGCAGCCGGCAGTTCAGTGCGCAGGCACCAGGAACTTCCATCCGGCCGACCACTTGGCGGTACTCCCCTACAGCTCCGGCACCACCGGTCTACCAAAGGGGGTGATGCTGACCCACCGCAACCTGGTAGCCAACGCCGCCCAACTTCAACCCCTCAACGTCGTCGGTCCCAACGACGTCGTTCTGGCCGTGCTGCCGTTCTTCCACATATATGGGTTGTCGGTGCTGCTCACGGCTTCACTGGTGCCGCGCGCGAAGCTGGTCGTTATGCCTTCGTTCGACCTGGCCGCGTTCTTGCGCGCCATTCAGGATCACCGCTGCACCCGGGCATTTGTTGTCCCGCCGGTGGCCGTGGCGCTGGCTAAGCACCCAATGGTGGATTCCTATGACCTGTCCTCGCTCGGAGTCGTTATCTGCGGTGCCGCGCCACTAGACGCGGAACTCGCACGCGCGGTGGGAGCGCGCCTCGGTGTGGCGGTGTTGCAGGGCTTTGGAATGAGTGAACTGAGCGGAGTCGGCCACGGTATGCCGGTCGACCAGGGCCGGGATTCGGTAGGCGTTGTCGCGCAGTTGGATTCCTGCGGGTGGACTCTCCCGAACACGGTAAGCAAGCTCGTTGCGCCGCAGACCGGTGTCGAGATCCCGGTCCCCGACCAGGGTGTCAGCGCAGCCGGCGAGCTGTGGTTCAAGGGCCCGAATGTGATGCTCGGCTACCTCGGCAACGATGAGGCGACTGCCAACACCATCGACGGCGACGGGTTCCTGCATACGGGGGACCTGGCTTGCGTCGACGCCGACGGCTGTGTCTATATCGTCGACCGCCTCAAAGAACTCATTAAATACAAGGGCTATCAGGTGGCGCCCGCTGAACTCGAGTCACTGTTGCTGACCCATCCTGCGATAGCGGATGCCGCGGTGGTTCCAGCCATAGACTCCGAGTCCGGCGAGGAGATCCCCAAGGCCTTTGTCGTCACCCAACCCTCCGCTTCGCTGACCGGCGCCGAGGTGATGGAGTTCGTGGCTAGAAGCGTCGCTCCATACAAAAAGATTCGTGACGTCGAATTCATTACCTTTATCCCGAAATCGGCATCCGGAAAGATTCTCCGCAAAGATCTGAGGGGTCGCTGACATCCCGCTCAAGTATCAACACGCCCGCTCGCGATGCCCATCCGGAGCGGAAATGCAGCCATGACACGAAAGCCCGGCCTATCCAAATGACCTGCTCTGGGACGAGTCTTCGGTCCTGAACTCAATCGACCTGTCGGACACCGTCGTTGACGACGCGCCCGGCCACCCCGACCCAGCCCTCGGCGTTCCACTCGGTTTCGATGACGGAGCCCTTGCCCTGGGTGATGCGCAGGTCGCGGCTGAGGTAGTCGGTGAGCCGCATCGCCGCCGAGCCGGTCGCCTCGTCCTCCGGCACGCCGAGGTTCGCGAAGAATCCCCGGGTGCGCAAGGCCCCGGCGGGCCGATCGACCCAGGCCCACAGGTAGTGCGCGGAGTCATCGGGAAAGTCGGCCGGGTCGGCGGCGAGAACCTCGTCCGCGGAGTCGAATTCGTGGATGCCCACCTCCGGCGCCCACTCCGAGCGGGCGCTGACGCCGGTCACGTCGTCCCGGCGGCTGACCTGCACGAGGCCGGCCGGCACCTGCAGCGTCTTGATCGGCCAACCGTTGTCGTGCAGCCACCACGCCGCGCCGACGGTGGGGTGCCCCGCGAACGGGATCTCGGCGCGCGGCGTGTATATCCTGACGTGCGCGGTGGCCGCGCCGGCGGCCGGAAGATCGATGAATACCGTTTCGGCGTAGCCCAATTGGGCCGCCAGCCGCTGTCGATCGGATGGTGCGACCGTCGCGGCGTCCACCACGCCGAGTGGATTACCGAAATTCCCGTCCGAGTCGGTGAACACGCGCAACACCGTCACGTCGATGCCCATATCCCGACTGTACGGCCCGGGTCAAAGGGATTATCAGGTGGCGCTGCGCTCGTCGGAACCCATCGCGTTGAGCACGGCGACGCGGGTGTCGGGGGGGCCCGTGACGGCATTCTCGCCGCCCCCGGAGCGGAGCAACTCGCGCAGCGCGGCTTGATCGTATTCGGCGGGCGCGGTGCTGTCGATGAAGCGCTGGACGACGTCGATGAAGCGAGCGGGGTCGTCGTGAAATGGGAAGTGGCCGGAGCCCTGGAAGATCTCGAGGCGGGAGCCGGGCATCGCGGCGTGCGCCATCCAGGCGTGACGGACGGGGACCACCACATCCTTGGTGCCCCAGACGATCTGCACCGGGATGGCCTCGGTCAAATAACATCGGTCCAGCATCGTCACGATCTGCCCGCGCCAGTCCACCACCGCCCGCAGGGTCCGGCTGAACGCCGCCGAGGCCGTCGGCTCCGGCAGGTCGTCGAGGATGCGCAGCACGTTGGGCAGGTCGTGGCCCAGCCCGGTCGATCCGATCGCCAGGCCCGCTATCCGCCCCGCCAGCTGAACCGCGGGCAGCACCAGCGGCAGCCGCAGCAGCGCCAGCGCCTCGCTGCCCATCGGCAAGGAGGCCAGCCGGAAGGCGACGTTGACGTCCTTGGTGACGCCGCCCGTGGCGACCAGGATCAGCCGGTCGACCAAATGCGGGAACTGGTAGGCGAATTGCATGGCCACCCCGCCGCCCAGCGAATGCCCGACGATGGTCACCCGCTCGATCTCGAGCACGCTGAGCAGGTCACGCATCCCGTTCGCGTAGGCGGCCGTCGAGTAGTCGGCGCGCGGTTTGTCGGATTTGCCGTGGCCCAGCAGGTCCGGCGCGATGACCGTGAATCGCTGGGCGAGCTTGGCCTGCACGGCGTTCCAGGTGGTGGAGTTGTCACCGATGCCGTGGATCAGCAGGATCGCCGGGCCGGAACCGGCGATGCGGTAGGCCCGCTTGTAACCGTGAATGGTGCGGTACTCGAGCGTGGGTGCGGTTACCTCCCGCACCGGGCGAAGATTGCTCTTGCGCTTCCGCTCGGTCATCTCCGCCAACCTTGGTGTCGGCCCGGGCTATGGGCGTTTAGGGAGTCACGCCTGGTCGTCGTCGTCGACCTTCTTCTCCGCCTGTTGGGCAAGGAATCGCTCGAACTCTGCGCCAAGCTCGTCGCCGCTAGGCAGGTCCCCGTCGCGAGTTAGTAACGACCTGTTCTCCTGAGCGTCGATGAACGCATCGTACTGGCGCTCGAGCGCGGCCACCACTTGAGCCACCTCGGCGCTCGCCTCGACCTGCTCGTCGATCTTGGCGCGGATCTCGGCCGCCGCGTCGGTCAACGCGGACAACGGCAGCTCCAGCGATCCGCTCTTGGCGACCTGCTCGAGCAAGGCCTGTGCGGCGGCGGGGTAGTCGGTCTGGGTCAGGTAGTGCGGGACGTGCACGGTGAACCCGACCACCTCGTGGCCGTGCTGGGCCATCCGGTATTCCAGCAGGTTCGACGCGCTGCCGGGGACCTGGATCTCGGAGATCCACGGCTGGAAGTCGGCGATCAGTTCTTTGTCGTTGGAATGCGCCGTCAGCGTGATCGGGCGCGTGTGCGGGACGGCCATCGGGACCGTGCCCAGGCCAATGGTCCGCCGCACCCCCAGCCGCTCGGCCAGCAGCCGCACCGCGGTGATGAAGCGCTCCCACTTGAGGTCCGGTTCCATGCCGGCGAGCAACAGGAACGGCGTGCCGACGCTGTCGCGCAGCGCGTACAGGCTGAGTTCGGGATCGTCGTAGTTGGTGAAGTGATCGGTCTTGAAGGTCATCAACGGTCGGCGCGAGCGGTAATCCAGCAACTCGTCGATCGCGAACGACGCGACCAGCTCGGTGTCCAGCGCGGCCCTCAGGTGGGTGGCGGCCAGGCGGATGGCGTGGCCGGCGTCGGAGTAGCCCTCCAGGGCGTGCACCAAAACGGGGCCCTGGCCGTCGGCCGTCGACAACTGGGGTGCCGGAAATTCCAGTTCGTACATGCCGAATTGTCCCGGCTGGTCGTACTCGTCGTCTGGGTTTTGATGGCGGGCCATCGGGGTGTCCTCCTTTCGGGGGTCTCTCCAGGGTGCCCTGTCAAGTGTCCCCCGAATCAACGGGCACCCATTATGGAACAGCGAACTCGTGACCGCCTTTTTGTTCGAAACGCGGCGACGCGCGAACATAATCCGCCATTCGCCGGGCAAACCCCTCGGCACGCGCCGACGCCGGGAATTCCGCCTGCCACCCCCTGGTCAGGCATGATGGACACCAAATGTCCATCCGGATCGTGTTGCTGTGCTCGGGGGTCTGCCTGGCGACGTTGTTGACGTCGTGCATCCGGCCCGCCGACCCTGCGGCGCGCCCTACCATCACCGCTCCCGTGGCTACCGGCCCGGTGGTCCAGCGCCTCAGCCAGCCCCAGCAGAAGGCGGTCGCGGGTCCTGTGGACCCGGACAGGCGCGTCGGCGCGATCTTCATCAACGACGGCCCCCTGCACGTCTGCACGGGCGCCGTGGTGCACTCGGCGACCGGAAACCTGGTGATGACCGCGGCGCACTGCCTGGCCGGGGCCGCCAAGCTGATCTTCGTCCCGGGTTTCGCCGGCGATGCCGCGCCCGCTCCCGCCGACATGTGGAAGGCCGACGCGGTCTACCTCGATCCGCGCTGGACAGGCGGCAAGGATCCGCACGCCGACTACGCGATCGCGCGGGTCAGCAACGACGCCGGTGTTTCGGTCGAGTCACACGTAGGCCTGGCGCTGACGCTGGGCACCGCGCCCCCTCCGGGCAGTCACGTCACGGTGATGGGCTATCCGGCCGGCGTCGGTGGCTCACCCGTCGGCTGTCAGGCCAGCACCTCGGTCAACGACGCCGGGTTCCCCTCGTTTCCCTGCGAAGGGCTGGTGGACGGCACCAGCGGCGCGCCCTGGGTCAGCGGCACCATGCTGACGGGCCTGATCGGCGGCTTCGAACGGGGCGGGTGCGCCACCAATGTGTCCTACTCGGCCCCGTTCGACGCGCAAACCGCGCAGCTGCTGGCCCGCGCCGAGGCCGGCGGCCCCGGCGACCCCATCCCGAACGACCTCGACGACAGCTGCTGAGCCTCAGCGGCGGAACTGGCTGAGCGCGCGCATCTTGTTCGTCACGTCCAGCGCGGCGACCTTGTAGGCCTCGGAGAACGTCGGAAAGTTGAACACCGCGTCGACCAGGTAGTCAACGGTGCCGCCGCAGCCCATCACGGCCTGGCCGATGTGCACCATCTCGGTGGCGCTGGTGCCGAAGATGTGTACCCCGAGCAGCTTGCGATCCTCGGTCGACACCAGCAGCTTGAGCATGCCGTAGGAGTCTCCGGCAATCTGGCCGCGGGCCAGCTCCTTGTATCGCGCGACCCCCACCTCGTAGGGAACCGAGTTCTTGGTCAGCTCCACCTCGGTGGCCCCGACGTAGGAGATCTCGGGGATCGAATAGATGCCGATGGGCTGCAGGTCGGTGATGCCGTCGCACGCTTCCCCGAACGCGTGGTAGGCGGCGAGGCGTCCCTGTTCCATCGAGGTGGATGCCAGCGCGGGGAAGCCGATCACGTCGCCGACGGCGTAGATGTGTTCCACCTTGGTCTTGAACTTGTCATCGACCCAGATGCGTCCGCGCCCCTCGACCTCGAGGCCGGCGTTGTGCAGATCGAGGTGATCGGTCTGGCCCTGGCGGCCCGCGGAGTACATGACCGTCTCGGCGGGAATCTGCTTGCCGCTGGCCAAGGTGGTGACGGTGCCCGCGGCACCGACGTCGACCGCGGTCACCTCCTCACCGAACCGGAAGGTCACCGCCAGGTCACGCAGGTGGAACTTGAGCGCCTCGACCACCTCGGGATCGCAGAAGTCCAGCATGTCGTCCCGCTTTTCCACGACGGTCACCTTGGTGCCCAGCGCGGCGAACATCGAGGCGTACTCGATGCCGATCACGCCGGCACCGACGACGACCATCGAGGCCGGCAGCGATTTGAGATCGAGGATCCCGTCGGAGTCGAGTACCCGGTCCTCGTCGAACTCGACCCCGGACGGTCGTGCCGGCCTGGTGCCGGTGGCGATGACGATGTATTCGCCGCTGACCGTGGTCATCTCCCGGCGGCCCGGGTCTTCGACGACGATGGTGTGCTGGTCGACGAAGCGGCCGTGACCGATCAGCAGGTCGATCCGGTTGCGCATCAACTGGTTGCGCACCACGTCGATCTCCTTGCCGATCACATGCTGGGTCCGCGCCAGCAGGTCGGCCGGGGTGATCCGGTCCTTCACGCGGTAGCTGGCCCCGTAGAGCTCGCGCTGGTTCATCCCGGTGAGGTAAAGCACCGCCTCACGCAGCGTCTTTGACGGGATCGTGCCCGTGTTGACGCACACCCCGCCCAGCATTCGGCCGCGCTCGATGATGGCGACAGACTTGCCAAGCTTGGCCGAGGCGATGGCCGCCTTCTGGCCGCCCGGTCCCGAACCGATGACGACGATGTCGTACTCCTGCATCGAACCCATGGGATAGACGATAAGGCCCACAGTCGAGACTTTCTCCACAGACGAGCGGCTCGATCCCGTTGCGCGAGCGCCGTTTGACGGTGCCCGCCGTCAGCGTGGGTGCTCATGACGACGCATCGACCCGATTTCGAACTCAACCGCCCCGGAGCGCTGATCGCCGCGCTACCCGCCGTTCTCGGCTTCGTCCCGGAAAGTTCATTGGTCCTGGTCTCGGTGGACGACGGTGAACTGGGGTCGGTGCTTCGGGCCGACCTGTCCGAGGAGATGGACGAGCAGGTTGGGCACCTCGCCGAAATCGCCGCCGCGGCCAGGCCCGAGGCGGCGATCGCGGTGATCGTGGACGCCGACGGCGCGCGCTGCCCGGGATGCAACGAGGAATACCGCCAGCTGTGCGCGACGCTGGCAGAGTCGTTGGCGCAGCACGACATTGAGCTGTGGGCCGCCCACGTGGTGGATCGGGTGGCCCTGGGCGGGCGCTGGCATTGCGTGGACGGCTGCGGTGCCGGCGGCGCGGTGGAGGATCCCTGCGCCTCGCCGCTGGCCGCCGCGGCGGTGCTCGACGGCAGGCGGCTCTACGCGCGCCGCGCCGACCTGCAGGCTGTCATCGCGGTCGACGACCCGGCGCGCAGCGCCGCGCTTGCCGAGACGATCACGCGGCAGGCCGCGACGCGGGAGGCGGCGCGCCGCGCCAATCCTGCGCAGTGCCGGCGCCGCGACGTGAAGAACGCGATGGCCGCCGCCTCGCGGATCGCCGCCGGGCAGACGCTGTCCGACGGCGAACTGGCGCAGCTCGGCTGCGCCCTGAGCGACGTGCAGGTGCGCGACACCCTGTATGCGCTGGCGGTGGGCGAGCGCGCCGGCGACGCCGAGTCGCTGTGGGCGCTGCTGTCGCGCACCCTGCCCCCGCCGTGGCGGGTCGAGGCGTTGGGGTTGCTCGCGTTCAGCGCCTACGCCCGCGGCGACGGCCCGCTCGCCGGGGTGTCGCTGGACGCCGCGCTGCGCTGCGACCCCGACCATCGGATGGCGGGCATGCTGGACCGGGCGTTGCAGTCGGGCCTGCGGCCCGAGCGCATCCGGGAACTTGCGGTCACCGGCTACCGCCTGGCCAAGCAATTGGGGGTGCGGCTCCCGCCGCGACGGGCGTTCGGGCGCCGGGCGGGGTAGCTAGTTGGTCGCCGCCATCTGCACTGGGTCAGACCTTTTCGACCTTGACCGCGTGCGCCATCGCGTGCGGCAGGGTGACCTTCTCGTGGCCCGGGATGAGAATCGTGACCCCGGCCGGACCGGTCTCGACGGTCACCCGCGCGTTGGGCACCACGCCGGCGTCCTTCAGGCGGGTGATCAGATCGATGTCGCCCTGGACGTGTTCGGTGAGCTGGCGCACGACCACCGCCACCGGCGACCCGCCGGGCAGCTCGGTCAGCCGCACGAGGTTGGCGTCCTCGGCGCCGAACTCCGGGCCCACGCCCAAATCCAGCAGACCCGGGATCGGGTTGCCGAACGGGGAGGTGGTCGGGTGGTTGAGCACCTTGACCAGCCGGCGTTCGACGTCCTCGCTCATCACGTGCTCCCACCGGCACGCCTCGGCGTGAACTTCCTCCCACGGCAACCCGATGACGTCGACGAGCAGTCGTTCGGCGAGGCGGTGCTTGCGCATCACCGCGATGGCCAGCGCCCGGCCCTTGTCGGTGAGCTCGAGGTGGCGGTCCCCGGCGACGTGGAGCAATCCGTCGCGCTCCATGCGCGACACGGTCTGGCTGACGGTCGGGCCGCTCTGGTCGAGGCGTTCTGCGATCCGGGCACGCAGCGGCGTGACGCCCTCTTCCTCGAGGTCGTAAATGGTCCGCAGGTACATCTCGGTCGTATCAACCAGGTCGTTCATCCAGCACCCTCCGTTGACGCTGAGTCTACTTGGCCAGCTGCGTGAATGGGTGTAACGGTTCCTAGGCAAGCAGTATGCCCGCCGCTGACGCGGCGGGCATACCGTCTTGCTACCTGGCTCTAGTGGGAGGCCTAGCTGGCGTACGACCGAAGCCGGTCGGCGCGCTCGCCGTGGCGCAGCTTGGACATGACGTCGCGCTCGATCTGGCGGACCCGCTCGCGGGACAGACCGAACAGCTTGCCGATCTGGTCCAGGGTGCGGGGCTGGCCGTCGTCGAGGCCGAAGCGCAACCGGATCACCTGGTGCTCGCGCTCGTCGAGAGTGGCCAGCACGCTGCGGATGTCGGTGTGCAGCAGCTCGGCGATCACGGCGTTCTCCGCCGACATCGCCTCGGCGTCCTCGATGAAATCGCCCAGCGGCGCTTCCTCCTCGGAGCCGACGGGCATGTCCAGGCTCACCGGGTCGCGGCTGTGCTCCAGCAGGTCGTTGATTTTTTCGATCGGGATGCCGGACTCGGCGGCCAGCTCCTCGTCGGTGGCCTCGCGCCCCAGGTTCTGGTGCATCTCGCGCTTGATCCGCGCCAGCTTGTTGACCTGCTCAACCAGGTGAACCGGCAGGCGGATGGTGCGGCTCTGGTCGGCCATGCCGCGCGTGATGGCCTGTCGGATCCACCAGGTGGCATAGGTCGAGAACTTGAAACCCTTTGTGTAGTCGAACTTCTCCATCGCGCGGATCAACCCCAGGTTGCCCTCCTGGATGAGGTCCAGCAACGGCATCCCGCGGCCGGTGTACCGCTTGGCCAGCGAAACCACCAGGCGCAGATTCGCTTCCAGCAGGTGACGGCGCGCTGCCTCGCCATCGCGCACTACGGCTTCGAGATCGCGTTTGCGGTTCTCGCCGAGGCGCTTACGAGTCTCCAGCAGATGCTCGGCATAAAGTCCGGCTTCGATGCGCTTGGCCAGTTCGACTTCACCTGCCGCGTTGAGCAACGCCGTCTTACCAATGCCATTGAGGTATACGCGCACGAGGTCCGCCGCCGGGCTTTGAGCATCCAGATCGCCGTCAAACCTGCTTGTGGTGGCATTCGCCATAGCGACCTCCCGTTTGGCTTTTACTGTCATGTCGTTTAACGACATATCCGCCCTGGGAGTTCCCGCGGTCTCGTGATCTCACACGCCTTGACGTGCAGAAATGTGCCGACGACCTGAGAATGTCCTGAGAAGTGTGACGATCGGCGGGCTAACCGGAACCGTCGTCGTAGACGCGGTGCGGCGATTCTGTTGGCGGGTAGCCGGGTTGCCGGGGCTCGATCGCGCGCCGTTCGGCCCGCGGGAAAAGCGGCGTGCGGCGCCGCGACTCGTCGAACCGGCGCGGCTCGTCGGACCGGCGGGGCGGCCGGTCGTTGGCGATCAGCACGGCCATCCACGGCAGGGGCACCGAGGCGCCCACGATCAGCAATGAGATCAGTCCGTTATGCCAGGCGCCGTACGCGACGGCGGCCAAAATCAGGGCCGGAACCCGAAACGCCATCAGCGTCAGGTATTTACGCACCCGGGCGCGGTGCTCCTCCTCGTAGGAAGGGGCGGCGGTGGTGATCAGTACCGGGCGGCCACTGTCGTCAAAGCCGTCGAAATTAACCTCCGAGCGGCGCCTCATATATCCACTGTCCCACACAGATCGATTCCGCCACCAGTGAGTTAGGAGGCACAATGTCAGGCATGGAGATGTCAGGTATGCAGACCCAGACGATCGAACGCACCGACACCGACGAACGCGTCGACGACGGGACCGGCAGCGACACCCCCAAGTACTTCCATTACGTCAAGAAGAACAAGATCGCCGAGAGCGCCGTCATGGGCAACCACGTGGTGGCACTGTGCGGCGAGGTGTTCCCCGTCACCCGGGCGGCGAAGCCGGGCTCGCCCGTCTGCCCAGAGTGCAAGCGGATCTACGAACGGCTCAAGAAGGACTGATCAGGCCGGCGGCTCGGCGGCCGCGATGTCGCGGTGGGGTGCCGCCGGGCTGGACGCCGAATTGACCGCCCGCCGGTGTGCGGGCATCCGCGCCAGCACCCAGTTGCGCAACCGGTGCGCGTGTGTCTTGGGTGCGGGAAATTCCTCCTGGATGGCCGCGTTGAGTTCGGCGCCCAGCATGATCGCGAAACCGCCGAAGAAGGCGAACAGCAGGAACGCTATCGGGGTGGCCAGCGCGCCGTAGGTATAGCCGGTGCTGGTGATCCACCTCAGGTAGAACCGCAATCCCAGCGTGGCGATCACGAAGACGGCGGTCGCCAGGATGGCACCGAAGATCAGCCGATGCGACGGCAGCGGTACCGGCAGCGACACCCGGTACAGGATCATCACCGTGACCGTCAGGACGAGGATCAGCGCGGGGTAATACCCGTAGCGCAGCACGTTGGCCAGGCCAACCGGGATGTTTTCGGAGATCTTGCGCGGGCCCACCGCCACCAAGGGCGCCGTCGCGACCACCGCCACCAGTCCCACCACGTACAAAAACAGCGCGAAGAAGCGTTGCCGCACGGGGTGGCGCAACGGCGTCTGGTCGTGCGCCTCGACCACCGAATCGACGAACGCCGAGATGGCCGACGATCCCGCCCACAGCGAGATCAGAAAACCCAGCGACACCACTTCGCCGCGGGCGTTGCTGGCGATGTCCCGGATGGTCGGCTCGATGATCTCGTTGACCACGCTGGGGGAGAACACGCTGTGCGCCGTCGAGATCACCTGGCGTTCGATGCTGGGCAGCATGTCCGGACCGAACAGCGGCGCGACGTAGGCCAAGGTACCCAGCAGCCCGAGCAACAGCGGCGGCAGTGAAAGCGCCGACCAAAAGCCCGCCTGGGCCGACTCGGAAAAGATGGAGTCGTCCCAGCTCTTGGACAGGGTCCTAAGGCTGATTCGCCAAATGTGGTGACGGGACGGCTTCGCGGCCTGGGCGCTCATACCCGTCCAGCATTACCGATGACTGCTCGCCCGCTCCACATTGCCTATGGGTGAGTTGTTGCCTATGGCGGAGTTGCCTCAGGGTGGGCTCGGTAAGCCTTAGCTTCCGCTGACCTCCAGCACGGCGTCCAGCTCGGTCAGCTTGGCCTCGTGCTCGTTGGCGTGGTGTTGGCAGAAGAGAAGCTCAAGTCCGGAAGGCAGCTTGGCACGGACGCGAGCCGCGGCACCGCAGCGGTCGCAGCGGTCTGCCTTTGTCAGCTCGGCACTGGTCAGCGTTGCGTTCATGGGCTCTCCGTTCTCGTGCATTCACTGTCTCAGACGTATCCGGTTTTCGCGTTGTTCCCCGATCGTTATCAGGTGTGTCGTTTCTCACGACCTGCTCACACCCGCCGCAGCCTCTCCTTAAGGTGGCGACTGTGACGTTCGCTCCTGGCGTACTGGTGCACATGTGCGGGGCGCAGGACTGGTCGCGCGCCCGAACCCGCGGCGCAATCCGTCCCGACACGTCCGCCGGCGGCGGCTACATCCACTTGTCGGCACCCGAGCAGGTGCACCTGCCCGCCACCCGGCTCTACCGCGGTCGCGACGACCTGGTCCTGCTGCACGTCGACCCGGCGCGGCTGGGCTCACCCGTGCGATGGGAACCCGGGGTGGCAACCGATCCGCAGGCGATGCTGTTCCCGCATCTGTACGGTCCCCTGCCGGTGGGCGCTGTGATCGCTGTCACTCCCTATCGGCCGGCGCCCGACGGCTCGTTCCCGCCGCTCGTGACGTAGGCGTCGGCTTCGATCTCCACCAGCAGCTCGGGTGCGATCAGCGCGGAAACCTCGACCATGGTGGCCACCGGACGTGTCTCGCCGAAAACCTCCGAATGCACCGCCGCGACCTCTCGCCAACGCGAGATATCGGTCACGTACATCCGGGTGCGGACCACGTCGCCGAGCGCCGCGCCCGCCTGGCGCAGCGCAATTTCGATGCGGCGCAAAGCATCTCGGGCCTGGGCGGCGATATCGCCGGCAGGCCCGGCGCCGGTCGTTCCGGCCACGGCCACGTGCGGGCCCACACGTACCGCGCGCGAATAGCCGACCGCGGCTTCGAATTCGGATCCGGACGAGACCAGGGTGCGGTGGGTTTGCATGCGGTCACGATACCACCGCTAGCCGCCTCGAAAATGCTTGGCTATCAAGGCTTTCGGCCCAAGAGGCTAGTCCAGGTAGTCGCGCAACACCTGGGAACGGCTGGGGTGGCGCAGTTTTGACATCGTCTTCGACTCGATCTGGCGGATGCGCTCGCGGGTCACGCCGTAAACCTGGCCGATCTCGTCGAGGGTCCGGGGCTGGCCGTCGGTGAGCCCGAAGCGCAGCCGTACTACGCCGGCTTCGCGCTCGGAGAGGGTCTCCAGCACCGACTGCAGCTGGTCCTGCAGCAAGGTGAACGACACCGCGTCGACCGCCACCACCGCTTCGCTGTCCTCGATGAAGTCACCGAGCTGGCTGTCGCCCTCGTCGCCGATGGTCTGGTCTAGCGAGATCGGCTCGCGCGCGTACTGCTGGATCTCGAGCACCTTCTCCGGCGTGATGTCCATTTCCTTGGCGAGTTCCTCGGGCGTGGGCTCGCGGCCCAGGTCCTGTAGCAGCTCGCGCTGGATGCGGCCCAGCTTGTTGATCACCTCGACCATGTGCACGGGGATGCGAATGGTGCGGGCCTGGTCGGCCATGGCGCGGGTGATGGCCTGGCGGATCCACCACGTCGCGTACGTGGAGAACTTGTATCCCTTTGTGTAGTCGAACTTTTCGACCGCGCGGATGAGGCCCAGGTTTCCTTCCTGGATGAGGTCCAGGAACGCCATGCCGCGGCCCGTGTAGCGCTTGGCCAGCGAAACCACCAGCCGCAGGTTGGCTTCCAGCAGATGGTTTTTGGCGCGGTCGCCGTCGCGGCAGATCCACATCATGTCGCGGCGCTGGGCGGCGGGCAGTTTCTCGCCCTTCTCCGCGTACTCGCTCATCAGCTGGGTGGCGTACAGGCCGGCCTCGATCCGCTTCGCGAGCTCAACCTCTTCTTCGGCGTTGAGCAGCGCCACCTTGCCGATCTGCTTGAGGTAGGCGCGAACCGAGTCCGCCGACGCGGTCAGTTCGGCGTCCTTGCGGGCTTGCCGCAGCGCCTCGGATTCGTCTTCGTCCCAGACGAAATCGCCGGAAGCCTTGTCCTTTTCGGAGGGCTCGGCGATTTCCTCGTCCTCTTCGGGCGCGGCCGCGGTGGTCGCGGCGGCCGGCGTGACGGCGTCGTCATCGGCGTCGGCCGGCTCGAGCACGGCATCGTCGCCGTCGGCCGCCACGTCCTCGAGGTCGTCGAGGACTAGGTCTTCGGCGTCGATTTCGAGGTCTTCTACGGTCTCGACCTCGAGGTCGGGTTCGACGTCGAGATCCTCTACGACACCGTCGGTGTCCAGGGCCTCGTCCAGGCCGGCGTCGGCGTCCGCCGGGGCGGCGTTGGCGGCCGCCTTGGCGCCGCGCGTAGGAGTCTTCGCTGCGCCGCCCTTGGCCGGGGAGCGCGTTTTCTTCGCGCTCTCGCTCGCCTTGGCCGTGGCCTTCGTCGACTCGGCCTCCGGCGACTTCGTCGACTTGGCGGCCCGCGGTGCTGTCTTGGTGGCCCGTTTCGCCGGCGCGGAGCCATTGGCGGCCTTGGCCGCCGGTCGCTTGGCGGGGGCGGATGCAGGCTTCGTGGCGTTGCGTTTCACCGGCTCATCGGTTGCCGGGCTTGCCTTGGTCGCTGCCACTTACACCCCTTCGGTTGAACGCACTTTCGGTGGGTCTGGGCATGGTTAACCGAAAGTGTCTGCTATGTCGAATGTCGGCGTTGATAACTGCGTGTGCACTCGCACGCTTTCAGTCGGGCTGGTCGCCGAGGACCATTGTAACGACAGTACGGCCTCGCACCCGCCTACCGGCCAAAATTCAGTGCGTCACGTCGGAGGTTGCGGCCATCGCCGCGCCCACGATGCCGGCGGTGTTCTGCAGCGCGGCGGCCACCACCGGGGTGCGGTTTTCCAGCAGCGGCAGCCATTTGTCGGCCTTGCGGCTGATGCCGCCGCCCGCGACGAACAAGTCCGGCCAGATCAGGTTCTCGATGGCCACCAGCACCCTGGTGACCTGCTTGGCCCACCTTTCGTAGCTCCAGCCGTTTCTCTCCTTGACCGATGACGCCGCTCGATGCTCGGCCTCTTTGCCGCCAACCTCGATATGACCGAACTCGGTGTTGGGTATCAGCGTCCCGTTGTGGATGACCGCGGAGCCGATCCCCGTGCCGAAGGTGAGCAACACAACCAGGCCGGACTGGTCCCGGCCCGCGCCGTAGCGCTCCTCGGCAAGGCCGGCCGCGTCGGCGTCGTTGAGGATGGTGACCTTCTGGCCGTCCAATTCGGCGCTGATGACGTCGCGCGCGTTGGTCCCGATCCAGGATTTGTCGACGTTGGCGGCCGTCTGCGCGACGCCGTGGGTGACGACGCCGGGATAGGTCACCCCGAGGGGACCGGTCCAGCCGAACCCGTTGACAACCTCGGCGATCGCCTTGGCGACCGACGGCGGCGTTGCCGGCTGCGGCGTCAACACCTTGATGCGCTCGCCGATCAACAGTCCGGTGTCCATGTCGACGATTCCGCCCTTGATCCCGCTGCCGCCGACGTCGATGCCGAACCCCCGCCGCTGCGGCGTGCCGGCAGCTGCGGCGCTGCTGGGCGTGTCAGTGGTCGAGGCGGTGCTGGTCATCGAGGCTCCTGCGGGACTGGGGTGTCCGCTCACCTTAACGCGGGGACGATGCCGGTTCGGGGGCGTCTGCGCGGCCGCGGCGGCTGTGATGCGATAGAGCGGTGACGCGACCCGCAGTTCAGCCGTCCGAGCCCGCGCGGCTGCGTGCGGTGGCCGAAACGATGGCCGCCGAGGCCGCGAAATTCGTGCGGCATCGTCGCGCCGAGGTGTTCGGTGCCGCCGCGGCGAACGTTTCCGCCTCCGGAAGTGGCGCGGTGCGGTCGAAGACCACCCCGACCGATCCGGTGACCATCGTCGACACCGAGACCGAGCGGCTGCTGCGAGATCGGTTGGCCCAATTGCGCCCCGGTGACCCGATCCTCGGGGAGGAGGGGGGTGGGCCCGCCGATGCCGGTGATTTGGGGCCTACGCCGCCTGACGCCGTCACCTGGGTGCTCGATCCCATCGACGGCACAGTGAATTTCGTCTACGGCATCCCCGCCTACGCGGTCTCGGTCGGCGCGCAGATCAACGGGGTGTCGGTCGCGGGCGCGGTCGCCGACGTCGTCGCCGGCCGGGTGTATTCGGCGGCGGTGGGCCTTGGCGCGCATGTCATCGACGAGCGCGGGACCGAGCCATTGCGGTGCGCCGCCGTCGACGATTTGTCGATGTCGTTGCTGGGCACCGGTTTCGGTTACTCACCGCGGCGCCGCACCACCCAGGCGGCGCTGTTGGCGCACCTGCTGCCCCTGGTCCGCGATGTGCGTCGGATCGGTTCGGCCGCACTGGATTTGTGCATGGTCGCGGCGGGCCGGCTGGACGCCTTCTACGAGCACGGGCTGCAGGTGTGGGATCGCGCGGCGGGTGCGCTGATCGCGGCCGAGGCGGGGGCGCGCGTGTTGGTGCCGCCGCCGGACGGCGCGGTGGGCGGCGCGGGGTTGGTGGTGGCCGCCGCCCCCGGCATCGCCGACGAGCTGTTGGCGGCGCTCAAGCGGTTCAACGGCCTGGACCCGATTGCGGACTGAGCCGATCGATCGTCAGCAGCTGCTGGCGTGAATCTTTTGCAGCAGTGCGGGATCCGACGGCTCGGTGGCACCCGGGCGCAGGCTGGCCAGCACCGCGTCGATGTTGTCGTTGTGGGCCAGCGCGTTGAACTCGGTGCCGAGAACGAGGTCGACGGAGTCGTCGGCGCGGTTGTCGTTGAACAGTTCCGTGCACGGGGCCACCAGCCACACCGCGGCCGCGCTCGTCTGCCCGGCCGTGCCGAACCGGATCTGGCCTTGGCAGGTCAGCCGGGTGCCGGCGTAGATCGGGTCGTTGGCGGCGGTCGGCTGCGCGAAGCCCAGATCCTTCATCGCGCCCGCGACGTCGGCGGCCTGCCCGCCGCGGCCACTGGCGTTGAGCACTCGGACCTTGGCGTCGGCGAGCTTGGCCGGCGCGACATCGGCCATGGCGCTGCGCGGTACCTGCTCACCGAGCTGGGCCGGCGCCGAGTCCCCGGCCGGTTGCGGGGGCGGGTTGCACACCACGGCCTCGTGCACTTTTGCCGGGCGCGTCAGCGCCACCGTCCACACCACCCCGGTCGCCACCACCAGGAAGGCCAGCACGAAGATCGCGGGACGCGGATTGCGCCGCCGGAAGGGCCTACCGTGCTTGTCAAAAGCGGTACCCTCGGTGATTTGTGCGACCACAGCTGCACTCTAATTGCACTGTTTAAGACACCTGACAAGGGTCAAATCAGGGGTGTGACGTAAATCACACCGTAAGGGGGCGCGATACGGGCACGAATCGTTTGGTGGATGCGTTCGACGCTGGTACAAAGCGTTGCTTGGGTTACGAGGGCATTCGAGGGGATGAGGCGGGAAAATTATGCCTACCGATTACGACGCTCCGCGGCGTACCGAGACTGACGACGTCTCGGAAGACTCGCTGGAGGAGCTCAAAGCACGACGGAACGAAGCGGCGTCGGCTGTTGTCGACGTAGACGAATCCGAAACCGCCGAATCTTTCGAGTTGCCCGGCGCCGACCTGTCCGGTGAAGAGCTGTCCGTCCGCGTCATTCCGAAGCAGGCCGACGAGTTCACCTGTTCGAGCTGCTTTTTGGTGCAACACCGCAGCCGGCTGGCCAGCGAGAAGAACGGCGTGATGATCTGTACCGACTGCGCGGCCTGAGCCCGGCGAAGGTCAGCTGCGCAATGCCGACAGCACCCGCTCCGGGTGGCGGCAGCTCACCAGCCAGTACGGCGTGGGGTCGTCCGGGTCATCGAGGACTACCAGAACCATGGGGCCGACCCACGCCCGATGCAGGACGAAGGCCGCCGGGTCGAGCTGTCGGCCCAGGGCCGCGGACTTTGCCGAACGCGCTATTTCGGCGGACCGGGCGACCACGTTGACCGGCAGATGCGCCTCCCCGGCCCACAGTTCCACCCCGCCCGGCGCGGCGGGGTCGGTGGTGACGCGGACTTCGACCCGGCCCAGCCACAACAGCGCCGCGGCCGCCACTACGAACAGCGTTGCGTACGGCAGCCAGTCGGGCAGGGAGCGGACCCCGAGGTTGACTTCGAAGGCGATCAGCGCCGCCAGCCCGAACGCCGGCGGCCACCACCACCACGGGACCCATAGTCGTTCGCGATATCGCACGCTGTGCGGCGCGATGCGCGTAGAAGACACGCGGTCAAGGGTAGTCTGTGGCCCCGTGTCAACCAGTCTGGCCTCTGAACTCAAAGTTGTCCGCCTCGACCCCGAACTCCCGCTGCCCAGCCGCGCCCATGACGGGGACGCCGGCGTCGATCTCTTCAGCGCCGAAGACGTCAAGCTGGACCCCGGCCGTCGCGCCCTGGTGCGGACGGGCGTGGCGGTCGCCATCCCGCACGGGATGGTCGGCCTGGTTCACCCGCGCTCGGGATTGGCTGCGCGCGTTGGGCTTTCGATCGTCAACAGTCCGGGAACCATCGACGCGGGCTACCGCGGCGAGATCAAGGTTGCGCTGATCAATCTCGACCCGGACGAGTCCATCATGGTGCACCGCGGCGACCGGATCGCCCAATTGCTGGTGCAGCGGGTGGAATTGGTGGAGCTGGTCGAGGTGTCGTCGTTCGACGAGGCCGGGCTGGCCGAGACATCCCGTGGCGACGGCGGTCACGGTTCCTCCGGAGGACATGCGAGTTTGTGATGGCATTAGGTAGACGCTCAGGCAAAGACGACATCGAGCAGACGGACCCCAAGGACGCCGAGGACGGCCCGGAAGATCTGGAAGAGCTCGAGGGCCCGTTCGACATCGACGACTTCGACGACCCCGCGGTCGCCGAGCTGGCCCGGCTGGATCTGGGCTCGGTGCTCATCCCGATGCCCGAGACCGGCCAGCTGCAGGTCGAACTGACCGAGACCGGCGTCCCCAGCGCGGTATGGGTGGTCACACCCAACGGCCGGTTCACGATCGCCGCGTACGCGGCGCCCAAGACCGCCGGCCTGTGGCGTGAGGTGGCCGGCGAGCTCGCCGAGTCGCTGCGCAAGGACTCGGCCAAGGTCAGCATCAAGGACGGGCCGTGGGGTCGCGAGGTGGTCGGCACCGCCTCCGGCGTGGTGCGTTTCATCGGCGTCGACGGCTACCGCTGGATGATCCGCTGCGTCATCAACGGCCCGCACGAGACCATCGACGCGCTGGACCAGGAGGCGCGTGCGGCGCTGGCAGACACCGTGGTTCGCCGCGGTGACACGCCGCTGCCGGTGCGGACGCCGTTGCCCGTGCAGCTGCCCGAGCCGATGGCGGAACAGCTGCGGGCGGCCGCGGCCGCGCAGCAGGCCCAGGCCCAAGAGCAGCCCCCCGACGAGCCGGCCGCGCGCCGCAGCGCCGAGGGATCGGCGATGCAGCAGCTGCGGACGACGACCGGGGGATAGCTGCCTATTCGATGTCGGCCAGGGCCGCCAGGCAGGCCGCGCCCAGCGCGGCGGTGTCGGCGCCCATCTGATCCAGCGTGACGGTCCGAAGCGCCGCGCGCGGGGCGGCGGCCACCCAGTCGACGGCCACCTGCAGCGGGTGGATCGGATCGTCGACGGCGGCGGCCACCGCCAGAGGTGCGGACAGCCGGGCCAGGTCGGCGCAACTCGGCGCGACATAGGCCGCCGCCTCCTCCATGGCGTCGGGCAATTGCGGCCACTGGGCGCGCCAGGACCGGGTCAGCTCGTCGGCCAGCCACGGCGGGCTGGACGCCCGCATCTGGGTGGTTGTCAGCGCCAACCCGTCGGCGCGCAACCGGGATGCCGAGTACCGCGCCGCCTGGGCCGCGGGCGCGGCCTCGGGGGCGCCGGCCCAGGCCGGCAGAGCCGCCAAGACGGCGATCGCGCGATCGGGACGTTCCAGCGCCCAGGCGGTCGCCACCGCGCCGCCGATCGAGACGCCGCCGACGGCGATCGCCCCGTGACGCGCGGCCTCATCCAAGGCGGACAGGTAGCCGTCGATCAACCGATCCGGCTCCGGCGGCGGCGCGAGCAGCAACGCGCCCGCCTCGGCCAACGGGCCGGAAAACGCCCGGTGAACGTAGTCGTGGTCGGAGCCGGTGCCCGGCAACAACACCGTCGTGACACCGCGCAGATCGACAGCCACCCCTCGATATTGCCCGGCCGTCTGGCCCGCTCCAACATCAAGTTTGGTTCGGTTGGCGCCGGGGAACCAAGAGGTCTACGGTGTCCGTTGGCATAGATGGAAGCGTCGAAGCTTTACCACTATTTTCAGGAGCGGCCATGGGGGCCCAAGGTTATCTACGCCGGCTCACCCGTCGGTTGACGGAGGATCCGGAGCAACGTGACTCCGAAGAATTGACCGACGAAATCGCAACCGCCGGCGCGCAGCGCGCGATCGATTGCGAGCGCGGCCAGGAGGTCATGATGGTCGGCACCCTGCGCAGCGTCGAGACGAATGGCAAGGGTTGTTCCGGCGGCGTGCGCGCCGAGTTGTTCGACGGCACCGACACCGTCACCCTGGTCTGGTTGGGGCAGCGCCGCATCCCGGGCATCGACTCGGGCCGCACCCTGCGGGTGCGGGGCCGGATGGGCAAGCTGGAGAACGGCACCAAGGCCATCTACAACCCGCACTACGAAATTCAGCGGTGACGCCGCCGAGCAACACCGGCAACCGCATCAGCCCCGATCGCCTGCTCGAGCAGATGGGCGGGGTCAGCGGTGTCGTCTATTCCTCGCTGCCGGTGGTGGTTTTCGTGGCGGTTTCCGGCTTGGCGGGGTTGATGCCCGCGATCGGGGCCGCGCTGGGCGTCGCCACGCTGGTCCTGGTGTGGCGGCTGATCCGGCGGGACTCCACGCAGCCGGCGGTATCCGGTTTCATCGGGGTCGCCGTGTGCGCGGTGATCGCCTACGTCGTCGGGCAGTCCAAGGGCTACTTCCTGCTCGGCATCTGGATGTCGCTGCTATGGGCGATCGTCTTCGCCGTGTCGGTCCTGATCCGCCGCCCGCTGGTGGGCCACCTGTGGAGCTGGGCCAGCGGGCGTGACCGTGCCTGGCGCGACGTGCCGCGTGCCGTCTACGCGTTCGACATCGCATCGGTGTGCTGGACGCTGGTCTTCGGCGCCCGTTTCGTGGTCCAGCGGCTGCTCTACGACGCCGACCAGACCGGGTGGCTCGGGGTCGCGCGGATCGGGATGGGGTGGCCGCTGACTCTGCTGGCCGCGCTGGCGACCTATGCGGCCATCAAGGCCGCCCAGCGCGCCATGCCCGCAGCCGAGGAAGCCGACGCCGACCCCGTCTAACTGCTTGGCTCGGTCGCCGGCAGCAGCAGCTTGCTCAGCTCCTCTTCGACCTCGGTGACCGCGACGAACAGCAGCTCGTCGCCGCCCTCGAGCGGCTCGTCGGCTTCGGGCACAATGACCCGGGGCCCGCGCAGGATCGTCACCAGCACGGCGTCCCGGGGCAGCTGCAGTCGGCGCACCGGCTTGCCGCCCCACGGCGTGTCGTCGGGCAGCGTGATCTCGACCAGGTTGGCCTGGCCGCGTCGGAATTCCATGAGCCGCACCAGATCACCAACGGCGACGGCCTCCTCGATCAGCGACGCCAGCATGCGGGGTGTGGACACCGCCACGTCGACACCCCAGGCGTCGGTGAACAGCCATTCGTTGCGGGGATCGTTGACCCGGGCCACCACCCGCGGCACCGCGAACTCGGTCTTGGCCAGCAGGCTGAGCACCACGTTGACCTTGTCGTCGCCGGTCGCGGCGACCACCACGTCGAAGTCCTCGAGGTGCACCGACTGCAGCAGGCTCAGTTCGCAGGCATCGCCCAGCCGCCAGTGCGCGGCCGGGATGGCGTCGACGTCGACGTGCTCGGGGTTGCGCTCGATCAGCGTCACATCGTGGTTGTTGGCGACGAGTTCCCGGGTGACCGAGCGGCCGACCGCGCCCGCGCCAGCTACCGCTACTTTCATTTCTCCAGATCCTCACTCGGCGGCAACGCCGCGATGGCCACCGCTTCGGCGGCGCGGCCGGAAATCGCCGCGAGGTAAACCTGATCGCCGGCCTGGATGACGGTCTTCGGTCCGGGCAACACACCGGTGCCGAACCTGATCAAAAACGCCACCCGTGCGCCCGTGGCCTGCTCGAGCTCGGTGGCCCGATGGCCGACCCAGTCCTCGTGCAGGTCGACCTCGACCACGGCGACGGTGCCGGTCGGATCGCGCCATTTGGCGGTCTCGCTTTCCCGGGTCAGCGCGTTGAGCAGGCGATCCGTGGTCCAGGGCACTGTGGCGATCGTGGGAATGCCCAGGCGTTCGTAGACCTCCGCGCGCTTGGCGTCGTAGATCCGCGCGACGACGCGCTGGACGCCGAACGTCTCCCGGGCCAGCCGGGCCGAGATGATGTTGGAGTTGTCGCCGGAGGACACCGCCGCGAAGGCTTCGGCTTCCTCGATGCCGGCCCTCAGCAGCACGTCTCGGTCGAATCCCTGGCCCAGCACCCGCTCGCCCGCGAATTCCGGGCTGAGCCGGTTGAACGCGGTGCTATCGCGGTCGATGACCGCCACCTCATGCCCGATGCGGGACAGCCCGTCGGCCAACGACGAGCCCACCCGCCCGCAACCCATCACAACCACCCGCACTTGAGGTCCTCTCGGCTGCGTCCTGCGCTGAATCGGCAACCTCGGTTGTCAACCGATTTTGGGCCGTCCGGAACATTCTCGCCTACGGAACGCTATCAAGCCCGGGTGGGCTTACTCTTGGCTCTCGTGTCCAAATTTTCAACCGCCGCGCGTCGGTTGGTGATCGGTCAGCCGTTTCGCAGCGATCGGCTGAGTCACACGCTGCTGCCCAAGCGGATCGCCTTGCCGGTGTTCGCCTCCGATGCGCTGTCGTCGGTGGCTTACGCACCCGAGGAGATCTTCCTCATGCTGTCGGTGGCCGGGGTGGCCGCCTACGCGTTGACGCCGTGGATCGGGCTTGCGGTGGCCGCGGTGATGTTGGTCGTGGTGGCCAGCTACCGGCAGAACGTGCACGCCTACCCGTCGGGCGGCGGCGACTTCGAGGTGGTCACCACCAACCTCGGCGACACCGCCGGCCTCGTGGTCGCCAGTGCTTTGATGGTGGATTACGTTCTCACCGTTGCCGTCTCGACCGCCTCGGCGATGTCGAACATCGGCTCGGCGATCCCGCTCGTCGCGCAGAACAAGGTGTGGTTCTGTGTCGCCGCGATCCTGTTGGTGATGGCCTTGAACCTGCGCGGCGTCCGCGAGTCGGGGGTGGCGTTCGCGGTGCCGACGTACGCGTTCATCTTCGGGGTCCTGGTCATGATCGGCTGGGGCCTCTTCCGCATCTTCGTGCTCGGCAATCCGCTGCGCGCGGAATCCGCCGGATTCGAGATGCACGCCGAACACGGCCCGGTCATCGGTTTCGCGCTGGCGTTCCTGGTGGCCCGCTCGTTCTCGTCCGGATGCGCGGCGCTGACCGGTGTGGAAGCCATCAGTAACGGCGTGCCGGCGTTCGAGAAACCCAAGTCGCGCAACGCCGCAACGACGCTGCTGTGGCTGGGCGGTATCGCGGTGACCCTGCTGATGGGCATCATCGTGCTGGCCGAGAAGATCGGGGTAAAGCTCGTCGAGGATCCCGCCACGCAGCTGTCCGGGGCCCCGCCGGGCTACTACCAGAAGACTCTCGTCACGCAGCTGGCCGAGACGGTGTTCGGCAGCTTCCACATCGGCTTCCTGCTGATCGCCACGGTCACCGCCCTGATCCTGGTGCTGGCCGCCAACACCGCCTTCAACGGATTCCCGGTGCTGGGCTCGGTGCTGGCGCAGCACAGTTACCTGCCGCGCCAATTGCACACGCGCGGAGACCGATTGGCGTTCTCCAACGGCATCCTGTTCCTGTCGGTGGCGGCCCTGTTGGCGATCATCGCGTTCCGCGCCGAGGTCACCGCCCTGATCCAGCTCTACATCGTCGGCGTGTTCATTTCGTTCACCCTCAGCCAAATCGGGATGGTCCGGCACTGGACCCGGCTGCTGCGCAGCGAGACCAATCCCCGGGTCCGGCGCAAGATGATGCGCTCGCGCGTGGTCAATACGGTCGGGTTGCTGTCCACCGGCGCGGTGTTGCTCGTCGTCCTGGTCACCAAGTTCGTGGCCGGCGCGTGGATCGCCCTGTTCGCGATGAGCGCGCTGTTCATCCTCATGAAGATGATCCACCGGCACTACGGCACCGTCAGCCAGGAGCTCGAGGAGCAAGAGGCCACCCAGCATGACATGGTGCTGCCGAGCCGCAATCACGCCCTGGTACTGGTGTCGAAATTGCACCTGCCGACCCTGCGCGCGCTGGCCTACGCGCGTGCCACCCGTCCCGATGCGCTCGAGGCCCTCACGGTCAGCGTCGACGACGCGGAAACCCGCGAGCTGGTGCACAAGTGGGAGGAAAGCGACATCAGCGTGCCGCTGAAGGTCGTCGCCTCGCCATACCGCGAAATCACCCGTCCCATACTCGATTACGTCAAGCGGGTCAGCAAGGAGTCGCCGCGCACCGTGGTGACGGTGTTCATCCCCGAATATGTGGTGGGCCATTGGTGGGAGCAGGTGCTGCACAACCAAAGCGCGCTGCGGCTCAAGGGTCGCCTGCTGTTCATGCCCAACGTGATGGTGACTTCCGTTCCCTGGCAACTGAGTTCGTCGGAGCGGCTCAAGACGTTCCAACCGCACGCGGCGCCCGGCGACGCCCGGCGCGGAATCTTCGATTGACCACCGACCTGACGCTGGTCACCGGCGCCCCCGCCAACGGGGGCAGCTGCGTGGCGCACCACGAGGGCCGGGTCGTGTTCGTCCGCTACGCGCTGCCCGGCGAGCGGGTCCGGGTGCGCGTCACCGCCGACCGCGGGTCCTATTGGCACGCAGAGGTTCTCGAGGTGATCAAGCCGTCCGGCGACCGCGTCGCGTCGCTGTGCCCGATCGCCGGGGTGGACGGTGCCGGGTGCTGCGATCTGGCGTTCGCCGCCCCGGAGGCGGCCCGGGCGCTCAAGGCCGAGGTGGTGTCCAACCAGTTGCAGCGGCTGGGCGGGCACCACTGGAGCGGCGCGGCCGACCCGCTCTCGGCTTCCGGTCCCACCGGTTGGCGCACCCGCGTCCGGCTGGACGTGGGCGCGGACCGTCGCCCGGGTTTTCACCGCTACCACAGCGACGAGCTGGTGACCGACCTACGCTGCGCGCAGCTTCCGGCCGGAATGCTGGACGGGCTGGCCGAGACCGACTGGCCGCCGGGCGCCCAGCTCCATGTGGCCGTCGACGACGAGGGGGAGCGCCACGTGGTGCGCACCCTGCGGCAGGGCAAGCGGACCACGACGACCGTGGTGGAGGGCAGCTACGAGGCGGTGCAGCGGGTGGGCGCGCGCAGCTGGCGGGTGCCGGTCACGGCGTTTTGGCAGGCGCACCGGGACGCGGTCGCCGTCTACAGCGGCCTGGTCGCCGACTGGGCGCGACCCGACGCCGGCATGACGGTCTGGGATCTCTACGGCGGCGCAGGGGTTTTCGCCGCCCCGCTCGCCGAGGCGGTCGGGGAGTCGGGACGGGTGTTGAGCGTCGACACGTCGCGAACGTCGACGCGGGCCGCCCGTGCCGCGCTCGCCGATCTGCCCCAGGTCGAGATCGTCACCGATTCGGTCCGGCGGGCGCTGTCGGCGCAACGCAGCCGCGCCGACGTCGCGGTGCTGGACCCGCCCCGGGCGGGCGCCGGGCGCGACGTCATCGACCGGCTGGCCGCCGCGGGGGTCCGGCGCGTGGTCCATATCGGCTGCGAGGCAGCGTCTTTCGCGCGCGACATCGGCATCTACCGCGATCATGGCTACGCCGTCGAGGAGATCAAGGTGTTCGACGCGTTCCCCCTGACCCACCACACCGAATGCGTGGCGCTGCTGGTCTGCTAGGGCTCAGCTCAGCACGAAATACCGCAACCACAGGTACAGCGCCGAGAGCGCCGCGGAGACCACGGTGACGACCGCGCCCTTGCGGGTGAATTCCCAGAAGGAGACGGGATTGTCGGCGCGCCGGGCGATGCCGAGGATGACGACATTGGCGCTGGCGCCGACGGCGGTGAGGTTGCCGCCGAAGTCGGTGCCAAGCGCAAGCGCCCACCACAAGACCCCGGGGTTGGCGTGGTCGCCGAGGGCCGGCACCAGGTCGGCGACGATCGGTGCCATCGTCGCGGCGTACGGAACGTTGTTGACGACGCCGCTGATCAATAGCGATGCGACAAGGATCACCATGGTGGCCAACAAGGCGTTGCCGCCGGTCGCGGTGATCGCCAGGTGCGCAAGGTGTTTGACGACGCCCGTCTTCACCAGCGCGCCGACCATGATGAACAGCCCGGCGAAGAACAGCAGCGTGTCCCATTCGACGCTGGACAGGTAATCGGAATGCTCCAGCCTCGACACCACGATCAAAATGCCGGCGCCCAGCAGGGCCGCGATCGAGGGCGCCATGTGCAGCGCCGAATGGGCGATGAACGCGGCGAACACCGCCGCCAGCACGATGCCGCACGCGATCAGCAGCCTCCGATCGCGAATCGCCTCCTTCTCTTCCAGCGACATCACGTCGGCGACCCGCTCGGGATCGACGGTGAACGCGCCGGGAAACAGGCGCGGCAACAAGGCGATCAGGACGGCCATCACGATCACCACGATCGGCGCGAGATGGATCAGGAAATCGTTGAATGACAGGCCGGCCTTGCTGGCGATGATGATGTTGGGCGGGTCGCCGATCAGCGTCGCGGTGCCGCCGATATTGGATGCGAACGCCTCGGCCATCAGAAACGGTGCCGCATTGATCGCCAGCCGGTCGCACACCAGCAGGGTGACCGGGGCGATCAACAACACCGTGGTGACGTTGTCGAGCAGGGCCGACGCAATCGCGGTGACCAGCACCAGCAGCATCATGACTCGCAACGGGGAGCCGCGGGCGCGCTTGGCCGACCAGATCGCGACGTACTCGAACACGCCGGTTTGGCGCAGCACGCTGACGATGATCATCATGCCCAGCAGCAAAAAGATGACATCCCAATCGATTCCGGTGTCATGCGAGTAGAAGATGTCGTCGGAATTGATGACCGGCAAGGCGACGACGATCGCTGCGCCCGCCAGTGCCACGGCTGTCTTGTGAACGCGATCGGTGGCGATCAGCGCATAGGCGACGACGAACACCACGACCGCGATGGCGCTCATCGATTGTCCTGTGTGCTCAAGGCTTTTGGGGGACCAGTGCTACTCAGTGTTTCAGTGCCGCGGCCAACAAACGAGACGCCGTGATGACGCCGGCCAATTGCTCGTCTCTGAGCACCGCGATCAGCGGGCTGCGCAGCCGCGCCATCACCGCGGCCACTTCGATGATCGTGTCGTCCGCCTGCGCCGACGGCACGTTGGTCAGGTGGTCGGGCAGCATGTCCCCGACCGTCTTGCCGCCCAGCTTCTCGGCGGCGCGGTCGGCCACGGATTCGTTGAGCACACCGGCCAGCGACGGGTCGTCTTGCACGTATTTCGGCACGATGAACCGGACCACCTGGGACGCCGGCAGCACCGCGAAGGGCTTTCCGGACCGGTCGGTGACGACGATGCCGGGCAGGCTGTGCTCGGCCAGCAGGCGGGCGGCATCGAGGGCATCGGAGTCGACGGTGACGACCGGGAATTCCTCGGCGAGTTCCGCGGCGCGCATAGGGAGACAATACGTCGGCGAACTAGTGATGAGGCGGTCGCTGCGTAGACTGTCGGGATGCTGGAACAGATCCGCGGCCCCGCCGATCTGCAGCACCTTTCCCAACAGCAGCTCAGCGATCTGGCCGGCGAGATCCGCGAGTTCCTGATTCACAAGGTCGCTGCCACCGGGGGACACCTGGGACCCAATCTGGGCGTCGTCGAGCTGACGCTGGCGCTACACCGGGTGTTCGACTCACCCCACGACCCGATCATCTTCGACACCGGCCACCAGGCCTACGTGCACAAGATGCTGACCGGGCGCAGCCACGACTTCGAGGGCCTGCGCAAGAAGGGCGGCCTCTCGGGGTATCCGTCGCGCGCGGAGAGCGAACACGACTGGGTGGAGTCCAGCCACGCCAGCGCGGCCCTGTCCTACGCCGACGGGCTGGCCAAGGCGTTCGAGCTGACCGGGCACCGCAACCGGCACGTCGTGGCGGTGGTCGGCGACGGCGCGCTGACCGGCGGCATGTGCTGGGAGGCGCTGAACAACATCGCCGCCTCGCGCCGCCCTGTGATCATCGTCGTCAACGACAACGGCCGTAGCTACGCGCCCACGATCGGCGGCGTCGCCGACCATTTGGCGTCGCTGCGGCTCCAGCCGGCCTACGAACACCTGCTGGAAAAGGGCCGCGACGTGGTGCGCTCGATGCCGCTTTTCGGCAAGATCGCCTACCGCTTCATGCACAGCGTCAAGGCCGGCATCAAGGACTCGCTGTCACCGCAGCTGCTGTTCACCGACCTCGGCCTGAAGTACGTCGGTCCGGTCGACGGTCACGACGAGCGCGTGGTCGAGGTCGCGCTGCGCCACGCCCGCGGCTTCGGGCGCCCGGTGATCGTGCACGTCGTCACCCGCAAGGGCATGGGGTACGGTCCGGCCGAGGACGACGAGGCCGAACAGATGCACTCCTGCGGGGTGATCGACCCGGCCACCGGCCAGTCCACCAAGATCGCCGGTCCGGGCTGGACCGCGACGTTCTCCGACGCGCTCATCGCCTACGGCAGGAAGCGCCGCGACATCGTCGCGATCACGGCGGCCATGCCCGGCCCCACCGGGCTGACGGCGTTCGGCAAACAGTTCCCGGACCGCCTGTTCGACGTGGGCATCGCCGAGCAGCACGCGATGACGTCGGCGGCCGGGCTGGCGATGGGCGGCATGCACCCCGTGGTGGCCATCTATTCGACGTTCCTCAACCGGGCCTTCGACCAGATCATGATGGACGTGGCGCTGCACAGGCTGCCCGTCACCATGGTGCTCGACCGCGCCGGGGTCACCGGCAACGACGGCGCCAGCCACAACGGCATGTGGGACCTGTCGATGCTGGGCATCGTGCCCGGCATCCGGGTGGCCGCACCCCGCGACGCGACCCGGCTGCGCGAAGAGCTCGGCGAGGCCCTCGACGTGGGTGACGGCCCGACGGCGATTCGGTTCCCGAAAGGCGATGTGGGCGAAGACATTCCGGCCCTAGAGCGGCGGTCGGGTATCGACGTGCTCGCGGTGCCCGCGCCCGGGCTGAACGAAGACGTGCTGATCGTCGCGATCGGCGCGTTCGCGCCGATGGCGCTGGCGGCGGCCAAGCGGCTGCACAACCAGGGAATCGGCGTGACGGTGATCGACCCGCGCTGGGTGCTTCCGGTGTCCGACGCCGTGCTCGGGCTGGCCTGCCAGCACAAGCTGGTCGTCACGTGCGAGGACAACGGCGTCAACGGCGGGGTCGGCTCGGCGGTGTCGGCCGCGCTGCGGCGCGCCGAGATCGACACGCCCTGCCGCGACGTCGGGCTGCCGCAGGATTTCTACCAGCACGCCTCGCGCGGCGAGGTGCTGGCCGACCTCGGGCTGACCGACCAGGACGTGGCCCGTCGCGTCACCGGTTGGGTCGCCGCGCTGGGCAGCCCGCTGACCGAGCCGCAGATCAGCGAGCAAATGGATTAGCCGGTCGCCGGCGGCTGCAGCGCTCGGGCGAGCGCCGGGTCCACGAGTTCGCGCTGCCACGGCCGCGCCTGGCCGGCGCGCAGAAACGCGTCGACCGCCTCGAGGGGGTCCGGCGCGCCCTCCCAGTCCCAGCACAGCCGCCGCACCAGGTCGGGGGCGACCAGGTTTTCGGTGGGCACCGCCACCCGCTGCGACACCTCGCCCAGCGCCGTCCGGGCCGCCTCCAGCCGCGCGGCGGCCTCCGGTTTACGCCTGCTCCACCGCGCCGGGGGCGGCGGCCCGTTCGGCGCCTCGGCCTCCTCCGGCGGGTCCTCGTTTTGCCGCGCTGCCTCCAGCGCCGCCAGCCAGATCTGCGCGCTGCGGCGCTGGTTGCGCCCCCCGAACACCGGCAGCGCGACCAGGTCCTCGACGGTCTTCGGGTTGGCGATCGCGGCGTCGATGATCGCCGAATCCGGCAGGATGCGCCGCGGCGCGATGTCGCGGCGCTGGGCGATGAGGTCGCGCGCCGCCCACAGTTCGCGGACCGCGGCCAGGCCCCGGCGATCGCGCACCCGGTGGATCCCCGACGTCCGGCGCCAGCGCTCCCGTCGCGCCGCCGCGCCTGCCTCTCGGGAACCGGCGTTCCGCAGGTAGTCGAATTCCTGTGCGGCCCAATCGCTTTTGCCCTGCTGGGCCAGCACGTCGGCGATCGCGGCGCGCAGCTCGATGAGCTCTTCGACGTCCAGGGCCGCGTAGTTGAGCCATTCGGGCGGCAGGGGCCGCTTGGACCAGTCGGCGGCGCCGTGGCCCTTGGCCAACCCGAGCCCCAGCAGCCGCTCGACCATGGTCGCCAGGTTCACCCGGTCGAACCCGGCCAGCCGCCCGGCGAGTTCGGTGTCGTACAGCGCCGGCGGCCGCATGCCGACCTCGGCCAGGCAGGGCAGGTCCTGATCGGCGGAGTGCAGGATCCATTCGTCGCTGCCGAGCACCTCGGCGACCGGCCGCAGTGCGGTCAGCGGGTCGCCGCCGTGGCTGACCGGGTCGATGAGCACCGTGCCGGCGCCGGCCCGCCGGATCTGAATCAGGTAGGCGCGGTTGGAGTAGCGGAAACCCGACGCCCGCTCGGCGTCCACGGCAAACGGTCCCCGCCCACGGTCGAGCCGCTGCGCGGCGGCCGCGATCTCCCGGACCGACACGGAAAGATCGGGAACCCCGTCGGCTGGATGCAGGAGCGGGGTGGCTTCGGGCTGGGTGCTGCCGGGCACGGTGCTGTTGGGCCCGGCGGCCCCCGCCTCGCCCATGTCAGGCGCGTGACCGCGAGCTCAGGTCGGTGACCCCGGTCGGCGGGAGGCCCGCCGCGTGCTCGAGCACCTCGCAGAACGCCTCGACGTGCGCCCCCACCTCCGGGGTGATCGCCGTCCACGACGCGCGCAGCTCCAGCTGGTGGGCCCGTGGCGGCCCCGAGATGTCGCCGTAGCGCACCGACGTGGTGGCGGTGACCGTGCCGCCCAGGGCGGTGGTCTGCTCGAGGCGGGCCTGAAGCGCATCGACCAGCCAACTCCATGCGACCTCGGGCAACAGGGGGTCGACGGCCTCGCTGGAGTCGAGGTCGGCCTGGATGTAGGCGACCAGGCGGATGTTGCCGTCCCAGGCGTCGGCGCCCTCCGGGTCATAGAGCAGGATCAGTCGACCGAACGCGTCGCCCTCGGAGCGCTCCGGGACGATCTCGAGGTCGGGGTGTTTGACCTCGGCCCCCAGCGCATAGCTGAACGGTGCCAGCCGCTGCGGCGGACGGATCGGCCCCAGCTCGATCTCCGGCCGCACGGTCACGGCGTTCATCGACGCCACCGCCTCGCGAAACGGGGCCGGTTCAGCAGAGCCTGTCACAGCGTTCGACGCTAGACCCATCCCCCGACACGCCGAAACAGGCGCGCCGAATTTCGCGCCCGTCGCGACCAACCCGTTACCCGGGCGCACCCGGGTCCGGTAGCCGGTGTTTGGCCTGCTCAGGTCGCACTTCCGCCGGTAAATCGGGCCGGGCGCTTCTCGCGGTGCGCGGCCAGGCCTTCCCGTACGTCGGGGCCGCCGAAACCGACGAATTCCAGGCCCAGCGACGTCTCGAAGGCGGGGCCGAACATGCGGTACCAGTAGTTGAGGCTGTGCTTGGTCCAGCGGATCGCGTTCTGCGCGCCCTGCGCCAGGTCCTCGGCGATGCGGGTGGCCGTCGCCAGGACCTCGTCGTCGTCGACGCACTTGGAGACCAGCCCGATGCGCTCGGCCTCCTCGCCGACCAGCGTCTCGCAGGTCAGCAGGTAGTACTTCGCCTTGGCCATGCCGACCAGCAGCGGCCAGCAGATCGCGGCGTGGTCACCGGCGGCCACCCCGAGCTTGGTGTGGCCGTCGATGAATCGCGCGGTGCGTCCGGCGACCGAGATGTCGGCGAGCAGCGCCACCACCAGCCCGGCGCCCACCGCGGGTCCCCGGATCGCCGAGACGACGGGCTTGTCGAAGTTGACCATGTTGAGCACCATGTCGCGGGCCTCGCGCATGATGCGGATCCGGCCCTCGAAGTCGCCGATGGTTTCCTCGATCAGGTCGAAGCTGCCGCCGGATGAGAAGACCTTTCCCTCGCCGCGGACCAGCACCACGCGCACGTCGGGATCGCGGTCGATCACCGGCCAGATGTCGGCGAGGTCGCGGTGCATCTGCGGGCCCACCGAATTCAGCCCCGGGGCGTCGAGAACCAGCGTCAGGACGCCGTTCTCGCCGGGTTCGCACCGCAGGCTGGGGAACTCGTCGTAGTTGACCGGCATCGGATTGATGTTACGCAAGCGCCGATATGCGGCCGTGGCAGCATTGAGGCCAATGAACAATCCTCGTCGTGACCTTCCCGAGTCGCCGTACCTGGCCGCCGTCACCGGACGCCAGCCCGCTCAGGTGCCGGTGTGGTTCATGCGACAGGCCGGCCGCGCGCTGCCGGAGTACCGGGCGCTGCGCGAACGGCACAGCATGCTCGAGGCGTGCTTCGAGCCCGAGGTGGCGTGTGAGATCACGCTGCAGCCGATACGCCGCTACGGCGTGGACGCGGCGATCTTGTTCTCCGACATCGTGGTACCGATGCGCGCCGCGGGCGTCGAGTTGGACATCGTCGCCGACGTCGGCCCCGTGATCGCGCACCCGGTGCGCACCGACGCCGACATCGAAGCGATGAAACCCCTTGAGGCACAAGCGATTCAGCCGGTGGCCGAGGCGGTGTCGCTGCTGGTCGCCGAGCTGGGCGACGTTCCGCTGATCGGTTTCGCGGGTGCGCCGTTCACGCTGGCGTCCTACCTGGTCGAGGGCGGCCCCAGCCGCAACCACGCCCGCGCCAAGGCGATGATGCTGGCCGAACCCGCCAGCTGGCACGAGCTGATGTCGAAGCTCACCGACCTGACCGTCGCGTTCCTGCGCAGCCAGATCGAGGCCGGGGTGGACGCCATCCAGATGTTCGACTCGTGGGCGGGGACGCTGTCGCTGGCCCACTACCGCCACTACGTGCTGCCGCACAGCTCCCGGGTGTTCGCCACCCTTGCCGAATACGGCGTGCCCATGACGCATTTCGGGGTGGGGACCGCCGAACTGCTGGGCGCGATGTCGGCGGCGCTGAAGTGCGGCATGAAGCCCGGACAGGCCACCGTGGTCGGGGTGGACTGGCGCACGTCCCTGGTCGACGCCGCCGCCCGGGTCGAACCCGGTACCGCGCTGCAGGGCAACCTCGATCCCGTGGTGCTGCTGGCCGGCTGGGAGGTGGCCGAACACGCCGCGCGGGCCGTGGTGACCGAAGGCCGCCGCGCCGTCCGCGCCGGCGCGACCGGGCACGTCTTCAACCTCGGCCACGGGGTGCTGCCGGAGACCGATCCCGGCGTGCTGACCGACGTGGTGGCGTTGATCCACTCGCTATGACCTCTTCGTATTGCGTTGTGGGCGGCGGGATTTCGGGACTCACGGCCGCGTACCGGCTGCGCGCGGCCGCCGGTGACGACGCGACGATCACGCTGTTCGAGCCGGGCGACCGGCTGGGCGGGGTGTTGCGCACCGAGGTGGTCGGCGGGCGCCCGATGGACGTCGGGGCCGAGGCGTTCGTGCTGCGCCGGCCCGAGATGCCGGCGCTGCTGGCCGAGCTGGGCCTGTCGGGACGCCAGCTGTCGACCACTGGCGCCCGGCCCCTGATCTACAGCCAGCAAGGCTTGCGCCCGCTGCCGGCGGGCACGGTCGTCGGGATTCCGTCGTCGGCCGCCGCGATTGCCGGATTGGTCGACGAGGCGACGGTCGCGCGGATCGAGGCGGAACCCGGTCGCCCCTTCGGCTGGGAGTCCGGCGGCGACCCCGCGGTGGCCGAGCTGGTGGGGGAGCGGTTCGGCGAGCAGACGGTGGCCCGGTCGGTAGACCCGCTGCTGAGCGGGGTGTATGCGGGTTCCGCGTCGACGATCGGTTTGCGCGCGGCGGCCCCCAGCGTGGCGGCGGCATTGGATCGCGGTGCCCGCAGCCTGACCGACGCGGTCCGGCAGGGGTTGCCGCCGTCGACCGGCGCGCCGGTGTTCGGGGCCATCGACGGCGGCTACCGGGTGCTGATCGACGAGCTCGTCGAGCGCGGCCGGCCGCGGTGGGTCCGCGCCGCGGTGCAACGGCTCGACCCCGCCGAACCGGGCTGGTCGCTGTTGGACGACACGGGCGCCCGCTGGCACGCCGACGCGGTGATCCTGGCCATCCCGGCGCCTCGGTTGGCGGTCCTCGTCCGGCACATCGCGCCGCGTTCGTCGGCGGCGGCGGACCGGATCGCGAGCGCGTCGGCGGTGGTGGTGGCGCTCGCCGTGCCCGCCGACACCCCCTTCCCGCAGTCTTCGGGCGTGCTGGTGGCCACCGGTGAGCCGTTGCGGGCCAAGGCCGTCACCCTGTCTTCCAGAAAATGGGGCGAGCGCGGGGACACCCAGCTGCTGCGGCTGTCGTTCGGGCGGTTCGGTGACGACCTGGCCCGTACCGCGTCCGACAACGAGCTGCTGGCCTGGGCGGTCGAGGATCTCGCCGCAGTCTTCGGGTTGACCGTCGATCCCGTCGACGCCCGCGTACAGCGCTGGTTCGACGCGATGCCGCAGTACGGCCCCGGCCACGCCGCGGTGGTCGCCGAGGTGCGCGCCGGCCTGCCGCCGGGGATCGCCGTGGCGGGCAGCTATCTGGACGGCATCGGCGTACCCGCGTGCATCGGGTCAGCCGGGCGCGCGATCGAGGCGCTCGACGCGGAAGTGGCACGATAGGTTCCATGGCCAAGCTCGACTATGACGCCCTGAACTCACAGCTGCGTTACCTGATGTTCTCGGTGTTCTCCGTGCGGCCCGGTGAGCTCGGCCAGGAACGCGACGCCGTGATCGACGACGCATCAACTTTTTTCAAGCTGCAGGAGGAGCGCGGTGTCGTGGTGCGCGGCCTCTACGACGTGGGGGGCCTGCGCGCCGACGCCGACTTCATGATCTGGACCCACGCCGAGCGCGTCGAGGCGCTGCAGGCCACCTACGCGGACTTCCGGCGCACGACCACACTGGGGCGGGCCTGCGTGCCGGTGTGGAGCAGCGTGGCGCTGCATCGGCCGGCCGAGTTCAACAAGAGCCACATCCCGGCGTTCCTGGCCGGCGAGGAGCCCGGCGCCTACATCTGCGTGTATCCGTTCGTGCGTTCCTACGAGTGGTACCTGCTGCCTGACGAGGAACGCCGCCGCATGCTCGCCGAGCACGGCATGGCCGCCCGCGAGTACAAGGACGTCCGCGCCAACACGGTGCCGGCGTTCGCGCTGGGCGACTACGAATGGATCCTGGCCTTCGAGGCCCCCGAACTGGACCGCATCGTCGACCTGATGCGTGAGCTGCGCGCCACCGACGCCCGTCGGCATACCCGCGCGGAGACGCCGTTTTTCACCGGGCCTCGCGTGCCCGTCGAGCAGTTGGTGAGTTCGCTGCCGTAAACCGGAAATGAAGGGAACATGACGACCCAATTCGACCCGACTGACCCCACCCGTTTCGAGGAGATGTACCGCGACGAACGGCTGTCGCACGGCCTGCCCGCGGCCACGCCGTGGGACATCGGCGGTCCGCAGCCGGTGGTGCAGAGGCTGGTCGCGCTCGGCGCGGTCAAGGGCGAGGTGCTCGACCCCGGCACCGGGCCAGGGCACCACGCGATCTACTACGCCTCCAAGGGCTACTCGGCGACCGGGATCGACGGGTCGGCGGGCGCGTTGGAGCGGGCGCGGGACAACGCGCGCAAGTCCGGGGTGTCGGTGAACTTCGAATTGGCCGACGCCACCAAGCTGGAGGGACTCGACAACCGGTTCGACACCGTCGTCGACTGCGCCTTCTACCACGTGTTCAGCACCGATGCGGAGCTCCAGCGGTCCTACGTGCGGGCGCTGCACCGGGCGACCAAGCCCGGCGCGCGGCTCTACATGTTCGAGTTCGGCGAGCACGACGTCAACGGCTTCAAGATGATGCGGTCGCTATCCGAGAGCGACTTTCGTGACGTGCTGCCGGCCGGCGGCTGGGAGATCACCTACCTGGGCCCGACCACCTATCTGGTCAACCTCAGCACCGAGACGATCGAGATGATGGCGGCGCGCAACCCCGACCTGGCCGACCAGGTGCAGCCCATGCTGGAACGGTTCCGGGCCATGGAGCCGTGGCTGGAGGGCGGCCGGGTGCACGCGCCGTTCTGGGAAGTGCACGCCACGCGCGTGGACTGAGTTACAGCGCCTCGCGCTGCGCGCCTCGCGCCTCGCGCCTCGCGCCGCGACCCTCGCGCCTCGCGCCTCGCGCCGCGACACATAAACGTCTGCGACGACACGCCGAAAAGTGTCGCAGCGGTTAATGTCTGGTGGATCCGTGCTGTGGGCGGGGGCGTCTTTCGTCGTGTGGACGACGTGTTCAGAGGCAGCGAGGCCGTGCGGCAGGGGCGGCTTACGCCATACCAGCTGCGGACCGGGTTCCGCGCGATCTATCCCGACGTTTACCTGGCGGAGCGCTCGCCGCTGTCGCTTCGGACCCGTACCGCCGCAGCGTGGCTGTGGTCAGGCAGACGCGGTGTCGTGGCGGGGCTCGCGGCTGCGGCATTGCACGGCTCGAATTGGATCGACGACGACGAGCCCATCGAATTGATCTGGCGCAATCAGCATGCTCCGGTCGGCGTCATCACCCGTAATCAGCGAGTCGAGCCCGACGAGGTCACCCGTGTCGCGGCTCTACCGGTGACCACTCTCGCTCGGACGACGTTCGACTTGGCCAGGCAACTGCCCAGAGACGAAGCGGTCGCGCGGCTCGATGCTTTGATGCGGGCGACGCCGTTTTGTGTCGAGGAGGTGTTGCTGCTGGCCAAGCGGTACCCGCGTGCGCGGGGCCTGCGGCGGCTACGCACGGCACTACCGCTTGTCGATGCGGGTGCCGCGTCGCCGAAGGAGACTTGGCTGCGACTCTTGCTGATCGATGCCGGATTGCCGGCTCCCGAGACACAGATACCGGTGAATGAGAACTGGCGAACGGTCGGCGTGCTGGACATGGGTTGGGAGAGATACAAGGTGGGCGCCGAATACGACGGTGACCAGCACCGCACGAGCCGCCGCCAGTACGCCCGAGACCAGTGGCGGATGCGCAAGCTCGACGCGCTTGGCTGGATCGTCATCCGGGTGATCGCCGAGGACAAGCCGGACGACGTCATCCGACGCGTGCGCGAGGCGCTCATTCGTCGCGGATGCCGCGCCACATAACTGGTTGCGACGCGCTCCAGCGTGTCTTCACAACTGGTTATGTGTCGCGGGGGAACCCAGTCGACGCTAGGCGCCCGCCGGCACCAGCCGCAGCGAGATCGAGTTGATGCAGTAACGCTGATCGGTCGGCGTCGGGTAGCCCTCGCCGGTGAAAACGTGGCCCAGGTGGCTGTGGCAATTGGCGCACAGCACCTCGGTGCGCGTCGTGCCCATCGAGTGGTCGGTCCGCAGGATCACCGCGTCGGAGTTGGCGGGGTCGAAGAACGACGGCCAGCCGCAGTGTGACTCGAATTTCTCTGTGCTGCGGAACAATTCGGCCCCGCATGCCCGGCATTGGTAGATGCCTTCGGTTTTGGTGTCGGTGTATTCGCCGGTGAACGGCCGCTCGGTGCCGGCGCGGCGCAGCACGTCGAACTCCTGCGGGTTGAGTTTCTTACGCCACTCGTCATCAGACAGTTGCACCTTGGGACGCGACGTGTCAGAGGAGGTCATGCGTCCACGTTAGCCCGCTCACGCTCGGGCGTCAGCCACGCCGGATCGATGCCGCCGTCCAGCCGGTTCTCGGCCTTGGCGTCGAGGTAACGGAAGCACAGCACGGTGAACGCCACGATCAGCAGCAACGACCAGCCGTAGGTGATCTTCAGGTAGTGCAGCGCGCGGCCGTACCTCATGTACCGGTAAATCAGCCAGTCGTCCAGCGTCAGGAAGCCGTAGATCCCCAGCCACGCCGGCCAGTTACGGATCAGCGAGTTGCGCAGCACGACGGTCATCAGGAACGGGAACAGCATCATCGAGTAGTAGCCCTGGGCCAGCGGCAGCACCAGCCACGACCACAGCAGCAGCACGCCCGACGAGGTGGTGAACCAGAACAGCGGGTCGCGGGTGCGGTAGTAGCGGTACAGCAGCCACAGCGCGCCAATCGCAAGCAGCGTGAACATGATCCGCAGGAACACGATCAGCCACGTGAACAGGCCGAAATACACCCCGTTGCCCTCGATCGAGCTATTGAAGTAATCCCGGGTCCCTCCGATGTACGGCAGCGTTTTGGTGAAGAAGTCCATCGGGTGACTGACGAGCGGCAGCGCGGCCAGGTTGATCACCACCGGAACCACGATCGCGGCCACCACTGCCCGCCACTGCCGGTTCAGCAGGGGCAGCAACAACAGCGGCCCGAGCAGGGGTTTGAGTGTGAGTGTCAGCCCGATCGCGACGCCTGCCCACCATTGACGGCCGACTTTGCGGTCGAGCAGCCACCACAAGAACAGTATCTCCGCCAGCAGGACACAGCCGTTGATGTTGGTGAAGACGAGCGTGCTGGTCACCGTCTCCGTGCAGAACATCGCCAGCAGCAGGGCGGGCGCGGCCACCGAGGACAGCGTGAACTTGAACAGTCGCAGCAGCAGGTACCAGGCGAGCAGGATGGCCACGGTGTTGATCAGGATGAACAGATAGCGCGACGGTGTGAAGGACAGATACCCGAAGGGCGCCATCAGGAGCGTGCCGCCGGGCGGGTACAGGTAGTGCGGGTCGACGTAGTCGAAGTGCTCGTTGTAGATGTCCAGGCCGTGGCGGAAGTTGTTCACCGCGCGGTAGACCGGTTTGAAGTCGTCGGTGATGTTGCCGTTGAGCGTGAGCACGATGCTGCGGTGCAGCACCGAGAGAATCGCCAGCGGCCACAGCGCCGATCGCAATACCGTCGCCGCGCTCGGCGCGCTGGTGCGGGGACGAAACGGGGCCAGGATCGATTCGCGCAGGCCGGTTCGGGTCGAGTCAGCTGCGGTCACCAGCGCACCGTACACCGGGCCCAATCGCGAAGTCTCAGGCGGGACAGTACGTGTCGGTTGCCGGCAGCTTGCCGCTGTTGAGGTAGCCGATCAGCGGCGGCACCGCACACGGCGAATAAATGCTGGCGCCATGACCGATGCCCTGCCACATCACCCGCTTGCTGGCCGCGTTGGCGTTGATGATGGTGGCGGCCGTCGCCGCGACGCCTTCCATGCCGACGATCGGGTCGTTCTGCACTCCGGCCAGCAGGACGTCGATCTTGAGGTCCTTCGGGGCCGCCGGCGGCGAAATAACGGGCCAGTGCACGCATTTGACCAAGTTGAGCGCCGCGACGGTGCCGAATTGCGGATAGAGCTTCCCCCACGCCACCACGAGCTCGCGCACCCGGTCGGGGGTCGGGCGGTTGACCGCGTCGCTGCAGAAGTTGACGAACTGGCCGTCGGAGTCGTTGACGGCGAAGGCGTGATTGATCAGGTTGTTGAGCTGGCTGGCGTCGCCGGAGCGGGCGGCCGCCAGGGTGCTCGCCAGGCTGGTGGTGGCGTTGACGCGCCCGCCGGACGGGAAGCCCAACGCGACGGTGATCGCGTTGACCACTGAGGCTACTGGTACGCCGCCGGGCCCCTTGCCTGCGCGGGCGTCGGCCAGCAGCGCGCTGACGGCGCCCTTCGGGTCCGGGCCCAGCGCGCAGTTCACCGCGACGCACTGGGCGGCGAACGCGTCGAGCGCGGCCTGCTGGCCCTTGACCTGTTGCTCGGCGGCCGCTTCGGCGTTGACGCCCAACGCAACCGGGGAGTCGAGGATCAGCCGGGCCACCCGGTCGGGCCGCGACGCGGCGTAGGCCAGCGCCACCTGGGCGCCGTTGCCGATCCCGACCAGCGCGACCGCGGGCACGTCCCAAAGGCTGCGCAGCCGCTCGATGTCGGAGGCGGCGTGGGAGCTGTCGTAGTCGGAGGCGCCAGGCGCGATGGCGTCGCTGCAGTTGGTGGTGGCGGTGTTCGAGATTTCGGAAAGGTTGGCGACGGGGTCGTCGCCAGGCTGGAATTGCGCTTGGTCGCGCATGGCCTGGCGGTCGAGCTGGTCGCGGCAGTCGATCGGGCTCGACATCCCGATGCCGCGGCGGTCGACGGCGACGATGGGGTGGGTCTGCAGCACGTCGGTACCGCCCCGGGCCAGCCACACCGGCAATTGCGCCGACGACGGCAGGTCGGAGCCGGTGGTGAAGACGAGCGGGCCGGCGTCGCGCGGGGTCTGGTCCGACCGCGCGCGGACCACGCCGATGCTCAGGGTCCCGGCCCCGCCGCCCGCGGGGTCGAGGTCGGTGTCGTAGGTCGCGCAATCCAGCTGGACGCCCGGCTTGGCGGGGACGGCGGCGTCGCCGAAGACGCGTGACGTGCAGTCGTGCCAGGACAGGTCGTTCTTGGGCGCGGCGATCGGCGGCGGGCCGCTGGGCGGGGGCTTGGTGGTGGCCACCCCCTGCGGTTTGGCGCCGGAGTTGGTGGCGAAGCGCGGGTCCGCGGCCAGGCCCGGGACGCAGCCGGCCAGCAATGTGGTCACCGCGACCAGGACCGTCGCGGACGCCAGCTGCCGACTCATGCCGACCACAGTAGCTATGCCTTGACGTAGCGGGCGTACAAGTAGCCGGCGTCGTCGCTCAGGATGTGGGCGCGGCGCATCCGGGTCAGCAGCTGGCCGGGTCCGGTCGCGATGCGCCGGGCCAGGCCGCCGACGACGTAGGGCGCCATGGTCAGGCACAGCTCGTCGAGCAGGTCGTGCTGGATGAACGCCCCGAGCAAGGTCGGCCCGCCTTCGGTCAGCACGCGGCGCATGCCGCGGCCCGCGAGGACCGCCAGCAAGGCCGCCTCGTCGACCTGGCCGGAATCGCCACTCGAGCAGTCGATCACCTCGCACAACCCGGAGAGCCGGCGGCGCGTCTCCTCGGCCGCCGCCGTGCAGGTGAGCACCAGCGGAGGCACCTCGGTGTGGGTGAACACCGCCATGTCGCGGTCGAGGCGACCCGACTTGGTGACGATGGCCAGCGGCGGAAGCTCGCCCTGACCGCGGGCCTGCCGCCGCTGGCGATCTGCGGCGCCCAGCTGCGCGCCGGAATAGCCCTCGATGCGCACCGTGCCCGCGCCGACCACGATGACGTCGGCAAGTTCCCGCAGCAGCTCGAAGATGAGCCGATCGCCGGGTCCTCCCATGCCACCGCTCTTGCCGTCGGCGGTGGCGCCGCCGTCCACGCTGGTGATGAAGTTCGCGCGCACCCACGGGCCGTCCCGCTCCGGGTAGGCGTAGAGCCGGGGGAGTTCGCCGTTGTCGAGTTCGCGGATCGACCCGAGCAGCGTCAGCATGAGCTCGATTGCAGCACGCCGCTACAGTTCGGTGCATGCACGGGTCCGCTTCCGCCGCGGTGGCTCACCTGGTGGATCGGCATCCCAGCGTGTCGCCGGAGCGGCTGATCGCTCAATTGCGGCCGCCGCCAACGTTCGCCGACGTCAGCTTTGCGACGTATCGCCCCGACCCCGCCGAACCGACCCAGGCCGCCGCCGTCGTCGCCTGCCAGGACTTCTGCCGGCAGGCCGTGGAACGCCGGGCCGGCCGGCGCAAACTGTTTGGCAGGCGCGAGGTGTTGCCCGGCGTAGGGCTCTACCTCGACGGCGGCTTCGGCGTGGGGAAGACCCACCTGCTGGCCTCGTCCTACTACCAGCTGCCCGGGGAGGGGCCGCAGCCCCCAACTCCCAAGGCGTTCGCCACATTTGGTGAGCTCACCCAGCTCGCCGGGGTGTTCGGCTACGTCGAGTGCATCGACATGCTGGCCGACTACACCGCGGTGTGCATCGACGAATTCGAGCTCGACGATCCCGGTAACACCACGCTGATTTCGCGGATGCTCTCGTCGCTGGTCGAGCGGGGGGTCTCGGTGGCCGCCACCTCCAACACGCTGCCCGAGCAGCTCGGCGAGGGCCGCTTCGCCGCCCAGGACTTCCTGCGCGAAATCAACACGCTGGCAAGCATTTTCACCACCGTGCGGATCGAGGGCCCGGACTACCGGCACCGCGGCCTGCCGCCGGCGCCGCAGCCGCTGTCGGACGCGGAAGTGACCGCACGCGCCGCCGCGGTCGACGGGGCGACGCTCGACGATTTCGACGCGCTGTGCGCGCACCTGGCCACCATGCATCCGTCGCGGTACCTGACGCTGATCGAGGGCGTGACGGCGGTGTTTTTGACCGGCGTGCACGGCATCGACGACCAAAACGTCGCGCTGAGGCTGGTGGCGCTGACCGACCGGCTCTATGACGCCGGCATCCCGGTGGTGGCGTCCGGTGCCAAGCTGGACACCGTCTTCAGCGAGGAGATGCTGGCCGGCGGGTATCGAAAGAAGTACCTGCGGGCGACGTCACGACTGTTGGCCTTGACATCGATGGGGCACGCAGGCGTCAGCCAAGCTCGCGAACCATGAGGTAGTCGTTCTCGAGGCGGGTGCCCACCTGAAAAGTCCTGGTGCCGTTGACGTTGAAGCCGCTCTTGGCGTAGAAGCGTTGGGCGCGTTGGTTTGCCTGGTTGACGCCCAGCCACACGCAGCGCACGCCCCACGATTCGGCGGTGGCCAGCGCGCGGTCCATCAGGGCGGTCGAGGCGCCGGTGCCGTGGTGGTCGGGCAGCACGTAGATCTTCGACAGCTCGGCGGTGTTGCCGGCGGCGTCGCGAATCAGCATGGCGTAACCGATGATTCGGCCGTCGTGGGCCGCGGTGATGATGGCACGGCGGGGGTCGGCGAGGTAGTCCGCGAAGCGTCCTGCCGACAGGTGGGCGTCGATGAACGACGCGATATCCTCCGCAGGAGTCGAGGGCGGGCATGCCAACGGAAAGGTTTGTGCGGCAACGGCGGCCAGTTCGTCGGCGTCGGCCGAACCCGTCGCCAGCGTTACAGATTCCACTGCGCGAGGTGGTAGCCCGTCTTTTTGTCCAGCAGGACCACCGTGGAGACCGGATCCCGGTAGGCGTCCCAATAGACTCCGCCGCGCACGATCGCCCCGTTCGGCGCGTTGACGAGCACGTTGTCCAGCGCGTCGGGCGCATCCGACGGCCGCGGCTTGTAGGCGTCGGCGTAGGGGGTCACACCGTCGAAGCTGAAAGTGGTCGCCATGATGAACGGATTCGGCACCCGGACGGCGCGGACCGTCACGTCGGCCCGGTCAACCGTGCTGCCCGGGAAACCCCTAAAGGTGCCTTCGCGCGTGTAGCCGAATCCCGGCGGCGGGTCGACGGGGGCCACGCCGCTGACGGTGACGTCGGCGACATAGGTGCCGGTATCCACCCGAAGGGTGTCGCCGATGTGACCGATCGGCGCGTCTCCTGCCCGGGCGCGGGGAGCGGTGAGGCCCGCCGCGGCGACGAGAAGGGCGGACAGAACGATCAGCCAGCGGCGCACCATCGCATGATCGCACACGCGCTACGGCGAAGGGGAGGGGTTCTTGCTGCTGGTGAGTGCGTCGAGCGCGGCGATCAGGTCGGCCTCGACGCGGTCCTTGTCGACGCCGGCCCGGTGCAGCGGCCCGGCCCCGTCTTCAAGCTCGAGCAAGGCCAGCAGCATGTGTTCGGTGCCGATGTAGTTGTGGCCGAGGCGAAGTGCCTCGCGGAAGGTCAGCTCGAGGGCCTTGCGGGCCGGTCCGCTGAACGGGATGAGTTCCGGTGGCTCGGCACAGGCCGGCGGCAGGGTCACCGCGGCGCGCAAGGTGTCGACGTCGACGTTCTGCCGACCCAGTAAGACGCTGGACAGTGCGGCGGGATCGCCGAGTACGCCGAGCAACAAGTGATCGGGAGTGATCTCGCAATTGGCAGCGTCGTGGGCGGCGTTCTGGGCGGCGACCACCGCATTGCGCGCCCGCGGCGTGAAGCGTCCAAAGCCCTGTTCCGGGTCCAGGGTGGTGGCCTCGGCGCGGGGCACGAACCGCTTCTGGGCGGCCTGTTTGGTGACGCCCATGCTCTTGCCGATGTCGGTCCAGGAGGCACCCGAGCGGCGGGCCTGGTCGACGAAGTGCCCGATCAGGTGATCGGCGACCTCGCCCAAGTGCTCGGCGGCCAGGACGGCGTCCGCGAGCTGGTCCAGCACGTCGCTGTGCACCCGTTTGATGGCGTTGATCAGCTCGTCGAGGCGGACGGGGTAGGCGACGGGTGTCGGATCGGACATGCCGTCAACTCTAAGTTGACGGCCCTCCGGCTGTCAACCGTTGGTTGACGCTATCCGACATGTCGCTCGAGATGCGGCCCGGCCGCCGCTCTGCGACCATCAGTGGGCCGTGAAGCCGCTGGTCCTGACGCTGACAAGCCTTGCCGCCATAGTCGGCATGGCGGTGCCCGCGCGCGCCGACAGCAACGACGACGCATTCCTCGTCTCGCTCCATGCGGCCGGCATCACATTTCCCGACCCGGCCCGGGTCGTAGCGGCCGGGAAATGGGTGTGCCAGGCCGTCGGCCAGGGGACGCAAATGGCGGACGTCGTCAAGACGATCCAGTCTCAGAACGCGGGATTGCACGGGGACAACGCCGCCCGGTTCACCGCGATCGCTGCCAATGTTTACTGCCCCCAAGCGTTGTCGACGACGAGCGGCAATCCGGGGTCATAACCGCTCGTCATCGGATTTTTACAATCCCGGCGACCAACGCACGGTTAACGAAACATGTCGTCAACATTTCCTGCATACGCTCCTGCGATTAACCGCCGGCCGGCTTGAAGAGGATGGGAGATTTGGACTTCGTTCAGGCGCAGTTTGTCGATCCGCTCAGCAATCTCCTGAATAGCCACGTCCTCGTTTACCTGCTCATAGGTGTCGGCATTTATTTCACGGTGCGCACCCGATTCATTCAGGTCCGATACTTCAGGCGCATGATCCGCCAGCTAGGCAGATCCCACCGCCAAGAGGGTGGGATCTCGTCTTTTCAGGCCTTCTGCGTCGGCCTGGCGTCGCGCGTGGGCACGGGGAACATCGCCGGCGTGGCGATCGCCCTCACCGTCGGTGGTCCCGGCGCGATCTTCTGGATGTGGGTGGTGGCCGCGGTCGGCATGGCGACCGCGTTGATCGAGGCCACCCTGGCGCAAATTTTCAAGGTGCGCTCCCCGGACGGCACCTTCCGCGGCGGCCCCGCCTTCTACATCCAGGGCGGCCTGCGCTCGCGGGCGGGCGGCGTCGTCTTCGCCATGCTGCTGGTGTTCACCTTTTCGACCGCGTTCAACATGGTGGAGACCAACGCGATCAGCGGCGTGTTGAAATCATCGCACGGTGTCGGAATCGGCTGGACGACAGCGGGGTTGGCCACACTCGCGGCGCCGGTGCTGTTCGGCGGGATCCGCAGCGTCGCCAAGTTCGCCGAACGGGTCCTTCCGGTCGTGGCGCTGGTGTATGCGTTGCTCGCGTTGGCGATCGTCGCCGTCAATGTCAGCGCGTTGCCGGCGGTGCTTCAGGAAATCATCGGTGGCGCGTTCGGAATCCGGCAAATGGCAGGCGGTTTCGCCGGCGGCATCGCTACGGTGATGCTGATCGGGGTCAAGCGGGGCCTGTTCGCCTGCGAGGCCGGGATGGGTAGTTCGCCGAACATCGCGGGCGCCGCGACTGTGTCACATCCGGTGGAGCAGGGCCTGATTCAGTCGCTCGCCGTCTTCGTCGACACCATGGTGATCTGCACGGCGACCGCGTTCATCGTGCTGATGTCGGGTCCAAGCGTCTACGACCCGGCCCACCCGGGTTCGGTTGCCGGCGCAAGCCTGACGGAGTCGGCGATCGCCGCCGGCCTCGGTTCGTGGACCACCGTATTGATGACGACCGTCGTCTTCGTCTTCGCGTTTGCCTCTGTGCTCAGCAACTACGTGTGTGCGGAGGCCAACGTGTTCTTCCTTGGTGGCCGGCGGCTTTCGATCAACGTGCTGAAGGTGGTGACGCTGGCGGCGATCGCCGTCGGCGCGATGTCTCAGCTCACGTTGGTGTGGGCGCTGGCCGATCTGGCGATGGCCCTGATGGCCATCGTCAACCTGGTCGCGATTTGCCTGCTGGGCAAGTGGGCGTTCGCGGCGGTCAGGGATTTCCACCGTCAGTCAGCCGAGGGCAGCCATCCCGTCTTCGTCGCCAGCGAAGCCGGCCTGCCCGGGGTGCTCGGTGGCGACATCTGGGAGGCACCGGAGCACCGACCGGTCGGCGAGCTACCCGAGTCGTCGCGGTTGCGCCGGCCGTCGTTCAAGCTGTCCCGCGCGCCCGCCGCTTAGCTCTGCTCACCCTTGGGCCGACTCCTCACCGCCGGAAACACCGCTGTCGGTGCCGTCGCGGTTCGTTGGCTGCGCCACCCGCCGAGCCGTCCGAGATACCACTTCCACACATAGGTCTCCGAGGTGCTCAGCTGACGCGTAATCGCGGCCGGTCGAAGGTCGTAGCCGCGCGCCTCCAACCAGGAGACGACCACCCATAGTCGGTCGACGTCGTCGTCGGGAACCTCGAAGGTCCACGACAATTCCTCGTCGTCGCAGCCCATCGATGGCCGGGTCGCGGGCTGGGCCGGGGACGCCTCGAATCGCGAGCCGTCGGCTTCTAGGTCGAGGGCGACGTCGTAGCGCACCACCGGGCCGACGATCCGCAGGGTCGTCTGGAATCGGGCGATGTTTCGGCGGCGCGGCTGCAGGCGTTCGCTCACCAGCACGACGCCTTTCGTGCCTGCCGTTCGCTGTCGCGCCCGCACCTGGTTCCACACGGCAATGAGCCCAAGTAGCGCAAGGATGCCGACGAAGACGTCGAGAATGATGAGGGTGGCGACCACCCCTTTAACCTAGGGGCTGGGATGCGGAGCGGCCGCCGTTCTGGAAGGCTCGGGGGGTCATGAGAGTCTTTTTGGCCTTGGCGGGCTTCGCTGCGGTGATCGGCCTGGCGGCGCCCGCGTATGCGGATGACGGCGTGGACGCGGACTTCCTGTCCGCCCTCAAATTCGCGGGAATCTCCTACCAGGATCCGGCCGCCGCGATATCGGCGGGCAAAACCGTGTGCGAGCTGGAAGACACCGGGTCGACGGAAGAGGAAATTCTCGGGAACCTGCAGCAGCGCAACGGTTTCACCGGCAACGGCGCCGCGAAGTTCACGGTGATCGCGGTGGGTGCCTATTGCCCGAAGTACATCACCGGCGAGGGCCGCGGCCCCAAGCCGGAGGGCGCGGTCGGCGATTGATCCCAGACATGCCGACGTCGCGCAAAGTGCTATGCGTCATCTACGGGGTGATCGCGGTGGCGGCGCTGATCGCGTGCTGGAGCCAGACCGTCGCCTACGTCCACAGCCCCACCGATTTCTTCGTCAACTTCTGGCGCGACGCCAAGGTCACCGCGGCGTCGAGGAACATCACCGCCGACGCCCTCATGCTGGGCATCGCCGTGGTCATCCTGATGGTGATCGAGGCCAGAAAGCACAAGGTGCGCTTCGTGTGGGCTTACGTCGCCGCGTGCTACTTCATCGCCATCAGCGTGGCGTTTCCCCTCTTCCTGATCGCCCGCGAATTACGGTTGGGCGCCTCCGAGCCACCGCGCCTGCACGCGGCCGACACGGTCCTGCTCGCCGTGCTCGCGGTTGCGTTTGGGGCACTGACCATTTGGATTGACGTGCCGTGAAGGGCACGGCGATGGCCGGTGCGACCGGCTTGGCGGCGTGGGGCGCGGCGCGCGCGGCCGTCCGGGCGATCCAGCAGAACCCCAATCCGTTTCCCCGCGAACGGCTCACCGCCGTGCCGCAGGGTGAACACGTCCGGATCGACCGCCCCGACGGGACGGTGCTGCACGCATTGGTCGCCGGGCAGGGACCGCCGGTGATTTTGGTCCACGGCTACACAGCCCGGATCCTCGAGTGGAACCTGGTATGGGATGAGCTGCAGGCCAAAGGTTTTCGCGTCATCGCCTTCGATCAGCGCGGCCACGGACTGTCCACGCTGGGCGCCGACGGGATCGGGTCCGGGCCGATGGCGGCCGACCTTGCCGCGGTCCTCGAGCACTTCGACGTCGACGATGGCGTGCTGGTCGGGCACTCCATGGGCGGATTCGTCACCATTCGCGCGGTGCTCGACCACCCCTATCTGGCGCGGCGGCTGCGCGGGCTGGTGTTGTTCGCCACCTGGGCGGGCCGCGTCCTGGATGGGGCGCCGCAGAATCGACTACAAATCCCGCTGCTGCAATACGGCATCCTGCAACGGCTGATCCGCAACAAGACGATCGCGGTGCTGTTCGGCGCAGCACAGTGCGGAAAGCGCCCGTCGCCGGCGATGATCTCGGTTTTCATGGAGTTTTTCAACCAGCACCTCGACGAACACGGCCCGTTGCTGCCGATCGTGCAAGCCTTTTCGCGCGAAGACCGTTACCCGCGGCTGGGCGAAATCGCCATTCCGACTGCGGTGGTGGTCGGCACCGCGGACCGCACGACGCCGCCCAGCCATTCGCGCCGACTGGCCGCGGGCATACCCGGGGCCCGGCTCGTTTCCGTACCCGACGCGGGGCACCTGTTGAATTGGGAAGCGGCCGACGAGCTGATCAAGGTCGTGGAATCGTTTTCGCCTCAGCGGGCTTCGCAAATCGATCACTGACGCGTCGAGCATTTGCGCTATTCGACATGCGCCAGCGCCACCCTTCGGCTATGTTGCGCGGGGCACTAGCAAATGCAACCACCCCGAAGGAGTCAATGGTGATGAAGGTATCGGCGGTGGCGGCCGGGCTGGCTGCTAGCACCCTGGTGATCGGCGTCGCGGCCACGGGCTGCGGAAGCAACAAGTCGTCAAGCCCATCGTCGACCACGTCATCGACGACGTCGGCCTCGGCTGCGTCATCGTCCGCGCCGCCGGCGTCGAGCGGCGTCCCCGCCCAGCCTTCCGACTACAGCAATTTGCTCATCAAGCCCACCGACATCGTCGTGCCCGGCGACACCTTCACGCTGAGCCAGACGCTGCCCGTTCCCAACCCGGCGGGAACCGAAGGCGTGTTCATGAACCAGGGCGGCACCCGCAAGGTCGACGACACGATCTATGTCTATCCCGACCCGGGCCAGGCGTCCCAGGCGCTCGACCAGAGCGCCAAGGCGATTCAGGAGCTCAGCGTGAAGGCGCCGCCGACGCCGGCCGACGTCGGTACCGGCGGCCAGATGGCGGTGGGGCCGTCGCCGGACGGGTCGAAGTCCAAAGCGATCGTGATGTTCACCGAGGGCAAGGTGTTTACCGTCTTGGAGTTCGAGAGCCCGCCCAACGACCCGGTGCAACCCGACTTCGTCCTGGACCTCGGCAAGAAGCAGGACGCCGCCATCAAGAGCGGACTGCCCGCTAGTTAGACGCGGCCCGCGCGATCCAGGTGAAGCGGTGCATGTCCGGAATCCGCGGCGCCAGCGCGGAAGCCACGTCCCGGCCAATCTCGTCGGCCGTCGCCAGCGGAGTGTCGGGATCGAGGAAGCCTTCCACTTCGACGCGCAGCGTCCGCCCCGTCCAGCGGGCGCGGGCGTGCGCATGCGTGACCCCGGGAACGGCGGTGGCTGCGGATTCGGCCGTCGTGATGATTTCGGTGTCGACGCCGTCGAGCAGGCGGTGCGCGATGTCGGAGGTGACCTCCCAGCCGACGTGGCAGATGAGCCCGGTGACCGCGATGCCGGCGGCCGCGTCGGCCCAACCCCACCCGAGTGCTACGCCGACCAGCCCCAGCATGGCCCCCGCCGAGGACAAGGCGTCGAGCCAGGAATGCTTGGCATCGGCCACCATGGTCGCCGAACGAATCCGCCGGCCCACCGTGAGCTTGTAGCGGGCGACCAGCTGATTGCCGGCGATGCCGACGGCCGCCGCGGCGATTCCCCAGCCCAGGTGGGCTGTGCCGCCGTGACGGAGAAGCTTTGTGACGCTTTCGAATCCGGCGACCGCGGCGCTGCCCCAAATCACCAAGGCCACGCCGATGCCGGCGAGGTCCTCGGCGCGTTCGTAGCCGTACGGGTATCGCTCGGTGGGCACTTTCCGGGATGCCCGAAAACCGACGAACACCAGGGCGCTGGTCGAGACGTCCGACAGGTTGTGCAGCGCGTCGCCGAGCAGCGCGACCGATCCCGATACCAGCGCGATGGCCAGCTCGATGAGCCCGGTCAGCGCCAATCCGACGGCGCTGACGGCGATGGCGCGGTTGGCCTGGCGACGCTCGTGGGCATCGTCAGCTGTGGTCTCGAGGGGAAAGCTCCCCGCCGGGTCGCGGACTCCGGTAATGACATGCATGCCGTCAAGCATGCCCGCGCGTGCGGCGCGGTGCACGGTCACGCGGTCGCAGCCACCCTAGAGTGCTAGGTTCCGTCGATGAAATTCGTGGTGGCCGCCTACGGAAGCCGGGGTGATGTCGAGCCCTGCGCGGCCGCCGCTCGGGAGTTGCTGCGCCGAGGTCACGACGTGCGCCTGGCGGCGCCGCCCGACAAGCTGGGCTTCGTCGAGTCGGCGGGGCTCGCGGCGGTCGCCTTCGGGCCGGACCCGCCGAGGCCTAATGCGCAGAATCCGATCCACGC